>NZ_FUWO01000038.1 GCF_900167405.1 Globicatella sulfidifaciens DSM 15739
AATACCGAGGTTTCCTTAGCTGACAGCTTGTAAATGAAAAAGTGTAATTAACTAATATAATGACCGTGGGAGTGAAGTAGAAAGGCGATTGGTTTTCACTTCGTCTGTTCACCCCGCACAGTTAGGAGTTGGCCAGAAGTAGAAACTTGAATAATTTTCGCTTCGTTTGCCTACCCCTGGATAGTGGAGTAGGTCTCAAACAAGTCTTTAAGACGTTGGTTGAGACCACTCAACCACTGCACTTTTAACTAGCGAGTAATCATTTGACTGAATTTCTCAAGTTTATGCCAGTTTCATTAAGTCGTAGTTTGAGACTTGCGCAATCGCTGCGCTATAAAATAAACAGTTAAAACTAAACGGAATTTTTAAATTTTGCCCAACCTCTGAACATAAAAAATAAATAATTGGTAAATATTTTATAGAAGAATGTTCAATGATTATTCATAAATCAGTGATATATTAAATACATAATCAAGATTAGTAAAGGAGAATTACTATGGACAACAAAAAGACAAATGATGATTCACAAAACATAATCCCGATGAATTCAAATAAAAAAGATAATCCATTTTGGAAAGGTGTCTTTGGCGGTATTTTAGGCAGTGCCATCATCATTGGAATGGTGTTTTTACTTGCGTTTAATGGAATATTTCAACCATCTGAAAAGATGAAAGCATATTCACAAGAAAGTGACACTAATAGTCAAACATTAACGGACTTCGAATCAGCGATTATGAGTGCTGTAGAAAAAACAGGTGATGCGGTAGTATCAGTTAATAATTTACAATCTCAACATATGAATCAAATTGGTAATTATGGATTTGGATATGGCTACAGTTCTAATAGTCAAGGAACTGTCGATTTACAAGATCCAGAACAATCTTTAGAATTATACGGAACGGGTAGTGGGGTTGTATATAAAATTGAAGGAGATACAGCTTGTATTGTAACCAACAATCACGTTGTTGATGGGGCGGATAAATTACAAATCATCACTGCTGAAGGGGACACAGTCGATGCAGAATTAGTCGGAACAGATGTGTTTACAGATTTAGCAGTCCTAAAAGTTTCTTCAGAGAAATTAAAGACAGCCATTACTTTTGCTGATTCAGATCAATTAAAAGTAGGAAGTTTAGCGATTGCGATTGGATCTCCTTTAGGAAGTGAGTTCTCAAGTTCAGTAACTCAAGGTATCGTATCTGGAACCGATCGTGTCGTACCATTTGATATGAATGATGACGGCGAAGATGATTGGGAAATGAACTTAATTCAAACGGATGCAGCGATTAACCCAGGGAACTCAGGTGGTGCGCTTATCAATAAGAACGGAGAATTAATTGGTATTAATTCAAGTAAGTTAAGCTCAACTGAAATCGAAGGGATGGGCTTTGCTATCCCAAGTAATGATGTGCAAAATATCATTTCACAATTAGAAGAAAACGGTAAAGTAACAAGACCAGTTTTAGGTGTAAGCTATTTAATTCCTGTTAGTCAATTATCAGCAAGATCAAAAGTTGAAGTGCTCGGTTTAGCCGAAGATGCTGAGGATGGTGTCGTAGTATCGGAAGTCGTTTCAGGTACAGCCGCAGATAAAGCAGGTATGGAAAAATACGATGTCATTACAGAATTTGATGGTGTAGCAATTAATGGCATGATGGACTTAAGAAAAGAACTTTACAAACATCAAGCAGGCGACCAAGTTGAATTAACCATTATTCGTCAAGGAGAAACTCAAAAATTAACCATTACTTTAGAAGTTGATGAAACAATTCAACAAAACTAAAATCCAACAAAATAGATAGATTAATATCCACTCGATCACCTAAAATCATCGAGTGGATATATTGTTGTAAAAAATGTAAAATTAAAGTAAAAAAGGTGTTGACGAGTGTTGGATATCATGATACTATAAGGGAGTTCCAAGCGAACAAGACGAAAGATTGAAAAAGAA
>NZ_FUWO01000036.1 GCF_900167405.1 Globicatella sulfidifaciens DSM 15739
TTTAACCTCATTAAGACGCAGATTGAGACCACTCAACCACTGCGCTATTAATTAACAAACAATAATCTTAACTAAATTTATTAAGTTTATGCCCATCCTCTTTATCCTTTAATCTCTTTCATTTTGACATTCCGGACAAATGCCAAACATTTCCATACTGACACTACTTACTTGATAGCCTGTTGCTTTTTCGGCATCACCGATAAATGGTGTTAAATCGCGGTATGGAAAATCTTCCACACGACCACACTTTTCACAAATGATATGAAAATGTTGATTGCCTATAAAATCATAACGGCTAGTAATTCCAGCAAATTTCATTTCTTTAACATAGCCATGCTCAACTAAGGTACTTAAATTATTATACACCGTAGCTAAAGACATGCCTGGATAGTTCGGTAATAAATCATCATAAATCTCTTCTACTGTTGGATGAGAATGACTTTCAACCATATAAGTTAATATCGCGCGTCGAGGCTCTGTAATCCGAACATTTTTTTCTTTTAATTCTGCTAAAATTCGTTCAACGGTCTTACGCGCATCATCACTATGTGTTCTTGATAAATAGCTATGATGATCATTTGCATTATGAGTCATCTTTATGCGCCTCCTATTTTGTCTATTTATTTTATTATAGCATTCTGACCCCTATCTATAAAGCTTTTTTACCCACTTGTAATATTTTCGTTAATTTTACACTTTAGTTATTGGAAGTAATAAATTGATTATTGCTTTTGATTAGATAATCGTTCTAGTGCATTGTGAGTTAAACGATAATGTTGATGACATACCTCTTGATTGAAAAGACGATCATGCGACACAACAATCAAACACCCTTCAAAATTCTGAAAGATTTGCCGAACCTCTCTTTGTGACAAAGGTGAAAAATTACGCGTCGGCTCATCCACAATCAATACATTCACTTGATCCAAATCCATCTTCAATAATAATAACTTAGCTTTTTGACCACCTGATAATTCACCAATCGTATGATGCATTTCATCATAAGTAAACCGAATACTACCTAAAAATGTGGTCACTAAAGTGATTTCATCTTTCTCGTCACTACGTTTTAAAAATTCAATCGGCGTCTTATCATAAGGTAATACTTGACTATAATCTTGTGGCATATAACCGACTCTTAAATCGGTTCGCTTTATTAAATCTTGATAGATTTTTTTCAACAAAGTTGTTTTCCCAATGCCATTGGCACCGATAATACCAATTTTATCTTGTCCTTGAATCACTAATCCTAATTGCGAAATGTTACACTGTTGATTACTAAAGGATTGATCCTGATAATTAAGGACTATTTTCGAAGCTGTTAACGGTTGATGGCAACGGAGTTTAACTAGAATAGCTTCTTCTTTTACAGGTATTTCTTTAAATAATTCGGTCGACTTGTGTAATCGTTCTTGTGTGGCTAAAACATTTTTCATCTTTTTAGCAATCAACCTACCTGCTGTTGCATCATGGGTATTGCGAACTTGATGCTCCACCGCTTGATGAATTTGATGTTGTCGTTGCATTTGCTTCTTATGCTCTTCTCGTTGCTTAGTAGCGATTTGCAAATCTTTATCAAATTGTCTTTCTCTATTTTGAATAAAGGTATCATAATCAAGATTAACCAAAGTCGTTTTAGTCACTTTCTTATGATGTTGCGTCTCAAATAATATCAAGCGATTAGCGGTTTGTGTTAATAAAGTTTCATCATGTGAAATGAAAATAATTGTTTTTTCTGTATTTTTGATAAAATAGGTCAACCATTCAAGCGTTTCAAAATCCAAATCATTAGACGGTTCATCGAGCAAAATAAGTTGTGGATCACGTGCTAAAATTTTAATTAATTGCAGTTTTATTTTTTCTCCACCGGATAAACTACCTAACAACTGATGAGATCCAAAGCGATCGCTATCTAAACCTAATTGAGAAGCATATTGATAAAGTAAATTAAAATCAATTTGCTCTAAGGTACTCATATCAAACAAATAATTATTAATACTGACATCATTTAAAGATTCAGGCATTGTTTGTGGTAAATAGCCCATTAAAATGGTTTTATTTATCAACTGACCTGTCACTTCTGCATAATCTTCAATCAGTCTCATATCGTAAATAGCCTTTAACAATGTTGACTTGCCATTGCCTTCTTCACCAATCAATGCCAACTTATCTCCCGGATTGATTGTCACCGTTAAATTATCAATTAATACTCTAAAATCATAGCGATGCGTAATGGTAAATTTATTTAGTTGTAACATACAAATTCTCCTCTCAATTAACTGTCAATTACCAACTGAAAGACTAAGTAAGAAAAATTTGTACGCAAAAAGACACAATGATCCATCCAATAGTGCCTAAGTGCATACTAACCCCTGTCATTATTACAATCACAGTCTATTAGCTTACTTAGTTACTATTGAATCATCATTGTGTCGATCAACTCCTTAAATTATTACTAATAGTATAACATAAAGACTTATTAAAAAGCACTATTTTTTATATAAATCTTGCTTTTTCATCGTTGCTAACATATGCTTGACCACCGCATGATCATTAGCATCTCCTATTTGATTTTTAGCTACTTTTTTTGCTATTTCCTTCGCTGAAGACGGTGCATAAGAATGAATAAAATATTCCAGCATCTCCACGTCATTAGAATCATTACCATAAACTGCTACTCGATCAGGATGCACATTAATTTTTTTCAATAAGGCTAAAATACCTTGACGTTTATTCACATTTTGAGCCGTTATCTCAAAGTGGACTTCATCATTATAGGCAAAACTAAAATAATTTTGATTGGCTTCTAAATATTCTACCAATCGTTCATGTTCCTCAGCTAAATTCGTAATACATTCTAATTTTAAAATACTTTTTGTTTTTAAGAATTCATCATCCACACCATAGTGGAACTGTCCTACTAAAAGATTTAATAAAGCACGTCCAAAATTTTTAAAGGTTGGGGTATTTTTAAACCCCTTAAAAAAATGCTTAAAACGATTATGCTTTACATAAGCATGTTGCGCTGTTAAAAATTCAAAACTAATTTCAGGAAACATATCTTGAATTTCAATTACTTTATTTGGTTCGATAGCGCTAGTATCAATTATTTTACCTTTATTATCGATTACTAGTGCTCCATTCATAGCAATAATATACTGCGTATGCTTTAAAAATCCTAAGCCAAAACGTTGGTGGTTACGCATATGACGACCAGTCGCAACCGCAAAGCGATAGCCACGTCGATCCGATTCTTCAATCGCTTGATTAATGGTTTTATCAGCAATATGATATTTATTTAATAAAGTCCCATCTAAATCACTAATAAACATTCTAATCATTTGATAACCCCCTATTGATGCTTGCCTTTCCATTATACAAAATACCTCAGCACTTTACTATACGAAATCAACAAGTTATCTCGATTTCATTTACAAGCTGTCTGCTAAGGAAACCTCGGTATTAATACCTAGGAGGAATTAGCGAAATAGACAGCTATTTTTATTGATTTTACTAGGTTATCGTTTATGTTTTTACTA
>NZ_FUWO01000039.1 GCF_900167405.1 Globicatella sulfidifaciens DSM 15739
TGAGCTAATCCCCCGTGCTGGTATTTTATTATACCATATTGTTGCTTGTTGAGCAATGGGCCTAAATGGATTCGAACCATCGACCTCACCCTTATCAGGGGTGCGCTCTAACCAACTGAGCTATAGGCCCGTTTAGTGAACCTCACTCAAAACTGAACAATGACAAATCCTAACTCTGTGTAGTTCCAGTACTCCTTAGAAAGGAGGTGATCCAGCCGCACCTTCCGATACGGCTACCTTGTTACGACTTCACCCCAATCATCCATCCCACCTTCGACGGCTCCCTCCTATTGGTTAGGCCACCGGCTTCGGGTGTTACAAACTCTCGTGGTGTGACGGGCGGTGTGTACAAGACCCGGGAACGTATTCACCGCGGCGTGCTGATCCGCGATTACTAGCGATTCCGGCTTCATGTAGTCGAGTTGCAGACTACAATCCGAACTGAGAATGGCTTTTAGAGATTGGCATGCTCTTGCGAGTTAGCGACTCGTTGTACCATCCATTGTAGCACGTGTGTAGCCCAGGTCATAAGGGGCATGATGATTTGACGTCATCCCCACCTTCCTCCGGTTTGTCACCGGCAGTCTAACTAGAGTCCCCATCTGAATGCTGGCAACTAGTTATAAGGGTTGCGCTCGTTGCGGGACTTAACCCAACATCTCACGACACGAGCTGACGACAACCATGCACCACCTGTCTTCTTGCCCCGAAGGGTTTCTCTTATCTCTAAGATATGCAAGAGATGTCAAGACCTGGTAAGGTTCTTCGCGTTGCTTCGAATTAAACCACATGCTCCACCGCTTGTGCGGGTCCCCGTCAATTCCTTTGAGTTTCAACCTTGCGGTCGTACTCCCCAGGCGGAGTGCTTATTGCGTTAACGCCAGCACTGAAGGGTGGAAACCCTCCAACACTTAGCACTCATCGTTTACGGCGTGGACTACCAGGGTATCTAATCCTGTTTGCTCCCCACGCTTTCGAGCCTCAGTGTCAGTTACAGACCAGAAAGCCGCTTTCGCCACTGGTGTTCCTCCATATATCTACGCATTTCACCGCTACACATGGAATTCCGCTTTCCTCTTCTGCACTCAAGTTCCCCAGTTTCCAATGACCCTCCACGGTTAAGCCGTGGGCTTTCACATCAGACTTAAGAAACCACCTGCGCTCCCTTTACGCCCAATAAATCCGGACAACGCTTGCCACCTACGTATTACCGCGGCTGCTGGCACGTAGTTAGCCGTGGCTTTCTGGTTAGATACCGTCAATCTACTAGCATTTCCTCTAGTAGCCGTTCTTCTCTAACAACAGTGCTTTACGATCCGAAAACCTTCTTCACACACGCGGCGTTGCTCCGTCAGACTTGCGTCCATTGCGGAAGATTCCCTACTGCTGCCTCCCGTAGGAGTTTGGGCCGTGTCTCAGTCCCAATGTGGCCGATCACCCTCTCAGGTCGGCTATGCATCATCGCCTTGGTAAGCCGTTACCTTACCAACTAGCTAATGCACCGCGGGGCCATCCTTTAATGATGCCGTAGCACCTTTCCCAACTTAACCAGGCGGTTAAATTGTCTATGCGGTATTAGCAGTCGTTTCCGACTGTTATCCCCCACTAAAGGGCAGGTTCCCCACGTGTTACTCACCCGTGCGCCACTAACCTTGACCAGAACAAGTTCTCGTCGCGGTTCGTTCGACTTGCATGTATTAGGCACGCCGCCAGCGTTCGTCCTGAGCCAGGATCAAACTCTCATGAAAGTTTCATGAGTCGTTTCAGACTCTTACTATTTACTAGCTTGTATATTTATAGAGTTACCACTCTGTCTCGAATTTATATTCGGGTATGTTGTGATAATTCAAATGAATTATCCCCTACACATTTTTGGTGTTTGTCTTTGTTCAGTTTTCAATGAGCTTCGTTGTTGCTTGCTTAAGCAACTTCTATATAATATCACGTTTGATTGAAACTGTCAACAAGTTTTTTCAACTTTTTTTACTTCTTTTTCAATCTTTCGTCTTGTTCGCTTGGAACTCCCTTATAGTATCATGATATCCAACACTC
>NZ_FUWO01000033.1 GCF_900167405.1 Globicatella sulfidifaciens DSM 15739
GATTACCCAAGTCCGGCTGAAGGGAACGGTCTTGAAAACCGTCAGGCGTGTAAGAGCGTGCGTGGGTTCGAATCCCACATCCTCCTTATATATAATATTATCGCGGGGTGGAGAAGCTGGCATCTCGTCGGGCTCATAACCCGAAGGTCGTAGGTTCGAATCCTACCCCCGCAATTGGTTCCGTGGTGTAGGGGTTAACATGCCTGCCTGTCACGCAGGAGATCGCGGGTTCAAATCCCGTCGGGACCGTCGATGCGGGTGTAGTTTAGTGGTAAAACTACAGCCTTCCAAGCTGTTGTCGCGAGTTCGATTCTCGTCACCCGCTTCACGACTCACTTCGGTGAGTCTTTTTTTATAGTTAGGAGGAAACATTTTTGTTAAGCGAAGATAAATTACGTCGAATTAATGAACTATCGAAAAAGAAGAAAGAGCATGGTTTGACTGATGCTGAATTAAAAGAACAATCTGTACTAAGGGAAGAGTATTTACAAAACTTACGTAAAGGTTTTCGAAACCATATTGAAGGATTAAAAATAGTTGATGAAGAAGGAAATGATGTCACTCCTGATAAATTGAAGGCGATTCAAAAAGAAAAACGTATCCATAATCGTCATAATGAGGATTAATTAGATTAATACTTTTATTTTTAATCATTCTTTAGTATTATATATAATGTATTTAGTTAGGAAAGTGAGGGAATAGTATGTTACCAACATGGGCATGGTTAATTATCGTTGTAATTGGTATTATCGCTGGTTTCGTAGGAGGCTTTTTTGCTGCTCGTCGTTATATGATGAATTACTTTAAAGAAAACCCACCAATTGATGAGCGTATGATTACACAAATGATGGCGCAAATGGGTCAAAAACCATCTAAGAAAAAAGTTCAACAAATTCTAAATAGTATGAAAATGCAACAACAATAGACTTTATAGACTTTATAGACTGTTTGACGAGTTAAAATAAACTTTGTCATCAGTCTTTTTTATATTCTTCGTTGAATAGGCACAAAATGGGTATTTTAATCAATCATTTTTAATGATGATTGATATAAACTTGAATAATGTAGTCATGTTATGGGTCGTTAATTATCATCGCTATTGTTGATTGGCATTAAACAGCGTTTTAAAAATTTTTTTGAAACTGACTTGATTGTACAGCGGGCTAAGTGAAAATTATTCAATTTACTATTTCTTGCGGATGCTAGTGATTGTTTTTATGTGCTTAAGCATACGTAAAAAATTTACTAAAAGTTATCCTTATGCTTTAGTTTGATGGAGGATGTCACTTATGTAACTTCGTAACAATATTTTTTTGTAATTTGGAAATATTAAATACTTCTTATATATGATCGAATCTTATGCTCTTATTGATTGGAGCAGTATTAGCAGGTATAGCGATTATCTTATCGGTTATAAAAACAAGACATTCTAACAAGCATTTTACTTTATAATCATAAAGAGATATGGCATAATACTTCTTATGAATTATTGAAAATCCAATTATTACTTAGATAATATTCGAAAAGTATTGGGTTCTATTAGGAGGAAATTTTATATGTTATTTGAGAACATTATCGAAACAGTAGGAAATACACCTTTAGTAAAGTTACCTAATCCAAATCAGGATCGTGCTGATATTTATGTTAAAGTAGAAAGTTTCAACCCAAGTGCAAGTATTAAAGATCGTGCTGCAAAATTTATTTTACAAGATTTATTAGATAAAGGAGTCTTAAAAGCGGGTGGCACTATTATTGAGGCAACTAGTGGAAATACTGGAGTCGCTTTAGCTATGATGGGGGCTGCATTAGGAATCAAAGTTATTTTAGTAATGCCAGAAACTATGACGATTGAACGTCGAAACTTAATGGCGGCTTATGGGGCGGATCTAGTATTAACTCCTGGTTCAGAAGGAATGAAGGGTGCTACTGCCAAAGCAGAAGCTTTAGCTGAGGAATTATCGGCACCTATTTTTGGACAATTCACTAATGAAGCGAATATTAAAGCACATCGAGAAACAACCGGTAAAGAAATCTTAGAAGACTTAGAACAAGTGGACGGTTTTGTGGCTGGTGTGGGGACCGGTGGTACTGTTTCGGGTACAGGATTCACTTTAAAGGAAGCAAATGCTGAGACGATTGTTTGGGCGGTTGAACCGATTGCTTCACCAATGTTAAGCGAAGGGCATGCAGGCCCCCATAAAATTCAAGGAATTGGGGCAAATTTTGTACCTGATAATTATAAAGCTGAAGTTGTAGATCGTGTTTATACAGTTTCTAATGAAGATGCGATCGAATCAACAAAATCATTGGCTAAAACAGCAGGATTGTTAGTGGGTATCTCATCAGGTGCTAATGTCTTTGCGGCTACAGAATTAGCAAAAGAATTAGGATATGGAAAAACAGTGGTGACCGTTTTACCAGATACAGGTGAACGTTACTTATCTGCAGGGTTGTTTAATGCTTAAATTATTTAAGTTTTGGTGGGAGGAAGCCAAATGGGCTTATCAACAAGATCCTTCTTGTACTAGTGTGGTACAAGCTTTTCTATTATTTCCAGGCATAAAAGCTAGACGATATCATACCTTGAGTCATTGGTTATATCGACGTCAGCATTTATTTTTAGCTCGTTGGGTCTCCGAAAGAGCCAAAACTAAGACTGGTATCGATATTCATCCAGGTGCTCAAATTGGGCATCATCTATTTATTGACCATGGTACCGGAGTCGTAATAGGTGAAACGGTCATCATTGGCAATCGTGTAACGATTTTCCATGGTGTAACTTTAGGCGGAACCGGTAAGGAGAAAGGGATTAAACGTCACCCAACTGTTGAATCAGATGTGATCTTAGGGGCAGGCGCAACGGTTTTAGGAAATATTACTATTGGACAAGGTGCTAAAGTAGGTGCTGGTGCTGTGGTGTTAAAGTCAGTACCTCAAAATGTGACTGCTGTTGGAATACCGGCAAAATATTATCAAACAAAAGATATACCTGATAATAGTGTTCCACCAGAATGGTTTATTTAATAAAATATGTTTTTTATGTGATTAAAAATATTAAGGATATGTAATTAATCATTTAACAATTCATCTTTGAGAGACTGGCTTAAACTTGATTAATTTAGTCAACTTAGTGCTTGTTAGTTTATAGCGCATTGGTTAAGTGCGGTGAATAAACGAAGCGAAAATCATTCGATTTTCTACTTCTGATTCACTCCCTATTTTTTAATCAATAAATAACTTAGTTAAGACAAGTTAACACCTTACAAAATAGAATTATTAGAATTACATTTAGTTTGATTTTTGAGCCTGTTCTAATCGCTTTTGGAAAATTTAAAATGTATGAAATTTAGTATTGTTAATTTTGATAAGCACCCTAACCTCACTGAAAACACTATATTTAGTGTTCGAGTAAAAATTAAACACAATATATAGTTGCAATAGCAGTAAAGATAGGGTAGTATATAGTCATTGACAATCAGTCGATAATCAAATCGACGGAAAGAGAGTGGATTATGAAAAATGTAACTGTTTATTCAAAACCAAATTGTATGCAATGTAATTTTACCAAAAAATTCTTAGAAGATAATTCTGTAGAATATACAATGATTGATGTTTATGAAAATGAAGAAGCATTAAATAAAATTAAGGAAATGGGCTTCCAATCTTTACCAGTAGTAGAAATTGAAGGCGAAGAACCATTCTTTGGTTTTAGACCTGATCGCTTAGCAAAATTAGCGGTATAAATCAATATGATTCAGATTTACTCGATTAATTAGTTATTAGACTAATAGTCGAGTTTTTTTGTTATTAGGAGTTTTGATCAAATAGTTTAGGTGAGCAATATTACTCAGTTTATTCGCACTGAATAGTATAGAGCTTTTATTAAAAAGTAATTTTAATAACGGGTTACTAATAGAAAATTTGTTGCAAATAAATTACCATACTCGATGATGCTGATTGTCCATGTGGACTTTTAAGCCCAAAAAGATTCTGGCATAATAGATTAATTTCATTAGTAAAGAGAGGAAATCAATTGGAAAACATCATTTTACTAACAAATAACTTGTTCGACTACTTTATTAATCATTTAAATGCTCAAACTTTTTTTATTGTATATTTAATTATTCTAAATGTCAGTTCGCTGTTCGCGATGCTTTGGGATAAATGGATGGCTATTAAAAAGGCGCAAAGGATTTCAGAGCAGACCTTATTAGCCATGGGGTTCTTTGGCGGTGGACTTGGAGGATTAGTGGGAATGTTTCTTTTTCGGCATAAAATTCGTAAACCTTATTTTACGATTGTTTATCTAGCGGGTATCTTTTTAGTAGTGTTGGTATATTATCAATTTTTTGCTTCACTATTTTAAATTTGTTATACTTATTTCAATTAGAATGGAGGTTTTATAAATGACTGATTGTATTTTTTGTAAAATAATAAATGGAGAAATTCCTTCTGCAAAGGTCTATGAAGATGATTTGGTGTATGCCTTTTTAGATATTTCTCAAACAACTCCTGGTCATACATTATTAGTTCCGAAAGAACATGTGCAAGATATTTTTGATTATTCACCAACATTAGCGGGGGATGTGTTGTCACGTTTACCAAAAATTGCGAAAGGATTAGATAAAGCATTTCCAGATATGTTAGGTTTAAATATTTTAAATAACAATCGCGAGGCAGCTTACCAAACGGTGTTTCATTCACATTGGCATCTCATTCCACGTTATGGTGAAAAAGATGGCTTTGGTTTGACATTTACTAATCATATGGATGATGTATCGAAAGAACAGCTAGCATCTTTAGCTGACCAAATTACGCAAGGGATTAGTGAGGTGACTGAATAATGAAACAAACTTTTAGGTCCGGCTTATTTTGGGGTGCTGTGATAGGAGCAGCCATTGGTCTACTCAATGCACCACGAAAAGGTTCCGAAACACGTACGCAATTGAAGGAATTTAAAGAGCAAACTCAAAGCGATGTGACCGACTTGAAATTTAAAGTAGATCATTTGAATACTGTTGTCGATCAAGTAAAAAATGATGGTGTCCAAAAGACTCAGGCATTGGTTGAAGAATTACAAGGTGATATTAAACATTTTATGGAAAATAATCAACCACGTATTAATCGCATTCAAAGAAGAATCGAGACATTGAAAGATAATTTAGAAGAAAATATGAACAATCTAGCAAAGGCATCAGAAAATTAGTATTTTTCTCTTAGTGTAAAATAATTGTTGGTCAGCTAAAAGCAAAAAAGATAATCCTCTGCTATACTGTAAGTAGGTAAAAACACACAGAAAGGTAGAGGATTATCCATGAGTATTATAACACAAATTATGCAAGAAATTAATGAAATGATGGCAGATTTATATAATCAAGCGATTCAAGGTGGAGTAGACTTTTCAACATGCATCCAAACCATTAGCGATACGATGCGTCAACTCTCAGTCGATTTAGGAGAAGATCTCTGTACAACAATTGAGGAATCACTCTTTGAAAGTCCTGGAAGAAAAGCAAGATATAGCGTTCATCGTAGCAATGATGAAAAAACAATCTCCACACTGATTGG
>NZ_FUWO01000032.1 GCF_900167405.1 Globicatella sulfidifaciens DSM 15739
AAAATCCTGACGTATCTGATGATACAAGGCGTTGTGCAAAGTCGTTTGACCTAATTCAAAGTTATGGTCAAAGATATATGTCGAAACAAAATTACAAGCGTTTAAAAACTGTTGTTGGGTTTCTTCGAATTTTTCAATATCACTAGTACTTGGGTATAATTGCACTTTAATCGTTTTCGTTAACTGCATCTTGTCACCTCTTTCCTCTTAAATACATTATACCATCTATTTAGTGAAAACATTAACGATAACCTAGTAAAATCAACAAAAAGAGCTGTCTATTTCGCTAATTCCTCCTAGGTATTAATACCGAGGTTTCCTTAGCTGACAGCTTGTAAATGAATGATTTGCCAAGCTTTACTAAATCCTTTATTAATCAAAATGACTCATTAAAAAAACAACTATAATTACTATTCATTTAAAGGGCATTTTTCGCATTCTATAAAGCCTAAACAAGTTTTATTGTTAATGTGAATACTTACTGCAACTCTCATCCATAAATCTGCTCAGTCGTTCATTTTTAGTTATTTCAATTGTCATCTTTACATTCATTATACTGCTCTTAATTCATGATTCAATCAATTTACTTGTTCTATATATATCTTTTACAATCCATTTTTTCAGCTAAATAGCACGGTAATCAAATAAAATAATTATTTAGTTCTTAAACTGTCCTCTTGACGATTAACAAAAAAACCGAAGCAAAAAGTATTCTCATTAAGCTCCGCTACTCTGCTTCGGTAAAAATATTATTCAAATAATCCTTTTAAAAGCTCTTGAAATTCTTCTTCTGTCGCTACAATATGTTGATTACTATCTTCACCATCTAAAACGCCATCGATATTTAATTCATCTAAGTTTTCAGATAGATTGTCCCAATTTACTACTTTTTCTTTGTCTGCATCTTTCATTTTACACCCTCCATCATAAATATTATTTATGATTATATTATACCGTAAAACCGCCTACAATTAAATATAAATTATTTAGCTGCTTTCATTTTAGGACATTGGACACGTAATAAATCCACTGTTTCAAATAGACTGGTTACATAATCAGTATCTAACATATAGATAACATGTTTCCCTTCTTTTACAGATTTAATAATGCCGTTATTTTTTAAGGTAATTAAATGATGTGATGTGGTCGCTACAGAAGCATCAATAAATTGAGCTATTTCATTTACACATAATTGAGGATAGTGAGATAAAATTTCGACAATCTTAACTCGGTTTAAATCCCCTAATATTTTAAAAATAGTTGCTTTATGTTCTAGGGTTGCTTCGTCAACAAAGTTCGATAATTTCTTTTTCTCACGTTCAATTTCTACATCAGCCATACAGATGTACTCTTTCATATTATGCCTCCTCTTTTCCAAAATTATATCATCAAATAGATGAAATTGCTATTTGATACATTATAAATGCTTTAATAGAGTTATCAATTCCTCTTTATTTTAATCGTTTTTACTATTCCTCACCGATGGTGGTTTCTGCTAATGTTGTGGTTTCTTCAGCAGAGTCTGTTTCTGCGGTTGCCTCAGATTGCGTATTTTCTTCATCGTTGGAACTTGTTGTTTCCGCGGTTACCACTGAAACTAACCCATCAGCAAAGATATCAATACCTGTTTTCTTAATAAATTCCTGGCTTGAGATGATCTTTTTAGCATCTGGTTGTTTAATCGTTGCTTTTTCTAAACCTATACGATATTCAATAACATGATGCGCATCATCGGTTGAAAGACTCATGGCTATTTCCCCTAATTTCATTGAGAAACTGATTGTGCCAAGATACCCTTTTTGTAATTCTTCTGTTAAACGCTTCGTTTCATCAGTAGCTTCCTCTAATGATTGAGCCAATTCGACTAGTTGTTGTGACTCTTTTTGATCAATATTAAAGACATAAACTGTTCCTTCTTGTTCTGTTTCATGAACCTCAGCACGGTTCGTGTTCTTTTCAACATATTGAGTAATTAATTCTAACATCCAATGATCAACTGAATTCAATCGTTGTAAAAGTGTATGATTACTTCCATTAACCTCTGGATGCTCAATATAAGTGCCTAAAATATCATCGATATGTTCTTGTGCGTAGACATAATAAGCTTCGACTGAACTATCTTTATATTGTTCATAGTCATTATTTAAGCGTTCCGCAGCTAATTTTGCTAAATCTTCTGCTAAATAAAACGAAGTTTTAACATTATTTTGTTCGTCAGTTTGAATCAGAACATTAGTGCCGCCATCATTACCTTTTTGGTTTAAAATATAGTAAAGATGATTATCCTTTAAACCCGATAAACTATCAAGCATAAAATCCACACCGTTTTCACTTTCCATTAAATTAAACATTGTGGACTTATTCTCAGGAGAATTTTTAAGTGCCTCAAGTAGCGCTTGTGGATCTTTAAAGTCATATTGACTCTCACCATTTTTTTCCACAATAGAAGTAATATTTCTGGTAGTATCTGACTCATCAGCTGCTGGTGTAGTAGATGTTTCAGCAGGTGTTACGGTTGTTTCTGTTTGGAGTGTTATTTCTGTTTGGCTACTTTCTTCTGCATGCATTATTGGCAAAGAAAAATTTGTCAACAATAAAAGCAAACTAAGTTTTGTTAATTTTTTATGCATGATTTGCCCCTTTCTCCAAATATTTTTTGACTTCATTTCCCACAAACAGACGATTGTTATCGGTAATTAAAATCGGGCGTTTAATTAACATTCCATCAGATGCTAGTGTTTGGATTTTTTCTTCGACTGTAAAATTTTTCCAATCATTCTTTAATTGGCGTTCTCGATAAACTTGCCCGTGGGTATTGACTAATTTATCGATATTTTCCTCATTAATAGAAGACAACCAACCACGAATTTGATCCGCAGTTGGTCGATCCGTTCTGACATCTTGATATTGATACGTAATATCCGCTTGTCTTAATAATTTTTCGATTTGACGGCAAGTACTGCACGTTTTAAGTCCTATTAAATAATACATTGTTGCTCCTTAATAATTAGTCAATATTTCAGCAATCGTGACAACTAAAGGCATCACCACATCTGGATTTAACCATTCTGTTTTACCTGTTGTTACGGTTAACAAAGCATAGCTCCAAACTTTAACATCGGAATATGTTTCAATATTTGTTTGAAGATATTTTTTTAAGAATAATTTAGTAAGCGAATGCGCTTGACTTTCTTTGAATAGTGGTCGATCACTCTTTGATAGTTTTCCTTGATTACGAGCATTATTGGCGGTTGTTTTATTCCCTGTGATAATACGCGTAATAAAAGAAGTCGTCTCAGTTTGACCTGGCGCAGTTCCTTGATTAACACTCGTCGTAGTAGATGACTCCGGTGCCGGTGATTGATCAGTACTATCTGTTACTTCGACTGAATATACCGTGGTTTCAGTTGGTGGTTCGGTCTCTAATGGCTCTGTTGTTTCAGGAGTTGTTGTGTCATCATCAAATGAACCTGGTGCCCCTGGGGTCACTTCACCACTCTCTTCAATAATTTCCTCATAAACTTTAGTCGTTGTTGTTTCTACGATAATCGTTTCCGTATAACTTTGAGTATTTTGATTAGTAGAGTAACTGTTCTCTTGTGCAGCGACCATTGTATTTGAAGTTAAATGAACGCTTGCAAATAATGTTATTAATCCTATCGAAAAAGTTGTCCTCATGTAATGTTGCTTAGTCTTAAACAATATTGTCGCCACCCTTCATCAGTTAATCCTCTTCATAATTATATTATCATAATATAAATTGAAAAATCTAATTGTTACCATTTTGTAGTAAAACATTAATCAAATTTTCGTTTTGGAATCGTATTGTTATAAACCCCATTCTTAAATTCAGTTCCCTAAGTATCTCCTATTGCTTGTTATGGCTTAAAAAGTCTTTTTTATGTTTGAATACCTATAGTGACAATGCTATAATAATATTGATGAAAAGCATTTCACAAGGAGGAGAATTATGGAATTTTTAACTTTTAAGACAATGGCAGAAGGTTCACAAAAAGCTTTTGAAATTATCAAAGAAGCTAAGGAAAATGGTGCTAACACTTTCGGTTTAGCAACAGGCAGTACACCTGAAAAGTTGTATGAATTAATTGTAGCATCAGATTTAGATTTCACCGATTCAATTTCTATTAATTTAGATGAATATTACGGTTTAAGCGGCGATCATCCTCAAAGCTATCGTTATTTTATGCAACAACACTTATTCGATCACAAACCATTTAAAGAAACTTATGTTCCAGATGGTTTAAATACTGACGCAGAGGCAGAAGCTGCTCGTTATGAAGCAATTATTGATGAAAATCCAATCGATGTACAAATTTTAGGTATTGGTGAAAATGGTCATATTGGTTTCAATGAACCTGGTACTTCCTTTGATGCAAAAACTGCATTAGTTGATTTAACTGATTCAACTATCCAAGCAAATAAACGTTATTTTGAATCTGAAGCAGATGTTCCTCGTCAAGCTTACAGTATGGGAATTGCTTCCATTATGAAATCTAAAAAAATTATCTTAATGGCTTTCGGTAAAAACAAAGCCAATGCCATTAAACAATTAATGGCCGGTGAAGCAACAACAGATTGCCCGGCAACAGTTTTAATTAACCATCCCGATGTAACGGTCATCGTAGATGAAGACGCTGCATCACTCATCTAATCTTTATTATAATTCAAAGCCTCATACTTCGGTATGGGGCTTTAGTTTGATTTCGACACCCTTTATTCGAAATGAGTCCCCCTTCTTAAAATTAACTGTAAATTTAGATGATTGACTAGACAATTAAGGTTTCGATACCGCTTAATATACCTCTGCTCCTTTCAGACTGCTTTTCGCTTATTTTTTGTAAAGACTGAAAAAAACCTGCCCCGACAGGACAGGTTGTCATCATCGATTGATCATTTAATTTAATGTTGGTAGGTAACTCCCGAAGTCATACAATCTTTTAAGATGGTTACGACCTCATCTTTAGTTAATGGGACATAGCTATTCGTTAAACGTGGTTCAACCCGTTCGGCCATTTCTTCAAAGTACTCTTCATCGATTTCAACTTCTGGTAAAGTCATCGGTAGGCCAGCGTCGACAAAAAATTGATATGTTTTTTCGATCGCTTCTTTAGCCATCGAAAACTGATCAGCTTGATAGGGAATTCCCCATACATTATGAGCATACATTGCAAAACGATCTACTGTTTCTTCATTTAAAATATACGACATCCAGCGTGGTGTTAAAATGGCTAATCCGACAGCATGGGTGATATCATAATAGGCTGATAACATATGTTCTATCGGATGACATGTCCATGGTCCTGGTCGTCCGATCGAAGTAATACCATTAAGGGCCATCGTAGAAGACCACATTAAATTAGCACGCGCTTCATAATTATCCGGTTGCTCTAATGCAATAGGTAGATAATGGATACACGCTTTTAATATCCCTTCAGCTAAGCGATCTTGAACAAACACACCTTCTTCTCGATTGAAGTAAATTTCAAATGTATGACTCATAATATCTGCTGTGCCGGCAGCTGTCTGATTTTTAGGCACAGTGAAAGTATACGTCGGATCACAGATTGAGGCATATGGATATAAAACATAAGCGCCTGTACCTTTTTTCTCTTTCGTTTCAAAGGTGGTGATAACCCCACCTGTATTCATCTCTGTTCCAGTAGCAGATAAAGTCAAAATATCGATTAAAGGTAAAGCATCTTTAATTTTACTTGAATCTGCAACTAAATCCCACGCATCGCCATCATATTTTGAGGCAGCAGCTATGACTTTGGAACAATCAATCGTTGAGCCTCCACCTACTGCTAAAATCACATCAATATGATGCAGTTTACATAATTTTGCCCCTTCACGCACTGATTCGATTCGCGGATTGGGATCAATCCCACCTAATTCATAAATCTCACAATCGGCTAGTAATTCTTTTACACGATCATATAGACCATTGCGTTTAATACTGCCACCACCGTATGTTAATAACACACGCTTGCCAAAACGATGAATTAACTCCGGTAAACGTTCAATTTGATTTTTTCCAAAATAGACCTTAGTTGGTATATCATAGACGAAATTCTGCATAATGACACCCCTTATATTTGATGCTTTTATTATAACAAAGTTCATCTTGATACAAAAAGAAATCTGTTTTATTTTTGTATTTTTCTATATATTAATAGGTCAACTTATGTTTATTTTTCTATTTTATTTTGTATAATAGAAATATAAGAATAAAAATGGGAGGCTGAATATATGTATATTTCCAATATAAATTCTTCTTCAATTAAAATCAGTCGAATTGAACATTATTTGTTACAAACTAAGGATAGTAAAGTATTACAGACAGAAGATAATTTGATGTTGATTTATGTCAAAAAAGGCCAAACTCATTTTGGAATTGATGACAAAGATTATCGTTGTCAAGAAAATGATATCTTAATTTTAAATCCACAACAAAAAATATCGTTTGAAGTAGATAAAAATTCAGAAATCATCACAATTTTATTAACCGGTTTTGTCTTTACCTCTTCTGTCAATCTTGATTCTGTAGATGGTCACTTTTTAGTGCATAACCGTGGACGTACTTTACGTCATTATTTCGATTTATTATTACTTGAAAATGAATCAAAAAGTCGAGGCACTGACCAAATTATTAAACGCCTAGTAGAATGTATCATGATTTATGTGTTGCGTCATTCGGATATTTCAATTAAGGATAATGGAAAATTAGCAAAATCAAAAGATGTACAAGAAGTCCAAAATTATATCCGTGATCATTATTCGGAAAAAGTGACGCTAGAACAATTGGCAGAGGTGTCAGATATTAATAAATTCTACTTAATCCGTATTTTTAAACAAAATACTGGACTTTCGCCAATTGATTATTTGATTCATGTGCGTATCGAAGAAGCAGAAAAACTTTTAATTCATACTGACGAGCAAATAGCGGATATTTCAGCTAAAGTTGGTTTTAATTCACCATCACATTTTACTAAAGCATTTAGAATGATTAATCATATTACGCCATCACAATTTAGAAAAAAACATCGTCATCCATAATTAAAAAACTCTTTGAATGATATCTCATTAAACTTAATAACTGTTTTCGCTTCATAAGCTCAGTTGTTTAAAATATTGACCTTGATTGGTTAAGGGATTTTCACTCGTAGGCGATACTTTACCGGTTGTTTGGTCTTCGCTCATTGCAATCGTTCCCCCTATGTTAATGATTAAAATTTTCTTCATGGTTACCTCTTATGAACTACAACGCCATTATAATGGCGTGTTTCTAGGAACACTCATGACTTGTTCCGCTTATTTCAAAGCAAAACAGCGGTCTAAGCTATTTAACTAAGGCCTGTTCCAGGCCAATATT
>NZ_FUWO01000034.1 GCF_900167405.1 Globicatella sulfidifaciens DSM 15739
TGATGGGGTGCCAGTCAACCATCCCTTAGTGTCTTTAAACGGTTGGAGATATGACATCGTTTGTACAACCACCATGTTTAGGACAAACTCTCTATTTTAACAGAGAGTAGTTGATTGAAAACATGGTATGATAGATTTAAGAACAATAATCAGGAGCGTGAATCATGAAAAAATCCTATTTTAACAAAATTACTGTGCTATTAGTCTCAGTGATATTATTATCAGGCTGTCAGGCAATCAGTGAATTTATCTCGGGTTTTAAACAAGATTTTATTGGTTTAACAATGACAGTGCAAACATATGATGATACAGCGCAAGTAATCGATTCAATCACAGGTAAATCTGTATCGATTGAACGCGAAACAGAATTTGATTCGACTAATCATGAAGGTGATTCCAATAGCGATTCACATGTTTTAAATATTCAAATTGGTGGCCATACGATGACTCATGTTGGCTCGTCTTTAATCGCAGCCGAAACAGGATTAAATGACTTAACGATGGAAATTCTTAATAAGGTAGAATTATATGATTCGCGTTCGAATTTACCATTTATTTCTCGTATGCAAAACCAATTAGGGCAATCTTTCTTTGGTAAGAAAAAGACGGTATTAATCCGTAGTCAAAATGGGACTCCATTAGCCGTGTATTCAGGTAATAATGTTTCTTACTTTAAAACTGATGTACCAAAATCAACCGGCTTAATCGTCGATGGGAAATACTTATTTATTTACCGTTGTGATTATACCATCTATGACAATGCTTTATTAAAATAATTCAGTTTCTTTATGGAAAGCTGCTTAACGACTATCATCAAATCGTTGAGCGTTTTTTTGTAGAAGGGCTTGAGAGAGTGGGGAAGGATGGTTGGTTATGTGTTTACGGTCTTTTGTACACAGCTTATTTTCATTATATCGGAGTGGAGAAGGGGAGTTGAACATGCGTGCACCTCAAATCTGTGAATTTTTCCCAGTGTTATTTATGGCATTTACATTAAGATTATGATTTTTGAGTGAAAATATAGTGAAACTTTCAACATAAACCGTTCTTTTTTCAATTATTTTACAAATACTATATACAAGACTTAAAATAAGTGTTAAACTAAGTATGTAGTAAAGAAATTAATTAATTATATTTTTTCCATTCATTTGTAAATCATATCTTTAAATTTATTTTTGTTATTGCAATATCAAGTGCTTAAGAGGCACACAGGAGGATTTACACATGGAAAATGGTACAGTTAAATGGTTTAATGCAGATAAAGGTTTTGGGTTCATTACAGGACAAGACGGAAATGACGTTTTTGCACATTTCTCTCAAATTCAAGGTTCTGGATTCAAATCATTAGAAGAAGGCCAACAAGTGTCATATGACATTGAAAATGGTCAACGTGGTTTACAAGCGACTAACATCGTTAAACTTTAATATTAGATAACTTATCCACCTCAGCGAGTAAAATCGTTGGGGTGTTTTTTTGATGTTTCGGGGATTAATAAATTGAATTCGTCATTTTGAAGGGGTGATACTCTAGAAAGCAAAATTCATAGTGAACGAGTGAAATAGCCAAACTGAAAAGTGTTAAACTTCATAAGCATCGTATTTCAATTAATAAAAACACATTAATTAAATGCAAATGGGAAAAATACGTGGAAATTCTCTTTATAAACATTATGTTTTATGTAAGAATATTTTGGCATATCACAAATAATGGGAGCTAGAAGGGTGCTACCACACACTTTCGGAGGGTGTTTTCGTCTTAGTAATTTCTTAAGTTTTCAAATAAATATTAATAGTTGTATCTTTATATGAAAATCCATGTTATACTATAGAAGTAGTAAAGAAATCAAGCATTAAAATATTTTTTCCATTCAGTTGTAAATCATATCTTTAAAATTTGTTTTTGTTATTGCAATATCAAGTGCCTAAGAAGCACACAGGAGGATTTACACATGGAAAACGGTACAGTTAAATGGTTTAATGCAGATAAAGGGTTTGGATTTATTACAGGACAAGACGGAAATGATGTATTTGCACATTTCTCTCAAATTCAAGGTTCTGGATTCAAATCATTAGAAGAAGGCCAACAAGTATCATATGACATCGAAAAAGGCCAACGTGGTTTACAAGCGACTAACATCGTTAAACTATAATCATTAGATAACTTATCCACCTCAGCGAGTAAAATCGTTGGGGTGTTTTTTTGTGCTTTTTTAATCAATTAGGTGCATAAGCATTTTGACCAAAGGTACTGGCGGAAAAATAGTTTTCTATCAGTATCGGTTATTATTGAGTAAGATAATCTTTTGAATCAAATTATTCCTTAACCTGATGGTCATGTTTAATAATCGACTCCATCATTGTTTTTATGAAGTGAGTCAAGGTACGATAAATATTAATGGAATTCCCCTTTCAGATTATTCGATGGCGAGTTTACGATCAAAAATCGGGTTAGTGCAACAAGATGTTTACATCTATTCTACTTCGCCTATGAAAATATTAAACTAGCCAAACCTGATGCGACTCAAGAAGAAATTATTTAAGCAGCCAAACTTGCTAATGTAGATGAATTTATTTCGGAATTGCCAGATGCTTATCATACTATTTTAGGTAAAAAAGGGGCCAAATTATCGGGTGGGCAAAAGCAACGGATTAGTATCACCAGAATGTTATTGAGGAACCCGGAACTGATTATTTTAGATGAAGCTACGAGTTCTTTAGATAATGTGAGTGAGAAAATTGTGCAACAATCGATTGAGACCTTAACTAAAAACAGGACGACCATTGTCATTGCTCACCGCTTGTCCACGATTCGCAATGCTGATAAAATCTATGTTTTGACCGATAAAGGAATCATTGAATCAGGTTCACATGAGCAGCTGGTGGCACAAGCGAGCTATTATCGATATTTGTATGAGCAAGAACAGGTTGTTTAAACCGATTTTATAGTTGTAATTGCATGAATTACTTATATTCGCCTATTAGATGTAAAATAAGGTGGTTAGAGCATGGTCAATGGATGTTCTAATTCGTGGTCAATGGTTGTTACCAATTGAAAAGGATGGAATAGCAGTAAACGATGATCTGCTCTTCTGTTTGAATATCGGGTAAATATTTTGGTTGATCAGTCCGATTATTATCAAAGATGGATAGATTATGGTCCGGGTTTGAAGCATCAGGGATAAAAAGACTGGCTATAATGTGCTTGAAACATTATGTTTTACGTAAGAATATTTTGGTATATCACAAAGAATGGGAGCTAGAAGGCTGCTACCACTCACTTTCGGAGGGTGTTTTCGTCTTAGTGATTTCTTAAGTTTTCAAATAAATATTAATAGTTGTATCTTTATATGAAAATCCATGTTATACTATAGAAGTAGTAAAGAAATCAAGCATTAAAATATTTTTTCCATTCATTTGTAAATCATATCTTTAAATTTATTTTTGTTATTGCAATATCAAGTGCTTAAGAGGCACACAGGAGGATTTACACATGGAAAATGGTACAGTTAAATGGTTTAATGCAGATAAAGGTTTTGGGTTCATTACAGGACAAGACGGAAATGACGTTTTTGCACATTTCTCTCAAATTCAAGGTTCTGGATTCAAATCATTAGAAGAAGGCCAACAAGTGTCATATGACATTGAAAATGGTCAACGTGGTTTACAAGCGACTAATATCGTTAAATTATAATCACTGAATAAATAATCAAACACCTCATCGTTTTCTACGGAAAATTGATGAGGTGTTTTTTTGGCCTTGTGTAATTTATCATTGATAGAGACACTATTATAAATCTTGAAGCAAAGCTTTGAAATGATCAATCGTCGGCATTAAAATGTGTTTGTTATCATGTAAAAAATTAGCATATAGTTTTAATGTTGCTACTGTATCAGTAATTCTTAGAGAATCAGTACGTAGGGTAGGTCTAAAATTAGATAGTTTTTTAGTAAGATTGGTAGAAAAAAATGGAAAACTTGAATATCGAGAGATTTCCATAAATGTATCATTATCCTGTTGATATAAAAATTTAGCATTTGGAATGTTTTCTTCAATAATATTTTTCCAAATTTTTCTTGTAGAGCCACCTTGGATGTACATTTCAAGTATGGTTAACAGAAGATCCTTTTCATTTCTTTGATAGCGTTCAAAGATTTCTGTTGAAAACCTTCCATCTCTTGTTCTTGGCACTCTGAGGTTTAATGTTCCGAATAGTGTTGTGTAGTCACGGGGAGTGGGCAAGAAGTAGAAAATCAGTCGATTTTCGCTTCGTCTGCCCACCCCCGCACAGTTGAGTAGGTCCCAAGCAAGTCATTAAGACGCAGTTTGAGACCACTCAACCACTGCGCTTTGAAATAAATAGATATGTCTGAACAGAATTTAAAAAGTTTTTGCCCAGCCTAAAGTCATTCTATTGGGATCGCGTTGATAGGCTTCGTTATCTAAGTATTCATCCCGTTCTTTCTCCATCAGTTGATTAAATACCTTGGTTAGAATACTCTTAGACATGTTGTCTTTCACTTCTACGTCAGTTAAGTTTTAAATTACTTCTGGATTTAGTGTAAAATGAACTTGGGTCATTTGATTCCTCCTAGTTTGATTATTTTTCCTAAAAACATTGTGCCAGTTATGGAGGGATTAGTGCCCCTTTCTTTTTACACAATTATATGGAATTTATCAATTATTATTTTATGGCGGATTTTATAATGAAGTTAACCACTTCAAAAAATCCAATTAAATAAAAAAACGCCATGTGAATTTCATGTTATTATTGAAGTTACCACACTCTCAATAAATAAGGATGAAATCACATGACGCATACTAATTCTAGCACATCATCACATAAAGGCAAACATCTCACCTATGAAGAACGGTGTCAAATTTCAATTTTGGTACATGAAAACTATTCAAATCGTCACATTGCCAAATCCATTGAACATGCCCCACAAACAATCAACAATGAAATAAAACGTGGGACAATTCGTCAAATCCGTCGTCAAAAACAAGGGGGTAAAGTTTATACTTATACCTACCAGGTTTACGACCCAAAACTTGCACAATCACGCTATGAAGACTTACGTAAAAATTCAGGAAGACGTCCAAAATGGGTTGATTCCACTGACTTTATTGATTGGGCTGATCAAAAGATGTTAGAAGATGGATGGTCACCCGATACGGTGGTTGGTTTT
>NZ_FUWO01000031.1 GCF_900167405.1 Globicatella sulfidifaciens DSM 15739
TGATGGGGTGCCAGTCAACCATCCCTTAGTGTCTTTAAACGGTTGGAGATATGACATCGTTTGTACAACCACCATGTTTAGGACAAACTCTCGTTTTAACGGAGAGTAGTTGATGTAATAATTCATAGCGTTTCTCAGGATTCGCAATGCTTTCTGGCGAATTCGCTTGGGCTACTAAGGCATCAAACTCTGAATCAAAGAATTGGGCAGTTGTATCCGCATCTTCCAAGTTTTCTTGTAAATAAGCCTTCACCTCTGATCCAGACAGTGTTTGTTCATTAATCGTTAAACCGTCTACGTCATCAACAAACTGAGCAAACTTATCTAAATCAATGCCAATATAGCGATCAATCGGCAATTGAATCACTTCTTGCACCGCTTGATTGGTTTCACTGACTTTAACATCTGAATCACCATTAGCTAGATACAATTTATTAGCTTGTTCTTTACTTTGGCGTTCTAAATATAATTGCGTTGGTAGCGTAACGACTACGGACTTCTTACTAGTTGGATTATAAGAAAAGACTAACACTAAGTCGTTTAATAATTTGACCGGTTGGTCATCTGTGGCCTTAGACTGGCCATAAAGCGCAAAGTTCATACTATCTTTACCAAATACTTTGTCGCTATCATGTTCTAGTGTGGATGCTAAAGAATGTGGCTCACTTTCGGAAGGTTGATTAATAAATGTTCTTATTCCAAAAGAAACTGCGAATAAAGCGATGATAAATATGAACGCTTTGAATAAAGTTAGCTTTTTCGTGGTAGACACCTCCAGGTTCGTTTTACTTTACTAGCATTATAACGAGTTTAGATGCTAAATGAAAATGATAAACTTTTTTGGTAAAAAAATAGGGAGTGGACAAGAAGTCGAAAATCAATTGATTTTCGCTTCGACTGTTCACCCCCGCACAGTTGACTAGGTTTGAAACAAGTCCGAAGGACACTGTTTTAAGCCAGTCAACCACTACGTAATAAATAATATCTTTAATTTACAATAAACGTTACTACTTCCTAATCCAAATACTGTTTCAACACTAAGGTTGTATATGGCTCAATTAAGAAGCTGTCGATTTCACCTGTCATATGGTCATCATCTAGGAAGACTTCTCCGTCGACTAACTTCATAATATAATCGCCCTGTTCTAAATCATATTTTAATGGATTTGATTGGGCATTCAAGACAATAATCATGCGTTCATTATCTTGGCGGTATTCAAAAGCAACACGTTGGTATGATGCATGTAAGATACGCATCGTACGGCCGATTTCTTCATAAGTTTTCAGTCTTAATAATGGCTCTGCTTTACGTAATTTAATTAAGTCACGCACCATTACGACGGTATGTTCATATTTTTCTTGACGTAACCAATCCATCTTGTTGATTTGATCGGCACTGTTATAACTGTCACGCACACCGAATTTAGTTCTTAAAAACTCTTGTCCGGCGTGGATAAATGGTACTCCTTGGCTTAATAAGACTGCTGTTGTCGCTAATTCATGTCGACGAATAATCGTATCTTTATCTAAACTTGGGTCAGCCGTCACTAAGCGGTCATATAAGGTATAATTATCATGCGCTTCTACATATTGAATCACTTGTCCCGGTTCAGAATATTGTCCCGTACTAATAGCCGCCATGAAGTTATCAGCTAATTTATTCTCAGTATACCAAGCACCATTAATAAAGCCTCGAGTAGTAGGGTCAAAGTCATTACCTTTTAAGGCTTCACGAATCCCATCATTGAATTGGCCTACTCGTGGCATTTCAATGGCATTATGGTGACTCGCTTTTTTATACCAAGGTAATTCGGTCATTAAGTCCCAACCTTCACCAAAAACTATAATCGATGGATCAATTTCGTCTAAGGCTTTACGGACTGCGTTCATCGTTTCAATATCATGAATGCCCATTAAGTCAAAACGGAACCCATCTAAATGGAATTCTTTAGCCCAATAAGTCACACTATCCAAGATATATTTACGCATCATTTTACGTTCAGAGGCCGTATCATTTCCTACCCCAGTACCGTTTGACAAGTAACCTTCATGCGTCGTACGGAAATAATAACCTGGTACTGTACGATTTAAACTATGATTATCTACTTCGTAAACATGATTATAAACCACGTCCATAATGACACGAATACCCGCATCATGTAGGCCTTGGATCATTTGCTTCATCTCAGTAATACGTAATAGTGGATCATAAGCATTCGTTGAGTAAGTTCCTTCTGGCGCATTATAATTTAAAGGATCATAGCCCCAGTTATATTCTGTAGGCACTTCACCTGTCTCATCAACCGTCGCAAAGTCAAACATCGGTAAAAACTCCACATGGGTAATCCCTAATTCTTTTAAATAATCGAGACCTGTTTTTGAACCTAATGGGTTTCTAGTCCCTTCTTCAATAACACCGAGATATTTACCTTTATTTTTAATGCCACTGTTGACATCCATTGAAAAATCACGAATATTGGCTTCATAAATAATCGCATCCGTTGGTGCAGAAAATGGCTCCATGCGTTCGCCCCAATTTTCAGGGTTGGTACGTGGTAAATCAACGACGACCGAACGTTTTCCATTGACAGTAACGGCGCGCGAATAAGGATCCACTGAACGACGACTTGTCCCATCGGTATAGAATAATTCATAACGATAAGTTAAACCATGACAATCGCCTTCAACTTCTGTTTGCCAAATATGTAACTCATCATTCAACATCATTGGAATAATTTTCTTAGCTGGTGCATAGTTATCTTCATAAACAATTAAATTTACTGCCATTACAGTAGGCGCCCATAAATGAAAGGCGGTTTTTTCTTTAGTATATAAAGCACCTAATGGCCCATCATACGCTAACTTTTCTAACTCTTGAATCTCGGGACTTTCAATATATAATTTTGTTTGTGGTTGGGGAATGAATTCATCCAACACTAGCGGTTTGTAACGTTCCACTCTCGACACATCCTTTTTTATTTCGCCCACCTATTATAACAGATTTTTAACAGGATTTCGACCTTGTTAAAAGCACATAATTGCCTCTATTAAGGTATTTAATGGGCATCTCATAATATTTTCATAGCAGTTAAACTGAAATTAATCTTACAGTTTAATTATAGTATGTAATTTTCAATTCTTTGTGAACCCACTCACGAACAAAGCTTATATTAATTATTAATTAAACCTTTTCAAACAGCTATTTGCTTGTGGATTTATTGGGAATACAAAGTCTAATCATACGGAAATTTTTCAGATAGTCAAGTAGTTAGATAACGAAAATGAGTCTTTAGTCGGCTTTCTTTGATTAATTAATTATCAAAACATAGAACATTGTGCATTAGGCGATGGAACAAAAGTAGAAAGTCAAATGTTTTCCGCTTCTTCTGCCACTCCCACATAGTCGAGGCCACTCAACCACTGCGCTTTTAATTACCGATCAATCAACTTGATTAAATTTATCAAGTTTATGCCCAACCTCACTTCGCTATCTAATAAATAAATAGATTCAACCGGAATTATTATTTTTTTTGCCTAGCCTAAATTCCGAGCTTCATTATTAAAACAAACTAAAATAAGTAAACTACATCCAGTTAGCGTATTTATTAGTGAGAAAATTTTGTGCAACAAATGGGCGAAACTTATTATCCCTTTTTATGACGATACCTTTATCGGTACTTATATTTTCTCAGTATCTTTACTACTTTTATCTTCCTATCTATTCAGCATGAAATATGATAAACTTAAGTCAAATTTATTCATCATGGTAAGGGGTGAACTTATGGAAAAAAGACAAAAAAAGATTTTATCTTTTCTAAATAAATTAGATGATCAAAAATTAGAATTACTTTATGAATTAGATAATCTTGGAAAAAATGAACTTAATACTATTATCAAATTAATATATGTATTAAGTTCGAAAAAACTGACTGACTTTAGTTTATTTGATGGGATTGCAGAAGCTGATCCTGAACCATGGGAAATTGAAATACTCCAAAAGTGGGAAAGACTAACCGAAACAGAAAAAATCGAAGGTAGTTTAACCCATCAGGAATTATTAAAAGAAATGGATTTTAATGACTAAAATTATCTACTCAAAACAGGCTATAAAATTCATTAAAAGACTTCCCAAAAATCATGCTAATAGAATTTTAACTGCCATCAGTTTATTACCTTTAGGCGATGTAAAAAAACTAAAAGGCTATAATGGTTTTAGACTACGTATTGGCGATTACCGGGTCATTTTCACCCACACTCATACTAATATATTAATAATCGAGGCGATATTTACAAAAACATATAATAATTAGCGTCGCTTAATAGCGTTGGGCTAACAAGCTCTGTTTATCTTGTCCATCTATCATTTTCAACAAAGTAGCGTGGGTTAGAAAGTTACCAACACCATTTGGTTTCCTTCTAGCCCACGCTCTTCGATTTTATATTCAATTAGTCCCTTAAGCCAAAGCTATAAACCAGTGCCACGATGGTAACGAAAATACCTAATAACATAGGAAATGCTAAGGTTAATTGTTTTTCACCAAAGACATAGACGCCTAAAATGACTATTTGGACGAATATACTGGTGAACAAAAGACTTTTAATAATTCTTAAAAAATCTTGTTGGTCTTGTGGATCAAATTTCATCGACTTAATGCCCTCTTTCTTTTTGGCGTAAATTCTCGCCATCTAATCTTACTTCGTGTGATAAGAATTTAACCCGCTCCATAATTCGAGCTGCCTTAATATTCTCCGTTGCATCACGGGTTTCTTGTAAATGATAGACTAATTCATCCATTGAGAAATTAGACGTAAAGAAGGTCGGTAATTTCTCTTTCATACGGTATTCTAAGATGACACTTAACACATCATCGCGTAACCAAGCTGAATTACTTTCTGCACCAATATCATCTAACATTAAGATTTGGGGTTTCTTGACATCATCAATAATCGATTGCACCTGATTGGAGGTAATTGCTTCTTTAATTTCGGTCGCAAAGGTTGGATAATGTAACATCATCACTTTAATGCCTAGACGGGCTAATTCATTCCCTAATGCCCCTAAAATAAATGTTTTTCCAATCCCGAAAGGTCCGGCAATATATAGGCCTTGGGCTTGATAGGGATTTTCTTTATATTGTCTCACAAACGAAACCACTTCAGACATTAACTGTTTTCTCGAAGCGGAATCCAAGTTTACATCATCAATCTTCGCATCACGCACATCCCGACTCATCATACGGTTATCAATATATGAGCGCATTTTGCGTTCTTCTTGCATCCGTAAAAATTCAGGTGTTGGTTGATAAGCGATATCAATATAATTTTGATTGATAAATAAGATGGGGGTATAACCGGGATTTTTCCCCGGCTTACCTGCTTGATAAGCATCATATTCTAATACAAACTCATTCAGTTTGGAAAGCGAATTTTGAATCATTTCTTGAGACAAGGACTCTTCGTGTAAATGAACAAACTCTTGTACCGCAGGATGATTTAAAATATGACTCACTGTTTTTTTATATGTTTCATTAAAATGCGGTTCGTTTAAGAAGTTTTTTAATATTTCTTGAATGGTTTTCATTATTCATCCCGTCCTCTCTCAAATATTTGACCTAATTGACTACGTAAATCAACTTCCGATGGTTGTTCAACCGCTGGAGTATCGGTCGGCTGAGTATCCGATTGTTTTTTTTGACTTTCTTGATTCTGTTGTGCCCAATAAGGCTGACGCTCCGTTTTCTTTTGACGTTGATAGCTTGGATATGATTTATTATGATTTTGACGGTTTTCATATTGTTTTTGCTTCATCATACGTTCTTTGGCTTTTTGATGAACAAAGGTCATTGCTTTCGCCACTGTGGTTAGCTGTTCTTGTTGCCATAAGTTAGCAATCCGTTCACTTTCACCTTTTTGAAAATCAGCACGATTCTCAATCATTAATAAATAATAGACTAAGAATGTTTGCACACTCTTTGGTAACTGCGAGCGCATCGCAATATTATGAACATACTGGATCTCATTACTAGAGACAAAACCATTTTTGGATTGCTTAATTTGTGTTAACAATACCTCTGGAGATACTTCTTCACACAGAGCCATGATTTCTAAATCAGCTTCTGCAAAATGAGGATACTGCTCTTTTAATGTTTGGATAGTCGTTTTTTCAACAATCTCTTTTACTGGCTGTGACGAAACGGGTGGAACATTGGTTGTTTGATGTTTATTCTTTTCGCTCATCCGTTGAGCAGCTAATTTTAACTCTTGATATTGAATAGCCGGTAACTCACCATCATAGCTTTCTAATAATAACTGACTAATCTGTTCTTCATCAAAACCGTAGACTTTATGAATCGCCAATGTTTCTTGCTTAACCCTCGGCCCTAAAACTTGATGATCAATTCCCGCATTAATTAATTTGCGCATTACTTGCATATAGTCAAAATCATCCACCACCGAGATAGAGGGTGGCTTTTGTTCATGGTGTTGCAGATTATAACCATTTTTAGCTTCATAAGCTTGCGCTTGATAATCATTATGGGTTGGCGTCATGATTGTTTCAAAAGAAACCGTCACTTCTTCGTATTCGGCCATTTCAATAGGAGCTATTTCCCACTGGCGCACTACTTCAAAAAATTCCACATCACCTAATTGATTGATCAACGCATTACTCAATAAAGGATTGTCTAAAAAGTCCTTAATCAATAATGGGTATTGCATATCATAGAGCAAGGTAGGATATAAAATCCCTTCGCCCGTTTGTTTATAGGTCTCAATTAAGCCGACCGCTTCTAAATGGAGGCGCGCATCATCGATTTTTCCTAACGAGCCCGCGATATAAGGAAATAAACTCGAATGAACTTTTTGCGTTGAAATCTTTTGTTCATTGACCGGCTGTTGGAATAATAATAAATAAAAATTGACGGCATCCATCCCGATAATTGGTTGATACAATTGCACTAAGCTTTGCATTTGAATGGCAGACAAGGCTCCTTTATGTCTCACGATAAAGGGTTGGACTGGACTTTTTAATTCACTCATCGCTCTCTTGCACTTCACTTTGTGATTTCATCATGCTTTCCAATTCTTTCATAAACATTTCACGTGATTGAAATTGACGGTAAACACTCGCAAAACGGATGTAACTGACTTCATCTAATTCTAAGAGACGTGGCATGACATATTCACCGATTTGTTCGCTCGGAATCTCCGAGTCAGTATAATTGCGAATATCATTTTCAACATCGGATGCTAAACGTTCCATTTGCTCTCTGGTTATCGGACGTTTTTCTGCGGAACGAATAATCCCTCTTAATAATTTTTCGCGGCTAAATTCTTCACGAGTCCCATCCCGTTTGACTACAAGTAAAGGGGTGCGTTCCACTCGTTCATAAGTATTAAAACGGTACCCACAATTTAAACACTCACGACGACGGCGAATCGAAGTATCATCATCGACAGAACGTGAATCAATGACTTTTGTTTGTGAACTTTGACATTTTGGACATAGCATAAAAAGCGCTCCTCCTTTCTAAACACTGTTAGTTATTCCTATTGTAGCATATCTACACCGGATTGACACTCTGAAAAACTCAGTTAATTCCATGACAATGTGATGCTGTAGTAAAAGTTTTGTGAGTTAAATGAATCGATTCTTAGGCGCTTAAATTCATTAGATAGAAGTCATCTAACACTACCAATATTAAATTTAAATATTCAGTCAAAATATCATATTGCCTTCTGTTCGTCATCTAACGCAACAAATATTAAATATAATATTTAGCGAAAATATCTTGTTGCCTTCTGTTCGTCATCTAACGCAACAAATATTAAATATAAATATTGCCAAACTGGTCTGGTTGTCTAAATAACACTCCAATCAAATGGAAAAAAGCAAATAAGCTAGGCACAAAAGTCCATGAAAAGGCTAAATATATTAATCCTTGAACCCATTTGCCAGCGATGAACTACAACGCCATTAAAATGGCGTGTTTCTAGGAACACTCATGACTTGTTCTGCTTATTTCAAAGCAAAACAGCGGTCTAAGCTATTTAACTAAGGCCTGTTCCAGGCCAATATTTAATATATTTTTAGCTGCGTTGATATCTCTATCGTGATGCATATTACACTTCGTACAAGTCCAATGACGTATATTTAACGCTTTTTTACCGCTATCATATCCGCAATTGGAACATTTTTGTGA
>NZ_FUWO01000029.1 GCF_900167405.1 Globicatella sulfidifaciens DSM 15739
CAACAAGATAAGCACTTGTTTACTTGTCAGAATTGTGGGTATCAATCAAATGATGACCGTGTGGCAGCTATCAATATTAAAGAATTGGGTCACCGATATCTGTCGAGTGAGAAAAACCTGCGGTTTGAAAAAGTTGTGCCAATACAAAATTATTAAACATAAAACAATATTCAGTAAGTGTCTACAGACCGCTTATTGATGGGGTGCCAGTCAACCATCCCTTAGTGTCTTTAAACGGTTGGAGATATGACATCATTTGTACAACCACCATGTTTAGGACAAACTCTCTGTTTTAACAGAGAGTAGTTGATCATTAGATTATATTCTATTAACTTTTTCTAATTGCTCTTCCATAATCACAACTATCAATTGACTGTTCTCGACAAAGAATATCACACTTAAAATCCCTATTTTTTTAATAAATCTGTTATTTCAATTTGACGTTCGCAATTACTAATCGAGTCCCCGGTTATAATCACTTGTCCCACAATGTCATGAGCTTCATGTCCCAAGGGATTAAATAAAGCAAATCCCCAATCTGTACGCATCATATATTGCGTTAACACACTATCAAGATTTAAATAAGGTACTTGTAATGAAATTGCTGCCTTACTTCTTAGACGTATTTCCGGTAGTGGTAATCCTAATACCGCACGGACCGTTGCCTCATAATGATTCACTGACATTGAACCAATGGTAAATAATGCTGCATCAGAAAGACCGATTCTAGCATCATTGACATAGACGACTCCCGCAGTCGTAATTAACAATTCCATTGTAATGGAACCAATTAAGCCTAATGCATCAGCAATCACGTGTCCAATTCGATTTATTTCTGCTTCAATCGCCGAATGCAAGCTCACCGGATAACGCACTTGCGTTCCACCATCAATACCCGCTTCAATAATCTCAAAAATCGGGTAAACTAACATTTCGCCACGCTCGTTACGCACAATCGTTAAGGAGGCTTTCTTCTCAGATGGAATCCAAGCTTCTAAAATACAAGTACTTTCCTCAATTTTAGTTTCCGCTTGAGGATAATCTTGTTCACTATAAATAATAACCGATTTTTCTGAATTAGGTAAATGTCGGTTGGTTGATTTTAAAATACAAGGAAAGCCAATATATTCTACCGCTTCTTTTATATCAGCTATTGATGTTACCAATGAAAACGGCGCTACTAATAATTGCAATGAATCTAAATACGCTTTTTCTAATAATCGATCTGTCGTAATGGAAATTAAGTCTTCTGACATCGCAACATCCGTAATTTCTTTTAAAATTTGATAATCTTGACTGGATAAAATGCCTGTATCGGTAATAATCGTGTCCACCCGTCCGGCAAAATGTCTTAAAGCCAGTTCATCATACGTTTCGGCAATGGTTTGCCAGGACGCAAACTGTTTAACCGGATTGTCTGGAGTCAAAACCAAACTACCTACTCGGTATCCTAATCGACCCGCTTCTTGTGCTAATATAGCTGCAGATAAACTAGAACCAATAATTCCCACTGTTTCACCTGGATAATGTTTTCTTGGCATATTGTCCCTCCTTTCATCCATTTCACTCTTACTATCTTATCATATATTGGCAATAATTCCGATATGTTTTCGTCTTCTTTTTTTACATTTTATTAACAATGAAAAAAGAGCACAGAAGGGATACATCAAATGACAGTTGCTCCCTAACTATGCTCTTCATCACTGTTTATTTACAAGGTGTCTTGATTTAATGGTAATGTTAGAAACTAAAGTTGCACCGATTGATTCACCAAAATGGTCACCAATCATGAGTTATCTTTGATCCTCCAGAACCAAGATCATTCAGGTCCGAAGGATTTTGCTTTTAAAATGCGACTAACACTCATTTGGTAGCTTTTCAAGTTTCATCGACTAAACCATTTAGCTACTTTTTCAACATCATCGATCGTATCATTCAGTTGCTTTTCAACATCATCGACCGTACCATTCAGTTCCTTTTCATATATCATCGACTATCCTATTTTGCTATATTATCCAAACATCTGCCGATCACTAAGCTTGTTTAATTTCATAAGCATTCTTATTTATTGCTCGGTGATCTGTTCTCCATTTGGCTGATTATACTGGTAGAGATTCCATTCATCCATCATCGCAATTAATTTATCTGCATAATCGGGATCGGTAGCATAACCTGAGTTTTGTAAACCTCGCGCTTGCTCTTCAGGGGTAGTGCCATTTTTAACTGCAACATATTGGTCGGCATCCCAAGTAGTACCATGGACCAATAAGCGGGCATGAGCCTCCATTGAAGCCGCCCAATCAGGATAAACCTTAAAGCGTTCGGTGCTCTCAATCCATTTATTATCAACATACTCTGCTGTGGGTAAATCCACACCATCGGGATCACTCGCATCCGTTTTAACACCAAATAAATTATAATAATCTGACGCTAAACCACTCTGGCCAAATTCTGATTCTAACATCGCTTGTGCCATTGAAACACTCGCATAAATACCATATTGACGCTGTAACTTTTGGGCAATTGGTGAAATTTCTTCCACAAAAGCCAATCTTGTTTGATAGTCAATATTTTCAATTGGGGATTCAACAGAATTCGTATCTCGTGATTTCTGCCACTGAGAGACTAATAGCGTGAGCAATACCAATAAAATAATTACAAAAAAGGTGATGATACCTAATTTTTCAAAAAACACACGTCTTAAATCCTGAAATTGTTTTTTCTTCGCCGATTTTCGTTTAGTTGGTTTACGTCGTGTTGTTTTTCGCTTTTTCGCTGGCTTTCTAGCCGTTGTTTTTTTCTTGGTCTTCCTCTCTACCATCTCAACACCCCCATTGGATTATTCGTCTTCTTTTAATTTTTCTCTTTCACTTTCAAACCAGTCGAGTAATTTTATTTCATTGGTTTCAATCTGTTGACGAATAACACCTGGTAAACGCAGTTCAATAATATCATTGTAACCCCAAAAATTATAATCTGCAATCAACTGTAAAATCGTCATATTGGATTTACGAGAACTCTTATCTTCATTCGCATCTGATTGATGCCATTCTAAACGTACCATGCCATGACGAACCCATTTTTTAGCTATTTCATATTTTAAAAATAAATATTCTTTCACTGGCTCAGCCATAATATCCGGTACAATCTCCGCATTACGCACTACTTTTTGAACGAGCATCCATTCATAATCTGTGAACAATGTAGATAATATCATAATATTTTCATATTTCAAACCCTGTTCACCTTTTTTCCATCGATCCCAACTTTGAGGTGAAATTCCTAATTTTTCAGAATAAAAAGCTTTTTCACTCACATATTTCTCTTTTATCGCATGAACAACAATCGCAATTAATGCTGGATTCATAAAACATCACTCCTTACGTGTATTATATCTTTATTATACACTTAATACGTGATGTTGTAAATGTTTGTATTTTAAATTTATTTCGTATATTATAAAAGAAATAAGAGAAGGGATTCGAGTTTATGGTAAATAAGTCTCCATTTAAAATAGGTTGGCGAACCATCAAAACGGTTGTAGGAGTATTTATTATCTTATTACTCTTCCATTGGTTGAACCGTTCACCTGCAACATTAGCCTGTTTAGCTTGTGTTTTTGCGATGCAAGGAGATATCTCCAAGTCCATTACTTTTGGACGTTATCGAATTGTCGGTAATACACTAGGGGCCCTGATAGCTGCCTTGGTGGTTCAAATTGAATTAATATTTGGCATTGAACATCCCTATGTTCATATTATAACTGTTTCGCTAGGTGTGTTATTGGTTATTGTTTCATGTAATGTACTGAATAGTGATAAAAGTATCGTTAATTCTTGCGCCACCTACTTCGTCGTACTACTGACGATTTCGAGTAGTCAATTAGTCAGTTATACCATTGAACGCATTTCAGATTGCTTTATTGGTGTGATTATTGCCATAATCGTCAATTACTTACTCCCCGGTTCAAAACCTCAACCAACTGAATCAGAGAGCCTTTAATACTACCTAAATATACCGCAATCGCAATAATAATAATATTGAACTTAGGTCTGATATTTCACTATTTATCGTTTAATGATGCGAGATAAACAGTTGAATTAAAAAAATCTCAAAGTAGTAGTTAGAGTTGGCATTACCAGTAGATTTGACGATGAAATTTAGTTGTGCTCAGAAAGTCACTTGACGATAAAATAGTTTTTGCTATTAACATTTGTCAAGCACTTAAAGACATCTCTGCAAATAAAAACGAGCTAGAAGAAAGAGTTTGTTACACTCTACTTCATTAGCTCGTTCTTCTTTTAACTCAAGTTCAACAAGTTATGATAACTTGCAGTATCTTAAAACTTTTTTACTAATCATCAACTAAATGATATTACTCAGCATAATAGAATTTATTAGATCCATCTTCATCTTGGAACCAATTGATATTACGGTAACCGCCAGTATTTGGATCATATACTGAATCAGGCATACCGTCACCATTAAGGTCTTCCCCATATTGGAATCCTGGCACTTCAGTTTGTTCAACCACTGGTGCTTCAGTGACTGGCTCCACATATTCTTCTTCAAGAACTTCTTCAACCACTGGTTCTTCAACTGGTGCTTCTTCGGTTGTTTCTTCTTCAGATGGAATTTCACCAGTCATGAAATAAGAAACTAATTGACGAATTGAGTTCGCAATACTTGAGACAGTTGTGTCAGTATCTTTTGGATTCGCCACATTTGTCACCACTAAGTATTGGCCATCTTCTGTTTCTAAAATCGCAGCATAACCTTGACTCGTTGAATCTATATCATTTGAAGCAATTTCGTAACGACGCGTAACGCTTTCGAATCCATCGGGATATTTGCGAGTAATTGGTGTTTCTAATAACATCTCTTTAAATTTCGCATCTAAATCTTCAGACACTAATTGATTATTAGCTAATTTTTCTAATAATAATAATAAATCTTGTGCATTGGTTACTGTACCTGTTATATGACCTTCGTCATTGACATTTAATAACTCTGTCACTTTGGTAGCAAAGTAATGGTTCTTAGATAACCATAAGTTAAAGTCATTAGGACCACCTGTTGCTTGAATCAAATGGTTCATAGCAGAAGCATCTTGTTGTTGAATCACTTCATACATTAAAGTTTCGATTGTAAATTCAGTACTTTCTTCTGCAGATGCAATGGCACCATTATCCCCTTCAGCTTTTAGATCGTCTAATACTTTCACCTTAGTTTCAAGGTCAATCTCACCCTCATTTATCGCGGATAATGTACGGTTTAAAATGTACCAAGAGAATAATTGTGAGGCATCAAACGAAGAATCAGCATAAATATATGGTGAGTCTTCCCCATTTTTCTTAAAGGCTGCTGAAAGTGAGCCTGTTTCTGATAAATTATCGGTTAAAATTTGATTGAAGTTTTCAAACTTTTCGCCATCAACTGTTGTTTTTGGTAATTCAACATCAAGTGATTCATCAATATTTAATGCTTCTGATTGTACTTTCACCAATTGTTTAGGTTGCTCGGATGCAATCACTTGCATAGCTGGATTATTGAAAGCAATTTTCAATTGTTTTCCTTCTTGAACAAGTGAATAATCTTGAATCTCTTGAATTTCGCCGTCGATATCAACTGAGATATTTAAATCTTCACGTTTAATTTCTTTTTGGTCATCCGCTAACTCTAACTCAATTTCGGTCAATGGATACTGATCTAAGTTCACAGCACTTTTCGCTACTACCGCATTTTCTGTTTGATTCGGTTGGTCACTAGAAGTTTCATCCTCTTTAGTCGTTTCACCTTCTTGGGTTGTTTCACCCTCTTTAGTGGTATTTTCGTCTTTAGTACTGTCGTCTTCTTTATTAGTATCATCAGTTTGAGAGTTATTTGCTAATAAATCACTTTCCTCTGTTGAGTTAGGAGTATTTTCATCACTTTCTGTCGACACCACTTGTTCACTCGTAGAAGGTTGGTTTTGATTACCAAAGCCATATTTTTCCCATAATTGTTTCCCATATTTAGGCCCGAAGGCAATTAATAGGAATAATAAGAATACAACTAACAATAATTTAATAATATTCCAGAGGAAACCTAAGACACTGCCACGTCGTTTTGTCTTGGGAATCACTTCAGAATCTTCAATATAACGTTCTAATTCATCATCACTCACTCGACTAGTACGGGTACGCGTCGCTTCATCAGTAGTGGCAAATTGAGGCTCTTTCCGATTATCAAGACGACTATCGATCGTGCGATGAACGCGTGTCTCTTCAAAATTTTCTACATTATCCACAGTTCCCAGAACACGGGTCTTTTCAAAATCATCGACACGACTTTGTCCAGCCGCTACACCAGCAGCTACTTCGTCGGTAGTTTTAATATCTTTTAATTCATCTCTTTGAGGTTCTGGTTTGGCATGTACGTGCGTCGATTCTGAACCATCAAATTGATGACCACAATAAGCGCATCTTGTCTTAGAACGTACTTGCTTACCACAATTTGGACATTTCATATTATTCCCCCTAAATAAATATTCTCACTGATTATTATAACATAATGAGTACTTTAATGTCATTCACAAGCCCACAACCATTTCATTACAAAATAATATCAAACTAGAGCATGACTCGATAACTGAACCGAGCAATAACCTAGTGACTTTCCGCTAAACTTAAGACTTCGTGTTTCGGCTGAGCACCGACCTAAAATGGGTTAGGTATCAGCGCAGTTGGATTCCACTGAGCCACTGCGCTTTTAATTAGCACGCAATAACTAACATAATTAAAAAATTTATGCCTAACCTCTTTAAGACGCGTATGAGACCACTCAGCCAAACTGCTGATAAATATCGGCAACATTTTGAATCATTTTTTCAAATTTTTATCCATTTACTCTATTGAGGTTCTATCATTTTAGTCAAGAAATGACTAGCACTATTTTGATACATACAAAAAAGCCAGCCTCAATGAACAGGCTGACTCCATTTTAATTATAAGTTATTACCGAAATTTTGACTGTAAGCTGCTTCAAACTGACGAGCTAATAAATCAATATCACCCGCACCCATAAATAATAAGACTTCATCTTTATAGTCCATTAGTGGTGATAGGTGTTCAGCAGATATGATTTCCACACTTCCCTCAATTTTATTGGCCAAATCTTGAATGCTAACGGATCCATCCATTTCACGTGCGGAATGGAAAATATCCACTAAATGCACTTCGTCTGCCATATTTAAAGCCCGCGCAAAATCATCCAATAAAGCTACCGTACGGGTAAATGTATGTGGTTGGAAAACAGCCACTACTTTATGATTAGGATATTTTTGTTTTGCTGCATCGATGGTTGCGATAATTTCAGATGGATGGTGAGCATAATCATCAATGATCGTTAAATCATGTAATTGCTTCACAGAGAAGCGACGTTTTACCCCACCGAAAGTGGCGATATTTTGAGCAATCTCTTCCGCTTTAAATCCTTCTAATGTCAAGACTGCAATCACTGCCAATGCGTTTAAAATATTATGTTGACCATATGTTGGAATTGAAAAATGTCCTAAAAATTCGCCTTGACGATATACATCAAAATTTGCACCTTCGGTTGTTTTTTCAATATTTTGTGCATAAAAATCATTAGTGTCAGATAAGCCATAATAATATACCGGTACATTCGCTTTTAAACTTGGTAAGTATTGGTCTTCACCCCAAGCCACAATACCTTTTTTAGCTTGATTCGCAAATGTTTGGAACGCATCAAAGACATCTTCTATTGAATGATAATAGTCTGGATGATCAAAATCAATATTGGTAACGATGGCGTAATCCGGTTGATACGCTAAGAAATGGCGACGATATTCACACGCTTCTAAAGCAAAGTACTCAGCTGATAAACTACCAAAGCCAGTACCATCACCGATTAAATAATTAATGGGTGCTAAATGTTTTAATGTATGAGATAACATGCCTGTAGTAGACGTTTTACCATGCGATCCGGTAACCGCAATACTCGTAAAATGATTGATTAAACTACCTAAAAAGTCATGATAACGATAGATTGGTAAATTTAATTCGCGTGCTTTTACTAATTCAGGGTGATCATCTCCGAAAGCATTCCCCGCAATAATGGTTAAACCTTCATGAATATTATCAGGGTTAAATTCCATCATTTTAATGTGTTTTTTCTCTAATTCTTGTTGCGTGAAAAAGTATTTAGAAATGTCGCTACCTTGTACCTTATAGCCACTATCATGGATAATTAAAGCCAGTGCACTCATCCCTGAACCTTTTATTCCTACAAAATGATAAATTGTATCATGTGTTAACATGTTAGTTCTCCTTACTATATTCAAATAACAAATAACTTGATTTTTCTTTAGTTAAACGCACCGCTACTTCGCGAATCTTGGAAGCTTCAATTGACTTGGCTTCACTTTGTGCTGCTGTTTCGATTGGCATTGTTACGTCAGCCCTACTCTTACTTAGTGCTATGGGTTGTTCTGTTAAAGCTGGTTGATACCGTTTTGATTTAAAACGCTCGCTAGGTTGATAGGTGGGTTCTTCGGCTGCCGCTTCAGGTTCGCTGTCTGCGACTTGTTGATTTAAAAATACTTTGTCTGACGAATCCGAATGTTGTTGCTTTAAAAATGGAACCGAATAACGTTCCTTACCATTAACAGATTGGTGTAATTGAGCATTTTCTATTCTAGCATTTAATTGTTGACGGTCAACCGGTGGTGCTAGATCTTCACGTTGATCTATACTTCGAACTTTCTTAGGTAACTCATAATACAGAGGTTCATCATGTTTATCAGCAGTTTGGCTCCGAGTGGTGTCAAAGATACGCTTACTACCATCACGATCAGTTAAACGATTAAAACGACGATTTTTATTCGATCGATGTTGACGCTTATTAAATGCCGGTCCATCATATTCACTCACGTCGCTCACCTCTTTCAATAGATTCTATAATACTATGCGTAATATTCTACCACTTCAGATAATGGAGTGCCAACTTTTAAATCTTTGGCTAATTCCCAAATACCTGGATAATCCTCAATATGAGTTAACTCTAATTCACGGGTCGAACAGACCATCCCATTACTTACGACGCCACGCAATTCACCCGGCCAGATAATCAAACCACTTGGCATCACTGCACCTGGTAATGCGACCAAGACATTTAGTCCTTTAGATATATTACGCGCACCACACACAATTTGCAAGACTTTATCATCAGAAACACGAATTTGCGTCACACTTAAATGATCACTATCTTCATGTGGACGACATTCTTCTACATGACCAACCACAAATTTTGGTGAATTATCTACTTCGATTGTCAAATCAAATCCTGCTGCCGCAATCATTTCATTGACTTGTTTCACTTGTTCAGTAGATAAAGCCAGAGCACCATTACCTTCAAGACCTAATTTTTCTGCAACATTGAATAGATTGACAGAAACTGCTTCGTCAGTATCTTCATCATAAATAACGGTGACATTATCTTTAGTCGCTGTTTTTACTTTATCATCCGCGACATTGCCACTTGTCAATAATAAAACATCGCCAATACCTTCATTATTATAAAATGCTAACCACATATTTTTTCGCTCCTATGCTTGTTCTTTAATTGAATTTAATGTTGTGCTATCAAAAGTTGTTACAATTTGATGTAACATTTCTTTTGCTGCTTCATAATCTGAAATTCTAAATAAGGTTTGATGTCCATGAATATAACGTCCTGGAACACCAATAACACCACTTGGGACACCATCATTCATCACATGAGCGGCACCTGCATCCGTTCCCCCTTTTGAGAAGAAATACTGATACGGAATACCATGTGTTTCAGCTGTATCTAAAATATAATCTCTTAAACCTTTATGCGTTATATGACCTGGGTCTTGCATTCTTAATAAGAAGCCTTCGCCTAAACGACCATCTACATCTTTTTTACCTTCCATATCACCCGCTGGGGAACAATCTACTGCTAAGAATAAATCTGGTTTAAATTGATGAACCGCACCTTTAATTCCACGCAAACCGACCTCTTCTTGAACACTTGCGCCAGCAATCAAAGTGGAATTCAATTTTTGGTCTTTAACGGCTTGCAATGTTTCTAACATAACCGCACAACCATAGCGATTGTCCCACGCTTTCGCAATAACGCCTAATCCATTCGCCGTTTTAACAGTTTCCACTTGAGGCACAATCGAATCCCCTGGTCGAACGCCATACTCTAATGCTTCTTCACGAGAGGTAAATCCAGCATCAAATAATATATCTTCTGCTTTGACAGTTTTACTTTCTCCATTATTACCACGTAATAAATGCGGTGCGACTGAAGAAGAAATACAGACATAATCACCTTTCTTCGTTTGAAGAGTAAAACGTTGGGCTGAAATACTATATGGATTCCAACCACCAATCGGAATCACAGCGAATAATCCATTTTCAGTAATACGGCTAACCATAAAGCCTACTTCATCCATATGTGCCGCAATCATTAAACGAGGGGCATTTTCAGTTTGACTTTGTTTAATACCAAAAATATTACCTAATGGAGATTGATGAATTTCATCAACTAATGGCGTCATATGCTCTCTTAAATACGCGCGCACGCGACCCTCATTACCAGAAATCCCTTGTAATTCCGTTAATTCTTTAATCAACTTAAATGATGTTTCGTTCATTGAAATTCGCTCCATTCTAAATTTCTATCTAATATATTGTGGCACAAAATACCCTTAAAATCAAACCTTAATCACGATGTTAACACGGTTTTCTACACGGTAAAATCGGATGTTTTTCACAATCAAATAATAGTACAATCAATATATCTGTTGTGTTATAATGGAAATACTACGCAAGAAATCAGTCTTTTTGTGTTAATTTTTTTCTTTAAGGAGGAATTAAAATGAGCCAAAATAAAAACAATACTTTAGCTGGATTATTATTACTCGCAACTGGTCTAGTTGTAGGGGCAGCAGGTGCGCTTTTCTATCGTGAGAACCAACCTAAAAAAGCTAATCTTGTCTTAGAAGATGTAAAAGAACAATTTCAAAACCAAGGGACGATTACCGGTTCTTGGATTGATTATGAACCCGTAGAATATGAAGTGTTTGAAAGCAAGCCTCTCGTCTATCTTGGCGGTATTTCACGTAAAGAAGCGGATGGCATTGTCACCTACAATTTTATCGCTGACGCTTTCACAGGAGAAATTTTGGATATTTATGACTATCAAGCTTAATTTTGCTTGACCACGCCAAAGACTTTGGTAAAATGATTACTGTATGATTTTTTGAAAGGAGGTAAAAAATGGCGTTTGATGGACGCAACGAGTGGCGAATGTTACCACTAAAAGGCTCATCTGGAGAAGCTTTTATGGGGATTAAAGATGATGAGAAAGTATTTTTCAAACGCAATTCCTCACCTTTCATTCCTTCTCTTTCAGCAGAAGGTTTAGCTCCCAAATTAATGTGGACTCAAAGAACTTATTCAGGGGATTTATTAACTGCTCAAGAGTGGAAAAATGCAAAACAGTTAACAAGAGAAAATATGCATAATTTGGACGTTATTGATTTGATCAAACAAATTCATCAGTCCGAGCATTTATTAATTTTACTAAGACGGGTACAAAGTAATGCTTTCAAACCTTTAGACTTTATTGATCTATATTTTGAAGGCTTACCCCCTTCCTTAACGCAACATCGATTTTTTAATGAAGTCGTCCGCTTTTTAGAAGACTCAGTAGACGATGATTTTTATCAATGTCGTTATACTGTTTGTCATGGCGATTTAAATCATAACAACTTCATGATCGATGAAGATCAAAAATTATTTTTAGTCGACTGGGAAGGCGTTAAAATAGCCGATCCCATTAGTGACCTTACTTGGTTCTTACTTCAATATTTCAAACCAAGCGAATGGATGGATTGGTTTGATCGTTATCAGTTTGAATTTGATGACTCTTTTTACAAACGCGTGAAATGGTATAGTCTAATGAACTGCCTCTTATTAATTAAGCAATATACATTAGAAAATCGACCACAACAAGTGAACGAATTTATTTTATTATTACGAAATATTTATCAATCAGAAGATCAAGCAAAAGGAGGCTTTTATGCGCCTTAGAAATAAACCATGGGCCCAAGACAAATTAGATGCCCATCCAGAATATGTCCCACAAGAAGCAGAACAATTTCGCGGAAAATGGCAAACTCGCTTTGAAAAAGCACAACCCCTGCATATTGAAGTGGGTTCTGGAAAAGGACGTTTTATCGTTGAGATGGCCAAAGCTCACCCCGAAATTAATTATATTAGTATCGAAATTCAAACCAGCGTCATTGTGAGTGTGCTTGAATTACAATTAGAAGCACAATTACCTAATTTACAAATCTTACATGCCGATGGCCGTAACTTAAATCAGTACTTTGAACCTGGTGAAGTCAGTCGAATTTATTTAAACTTTTCTGATCCTTGGCCAAAGAAACGACATGAGAAACGCCGTCTAACCTCTGCCGATTTCATTAAACAATATGAAGAAATTTTAGTAGCGGATGGTGAAATTCATTTTAAAACCGATAATCAAGGATTATTTGAATATACGCTCTACTCTTTCTCACAATATGGTATTAAATTAAAACAAGTCTGGTTAGACTTACATCATTCAGACTTTGAAGGTAATATCATGACCGAATATGAAGAAAAATTTTCAAGCAAAGGCAATCGCATCTATCGTTTAGAAGCTTACTTTGACAATGAAGAAACCAAATCAAAATAAACCAACGCACGACTAAAACCCGTTAAGGTTGCTGTTGTGCGTTTTTGTTTTAGTTATCTAGCTGTAGTGGCGCTTTTTTCAATTTGTTGGATTAGCATTATGCAAGACACCAATTCTGCATCGATTGCCCCTATATTTTATCGCTATTTTCTACCCGACCTAATCCAGGTTGTCCAGGTTGCCACTCCTTATTAAAATCAATTTGTGCTAAATTATTCATTGGCACTTGGTATTGTTTTCATATTTTGGAAACAAAGAGCTTTTAATCAACTACTCTCTGTTAAAACAGAGAGTTTGTCCTAAACATGGTGGTTGTACAAACGATGTCATATCTCCAACCGTTTAAAGACACTAAGGGATGGTTGACTGGCA
>NZ_FUWO01000037.1 GCF_900167405.1 Globicatella sulfidifaciens DSM 15739
AAACAAAGGCAATGTTATGGGGTGGCCATTTATGGACACCTAGTTATTTCATGTCAACAGTAGGTAGTATGTCTAAAGAAACTGTTAAAAAATATGTTGAAAATCAATTAACAGAATACAATGACGGTCGCCCTAGAACTTGATTCATCCATGTATGAATTACACGGTTTTATCAAGGGGCGACTTTAAATAAAAGTCGCTGTTTCGCAATCACGCTACTATTATGATTGACCCATCACCTGATTATAATTCTTCTAATAACCGATCTATTTGACGGTATAAAGCGTCTAAGTCACCTTCATTATTAATGACGACGTCGGCTTTTTCTTTTTTTACTTCTAAGGACCATTGGCTGTCAATCCGTTGGTTGGCTTCTTGCTCTGTTAAGTGATTGCGCTCCATTAGGCGTTGCAATTGGGTCATACGATTGACATAAACTAACCAAACTTGATCGACTTTTTGGTCATAACCTACTTCATACAACAATGGCACATCAACAAAGACAATCTCCGCTTCTGCTTTGGCGATTTGTTGGTCCATCCAATCCATAATCAAAGGATGTAACAAATGATTGAGCTGATCGCGTTTTGCTTCATCCTTAAAAATAACACTGCCTAATAATTCCCGGTCTAATTGACCGTCACTTTTGACCATTTGGTGGCCGAAAGCGTCAATCACTTTATCAATCCCTAGGCTCATTGGTGCGACTACTGCTCGTGCCGCTTCGTCCGCATCAACGACCGTGTAACCTTTTTGTCGTAGGTAATCTGAAACGGTTGATTTTCCAGTCGCAATACCACCGGTAATCCCAATTTTTCTCACTTCAATAACCCCTCCATTCTAGTTAAGGCTTCGATTAAATTCTAAGCCTCTTTAATGCATGCTACTGGCTGACAATGGCTACAAAAATGTGTCCCGCGGCCGGCAAATTGGATTTTACTGATTAATTGACCACAGCGTGGACATGGTTCTTCAGGTCGTCCATAGACTTTTAATTGTTCTTGATAGGTACCGGCTTCTCCTAATGAGTTTAAGTACGTTCTCACGCTTGAACCACCGGCTTTGATGGCTGCCGCCATAATGTTTAAAATCGCATCATATAATCGTGCCACTTCTTGATCTGTTAAGCTGTTGGCTGGTCTAGTGGGATGAATTTTTGCTTCAAAGAGCACTTCGTCGGCATAAATATTACCTAACCCCGCCACGACTCTTTGATCTAAAAGTAATGGTTTAATTGGCTTTTTCAATTGGCTTAATTGTGTTTTAAAAGTCGACAAATGGAATTGTTCCGCATTCGGTTCTGGCCCTAATTTACGTGCTAAGAAATAATCTTTTACGGATTCAGGTGCGACTAATTCCATGCGACCAAATTTTCTTACATCGTGATAATGTAGTTGGCTACCATCAGTAAAAAGAAAACGAACATGAGTATGCTTATCTTTAGTAGCCGGCACTTCATCAGCTGGGTAAAAATGGTATTTCCCTTCCATACGCAAATGGGAAATCAGCGTCCAATCATCAAAGCGGAAAATTAAAAACTTCGCTCGTCTTTCAACCGTATTGATTTGTTGACCTTTTAAATGTTCGCTCCAGTCTGATAAAGGTTGTTCGGTGACGATAATTCGCTCCCAATCAATCACAATGTCCTGGATGACTCTTCCTTGCACCAAGTGGATTAGCCCTTGACGAACACTCTCGACTTCTGGTAATTCTGGCATCTTAAAACTCCTTTAGTAAAACCGCTCATATAAGTATTTATTTAGGTAAAGCGGTACCCTCATATATTAATTTGATTTTATCAAAGGTTATTACTGTTATCAATGTTTCACCTGCATTTCCATAGTGTTACGGTCTATTTGATTTTAATATTTGGTAGTATTCACTTCTTACCTTTGTACAAATTATGCTTCGCACACATTGCGAAATTTTCTCAATTACTTCACCTGATAGAAACTCCCACTCATATTAACTTCTACCTACACGAACGAGGGCCAATTTTCGATAACTAATAATAATAGCTGATACTCTTGTATTATTGTTGACTAATTTTTACAACGAATCTACTTGAACCTGCTACGTTCCCTGATTTCAAAACACAGTGGGTCATTTTTAGGCTGAGGCTAACAATAACTTTAAAAACACTGCTTGGGGACTTTTGCTTTTTTTCAGTGCCATCGGTGAATCGTCTCCACTGGTCAAGATTAACAATCGAAGCGCCTATCACTCGAATTTCGATTTCTTAGTAACCACTGCCAAAATCCTTTACATTTCCCAGTTATACTTCGCCATTGATGCAGCCATTTTAAACACAATTAGACTGTTGCATCGTGTAAATTGTAATGATACTTTAAGCCTTATTTTCTTCTATAAACCACGAAAGACAAGACCCATAATCAGTCTTGTCCTTCATCTCTTTTATTTTAAGGCTCTATACTTTTTGGTGTGGGTGAACAGAAATTAATCTGTTTATTCACACCTTTTTTAAATCAATACAAAAAGTCATGGAATTCCGATATAA
>NZ_FUWO01000027.1 GCF_900167405.1 Globicatella sulfidifaciens DSM 15739
GAGGAACGAGTGAGAATCAACATAAATTCATTCGTCGTTTCATTCCAAAAGGTAACTCTATGAGTGACTTAACTCAAAGGGATTGTTTGAGAATACAACAATGGATGAATGATTATCCTAGGAAAATATTAGGTTATCAAACACCTCATGAAGTCTTTACTAAAGCCTTCAAAAAAGCAAGACAAGAGGAAGGACTCGTCAGTGCTTGACAACGAGCCTCCTTCAGCATGATTGAAAGCCTGGGAAGCTGGCAGAAGCCAGCCTTGGAATGACCTATCATGCCTCAGCTCATTGTCAAGCACTGACTAGATAGACCAATACAGTAAGTTAGTAGGTAACACATTGTTTACGATAAGTGGCTAACTTCAACTTGAAATTTCCGTTTTAATAACTTTGGCTAAAGCTTTTTAATTAATTTAAATAAATTGATGTTTTTATTAATATAATTATTTTCTATTTATTAATTTTGCGTGCTCAACAAAACTAAGAACAGCCTTCTCTAAAAACTCTCTAGTTCCTTCGACCATTTTTTTGTCTTCATCAAAAAGATCTTGAACCTTTGATAGATAAACTTCTGGTTGTTGCATAGGAATCAAATCCACATAAATAAAGGATTGACGAAGTGCGTGATTTGCTGCCATCGCTCCAAATCCACCAATGGATGCACTAAAAACTGCTGCCGGCTTTTTCTTAAATCCACTGCCTTCTGGATCTCTTGATACTACATCGATTACATTTTTTATTGCGGGTGTGTAACTTCTGTTGTATTCTGGTGTGAAGAAAATAAAACCATCATATTTTTTTACCTCTTCTCTTATTTTTTTAAAATTTTCATTTGGCTCATCTTCGTCCAAATCTTGATTATATAGTGGAACATTTGAAATATCAATAATATTTGCTTCCACATCCTCTGGAAATAATTCCTTTGCTGTTAATGCTACCAACTTATTCCACGATTCTTTTCTTAAAGAACCTACAATCAATCCAATTTTCATAAAGCCCTCCCTAAATATATCTAATTAGATGTTTGTTTTTTGTAAAAATTTTTAGCATGAATTTAAGTTTAATTTTTTAAAAGATCATGCTAAAACCTAGTAAAAAGTCTTTTAAAGACCTATTAAATTTCTTTTGTAGAAAGTTCTATAATATTTTGAACTTCCTCGTCATTTTCCATAGTTTCCATAAACTTCTTTAAATTTGGATATTCAGTCCAAGACTTTGGTGTCTTTGAAAGCCAACGGCTTAAAATATAAGCATAGGCATCAAGAACTGTTCTTTTATTCTTGTAAATATGAGTCTTTCCCTCAAGCATATTGTCCAAAATTATTGCAACGCTATCAATTTTTTTATATGCAGCTTCAACAACCTTCTCTAAATCTTTCTCATCTCTACTTGTTGTGTAATTTTCAGGGCCAAACATTGGCCAAAAAGCTGGATGATAGTCTGCAGACAAAAATGCTGAAATCTGATTAAATAAAAATTCATCTTCAAGACCTTCGTCTGGTCCTAAATCTTTTTCTTTGTACTTATCTGCAATATATGATAATATTGCACCTGCTTGGGTTTTTATATTTCCATCTCCCGTATCAAGAGCAGGAACCGCTCCAGAGGGATTGATCTTCTTGTATTCATAAGATCCCAACTTAACTCTTTCTGTCTCAAAATCTGCTCCTAACCAATGAAGAGCAATCCATATGGATACAGCACATGTACCCGGAGCATAATAAAGCTTCATAAAATCCTCCTTTAAAATAAATCCAAATATAACTTCAAAAGTTTTTTAAATTCATTATATAATATTTTACCCAAATATTAAAACAATAAACTCGTCAATATTAATATAACTTCAAAAGTTGAGATCCACAGGTTCATCTTTTTCTAATAGCTACCCAATACTTTTCAAAATTAAATTGTTCTAATTAAATCAATGGTTGGTCTTTCTAGTATCCTCTTTAATGAAAAATGATAGATCACTAAGTTAATACCATATACTACTAGGGAAAATCCTATAAATAACTTATAGTCATAATACTTAATAAGATTTAAAATAGTCAAGCTAGAAGAGGATAGAGATATAATAATCATAACTCCTAGACTTATTAATATAGAAATTATAAAGGATTTTATTTGTTCTCCTATAAATTCCTTCTCGTAAGTTTTTTAAGTTCATTTAAATCCATTCCACAAGAATAAAGGCTTCCTATTTCCTTTTTTCTACTCATTAGACTTAGATTTATAGAAGAGTATCCATTAGTTATATTTAATACAAATATTATTGATGCTATGGCTGCTGTAAGTTTAATGAATGATCTTATATCATTTTCACGATTTTTATTAACTTCCTGAATTGTTGTAATATTTAATCTATCTTCAGGAGAAATTTTTTCTCTAATGCTAGTCTCTATATATTTCTTTATCCCTTTAATCTCAGAATCTTCAACTTTCATGTTTAATTCACAGGGATAATTTTTCTATTTTCACACATTTTGCTTTCTCCATAAACTCAAATGTTTAACCTATTTATTTTATAACTTGAATGTAACTTTACCTTGTCTCTATTTGTTAAATACTCTTCCACATCAAACAAGTTTCTCTTATCATAATCTTCCAATAACTTATAATTCTTATGCTTTGTAATATCAAATTTATCAGATAAGAAAGGTCTTACTCCTCTTAGTTGGTATATACACTTACCACCATCCATTACAGTTATTTCATCTTGGCTCATAAGTTCCTTGCCAGTTTTTTGGTAATTTAGTCCAAAAGATTTTTGATTTGATCTTGTTTCTGATGTGTTATATAGGTCTATGGTTTCTTTTCCTAAGGTTTCTGATAATTCTTTTACTGTTGTTTTTTCTTTTCCTCCTAGAAAAAGTGTAGAGTCGCAGTTACCAACTATTGTATCTGCATGGTCTTTATAGATTGCTTTTAATTGAGATTGTGCTTGCAATATTATACTTGCTGATATTTCTCTTGAACGAATTGTTGCAATCAGTTTCTCAAATTTTGGAATTAAGCCTGCAAGTAGTTTTGAACTTGTTCAAACGATTGATATGATTAATTTTTATTCTTCTAAAATTGATGAACTAGATGCTAAGATAAAAGATATTATGATTGAATTAAACTCTCCTATTTTATCTATTCCTGGTATTTCTTACAATCTTGGTTCTATTATTTTAGCTGAGATTGTTGACATCAATCGATTTGATACTCCTGCTCAGCTACAAGCTTTTGCTGGCCTTGATCCAGCCACTCATCAGTCTGGTAAATTTATCGCTACGGGTGTTTCTATGGTTAAACGTGGCTCGCCTTATCTTAGATGGGCTATCCTCAATGCTTCTAGGTTAATAGCTATGAGGGATCCATACTTTAAAGATTATTATCAGAGAAAGAGAAAGGAAGGTAAACACCACTTCGTTGCTCTTACACACGTTGCTAAAAAGCTAATCAGAGTTATATTGAAATTACTTAAAACAAACACTCAGTTTGTTCCTCAAGCTTAACTTCATTTTTTAAATTGCCTTTTATTAAGGCTTATTTGCCATGCTCATTTTTATTAAATTGTCTTTTGCTATCTTTCATAAAATTCTTTTATTTTCTACTTGACTTCATATAGTTAGTCTTTATTGGTATTATTAGATTTAAACCCTAGCAGAGTGAATAATATTTATTTTCTGATGACTTTAAGAGTATAAATTTGCCTGGTCAATAAAATTGGGTATAAATAATTAGAAATAAATTTTCTGTTGTATAATTCTAACTAAGCTTCTAGATGAGAATTATCTTATAAGCTAAGAAATTTATATTATATTATTTAAGGAGTGATTATATGAATAGGGAAGAAAAAATTCAAGCCCTCAGGGATATTATAAAAATCAAATCAGTAAATGGTGATGAACTTTTAGTTGCACAATATTTGATGAATATGCTTAAGGGTGAAAATATAAAAACCGAGCTTATTCAATATGATAAGAATCGTGCGTCTCTTGTAGCAGAATTTTCCAATGAAGGTAAAAAAATTGGACTTACAGGTCACATGGATGTAGTAAGCGAGGGCAAGAGTTCTGATTGGCAACACGATCCATATGGTGCAGAAATAGTTGGCAACAAACTATATGGACGTGGCACATCTGATATGAAGGCGGGTCTTATGGCAATGACTATCGCTTTTATGGAACTAGCAGAGGAGAATTTTGAGGGTACGATTAGGCTTTTATTTACTGTAGGTGAAGAAATTGGTCAGTATGGTTCTGAAGATTTAAGTAATAGAGGATATGCAGATGATTTAGATGCTCTTATAGTAGGAGAGCCTGCTTATCTAGGAAATATTTCACAAATAACTTATGCACATATGGGTTCATTCAACTATAAAATTTCTTCAAAAGGCCTTGCTTCACACTCTTCAATGCCAGAAATGGGAGTAAACGCCATAGACAATTTACTTGATTTTAGAAATATTCTAAAAAATAAGATGGAAGAAATCTGCAAGAATTATGAAAATGAAATTTTTGGACATACTATATTTAACATCACTCAAATAGAAGGTGGCTCTCAAATCAATTCTATACCTGATAATGCAAGCTTTAGCGGCAATATAAGGACTATACCAGAGTTTGATAATGACATGATGAAAGACTTTATAGAAGAATTAGTAGATGAATTTAATGGAGATAATAGAAATTTAAAATTCGAAGTAACTCAATCTTCAATGCCAGTACAATCAAATCCAAATTCAAAATTAATAAAGATAATTAGACAATGTGCTGACACTAACAAATTAGAAAATATTAACAATCCAGATATATTTAATGAAGATTTTATAAATGAAATCAAAGAGAAAAAAGAGATACCAGTTTCTGCAACATTTTCAAGAGGTACAACAGATGGTTCAAATTTCTTCAATAAAAATAAAAAAATGGACTTTGCTATCTATGGACCAGGTGGCATAGAAGTAAGCCATAAGGTAGATGAATTTGTTTATATGGATAGATATTTGAAATTTATAGACTTATATAAAGAAATATTGCAAAAATATATTAAATAATAATACTAGTAAAATATCTATTGGTCTAGTCCAATAGATATTTTTATAAGTTAGAGATAAAGCGAAGATATAAAACGGCTTTAATAAAAATTATACCAGAGCCATTTAGAAATATTTGTCTCTGGTTTTTTTGTCTTCATATTTCCCCTAGGAGAAATCGCAGCTAAGCTGCATTCAATTTCCTATATTCAACTGGACTTAAATATCCAAGTTTTTCTTTTATTCTATCTTCTTCTTTTATTCTATCTTCTTCTTTTATTCTATCTTCTTCTTTTATTCTATCTTCATTGTAATATTTTATATATTCTTCTATTGTCTTTTTTAGTTCGTTAAATGATTTAAACGTTCTACCATAGTAAATTTCTTGTTTTAATATCCCAAAGAAATTTTCCATAGGGGAATTATCCAAGCTATTTCCTTTTTTAGACATACTCTGTAAAATTCCATCATTTTCTAACCTATTAGTATATTGTTTTAATTGATACGCCCAGCCTTGATCCGAATGAAAGATTCTTTTATATTTGCAGTCTGAAGTCTTTTCTATCCCTTCTTCAGGAGGCGTTATTATTGCCTCTAATGATGGTGAAGTTGTTATTGAATAGCTAATGATTTCTCCATTAAACATATCCAAGAAAGGATTTAAGTAAATTTTTTTACTTGTATATTCCCAGACTTATTTGTACCAGTCTTTGAACTTTTTCCTTGTTTATTACAAGACCAATTCTTCTAAGCATTGCATTTATTCTTCTGTATCCATAATTTGGTATTTATCAGTTAAATATTTATATCCTCCTTCTTTATTGAAGTATTCTTGTACTATTTTCATCTTAAATTCTGTACTATATTTTGTCATGAAAAAACTGACCTCCTCTAAGTTGGTTTTGAGTCCAACTTTTTGGGGTCAGTTCATTTATCTCGTAAAGGGTCTTTGTTTAAAAAATTTAAATTCTTTAATCGGGTTTATATTAATATTTATAGGAGATGAACACCAATTCAAGTTCACCTTATTACTATAATTTATAAGGATTTTTTATACAAATAATCTTCTCCATGAATATTACCATATACTATTTCTTGAAGTTCATATCCATATTTTTCATAAAGTCCCTTGTGTTGTGTCATAATATAAACCTTATCATAAGCTAGTTCTTTGGCCTTATTCTCTAAAAATAAGGTCATCTTTTCTGATAATCTCCTCCCCCTTGATTTAGGATCGACATAAATCATAGCAATCCAAGGTTCTAGTCCTGGTTTTTTGATATAATCCTCCTTAACCAAAGATCCAAAGGCTAGTGGAAGATCATCTTCTAAATAAAAGAAAAGACCACCACCCCCAAATTTTTCTTCATAATTCCCATTTTTTATAGTCTGAGCTGTCAAAGGACCTGGTTTCCACTCGGCATTTTCTAAAAATTCTAATAATTTTTTCTTATCTTCACTATCTTTGTATTCTACAAATTTCAAATTATCCCCCCCTTATAATACAAACATAAGTTGCTTTTAATTGTCAATATTAAAATCTACATATTTAGATAAACAAGATTGTACATAATAATTATTAACTAAAGAAATCATATTCACCTGTGGCAAAGGAAATATCTATAGCAAACTCAATCTTTTTTGGAAGAATTTGACCTGACTCTTCATAGATGACAAGCTTATAAGTCTTTTTATTGTCATATTTTCCAGCTTTCAAGTTGAATGTTACATTAAATACCCTATCTTATTCATTGTCAGTATTCTTATCAGCTATAATACGGACTTCATCAGAAATTTTTTCTCCATATTCGTCAACAAAGTAAAGAAGGAAATTAGCTGCTTCTCTATTTACAGAAAGCATTTCACTCTGATATAAAGATAGGTTGAAAATCATATTGCTAATTTTTCTTCCTGTGGAAAGAATATTAAGTTCCACGGGTTTTACATCATATTCATTCCTATTTCTCAGATATTCTTTATTATCATTTTTTAAATGCCTATATCTAATCAATGAATCAACCATTTTTTGAAGTGAGATCCCCCATGGACAAAATTAATTCCTCCACCATGCTTTTTGGTACGAACATTATGCTTTGGTGCAAATCCCTTAAGTCCAGATTTTTCATCAACAAATTTTATGGGTATCAAGAAACTTGGATTAGTAGACTCACCCATTATTGCATATCTTCTACCATATTCAACAAGTCCTTCAAAGTTTTCTTTAGATATCTTATCAACCTCAGTAAACTCTTCATAAGTATAGAGAAAGCCATGATCTGAGGTAATCATAATATTAGCAGCAGAAAAATCAGTCACAAGAATTCTAACTAGATTCTTTATTTCAACAATGGCCTTATCACAGGCAGAAAAAAACCAGACTCTGATGCATGCCCAGCTGCATCTATTTGATCGTGATAGATATAAACAACTTCCATACCTTTTACTTCTGCTCTTCTCTCTTCCCTCTTCACTCTTCATATGAATTAAATCATCATATTTAAGCACTCTGGAATTCTTGTTAGCCTTTTGTAAAACTTTTTTTGTCTATTAGGCATATCAGTTGACTCTCTATCAACAAGAACTTTGAGGTTATTATTTCTAATTTCAGTTTGGAGCCTAGTATTTGGAAGCAGTGCAGTCATTCCAAAGGGTATGATAGTAGGGAATGTCCCCTCCATATCATCAATTTCTATCTTGCATTGCATATCCCTTCCATCTCGTGAAGAAGATGGGAAGATATAAAAAAAGTCTTTTGAAAGGTCTTCGCTAGATAAATTATGAGTTCATTTATTTCTTCCATTCCATTTGGATCTAGACCATTTGTCGGTTCCTCAAGAATAATCAAATCTGAATTTCCAAGTAAGGCATTGGCTATTCCTAGTCTTTGCTTCATTCCCAAAGAACAATTAGAAAACTCATCTTTTTGTCTATCACTTAGATGAACGAGTTCAAGCACTTCTTGTATTTCTTTTTCCCCTACATTATCAATAGGATTTGCCATTAATTTCAAATTTTCATATCCTGATAGATTTTCATAAAATCTAGGAGCTTCGACCATGGCACCTAAATTTTTTAATGAAGTTTTCTTTTCATTAAAAACTGACTTCCCGTTGATTAATATTTCACCTGAATCAGGGAAAACTAGACCCGTAATCATTCTGATTGTCGTCGTTTTTCCTTGACCATTCGCTCCAATAGATCCATATATCTCCTCGACTGACAGTTAAATCTAACTTATTAATAACCTTTCTTTTGACGAAAGACTTATTTAAGTCATTTATTTTTAATATTTCATTTGTCATATAACAATTTCCTTGCTTAATCTATAACTATTATAGCAAGGAGATATAACAAATGTCTAACAAGTCTATAAAATTTTGCTTAACCTATATATTTTTCTCTTCTATTAAGTGCTTCTCTATTGATTTCATCTCTAAATAAATGAAAAATAAATTTTTTCAATAAATTCATTATATCACCATTTTTTATATCATCCAGCCCAATACAAAAGACAGACCTGTATTATTACAAAGCTGTATGCTTATTTCTCTATTTCAACCTCAAGTCCTGACATGAAAGAGCATATACAAGAAAATAACCAGGAAAGAGGTGAGATAGATATGATATATGATGATGGTGTATAATTTGATGAATCAACAATGAAAGTAAAAATTTGTCCTAAATATGGAAACGAAGAATTTATTGATGAGCATTGTTTTGCAAAATATGTGGGACGAACTTATATAATGATTGTGAAGGAATTCATACTCAGAATTTTAATGGTTTTGATGATATTAGTAAAATACATCATAACCCAAGTAATGCCAGATACTGCGAAACTTGTGAGGCTAAAACAAGATTTTTTATAGATGGCATCTTATGCGACCACAGTGATTACAACAAAAATTTTACTGATGATTTTAATTCAGGATTTGATTTTTCAAATGATGATCAACTTCCTTTCTAACTAAAAGAACTAGCCTATTTATTTTTGGCTAGCTCTTTTTTAATATATTTTATATGTCTATCCTGTTCACTCCCCCCCTAAAATATCCATGGTGTCTACACACCCTGCTATAATATACACTTGAACTGTTCCCACAAGGTGTTTTTCTAACAGAAAAGTGGATTTTAAGATTTCTTTTGAAAATCCTAAAAGCCATTGATTTCAGCACTTTTATAACTTGTTATTCTATTTTCTTGACATCAATACTATAGTCTCCACATGCCTTGAGTGGGCAAAAAAGATGTCGCACCCCACTGGTATCCCCTTGGCGGAAGCCCATATTTCTGAAACAGTCGCCTGGATAGGCTATTTTTCATTGATTTGGTGCCTGCTTTTGCGTTACAATCCAAGTAATTGTAAGCAATAAAGCCTTCAAAAGCATGTTGTCCTCTTGAAGGCTTTATTCGGTACAACTTTAAAATTGGTTTACTTATCTTTATCTTCCTCTCTAAGATACTTAACTAGCCCCGGATAATTGCTTATCCTTACAGTTCGGATCAATTAGAATTAGCCGAAAACGGCGGCGAAGAAACGAACCACCGAGAAGCACCGCCGCATTGCCGAGCTTGATACCCTCATTGAACGACTGTATGCGGACCGGAAAAGGCGCGGTTGACCGCCTTGCCCTCAAAGGCTTAGGGGCATATCAACTATATATTGGGGCCGAGTGCCGTTACTTTAACACCGCCGCTAGCCATGAGCTTATGCTTCCTTTAGGACACTGTCCCAACAGACACTTTTTAAAGTATGCTGCACTAATCCTTATTTTTCACAGCATAGCGCAATGACAGACAGCCATGTTCTGCATTCTCTGTTCCCTGCAATTCCAAATTAACTTTTTCAGATAACAGAAGGTTATCAAATAGTTGTTTTTCTTTATTACCTACAAAACATGGTGATATCACAAGACTGATTTCATCAATAAGTCCGTTTTCTAATAATTTGTTGGTTAATCCACCGCCACTGTCTGTCCGCATGTATTTACACCCATATTGCTCATGCAGGATCTGAAAGGCTTTTTCATAGTCCACATGATCATTTCCTGACACAATATATGGGTAATGCCTTTCCTCCAAATAATTCAAATATTCCTTCGGAGTGGCAGTTGATACCAGAATGACAATTTCCTTCAGATATCCAAGATTTCTTAAGCAATGAAGACTTCTCAAGATACCTCTGCTGTCAGGTATGACTCCTATTGGTCTGGGGTCCTCCGGGCTTGTTATGATTTTCTCAAAATCAGCCTCTGTTTCAGCAGGATATTTTTCAAATGCAGTAAAAACAGTATTGGACCCAAACAGCACCGCATCCGAATGAATTCCCCCGGCAACCTGGTAGTAAACTTCCGGATTATCAAAGCCTTTAATGCGGCCATCAAGGCTAATTTGTGTGTGCATAATTATCTTTGGTTTCATATTTTTCAATCCTCCTTTTTGATAGTAGAATATCATAATACACTGACAGCTGTATGTCAGCAGGGGATATGAAACCTTACAAAAAATACATAACAGACCAATCGCTTTCTCTAAATCAAGTTTAGGCAGTGATTCGTAATTTGTGCCAGGTGTTTACGGGTTATGCATTTTAATTCATCAGGTTGGACTATTTCAATGCCTGATCCATATTCAATCAGCTGCTTGCTCAATATCTCAAAGGAATCTGTCTGGAATTCGATTTCCATTTTACTTCCCAAATCGGTTTCTTCAAGGAAGCCGAGAGAATACCTGTTCTTGATAGAATTGTATGTCTCCCCTTTTTCAGCTCTAAGAATTACATTATATAGTTTTTTATATGAAAGCATTTGTTTTAATATTTGTTCCAAAGAGCCATCATGGCTTTGACAGAGCTCTTCTTCTATGCAAATGCTTTTAATCCGATCCACACGAAAATTCCTATATTCATTTCTTAGCCTGCAAAACCGATTAAGTACCAGTTCTGTTCATAAAACCCCAGTGATATAGGCTCTATCATTCTGCTTTCCGGTTCTTGCCCTCCTGATGCAGGATATTGAATTGATATTACCCTTTTATTGCAGATTGCAGTCTGAATTGCTGCAATAACGTTATCCGCCAATGTATTTTTCTGTCCAGATGTGCTGTACACGTTAATACTGTTCTCCAACTCCTGTGCATAGTTTTTTTCACCATGCTTCAAAATAGATTTGATTTTATACATAGCTGAATCAAAATCCTTTATAAATGATTCATCTCCATGGCAATTTAAAAATTTCCCTGCTGTAATCAATGCACCCACTTCCGCCGCTGTAAACATTACCGGCGGAAGTAGGAAGCCCTCTACAAGAAAATATCCTTTTCCGGCCTCAGATCCAATTGGTATTCCGGCTTCTTCAAGTGTCCGGATATCTCTGTAAACTGTCCTTAAGCTTATATTAAATCGCTGTGCAATTTCTTTGGCAGGAATTATTTTTTTTGATTGCAGCTGAATAAGAATAGAGGTTACTCTGTTAATCCTGTTCAAATTTTATTCCTCCTCTGTGACTTCCATAAAAAGTATATCCTATGCGTTCTTAAGCTAGCTGCTGTTAGTGCTTCTCATTGCACCCTGGTTATAAAAGCCATACTCACAAACCTCTTCACCAAAACTCTTTACATCTCTAATATAGAACTCTATCTAGCGAACTTTTAGAAAAGATATAAAACATCAGAGTATGGACAGTTGCGGATGTACTTCAGAAAAGATTAGATGTCTAAAAAGCTTGTAGTTAAAGCTTTTTAGACATCTAAATCTAGGTACTAAAACAATTCATCCAGTAAAATATAATATTTTATTTTCTCCCAATCAGGCTTGATCCCCAGTAAGTCAAAAAATAGCTCGACATACTGTTCTTCCCCGATATCCTCCCTGATCGACCGGACGCAGAAGGCAATGTCATACCACTTGTCCGCCCTGCCGCTTCTCCCAAGATCAATAAAGCCACTTACTTTGCCATCTTTCACAAAGATGTTGCTGTCTCCCAGGTCGCCGTGGGAAAAGACAAGTTCCTCTTCGGGCTTTTCCGTCTTTAAAAAATCATACAGCTCGCGCGGATCTTTAAATGGAGTGTCTTCTTCCCAGTTTTCGCAATCCACATCGGCCAGATCGTTATTCAGTAAGTAATCCAATTCGGCTAAGCGGCTGTCTAAGCTATTCGTATAGGGACAATCCGATATGTCGATGGAGTGAAAGAGCCTGATGCACTCCGCATACAGCTCGATAATCTTTTCAGGGCTTTGTTCATCTTCATACTCTTCCGAGCAAAGGACGCCATCGGCCTCACTCATGAGCAGATTGCTCCAGCCATCATGCCGTTCAAAGTGCAGGACCTTTGGAACAGGCAGCTTTCCTTCCAGCCATAGCATCATGTCCTTTTCCCGTTCCACATCATAGGTGGTCCCTTTATACCGGCTGTCCGTCATTTTTAAATATAGGTTTTCATTTTCTCCCACCAGCTTATATACCTTAGCAGGAGACATTCCTTCCGTATCTTTTACGCAGCGGTATTTTTCGATCAGTTTTTTCAATTCCGGTGATATTCTCATTTTAGCCATTTATTATTTCCTTCCTCTTTTCTACAGTATTTAAAGATACCCCAAGAAGCTAATTATAACAAGACGAACTCCAATTCACTGTTCCTTGCATTCTAAAACCTTAAATACCAGAAAACAGCTTTTTCAAAGTTGTTTTCAAAGTTGGCGTATAACATAGTATCGACGGAGCCGATTTTGAAACCACAATTATGATAGAATTTACAAGCTATAAGGTTATTGTCCTGGGTTTCAAGCATTAGTCCATGCAAGTTTTTATGCTTTGCCCATTCTATAGATATATTGATAAGCGCGCTGCCTATGCCTTGCCCCCTGAAATCCTTACATACGGCGATATCTTCTATATAAGCGTACCGGTTCCAATTTTTTCGCAGTTTAACTTTTCCGACGCATTTATCGTCTTGGTAGTAAAGATATATTATCTTATCAGTATTGTCAATATATTCAAGGCAATCTGCCTCCTCATCCTCTTCATCCTCTTCGTCTTGGTAGCTTTTTAAATATAGCGCTTCATAGAGTAATTCTGTAAAGGTCCAATTCTCGTTTTCATACCTCGGTATAATCTTACCTATCACCTCAAATGGTTCGCTGGGTTTATCGATATCTTTCAGGTGCCCTGCTTTCATTTCTGTAATCACTGTTCCCGCCTCTCTTCTATATCAGCGGCATATGTGCTATCCAGGCAGCCGGTTTTACCAGTGTATTTTTTATACATGTCCCTGGTATATTTTGTTATATTCCTATCATACTCCGGATAGGCATAATGAAGCCTTTCCGCCACCTCACCGGATACCGCCCTGAACAATTGATGGCATAGAAATAATGCTTCCCATATGTTTTCATAGGAATCCATCCGGTAGGTGGACAAAAGTTTCTCCCACAAATCCTCGGATATATACCTTTCAATAAACTTATAGTTCTTGCCTACACTTAATTTAAAGCCTGTTTCGATGCCGACCTTCCATGATATCATTCTCAGCAGCTCATGGCGAACAATCTGATTAAAATGATCAATAGCAAATAAAATTTCCTTACGGCACAATCCTTTAATAACATAAGGTGTTACATTCCAAAATTCATTGCAGCAATCATCATACTCCCTTGCGCTTGGCTTTCTTACATGATAATCTATATCAGTCGGAACTATGTCCCTTTTAATTCTACAATCTTTATCAATTAGAACCTTTATTAATTTATCGCCCTTTAGGTAATTATCTAACTCTTCCAAGGGCAATAAGGTAAGATCAATTTTATTGTAATCATCAAATAGCATAAGATAGGAAAATCCCTTTTCTTCAGGTGGGAATAATTCCATATCCTCCGGCTTTTGCATCATTATTATATTCCCAAATTGATTAAGCCAGTCATCATTAGATATAAACGGTTCTATATCACTTACAAAATATGTAATATCATAATCCTGAAATTCATCTTTAGGTATATTAATATTTGCGCGTGACCCCTCAAGGGTCACAATTCGAATACGTTCATCCTGTTCTGCTAAAGAAAGTACTAAATCCATCATTTCTTTTTCTGATCTCATTTACATACTCCTCGTTTATTTTTTCTATATTATTACATCTTCTTTTTTGCCGATACAATCAGCATCATTGGGCGTCGCATTTCATCCGCCATCCCCGGAATATCCATCATGTTCTCTGGCGGCTGTGGCTCCACAATCTGATTTATTATAAAACTATTTGAAAGCAGTGTATTTAGATATGTGGTCAGTGTTCTATGATATTTTGTAACCTTTTCTTCCAAAAACATAGCTGTCCGTTTGCCCTCATAATAATAATTGTCCACCGGGAAATGCAGTATTTCTCCTTTTTCGTTATAATACCAGTCTTGTGTTCCATGAGCAGTAAAAACAGGATGTTCAACTGTAAAAACTAAATTGCCACCAGCCTTCAGCATCCTATATATCTTTTTTATTAAATTCTCATAGTCTGCTACATAATGAAACGCAAGCGAACTTAGTATTACATCAAAGCTCTCCTCTGGGAAATCCACATCTTCTATGGCACAGCATTCATATTCAATCTGTGGAAAATGGGTTTTTCCTTTTGCTACTTCGAGCATTTTATGAGAAATATCAACACCTACTACAGAGGAAGCACCGTTTTCCATCGCATATATACAGTGCCATCCATAGCCGCATCCTAAATCAAGCACACGCTTACCCTTAAAATCAGGTAGCATCTTTTTCAAAGTCTCCCATTCTCCCGCACCAGCCAGTCCTTTCTGCGAGCGACTCATTTGACTGTATTTTTGAAAAAATATATTATCATCATATTTGTTTTCTTTCATCTGAACTCTCCTCGTTTAAAAAGTTATTTATCTCCGATACAATTTCATTCACTTCATTATAAAGCTTCTCGGTCATGTCGTAGCATTCAAAAAGTGAGATACCGAGTACTTCAAAAAT
>NZ_FUWO01000025.1 GCF_900167405.1 Globicatella sulfidifaciens DSM 15739
GATGCGGGTGTAGTTTAGTGGTAAAACTACAGCCTTCCAAGCTGTTGTCGCGAGTTCGATTCTCGTCACCCGCTTCACGACTCACTTCGGTGAGTCTTTTTTTATGTTATCAATATTGTTTAGCGTTGAATAAAAAAGGTATTTGTGGCATAATAATATTAATATTGAATCAATGATTAGAATTAGTAGATAAGTAAAATCATCAGAGAGCTTGTGGTTGGTGTGAACAAGTGTTTAGCCTTATTGAACTCATCTAGTCGATGTCTGTCTGAAAGATAAGTAGGATAGGTCGTAGAGTCTGCGTTAAAGATTTGAGGCATAATGTATTTATTAAACCTTTTCATTATGCAAAAATAGGTGGTACCGCGCTATTTGGCGCCCTATAGCAAGGTCTTTTTGTCTTGTTATAGGGCTTTTATTTTTTATTTAGAATATTTTGTTTTTTAGGAGGAAATTATGGTTTATCAACATCGTATTATTGAAAAGAAATGGCAAGATTATTGGGATAAACATGAAACATTTAAAACGACCGAACGTGAAGGTCATCCTAAATTCTATGCCTTAGATATGTTTCCATATCCGTCCGGACAAGGATTACACGTAGGACATCCTGAAGGTTATACAGCTACTGACGCGATTAGTCGTATGAAACGTGCACAAGGATTTGATGTGTTACATCCTATGGGGTGGGATGCCTTTGGTTTGCCTGCAGAACAATATGCATTAGATACAGGGAATGATCCAGCTGAATTTACTGAAAAAAATATTGGTAATTTTAAGCGTCAAATTAAATCTTTAGGATTCAGTTATGATTGGAATCGTGAAATTAATACAACAGATCCACATTATTATAAATGGACCCAATGGATTTTTTCTGAATTATATAAACGTGGTCTTGCTTATGAACAAGAAGTGGCAGTGAATTGGTGTCCAGCTTTAGGAACAGTTTTAGCCAATGAAGAAGTTATCGATGGTGTCAGCGAACGAGGTGGACATCCTGTTTATCGTCGTCCAATGCGTCAATGGGTATTGAAAATTACTGCTTATGCTGAAAGATTGTTAGAGGATTTAGAGTTAGTTGATTGGCCAGAAAGTATTAAGGCGATGCAACGTAATTGGATTGGTAAATCGGAAGGGGCAATGGTTACCTTTAAGATTAAAGACACTGAACATGAGTTCCAAATTTATACCACACGTCCAGATACATTATTTGGGGCAAGCTATACTGTTTTAGCTCCTGAACATGAATTGGTTAAATTAATTACTACTCCTGAACAACAAGAAGCGGTTGAAGCCTATATTAAAGAAGTTGAAACGAAGAGCGAATTAGATCGTACATCATTAAATAAAGATAAAACAGGGGTCTTTACTGGAGCTTACGCCATCAATCCTGTAGATGGACAAGAGATTCCTATTTGGGTAGCAGATTATGTTTTATCAAGTTATGGGACGGGAGCTGTAATGGCGGTGCCGGCTCATGATGAACGTGACTTTGAATTTGCAACGAAACATCAATTACCTATTACACGAGTAGTTGAAGGTGGCGATTTACCATTTGTCGAGAATGGTGTGCATATTGAGTCTGACTTTATTAATGGACTTGAAAATGAAGCAGCTATTAAGAAAATGATTGAGTGGTTAGAAGCTAAAGGGGTTGGCGAACACCAAGTCAATTATCGCCTACGTGATTGGTTATTCTCTCGTCAACGCTATTGGGGTGAACCGATTCCGGTTATTCATTGGGAAGATGGTACGACCACTTTAGTTCCTGAAGAAGAATTACCAGTGATGTTACCGAAGACTGATGAAATTAAACCTTCAGGTACTGGCGAATCGCCGTTAGCTAAAATTGAAGAATGGGTCAATGTAGTCGATCCTGAAACAGGGATGAAAGGTAAACGTGAAACACATACCATGCCACAATGGGCTGGTAGCTCTTGGTATTTCTTACGTTATATCGATCCAACCAATGAAGAAGCGATTGCTTCCCCAGAAAAAATAGCAAAATGGATGCCAGTGGACTTATATATTGGTGGTGCAGAGCATGCCGTGTTACACTTATTATATGCACGCTTCTGGCACAAATTCCTATACGATTTAGGTGTTGTTCAAACCAAAGAACCATTCCAAAAATTATTTAATCAAGGTATGATTTTAGGGGCAAACAATGAAAAAATGTCTAAATCAAAAGGGAACGTTGTTAACCCAGATGATGTTGTCAATGAGTTTGGTGCTGATACTTTACGTGTATATGAAATGTTTATGGGACCATTAGATGCTTCGATTGCTTGGAGCGAAAAAGGTTTAGAAGGTAGTCGTCGTTTCTTAGATCGTGTCTATCGTTTGATCATCGATGAAGCAACCGGTGATGTAAAATCAACGGTCAAAGGCGAAGCGAATGAATCCTTAGTACGTGTTTATCACCAAACGGTTAAAAAAGTAACCGAAGACTTTGAAAACTTACATTTTAATACTGCAATTTCACAAATGATGATTTTCTTAAATGCAGCTAAAGACCAGCCAGTATTACCTTTAGCCTATGCGAAAGGATTCGTTCAATTATTAGCACCTTTAGCACCACATTTAATGGAAGAAATTTGGGAAAAATTAGGGGGGACAGAAAGTATTCAACATGCTGAATGGCCTACTTTTGATGAAGCATTAACCGTTGAATCTCAAGTTGAAATTGTCATTCAAATTAATGGTAAATTGAAACAAAAAATGATGGTAGAGGTTGATTTATCTCCAGCGGAATTAGAAGCCATTGCCTTAGCAGATGAACAAATTAAGTTGGCCATAGAAGGAAAAACAGTACGTAAAGTGATTGCAGTACCTAATCGATTAGTAAATATCGTAGCAAATTAAAAGGAGCCAATGATATGACAGACAATAATCGTCAAAATCGTTCTTATTCTAATATCGATTTAGAAGAGACGATTCAGTTTACACAGGAAGACTTAAGTAGGCTGAGACGCCCGAATCGTCAACCAATTGATGGTGATTATTTTACTGAGCAAATAAGCGGTAATGAGCGTCCAGTTGAAGCAAATGAGTTACAACAAAGCAATGGTTTTAACGCAGTTTCTAATGAGCCACATGATGATGAAGGACTTGAACAGCAAGTAGCTGATCATGATGTTTATTCAAAACCCAATCGTCAATTGAGTTCTAATGCTGAACGACCAAAAGAATTTCAATCTTATCCTAATGAAACAGTAATCGAAGATTATCCTGACCTTACTGCACAAGATTATCATCATTCGAATACTGGTAATACGGAGGATAATACTGAAGCTTCTTCAAATGAACAGGATAATTTTAATGAAGTGAATTATCAGCAACCTCAAATCGATGATTCTTATCCTATTGAACCTGATGAGGTGGTAATCGATTCAGATATAGATTTCAAAGAAACAACTACTACCTATCAGCAGGTTGAAGCAGCTAAAAAGGCTAATCATCATGTTTCTTCTGAGGAACCAGAAGAGAATCCATTTGTTTATAAATCAAGAACCCAAAAACTACGTGAACAATATGAAGCTGAAAAAGAAAGGGAACAGCAAGCGATTCGTGAACGTCGTGAAAAATTAACCAAAAAGTTTGAAGACACCTACGAACCGGTTTACGATGAAAATAATCTTTCGACCTTTGATCAATACAATCAGTTTGAACAAGATAGAGCAAAAGCCACTGAGGAAGCAATGCCAACGTCATCAATCAAGACGAATAAAGAGCAACGGTTGGATCAATCAGCGAATAATCAAGTAAATATGGAACAATCTCCGGTTTCAGAACTTTCGTTTACCGGTTTCCTCGGTCACATTAAAGATTCTATTGCCCATAAATTCAGTCAAAATGATGAAGAATTGTCTCAGCTTAACGAGGCAACCGAAGAAAATGAAAGAAGAGCATTGCAATCGCAGAATCAACGCATTACTCAGCAGACTAAAATAAACCATTCCTCTGAAAAAGGAGGTCCATTTGAAAGCGATAGCCAAGTAACTGCAAGTGTAGCAAGTAATCCATCTAATGATTCATTCAATGACAATAGAACAAATGACACTGAAGACGTTGAAGCATCGTACATAGATGAATCATCAACCTACACAGACGATACATCAGCGCACACAGATGAAACATCAGGTCACTTAGATGAATCATTAGCGAAGAAAGACGAACAAGTCATAACTGTCGAAGACCAACCCGTTCAGGATATAAATAACCAAAAAGCAAAAGCTAATCAACTTGAGCAGGAAGCGACGACCGTTGAAGCCAGTGGTGTTGAGGAACAGGATTCTGCAACAGCAAATGGAGAAGCGACTGCTAAATCGAAAAACGATTCTGTAGGTAAAGTATTAGCCGATACTTCTACTGAAAATATTGAAGCAGTAAGTGAGCAAATTGCGCAACAAACACAATCATTCGAGGGACCTATCTTAACCGATTCGGTATTAGATGAAACCATCGTAAATGATGATTTAGTTGAAAATGATGTTCAGGAAGAAGAAGCATCTTTCGTTAAGGGGACTGCTTGGTTAACAGCAGGCAATATTATTTCTAGAATTTTAGGTGCTTTATATGTGATTCCTTGGGGGACCTGGTTTGGTACAAGTTATACAACTGCCAATGTGCTCTATGGGATTGGTTATAATCCATACGCGCTATTCTTAGCCATCTCGACGGCAGGTTTCCCGAGTGCGATTGCGAAACAAATGGCCTACTATCATTCACAGAAAAAATATAGATCAGCTGATAAAATTTTCAAAAACAGTTTATTAGTGATGTTAGTATCTGGTTTAGTATCGGGTGGTCTATTATTTATTTTAGCACCATTTATAGCGGGCATTTCCTCAACTGATAATCCGCAAGCAGCGGTTGTGGTGATCCGTTCATTAGCTCCGGCGTTACTAATACTACCCGTGATGAGTTTATTGCGTGGCTATTTCCAAGGATTTGGTGATATGGTACCAACAGCTGTTTCGCAAATTCTAGAACAAATTGCCCGCGTGGTTTATATGCTAGCAGCGACGTATGCGATTATGAAGATGCTTGATGGCGATGTTACCAAAGCAGTAGCACACTCTACCTTTGCAGCTTTTGTAGGGGCCATCTTATCATTAGTTTATCTCGTATTCTTATACTTCCAACGTCGTGGAGCGATTAACTTATTAATTGAAACAGCTGAAGAAGATGACGTCAACACCTTAGACTTCAAAGCGAGTTTAATGATTTTATTAAAAGATAGTATTCCATTTATCCTTTTAGGATCAGGTATTATTATCGCGAAATTCATTGACCAAATCACCTTTAAGTTCATTTTAGAAAGAACGTCAACCATGTTATTAAGTGATATTAGTGAATTGTTTGGTGTCATGAACTTAGATGTCGATAAATTAATTATGATTATTATTTCGATTGCAGTGGGTATGTCACTATCATCGATTCCATTAATTACGAAGCTTTATGCCAACCATGAAGAAGGTAAAACTGCAGAATTGATTGAAAAAATTTCGATACTATTCTTATTAGTGATGTCACCAGCAGCATTTGGAATGGCAAGTATTGCTAATAATATGTACCAATTATTCTATCCTTATGGTCACGAAGCGGGACCATCATTATTAGTAACAGCCTCTGTTTTAAGTATTATTTTAGGAGCGTATACGATCCTTTCTACTATTATTCAATCAATGAATTATCGTCGTGCAGCTATTCGCTACTTATTAGTCGGTTTGGCTGTGAAATTGACTTTACAATTTCCATTGGTTGCTTGGTTAAATGCTCACGGTGCCCTGATTGCAACCTTACTTGGTTTTTTAGTAACCTGTATTTTAACTATTTGGAAACTAAATGAACTGGTTCACTTAGACTTTAAACGGATGTTGCCAAATATTATCATTATTTATTCAGCCACTTTATTAATGACTGTTTCAGCTTGGTTATGGAATAGTTCACTTGACTTATTATTTGGTCCAGTAGGACGTATTCTTACATTTGTTAAAATCTTAATAGTGGTTACCTTTGCGGCCTTTGTTTACTTCGGGGTCCTCGCACTATTTGGTAAACTCTCATTATTAATCGGTGAGCGTCATCGAGCATTACAAGATAAGTTGAGAATGTTCTAATGAGACTAGATAAATTATTAGCCCATACAGGTTATGGTACACGTAAAGAAGTAAAGCAAATAATTACCAATGGCTGGGTTGATATCAATGGTCAAACTGTTAAGAAAGTAGGCTTTCAGGTTGATATCGAAAATGATGTGGTGACAGTTGATGGGCAAGTAGTCCAGTATCAGAAATACCACTATTACATTATGAACAAACCAGAAGGAATTATTAGTGCCACCGAAGATCATTATCATGAAACAGTTATCGATTGGTTAGGTCCAGATTACGCCCACTTGGATTTATTTCCTGTGGGGCGTTTGGATATTGATACAACAGGTTTATTGTTATTAACGAACAATGGACAATTAGCTCATCAATTACTGTCACCTAAGCGTGAAGTACCCAAACGTTATTTTGCAGTGGTAAATGGGATTGTCGAAGAAAAAGACATCGATAAATTCGCTAAAGGTTTAGATTTAGGGGATTTCGTGACACAACCAAGTCAATTAACGATTCTTAATGTTGATGAAGCAAAAAATCAATCCCGAATTGAAGTCGTGATTCATGAAGGAAAATTCCACCAAGTAAAACGAATGTGTGAAAAAATTAATTGTGAAGTGATTCAATTACAACGTCTTTCAATGGGACCGCTAATCTTACCAGATGATTTACCTATTGGAGAATTTAGGCCCTTAAATGAAGACGAATGGACACTTTTAGAAGATTTTGGTATTGAATAGGAGTTGAAGAAAAAATGGTAAATTGGTTACAAGAAGTTGAAAACCGAAAAGAAACATTATTTGAAGATTTATTTAGATTATTACGGATCCCTTCTGTTAGAGAAGATGATAAAGCAACGGACGAAGCACCAGTAGGTCCTGGCCCTAAAGCAGCTTTAGAAGAATTTATGAAAATGGCTCAAGAAGATGGTTTTGAAACCAAACAATTTGGACCATGGGCTGGTCGTATCGAAGTCGGTTCAGGCGATGAACTAATGGGGATTTTAGGTCATGTGGATGTGGTTCCTGTCGGTACGGGTTGGGAAACAGATCCCTTTGAACCGGTCATTAAAGACAATCGTATATATGCTCGTGGCTCAAGTGATGACAAAGGGCCAACGGTTGCAGCTTATTTTGCAATTAAATTATTGCGTGAATTAGGTTATGACTTCAATAAGCGAGTTCACTTAATTGTCGGAACAGATGAAGAAAGTGGCTGGCAATGTATGGATTATTATTTCCAACATGCGGAGATGCCTGATTTTGGTTTCTCACCAGATGCGGTATTCCCGATTATCAACGGCGAAAAAGGTAATGTTAGTTTTTATTTAGATTTTAAATCTGAACCCACTGAAGGCGATGTTACTTTAGTGAATTTTGAAGGTGGCCTACGTGAAAATATGGTCATCCAAGATGTGACCGCGACGGTTAAAGGTTTAGATAATACTGTTACCGAACAATTTGCAACATTTGTCAATGAGCATCAATTGTCTGGAAATGCAGAATGGCATGATGGCGTTGCTGAATTTAAATTAGTAGGAAAAGCGGCTCATGGTTCTACTCCTGAAAAAGGGCATAATGCGGCGACTTATTTAGCGGTATTCTTAAATGAATTTGCTTTTAATAATAAAGCAGCACAAGATTTTATCACTGCTTTAGCAACAGAATTACATCAAGATTTCAAAGCAGAAAAAGTAGGGATTAGTCACCATCATGAGGTAATGGGCGATGTTAGTATGAATGTGGGGATTGTGTCATTTAATGAAGCAGATGGCGGTCGCATTGTATTAAACTTCCGCTTCCCTGAAGGGACAGAACCAGCGATGATGTCTGAGAAATTTACCAATGCTTTAACAAAATATCAATTTAACTTAACAGTCGGAGAAAGCAAAGAACCTCATTATGTGCCAGCGGATGATCCATTAGTCGCAACATTACTCGATGTTTATACTAACCAAACTGGTTTAGAAGGTCATGAAATGTCGATTGGTGGCGGTACTTATGGTCGTTTAATGCCACGTGGGGTCGCTTATGGAGCCTTATTCCCAGATTCAATTGATACAATGCATCAAGCAAATGAGTTTTTAGCGATTGATGATTTATTACGTGCTACAGCGATTTATGCTGAAGCCATCTATCGCTTAACGAGATAAGCTATGTTAAAAATTACTTCAAAGCAAAATGCCCAATTAAAACAATGGCGTAAATTAGCAACCACTAAAGGTAGAAAACAAAGTGGACAATATATGATTGAAGGCATTCATTTAATTGAAGAAGCATTGCAATCAGGTGCGAAAATAAAGTATTTGATTTACTCAGAGCACTATTTAGCAAAGAATGAACCTTTTAAAATGAAGCACTCAGCTGAAGAAGTTTTATTAGCTGATAATTGTTTGGCGGAATTAAGTCAAACGGAGACGACGCAAGGCATCTTTGCGATTATCGAAATGAGAAGTAAGCCGACCGCAATAACCAAAGAATTTAAGCGTATTTTGTTGGTTGACGCGGTTCAAGATCCGGGTAACCTTGGCACCTTAATTCGGACGGCTGATGCGGCAAATTACGATGCGATTATATTAGGCACCGGAACGGTTGATGTCTATAACGATAAAGTGATTCGTTCGACTCAAGGGTCATTATGGCATTTACCGATTATTCAAGCAGACTTAAACGAATGGATTCCCCAAGCACAACAACAAGGCACCACAGTATTAGCGACAGCTTTACATCAAACCGCTATTGACTATCGTCAAGTTGAGGTGAAGGAAGCGACCGCAGTAGCTATTCTTGTTGGAAATGAAGGACAGGGCGTTAATCAGAGTCTGATTGAATTAGCTGATCAATCAATCTATATTCCGATGCCTGGACAAGCAGAGTCGTTAAATGTTGGTGTAGCAGGTGCGATTCTGATGTTCAAGTTTGTTAATGAATGACCTTAAAAATTATGATCTGAGATTTGACAAAAAAAGAGTTACTCGATGATAAAGATAAAAAACTTAGCACCTATAGGCTATACGACGATACTCCAAAAATTAGTTCAATAGATTATTAATATTAAAACCTCAAGTTTTGAAGGCAGTCTTCATCCAATTGATGGAGTGACTCCTAATCAAACTTGAGGTTTATTTTTAGGGCTCTTTGTCAAATGGTGTAGGTGAACAGAAACGACCCTGTTCATTCACATCAAAAAGTATAGAGCCTTTATACTATGATGGGGTGACCTTTTGTTGGTATACTCTAATTTCACCACTATTTAAACTGACGCCATTGGTCATTTCTTCATTGAGCGCTGTTAAATACAGTTCATAAAATTTACTGGTTAATTTAAATTGTTGACCATTGGTTACTTTGAAAAATATTTGGTAACTAAAGGTTTGGTTATCATTTTTGGTCAGACCGATAATATTCGGTTCATCATGTAAAAATTCAGCATATTGTTCTTTAATACGATTCGTCTCACGTTCAACGATTTGCATCAATAATGCAAGATTAGTAGTCGTAGAAATTGGTAATTCAATGGACATGCCAACGTTCTCTCGACTTAAATTAGACACAATATTAATTTCACGATTAGGAATATAGTAAACTTGACCACTAGGTGTTAAAAGAGTGGTCGAACGGATACCAACGGATTGTACTGTTCCTTTAATACCTTTATTAGGAATTTCAATCACTTCATCTACATCGAATTGACCTTCTGAGATAATAAAGAAACCATTGATCACATCCGTAACAAATTCTTTGGCACCCATCCCAAAAGCGAAGCTGGCAATTCCGGCACTGGCCACTAAAGTAGCAACCGGAAAACCTAAAATTGATAATATAGTGTAAAATAAGAAAAAGTATAATAAATAACTCAAGGCATTTTTAGTTACTTTTGCTAAAGTATTCACCCTTTGTCGTGAGGTGTTTTTATTTTTAGCAATGAGCATTTCTTGAATTTTATAATTAAAAATCCGGTTAATAAACGCCCTAATGAGTAAAAAGAGCACATAGGTTAAGATTAGTTGAAAAATAATGATTAAGATGTCGGTTGCTCTTTCTTCCCACTGTGTTTTAATAAACGTTTGGAACCACTGATCGGTTTGATTTAACATAACTCACACTCCTCGTATATTATCATAGCATATTTTATCAAGTTAGTGTTTTTGAAAGTGAAATGAAAACGAAGTGTTATCAGTTGAGTTGGAAGCGGAATCGTGCTATATTTAGTATATATCAAATTTGAAGAACTGGAGATGATTATCATATGGATTTAGCAGGAATCGCTGCAATTATTGCGGCCTTGGCGTTTGCTGCACTTGTAATTGTTCTTATCATCAGTCTGCTTAAAATACCAAAATTAATTGCAGAATTACAAAATACCATCCAAAAAGTGAATACGACGATTGATGTCGTTACAAAGGATGTTGATGGTCTTTCAATCGAAGTAGAAGGATTATTAAATAAAACCAATTCACTAATGGATGATGTAAATGGTAAAGTTGGCAAGATTGATCCTTTATTTACAGCAGTTGGTGATTTAGGCATAACAGTATCGGAAATTAATGACTCTGCCAAAGACACCGCGAATAATTTATTAAGCGGCATTGGTAGAAAAAAACCATCAAAGACACAAAGATTACAAAAAAATATTAAGTCATTGTCAAAAGTAAAAGACTTTGTTTCACCAAGTAAACAAGAAAAAGCAGTTGTGGATGATACAGTGCCAGTGACGCCCCCAAAATCAGCAATTGAAGAAGAATTAGAATCAATTAGAAACCGTAAGCCTTCTTCTACAGCAGGCGAAATTACAATTAATGAAGGAGTGAAATAACATGGCTAAAAAAGATAATGGTGGATTTGTTTTAGGTGCTTTATTGGGTGCAGCAGTTGCCGGGTTAACAGCTTTATTGTATGCCCCAAAATCAGGGGATGAATTACGTAAATCTGTTAGCAAAGATGTGGATAAATTAATCGACCGTGCACGTGATTATAAAGATACAGTAGTTGAACGTGGTGTAGAAATGTATGATTCTGCAGCAGAAGTAGCAAGTGAAAAGTCTGAAGATATTATGCTAAATGTTCAATTAACAGCAGAAAATTTAAAAAATCAATTTAATGATTTAAAAGAAGATGGTAAAAAATTTGTTGCTAAAAAAGAAGAGCAACTAGATGAATTAACCGAAGATATCGAAATTGAAGTTAATCAAGCGGAAGAAAAAGCTCAAGAATTTGCTGAAGAATTATCGGAGGATGTTGCTGATAAAGCAGGAGAATTTAAACACGAAGTTGCTGATAAAGCAGAAGAAATTGAGCACGAAGTTTCTGAAAAAGTGGAAGAAATTCAAGAATAACATTTGCAGTTTAAGGGATTGAAAATATTTTCAGTCCCTTTATTCTATTTTCAAGAAAAAAATTAACGAAAAAGCAGCTTTCATAGAGAGGGTATTAAGATAATGAAAAGTTGTAAATGAAACGCTTGCAATTTATGAAAAATTATGGTACATTAGTTTCAAAATAATAATAACGGGAGTGAAACTCTGATGGAAAAACAAACAATTACAATTTATGATGTTGCACGTGAAGCAGGAGTTTCAATGGCTACAGTATCTCGAGTTGTCAATGGGAATCCGAATGTAAAACCAGCAACTCGTAAAAAAGTTAACGAAGTCATTGAACGTTTAGACTATCGTCCAAATGCGGTGGCTAGAGGGTTAGCAAGTAAAAGAACAACTACAGTTGGCGTTATTATTCCAAGTGTATCTAATGTCTTCTTCTCTTCGCTAGCACGTGGGATTGATGATATCGCAGTCATGTATAAATATAATATTATTTTAGCAAACTCTGATGAAAATCCTGATAAAGAAGTATCGGTATTTAATACTTTATTAGCTAAACAAGTAGATGGAATAGTTTACTTAGGGAATTCAATCGCACCCAAATTACGTGCAGAAATCGAACGTACTTCAACACCAGTCGTTTTAGCCGGAACTGTAGCTGAAGGTGATGCATTCTCCACTATCAATATTCGTTACTTAGATGCAGTGAGAGAATCAACTGAAATGTTATTAGAACGCAACAAAAAAATAGCGCTTATTACCGGACCGTCTGAATATGAAATCAACAAAAACCATTATTTAGTCGGCTATAAAGAAGCCTTGAAAAAACATAATGTAAAATTTGATCCAGACTTAGTCATTCAAGGCGATTTTGATATTGATTCAGGAGAAGATTTATATGGTCAAATCAAAGCAACTGACGCAACAGCTGCTGTTGTAGGCGATGACGTTGTAGCAGTAGCCTTATTAAACGCATTGCAAGATCACGGGATGAAAGTACCTGAAGATTTTGAAATTATTACAAGTCATAACTCAACTTATTGCCAAATTGTCCGCCCTAAATTAACATCTATTCAATTACCATTATATGATTTAGGGGCTGTCGCAATGCGTCTATTAACCAAAATCATGGCTAAAGAAGAGATTGAAGAGCATAATGTATTATTACCACATAAGATTATTGAAAGAGGCTCAACACGCAAATAAAAGAAAGGTGATATAAATGAAAGTTAAATTCGAAAAACTTCAAACATACGTTACGATGTTTCTATTGGTAGTGCAATTCAGTCGATTATTATCATCAGTACTTGAACGTCGCAAAGAAGAAAAGCTTGCTAAGCGCGCTAATAGAGCATAATTATTTTACTTTGTCTCACTCTTAAAAGGGAGTCGGGGAGAAGATAAAATCGGTTGATTCTCACTTCATAGTCCCGCTCCTCACACAGTGTTGAGTATGCATAAAATAGGTCTAATACGATACTTTTTATGCTGCTCAATGGTGTGTTAATATAAAAAATAAATGAACTGCTCCCGGTCTATTTGAAAGGGGGCAGTTCATTCGTTTTGTTAAGGGTTGACTTTTGCCAAATTAGTTAGGAACAGCTTGACGATTAGTCGTAAAATAAGCCATGATCATTAGAATAATGACTGGCAACATCCAGTTGAGACCTTGATCAGCCAGCGGTAAAGCCTCAGTTAATGCGGTTAAGATTGGTATTTTAATCCCCATACTAACTAAAGAATTTATGATACTAATAAAGCTAACAACATAGGCAATGATACGATAGGTTAGTTGACTGTGATGAAGCCAATTATCCGTTAAGGTTAAAATAATTAGCGTAATCGCAATCGGATAAAGCAATACTAAGATAGGGACTGAATAAGTTAAAATGCCATCTAAACCAATATTAGCTAAAGCAAAACTCCATAGAGTTAAAATCACCACATAAGTATGATAGCTCAATTGTGGTAAAATTCGATGGAAAAATTGTGAAATGGACGTAATTAAACCTACGCAAGTATTAAAACAAGCCAATACAAAGATGGTACCTAAAACAAGCGTGCCAAATTTACCTAAAAGTAAAGTACTGGCCGCCACTAAAATATTGGCTCCATTGGCTCCAACTTCTACCTTGTCTGCACCGTATTGACCAATAATCGTTAAACACCAATAAACAAGTGCTAATACCACACCGGCAACGATACCTGCTTTAGTTGCTACCTTCACGACTTTTGATTCATCTACTTTAAGATTACGTACTGCTGTCACGATGAGTAATCCGTAATTTAATCCCGCTAAAGTATCTAAAGTATTATAACCTGATAAGAAACCAGTGGTAAAAGCGGCTGTTTCATAACCATTAGAAGGCTCTAAAAGTGTCGGTTGTTGATGAGTAAAAGCTAAAATTGTCAATAATAAAATTAAAACTAATAGTGCCGGCGTAGAAAACCGTCCAATCCGATCGATAATTTTATTAGGCGTCCAACAAAGAAGTGCTACTAGACCAAAATAAACAGCTGAATATAAAATGAGTGGCATTGTGGTAGACATCTCACTATTTAACCAAGGTTTAATGGCCATTTCAAAGGAGGTACTGCCAGTTCTTGGAATAGCAAGCCCTGGACCAATCGCTACTAAAATTCCAATGGTGATAATATAAGCGAAGAACGGGTCTACTTTACGACCTAAGTTTAACAGTCCATCGGTTTTGGCCACCGTAATAATACCTAAAATCGGTAGAATAACGGCTGTTATTAAAAATCCAAAATAAGCTGACCAAATATTGCTTCCTGCTAATTGTGCTACTGAAGGTGGGAATATTAAATTACCTGCTCCAAAGAATATCCCAAATGACATCAGGGATAGAGCAAAAAAGTTCTTTCTTTTTAACATAATTCTCTCCAAATTCTAATTATTTTATTACTTTACAATATAACATCAAAAAATTAGTGATGCAATAGATAACCCATAGATTAATTGAAAGCAATTCCAAAGCATGATATGATGGAAAAGTAACGATAAGTAGAGGTGATTTAAAATGAAAGAAAAATTACATACAGGAGAATTATATTTACCGAATGTTTCAAGTATTATGGACCAACAACTTCAATGTTTAGAATTATTATACGATTATAATCACACGCGTCCTACTGAAGGTGAGAAACGATCCGCTTTACTAAAAGAAATGTTTGCTGAAATTGGTGAAGGTTGTTATATTGAACCGCCATTTCATTCCAATTGGGGTGGACGTAATGTTCATTTTGGAAAAAATGTTTATGCTAATTTTAATTTAACATGCGTGGACGATACCCATATCTATGTTGGTGACAATACAAAGCTAGCACCTAATGTGGTTTTATCGACTGCCACTCATCCCATCGATTCCGGTTTAAGATCTCATGCTTATCAATATAATTTACCGATTCATATTGGCAAAAACTGTTGGTTAGGTACGGGCGTAATGGTAATGCCTGGAGTTAAAATAGGTGATAATAGTGTTATCGGCGCAGGTAGTATTGTGACAAAAGATGTGCCCGCTAATTCTCTTGCTTATGGCAATCCTTGTCGTGTAGTGCGAGAAATCGGTGAGTATGACCGTCAATATTATGCCAAAGGTCGTGAGATTGATTGGGATGAAATAAAACGTCAATTAGAAGAGGAAGCTGGCAAATAAATGCCTTAGTAGAACTATCAACCATAATTAATTTTAATTGATGATATAAAATGACGAATAAAAAAATGAGCAAATAGTAAATTTTGTAAATTGTGCTAAACTAGAGAAGAGACGTATATTGGAGAACTTCTGTCAAGTGATGGCTCGTTAATTATAAAATCATCGGTGAGAAGTTTTTACCTAAGAATTAAAGAAATACCAATTTGATTGTGCGAAGCCAGGTAAACGAGGTGAAGTTTATTCAATTTTTACTTCTTGTTAACTTCAATTGTGCGGGGATGGGCCGACGAAGCGAAAATTATTCAATTTTCTACTTCTGGTCTACTCTCTTTTTTGATTAAATCGAGTAGCAGCGATGGATTGTCTAATTTGTAATCGAATGGTAATAGACTTTCAATAACACTTTGATACAATTTAAGAAAACATCAAGGAGGCATTTGAATGAATAAAATAATTTCTAATTTAATAAAACTTTTATTTATTATATTCGTTTGGGGCTTCCTATTTTGGAACAATCGACAACCAATTCATGAGATTGTGAGTCAGACAGACCGTTCTGCGGTTGATAAGGGACTTCAAATTACTCGACAAATTTTAGGGGCTAACCAGCAAGAAATTTCCAATCAATCAACCGGTAAAAAAATTGGTACTGAAAATGCTACTTCAAAATCACCTAGAACACTTGATGAAGCGGTGTTAACATCCGTAAATTATTTATACGCACAGGAAGCAGCTCAACAATTTAATCAACAACTGAATATCGAGAGCCTTAATGAGCATTTTACAACTTTGATTAATCAAACGCGTGCTGCCAATAACTGGTCGATATTATCGGTAGGTTATCATTTAGCAACCGGTGTTGACCAAAGAATTAACGAATTATCAGACTATCATTATTTAGGTGCTCAAACAATTGATGATCAAGATTTTCGTAGCCTATTTGAAATTGAGCATGCAAGTAGTCGATTAGGCGAGAATCTTTATGAATTATATATTGCTGCTGATGATATCCATCTTTCAACCTGGCTAAAACCAGAAATCTTAGCTGATTATTTGTATAGAGCTTTTGAAACGTCAACACATGCTGACCTATATCAAAATTTTAATAGTCAATACATTAAGGTCGTTGCTTCGCCAACGGATTTTAGAGTTGATGATACCGCCTATGTTCGTTTAGTAGTGGTCTTAGTGATGGATACACAAGTAGAATAAAAGGCGAATTAATTATTATCTTTTGGATGTTATGAGAATAGGGAGTAGACAAGCGAGGCTGAACAGACGAAGCGAAAATCATTTGATTTTCTACTTCTGGTTCACTCCCGCTTGCCACTCTTTTTTTTCGTGTGCAGTGGTCGTTGAAAGTTATTCAATCTATGAAATACGTCCTATATCAACTACTCTCTGTTAAAACAGAGAGTTTGTCCTAAACATGGTGGTTGTACAAACGATGTCATATCTCCAACCGTTTAAAGACACTAAGGGATGGTTGACTGGCACCCCATCA
>NZ_FUWO01000023.1 GCF_900167405.1 Globicatella sulfidifaciens DSM 15739
CCCTTAGTGTCTTTAAACGGTTGGAGATATGACATCGTTTGTACAACCACCATGTTTAGGACAAACTCTCTGTTTTAACAGAGAGTAGTTGATAACCAGATACAACTTATCAATATGAGTAATCCAAAATTGAATCAATGGTTGAGGACTTTACTAAAAGAATAGATAGGATAAAACAAGGGAACTTACAAGATATTTACAATTCTCATTTTAATCGTTCGGATAAATTTATAGTTAAAAACCTTGATGTTATAACTTTTCTAAGTGTTTTTGTAAAAGCATTAAAAAGATTTTGTAAATTTATATCAGTTGATATACTTTCTTGGTTATTTATTTGCTATAATAAAAAACATAAGGCCGATTTTCGAGTCTGCCATAATATAATTGGAGGGATTTTTCACATGAAAAAATCATTGCGCAATATTGCGTTATTCGGATTAGTTGGAACAATGTTATCAGGAACTTTTGCAGGTGTCACAGCGCATGCTCAAGAAAAAATTGATTCATTAAAAGTAATGTTCGTACCTTCTCGTGACCCAGAAGATATCATTACTGCTACTGAACCATTAAAACAAATGTTAAAAGATGAATTAGCTAAAGAAGGCTTCGAAATCGGTGAAGTTGAAATTGAAGTTGGTACTAACTATGAAGCAGCTGGTGAAGCATTATCTGCTGGAACTGCTGATATTGGTTTTATCCCTGGTGGAACTTATGTTTTATATGATGAAGATGTTGATGTTATCTTAACCTCAACTCGTCAAGGATTAAGCAAAGACTCTGAAAATCCAGCTGACTGGAACGACGGCAAACCAACTGAAAAAGTTGAAGATCAAGTAACTTATTACAAAGGTTTAATCATTGCTGGACCTTCTGAAAAAGGTAAAGAGTTAGCAGAAAAAATTAATAATGGTGAAGAATTAACATGGGAAGATGTTGACTCAGCTAAATGGGCTGTAATGTCATCTTCATCTTCATCAGGTTATATTTACCCATCAATCTGGTTAGGTAATCAATTTGAAGGTAAAAAAATCTCTGACTTAGCAAATGTTGTACAATCTGAATCTTACGGAAGTTCTGTAGCGCGTTTAGCTGCTGAACAAGTAGATATCATCGTTGGATATGCTGACTTACGTGTTGATAATGTTGAAGATTGGGAAGGCGACATGAACCGTGAAGCATCAATCTTTGAAGAAACTAACGTAATCGGTGTTACTCCAAATGTTTACAACGATACTGTTTCTGTTTCTAAAACATCACCTAACATGACGGATGAATTAAAAGCAGCAATTGCTAAAGCAATGATTAACATCGCTGGTACTGAAGAAGGTAAAGAAGTTATCTCTATTTACAGCCACGAAGGTTACCAAGAAGCTAAATCAGAAGATTACGATACAGAACGTGAAGCTCAAAAAATCTTACGTGAACAAGCTAATAACTAATTAGCTTAAATAATGAATTGAACGTCTCGGGATATTCCTGAGACGTTTTTTGCGCTTGATTTATTGGAGAAGAATTAAGGTTTCTAACAGCCCAGAAATAAGTGAAGTCTGTTTTCCCTTCAAATTTGATGGAGCTAAAACTTTTCTAAAAGCGGAAAAGTTTATTTAAGCATACATTTTTCAATAAAATTTAATATCAAAAAAATCCCCAAGGCTCTTATTAAGAAGCTTTAGGGATTATATTTTGGTTGATTTTAAAAATGTAAGTGACCGAAAAATTCATGGTAAAGAGCACGAATCGCATTATCTTTATCATCCATACTAATGGTATAAAACATACTAATTTCAGAGGCACCTTGGTTGATCATTAAAATATTAATTTCTTGTGAAGCCAAAGCGCGGGTTGCTTTATTGGCGGTGCCCACGACTTCAGCCATTTCTTCACCCACAATTACTACAATTGCCAAATCCGTTTCTACATTAATGAAATCAGGATCCAGTTGCTCTTCGATATCCTTTAAGAGGGTATCTAAAGTGCCGGGAGCTGCAAGTTGGTGAGAACGAACAACCACTGAAATATCATCAATCCCAGTAGGAATATGTTCAATTGAAATATGGTAATCTTCAAAAATTTGTAACAATTTGCGAGTAAAACCTAATTGACGGTTTAATAAATATTTATTAATAGAAATAGCAGTAAACCCTTCATCGCAACTAATCCCAATAGCAGGTAAATTAGGATTGATTTCTCGCTGAGCAACAATTTTAGTACCAGCAATTTCAGGGTGGTTAGTATTTCTCACCATTACGGGAATGTCTACCTGGTATAATGGCTCTAACGCTTCATCGTGAAAAATTCCGAAACCAGAATAAGCCAACTCACGCATTTCACGATAAGTAATTTCTTTAATAGCATAAGGTTTACGGACGATGCCAGGGTGGGCTGCGTAAATATAGCTTTGATCTGTAAAGTTTTCGTAAATATCAGCTTCAACACCACGAGCAACAATCGCGCCTGTAATATCACTACCGCCACGAGGGAAGGTCACGATATTGCCATTTGGTGAATAGCCGAAGAAGCCAGGAATGATTAAAATTTGTTTATCATCTTTAAATTCGGCAATTTTATCATAAGATTCAGGTAATAAATGCGCGTTACTTGGTTCATCGCTAACAATAATCCCTAGTTCATCTGGTGAAATATAGCGAGCATCAAGCCCTAATGATTGGAAATACTCACTAATTAATTGAGCATTAAAATCTTCACCGCACGCTTTAAGAGCATCTAGGAGTCGCAGAGGGTCAGTAATTGAAGATAAATACTCAGTTAAAACATGATCAAAATGGGTAATAATCTCTTTTGAAAGTGATAACTCATCAGCAATTGAAGAATAGCGATCTAAGACCATCTGTTTTGCTCTTTCAATTGATCCGCTATGAACTTTCTCATCAAATAAATGGATTAATAAATCCGTCACCTTCGTATCCTTATCATCTCTTTTCCCTGGTGCCGAAACAATTACGAATTGAATTTCCGGGTCATTTTGAATGATATTGGCTACTTTTTGTATTTGGGTTGCGTTACTTAACGAGCTCCCTCCAAATTTTGCGACTTTCATGCTATCACATCCTTGAACAATAATAATTTTTAACTTTATTAATCATCATACATGAAAAGATGGCAAAAAGGTAGTGTTTATTGTAAAATGAAGAGTAATAAATGAGGAATTCATTAAAACACACTGGAGGAGAGCACTTTATGATGAAAATAGCAATTTTAGGATTAGGAACAGTAGGTGGAGGAGTCTTAAAACTATTACAAAAGGTTAATGAGGCTCGTACTGATTCAAAAATTGACATTACTCATGTGCTAGCTCGAGACATTAAAGATGAGACCCTTGATTTAACCGGAATTATAGTAACGGATGACGTTGATGAAATATTAAACAGTGATATCCAACTTATTGTGGAAGTTTTAGGTGGCGTGGATTTTCCTTACGCAGTTCAAAGAAAAGCATTAGAACGTGGTATTCATGTGGTAACAGCTAATAAAGATATGTTAGCATTACATCTTAATGAATTGGCACAAATTGCAAATCAACATCAAGCCCAAATCGGTTATGAAGCGAGTTGTGGTGGGGGTATACCAATCATCCAACCCTTACAATATAGTTTAAATGCTAATAAAATTAATAAAGTGATGGGAATTTTAAATGGCACGACCAATTACATTTTAACGAAGATGGCAGATGAACAATGTGAATACCAAGAAGCTTTAGCACAAGCGCAAGCATTAGGATATGCCGAAAAGGATCCTACTAATGATATCGAAGGGGATGATGCAGCACGTAAGATTGCGATATTATCACGCTTAGCTTTTAAAGTAAATATTCCGCTTGAACGCGTGGAGGTAAGAGGTATTAGTCAAGTTGATCAACAAGACATCCAATTGGCTCAAGAAAATGGCTTCACTCTTAAATTATTAGGAAAAAGTCGTCAAGTTGTGGATGCCATCAGTATCAGTGTAGAACCAGTGCTGTTACCCACTACCCATAGTTTAGCTAATGTCAAATTAGAAAAAAATGCGATATTTATTGAGGGAGATGCCGTGGGACAAACAATGTTTTATGGACCAGGAGCCGGCAGTTCGGAAACAGCATCCGCAGTAGTTTCGGATATTTTGTTCATCGAAAAATTTGGCTTCACTGGGAATCTAACCACTCAAGAAAGTGGCCATTTCACAAAAAGTATAACAGATCATCGTTATTATATCCGTTTGGAGGAAGATATGTCCCTTTTAAAAGAGCGATTAACTGCGATGAACATCAAGTATCAACTATGGCAAAATGACGAAATAACAGCCGTTTTAACCGCTACCATTTCAGAACCAACATTTAAAGCGTTGACCCAAGAATTAACACTGGCAGCTTATTATCAGATAGAAGGTGAATAGATGTCACAGTTTGAAATAAAAGTACCAGCAACCACTGCGAATTTAGGAGTTGGGTTTGATTCAATTGGGTTAGCCCTTAATAAGTTTCTAACAGTTAAAGCGTCCCCGGCTGACAACTGGCAATTTAACTTTAAAGATGCTTTTTTAAAGGTTTTGCCGAACAATGAGCAAAATTTAGTCGCCAAGGTTGCGAATAAAGTTGCTTCAAAATTTAAGCAGACGATGCCACCATTAAGAGTGGAAATGAGTAGTGAAATTCCTTTAACGCATGGTTTAGGCAGTTCCTCTAGTGCTATTGTAGCAGGCATTGAATTAGCCAATCATTTTGTTCAATTAAATTTAACTCAAGAACAAAAAATTCTGATTGCTACTGAAATAGAAGGGCATCCAGATAATGTCGGCCCTTGTGTGACCGGCGGCTTGTTTATCGGAGCTTATGAAAATGGTGTATTATTTTATGAAACGGCTGATTTCAATCATGTAGGGATTATTTTAAGTATTCCCGATTATGAGTTGAGTACAGCAGAAGTTCGCAAAGTGCTACCGGCAGAATATTCTAAAGAAGCAATAATCCTTCAAAATGCCTACAGCAATATTATGACGGCTGCTATGTTGAAAGGCGATTTTGAGAAAATGGGGGCGATGATGATGAAAGACCTTATTCATGAACCTTATCGTCAACCTTTAATAAAAGAATTTGATGCAGTAAAAAATATTGCCCTTACTACCGGTGCTTTTGCCACTGTTATTAGTGGTGCCGGACCGACAATTTTAACGCTTTGTCCGGTTGAACGGAAAGAAGCCATTCTTCAGTCGCTTAATTCAATGGTACCCGAATGTCGACATGAAATCACGACGGTATACCCTTGAATAACTTAATATTTTAGAGACTGGCTGGTTTAATTGCTGTCAGTCTTTTTTATTACCTAATCGTGTATTAGATGCAACCTTTCAGGTAGTTTTTCAGTAATTAAAACTCATCAAATATTACTTAAATGATGACACTCGTTGAATTGTGTTACGATATATTATTTAATCTCTCCTTAACGGAATAACATTAAGCTTTTTTGGTAGCAATGGCTTTTTTCACACTTGTTATTGCCATGACATTAGAATTTTTCTGTTGAGCTACAGAAGAGATAAAAATCGCTGATCCATAAACTTTCTTTTTTATGTGCAGCAGTCTACTGACTATTTAGCCACTTAATAGCATAAACCATTTCAACGTTTTTCGTTTTTATTAACAATATAGCGTTAAAATCACAAGCTTGTGTATTTATATAGAAGGATCATTTTTCAAAAAAAGCAGCGGCTTAATAAATTTACCATTAATCATAAGAAAACAGGTTAACTTTTAAAGATTTATTGCGTATAATAATACGGTATGAAATGGATAAAAGGAGAACGCGATGAGTTTATTATCAGTAACGAATTTAACGCATGGCTTTGGTGATCGTGCTATTTTTGAAGATGTATCATTCCGTTTATTAAAAGGAGAACATATCGGATTGGTCGGTGCTAATGGTGAAGGTAAATCTACTTTCATGAATATTGTCACGGGTCAAAGATTACCTGATGAAGGGAAAATTGAATGGGCTCGTAATGTCAAAGTAGGCTATTTGGATCAACATTCTGTATTGGAAAAAGGCCAAACCGTTCGCGATGCTTTAAGAGGAGCGTTTGACGATTTATTTAAAGATGAAGCCAGAATCAATGATATATATATGGCGATGTCAGAAGCAGAAGGTGAAGAACTGGATGCCTTAATGGAAGAAGTAGGAGAGCTTCAAGAACGCTTAGAGGTGCATGATTTTTATATCTTAGACGCCAAAATTGATGAAGTAGCACGGGCTTTAGGTATAGTAGACTATGGAATGGACAGCGATGTCACCGAGTTAAGTGGTGGGCAACGTACGAAAATTTTACTAGCTAAATTATTATTAGAAAAACCCGATATTTTATTATTAGACGAGCCGACTAACTATTTAGATGCTGAGCATATTGAATGGTTAAAACGTTATTTACAAAGTTATGAAAATGCCTTTATTTTGATTTCACATGATATTCCATTTTTAAATGAAGTGATTAATATTATTTACCATGTGGATAATTTACAAATTACTCGTTATACCGGTGACTACTATCAATTTAAAGAAGTCTATGCGATGAAACAAGCGCAATTAGAAGCAGCCTACGAACGTCAACAAAAAGAGATTGCTGACTTGAAAGATTTTGTCAATCGTAACAAAGCCAGAGTCGCTACTCGGAATATGGCTATGTCACGCCAGAAAAAATTAGATAAAATGGATATTATTGAATTAAAAGCTGAAAAACCCAAGCCTAATTTTAATTTTAAATCAGCACGCACTCCAGGCCGCTTTATCTTCGAAGCTGAAGAATTAGTAATTGGTTATGATCGTCCATTAACTAAGCCTTTGAATTTAGTGTTTGAACGGAATCAAAAGATTGCTATTATCGGTGCCAATGGGATTGGGAAAACAACTTTACTAAAGAGTCTTTTAGGCATTATTGAACCAATCAGTGGTCAAGTCGAACAAGGGGATTACTTAGAAATTGGCTACTTTGCTCAAGAAGTATCTGGTGGTAATCGTCAAACACCATTAGAAGCGGTGTGGGAAGCATTTCCAAGTCTTAATCAAGCAGAAGTTCGTGCAGCTTTAGCTCATGTTGGATTAACCGCGAAACATATCGATAGTCAAATCCAAGTACTAAGTGGGGGCGAACAAGCCAAAGTCCGCTTTTGCTTACTAATGAATCGTGAAAATAATGTCTTAGTGTTAGATGAACCAACCAATCATTTAGACGTCGATGCCAAAGACGAATTAAAGCGAGCATTACAAGAGTATAAAGGCAGTATTTTAATGGTCTGCCACGAACCTGATTTTTATGAAGGTTGGGTCGACGGTGTATGGAATTTTAGTGAATTGGCGTAGTAAATTTTTAAAGTAGAATATGAAGTAATCAGACGTCTAGCCATCATTTGTTATCGCAAAAGATCGATAGCATGAATGTTTTTTAATGAAATCATCTAGTTTGAAGAAACGATGTATTTTTCTCTTGTAGTCCTAGTCGGGATTACAGTGGCCATAATACAAATTCTTCAAGCTATTTTTTTAATATCTTATTGTTTTCTCTATTTTTCAGAAAATTACCTTAAATTCGTTTTCATAAAAACAAAGTATTTGACGATTTTAAAATCACAAACTATAATAGTTAGCATACAAACAATTATAGTTCGCATCCATACTAAAAAGAAAGGAGTCGTCATGTTTCATATCGGATTTAAAATCAGAGAGTTAGGTTTAATCATTGAAAAGTATCTGCAACACATGGCCATCCAGTGTAATTTGGAACATTTAGAAGGACCTCAAGGTGCTGTCTTATTTTACTTAATTAGTCATGAGGATCAAGATGTTTTTCAAAAAGACATTGAACAACTCCTAAATATACAGAAAGCTTCGGCATCAGGGTTAATTAAGCGAATGGAAAAAAATGGGTTTATACATGTCCAGCCTTTGGAAAGTGATAAACGTTTTAAAGCCATCAAAGTGACAGATGAAGGAAAAGCCAAGCATTTGGCGATTGAAAATTTCTTGAAACAAGTTGAAGCCGACCTTAGTAACGGTATTAGTCAAGAGGAATTTAAAATTTTCCATAATGTCATTAAAAAAATAACTCAAAATGCGCAAGTAGAATCAGAAGAAAAACAAGAAGGAGAATATGAATGTTAAAAATATTCAAACGAATGAATAGAAAAGAAGTGATGATGGCTGTCGTCAGTGTTCTATTCATTATGGCCCAAGTCTGGCTAGATTTAAAAGTACCAGATTATATGTCAGAAGTGACCAAAAAATTAGTGACGCCAGGTACAGAACTTAAAGAGCTCTATCAACCTGGAGGGATGATGTTACTCTTATCATTATTAAGTTTTGCGACCAGTCTATTAGTTGGCTTTTTAGCAGCTCGATTGGGAGCAAGTTTTACACGAACATTAAGACGTGATATTTTTGAACACGTGTTAAGTTTCTCAGCTAAGGAAACACAAAGCTTTTCAGTCCCAAGTTTAATTACGCGTACAACCAATGATATTATTCAATTACAAATGTTAATTGCCTTTGGTTTGCAAGTAATGGTCAAAGGACCCATTATGGCCGGCTGGGCGATGGTTAAAATATCTAACAAAAATGGTCAATGGATGTTAGCAACCGCATTAGCCGTACTTTTACTATTAATTGTTATTACCATTATTATGGTATTGGCTTTTCCAAAGCAAAAAATGATCCAAAAATTAACCGATAAGTTGAATGCTATCTCACGTGAAAACTTAACAGGGATACGTGTCATTCGGGCCTATAATGCTGAAAAATTCCGCAATGATAAATTTGATGTTGCCAACAGTGAATTGACCGATACCAATTTGTTCTCAATGCGAATGTTCTCATTAATGATGCCATTAATGACGATAGTATCTAGTGGGTTATCGTTATCGGTTTATTGGATTGGGGCTTATCTCATTCAAAATGCAGCTTTAAATATGAAAATAACACTCTTTGGCGATATGGCAGTCTTTACTTCTTATGCGATGCAAGTGGTCATGGGGTTCATGATGATGACGATGATTTTTGTCATGCTACCAAGAGCGATTGTGTCTGCTAAACGTATTAATGAAGTATTAGAGACGCATTCTGTGATTGACTATCCTGCAACAACCAAAACGAACAATCAAGCAAATGAATATGTTTTAGAATATGAAAATGTAACCTTTAAATATAGTGATAGTGCTGAACCCGTTATTTCGAATGTTAGCTTCAAGGCTAAAAAAGGACAAACAATTGCCTTTATCGGTTCCACAGGTAGTGGTAAGAGTACCTTAATTAATTTATTACCACGTTTTTACGATGTGACGAGTGGTGCTATTAAGTTAAATGGACAAAACATCAAAGAGATTGCCCATGATGATTTAAATAATAGGGTGGGGTATATACCACAAAAAGCCGTCATCTTTAGTGGAACCATTGCCTCCAATTTGAATTTTGGTGAAAGTAATGAATCGCCATTAACGGAAGAAAAAATGAATGCAGCTTTAGAGTTAGCACAAGCGAAAGAATTTGTCTTAAGTAAAGAAAACGGCTTGCAATCAACAGTGGCTCAGGAAGGTGCAAATTTCTCAGGGGGTCAAAAACAACGACTAGCAATTGCCCGTGCTTTAGCGCGCAAACCAGAAATTTTAATATTCGATGATTCCTTCTCAGCTTTAGACTATAAAACGGATAAAGCGTTGAGACATGATTTAGCAGTTCAAACGGCTGATATGACGAAGTTAATTGTCGCGCAACGTATTTCAACCATTATGGATGCAGATTTAATCTTAGTATTGGATCAAGGGAAAGTAGTCGGTCAAGGTACGCATCAAGAATTATTAGCTAATAATGAAGTGTATCAAGAAATTGCCTACTCACAATTATCAAAGGAGGAATTAACCAATGGCTAAAGAACAACCACAATCAGAAAAAGCCCTAAAACGTGCTTTACGCTATGCCGATGGCTATTTAATTCCCATCGTTATTGCCTTAATTTTCTCAATTACTAGTAGTGTTATCACCGTTATCGGACCTGATAAAATGAGTGAAATGATGGATGTCATTACTCAAGGGGTGATGGTTGGTATTGACTTAAATAAAATTGACAAAATAGGAAAAACATTAGTCATCTTGTATTTAACGGCAGCGGTCATGGGGTATGCACAAAGCTTTATTGTGGCAACTATTTCACAACGCTATACCCAACGCCTTCGTCGTGAAATCGCTGAAAAGATGAATCGCCTTCCTTTACGATACTTTGATAGCCGTCCAACCGGTGATGTTTTATCCATTATTACCAATGACTTGGATACTGTTGGTCAAAGCTTAAATCAAAGTTTAGGAACATTAGTTTCGGCAACAGTTTTATTAATCGGTACATTATTTATGATGTTTAAAACGAATTGGGTAATGGCTTTAACAGCAATCAGTTCGGTTTTTATTGGTTTTATTGGAATGGTCTTTATTATGAGTAAATCACGTGCTCATTTTAAGGCGCAACAAAAGAACTTAGCTACTGTCAATGGATATATCGAAGAAGCCTATACCGGACTCTCGATTGTCAGCAGTTATAATGCAGCCGAAGAAATGAAAGGGCAATTTGCAAAATTAAATGAACAATTATACGGAAGTGCTTGGAAATCACAATTTTTAGGTGGGATGATGATGCCACTGATGGCTTTCATCGGGAACTTCGGTTATGTGATGGTTAGTTTAATGGGTGCTTACTTAGTTTTAAATGGCCACATTACCATCGGGGTCATAATTGCCTTTATGGTGTACGTTCGTTTATTCTCACAACCATTATCCCAAATTGCTCAAGCGGCACAAAGCTTACAATCAGCTGGAGCAGCCTTAGGTCGAGTGATGGACTATTTAGAGGCAGACGAAATGAGTGACGAATCGTATAAAACAACCCAATTATCACAAATTAAAGGACAGGTTGCTTTCGAACATGTTAATTTTGGCTATGATGAAGGTAAAACGATTATTCATGATTTCTCTGCCGAAGCTAAAGCGGGTCAAAAAATCGCGATTGTTGGTCCAACTGGTGCTGGTAAAACAACGATTGTTAACTTATTGATGCGCTTCTATGAAGTCAATGGCGGTCAAATTTTAATCGATGGCGTCAATATTAAAGACATGACTCGTGCTGAATTGCATGAATATTTCAGTATGGTATTACAGGATACTTGGTTATTTGAAGGTAGCATTCGCGATAATTTAGTATTCAATCAACCAGAGGTTACACAAGAAGAAGTGATAAAGGCAGCCAAAGCGGTGGGGATTCATCATTTTATTACCACATTACCTCAAGGTTATGACACGGTATTGGATGATTCCGTTCAATTATCAGTAGGACAAAAACAATTAATGACCATTGCCCGTGCGTTAATAAAAGATGCTCCATTATTAATTTTAGATGAAGCGACGAGCTCAGTGGATACTCGTACGGAAGAATTAATTCAAAAAGCAATGGATGCCTTAATGGTTGGTCGGACCTCATTTGTCATTGCTCATCGACTTTCAACCATTCGTAATGCTGACTTAATATTAGTAATGAAAGACGGAAATATTATCGAACAAGGTAATCACGATCAATTAATGGTTCAAGACGGCTTTTATGCGGACTTATATAATAGTCAGTTTGAGAATGGTAATGGCACCTTTGAGGAAGAAGAACTATAATCTAAAAGGAATAAAGCATATAACGAACATAATGATTGAATTTAAACGACTTTACAACTTTTTGTGTGGCCCCACAATAAATTAAAAAAGCGTATCTAGCGAAAGTATTAAGCTAAGCGAAGGTACCTAAATAGAAAAACCAGTTAACTAGATTCCTAAAAGGGAAATTAAGCTAACTGGTTTTTATTATAATAATTTAAGAATATCTTTTTCGATTGCTTTAGGCGAGGTGGTTGGCGAGTAACGTTTAACCACTCGTCCTTCGCGATCAATTAAAAACTTCGTAAAGTTCCATTTGATATTATTGGAGAATAGCCCTTGGGTTTCTTGTTTTAACCATTGGAAAATGGGTTCAGTCTTAGGGCCGTTCACTTCTACTGTTTCATTTAAGGGGAAACTGACTCCAAAATTCAATTGACAGATGCTTTCCATATCACTATCGACCACTTTTTCTTGTTTAAATTGATTGGAAGGAAATCCAATGACAGTAAAATCTTGGTCGTGATAGCGTTGATAGAGTTCCTCTAATTGAGTAAATTGAGGGGCTAAGCCACAACCGGTTGCGGTATTAACGATTAACAAGACTTGTCCATTATACTCATTCAAGCGGTAAGGTTGGCCGCTACTACGAACTAATGAAAAATCTGGTAAACTCATGCTTTTGCTCCTTTCAAACATCCCATATCTAAAACAGGACTTCCTTTACGATATTTACTAGAATAGTAAAGGCAAAATCAGTGTAGTATCTTTATTAATCATAGTCAAAGTAGAAGGGCCAACACATCAAAGTTATAATACGGCCCAACAAAATTTCTAAATAAACAAGCCTTTACAACAATTAAAATTTCAATTAAAAAACCAAAGGGGAATTTTCCATGAATTAGTCGTCTAAATCAACATTGTGGTAAACGCGTTGAACATCTTCGTCATCTTCCAAAACTTCAATTAAATGTTCAAATTTTTTCAAATCTTCGCCTTCTAATTTCACTTCATTTTGTGCAATCATGTCTGTTTCAGCTACTTCAAATTCAGTAATTCCCATACCTTCTAAAGCAGTTTTAATGGCTTCAAAATCTTTTGGTTCACCATAAACAACTACGGTATCTCCTTCAGCAAATACTTCACGAACATCGACATCCGCTTCTAATAAAGCCATCATTACGTCGTCAGCATCTTGATCGGCCATTACAAAAACAGCTGTTGCATCAAACAAGTAATTAACTGAACCACTGACACCCATGTTACCACCATTTTTACCATATGCAGCCCGAACATTACTTGCAGTACGGTTGACATTATTAGTTAAAGCATCGACCATAATCATTGAACCATTAGGCCCGAATCCTTCATAACGTAATTCTTGGTAGTTTTCATCATCGCCACCTTTAGCTTTATCAATGGCTTTTTCAATAACGTGACGAGGGACATTATATGTCTTCGCACGATCAACAACAAAACGTAATTTTTGGTTTAATTCTGGATCGGGTTCACCTTGTCTTGCAGCAGCATAGATTTCAATACCGAATTTAGCATAAATCTTCGAAGTATTTTGGTCTTTATTTGCTTTCTTTTCCTTAATATTCATCCATTTACGACCCATTTATTTCACTTCTCTTTCAATAAAATTAGAATGTTCCAACACTCATTTTACCATAAAAACGTCCTTTGTGATAGAGTTTTAAGTTCTATTTTAATTCGCTAAATTATGAGAGTTTGCTTAAAAATGGAGTTGGCTTTTGACAGAAGTGTCTTGCATTTTATGTATAATCCAAATAAGCATCATTTAATATGAATAGAAAGGGAAATATTAAGGCCATTGCTGATGATATAGGACACGCAATGATCACCAAAAAACGCTTTTTTAAAGAGTTGCTGTTATATCACGGATTTATCAAGATTACTAAAGTATTTAAAACCAGGAGATTATTTGGGTGTTTGTGTAACAATTAGGTTACATGACACTTTAAAAATGACCGGTTACTTTTACGATGTGATGACAAAACATCGAATTCATGGTCGAATCGTTATCTAAATGTTATAATATAGAGGTAGATTGATATCGATTGGAAGGAGAAAAAAATGAAATTACATAAAAAATTAATCTCAGCTTCAATGGCTTTATTAGCCTCAACCTCATTAGCTGTTTTACCAACCACACAAGCACAAACCACAACACACACTGTACGAAGTGGAGAATATTTACAAGGCATTGCAGCCGCATATGGCGTAACTGCAGAAGAATTACGCGCATGGAACGGCTTATCAAGTGACATGATTTATGTCGGCGATGTATTAGTCGTAGACGGATCAAGCAGTGGTACGGTAGTATCTAATTCTAGTGCTGCAGGTACTCACGTTGTACAAAATGGTGACGTCCTATATAACCTAGCCATCCGTTACGGGGTAACCGTCGATGATTTAATGGCATGGAATGGTTTAACTAGCGATTGGTTAAATGTTGGCGACACTTTAGTTGTCTATGGTAATGCTACTGCAACAGGTGGAAATTACTATTATGATTACACAGCACCAGTCTATACCTCTTCAACCGGCTACCATACAGTAGCACCTGGCGATACACTATCAGGCATTGCAGTCGTTTATGGTGTAACAGAAGAAGAATTGTGGGCATGGAACGGCTTATCCAGCGACTGGTTGAATGTCGGTGATCAAATTGCTGTCACAGGTTATAGTACTGGCGCTACCTCAACTTATACTAATTATGTGCCAACGACCAATACTGCAACAACAAATTACACGGTATCAGCAGGTGATAGCTTATATGAAATCGCCCAAGCTTACGGTACAACCGTTGATAACTTAATGGCAATTAACGGATTATCAAGTACTTTCTTACAAATTGGTGATCAGTTAGTGGTCCCTGGTGCAGACAAGAGTGCGACTTCTGAAGCGCCAACTGAAGAAACAAAGGAAGAAACAACGACCGAAGAAAAGAATAAAGAAGAAAATAAAGAAGAAGCAACGGAAACTTCAAACGATTTAACCGACGAAGAAAAGGCGGCTGGTATTAAAGCAAAACACATTATTCAAAAAGGTGAAACTTTATTTAAGATTGCCAATAAATATGGTGTCACACTATATAATTTAAAATCTTGGAATAACATTACAGCAGAAAATCCAGCGCGCGTTGGTGATGAGTTGATTATTAAAGATTCTGCTTATGAACCTCAAAAACATAAAGTAGCAGAAGGCGACACAATTGATACAGTTGCTGAAACTTATAAAACAACAGCAGAAGCAATCAAAGTGTGGAATGAATTGGCTGACAATGAATTAGAAGTAGGTAAAGAAATTTATGTAAGTAACCCAGAACCAACATTACATGAAGTTCAAACAGGTGAAAACTTACAAACTATTGCCGATCAATATGGTGTAACACCAGAAGATTTACGTGCATGGAATGGCTTACCAGAAAAATCAATGATTGTTAATGGAACGATCTTAGTATCAGATCCAACAGCCGTTACTGAATAATAAAAATAATATGAAAAAAACTGGGCAGATATTATAGACTTTCTGTCCAGTTTTGCGTCTTTAAATCATTGTGTAGTGAATAAATGGTATTAGAGAGTCACTTTCACAAGTTGTTAATCTTAGCAGTTATTTCTCACCAAGAAGTGATCAGAACATATTAGAGAGTCACTTTGCGAGAGAACAACCGATTCAATATCGATTCAGATTTTCGCGAATGGAAATACTAGCATATGTATGCACTGATAAAATACCGTAGACTTATTTAAAGATTCGCGAATGTCAATGTAAAATAACAAACCGTCTCTAAGGGCTATTCAACCTCTTTAACTGGTAGGAGTGTTAATGCGAAGTGATAACCCGTACTAAATCGGCAATTAGAACTATTTTACAAATAGGAGAAAGATAAAAAGTAGCCATCGTTCGATTGCTCATTTTTGTCTGCTCTTTTTCGATCACAAAAAAACTATTAATAAATGAAAAATATTATTGCATAGAAAAAGCTGACGAATGGACGTCAGCTGAAAAGATAGATATCTTGCTATTTAATTAAAAACTATTCCAAGCACAATTTTGTCCTGCAACACCACCCGTAACAAAAGCAGCCGTAATATTATAACCACCGGTATAACCATTAATATCTAATAATTCACCGCAGAAGTAAAGACCTTTCATTAGCTTGGACTCCATCGTTGCTGGATTAATTTCTTTAGTTGAAACGCCACCGCCAGTTACAAATCCTTTTTCAATCGGTTGCGAACCCGTACTTGTGAAATCAAAATGTTTTATCTTATTAAATAAGGCTTCAACTTCAGCGTGAACTAATTGTTTATAAGCCGTCGTATGATCCATTTTTAATTGAGATAAAATTACCTCAGCCATACGCTCTGGCATCAAATTTTTTAAAATAGTTAATAATTGTTTGTCACGGTTTTCTTCGGCAAAAAATTTTAGTTGTTCCATCGTATGATGCGGTGTTAAATCGATAGATAGATGAGCCACCTTTTCACGGGTTTGATGAAGCCACTGGTTAACATGACCAGAACATCTTAGAATAGCGGGTCCAGAATAGCCGAAATGAGTAAAAATCATATCCATTTGGTGATAAGTGATAGCTTTTTGATTAGCATCCCATAAGGTCACGCCCACATCTCTTAAAGAAACACCACGTAAAGCTTTACCAGTGATCCACTCATCATCTGATAGTAGAGGGGACTCGGTAGGGTATAACCGTTCAATCGTGTGACCAGCTGATTTGGCCCAAGCATAAGCATCACCAGTCGCACCTGTTCGTGGGTAAGCCCGACCACCCGTTGCTAGAATAACACCATTGGCTTGGATTTCTAAACCAGATTTCGTTAGTACCCCTTTGACGCACTGGTTTTCACGGTCAAATACTAGCTTATCGACAGGTTCATTGGTTTGAATTTCGACACCTAGTTCACGACAGTAATCCAATAAAGTTTCTAAAATGGTACGAGCGCTATCTGTAACGGGAAACATGCGCCCATGATCTTCTTCTTTCAGTTGTACTCCACGACTTTCAAAAAAATGCACAATATCTTCTTGATTAAACTGATTGAGGGCACTGTATAAAAACTTGCCATTACCAGGAATATGACGAATTAATTCATCACGTGAGGTACGGTTGGTCACATTACAACGACCACCACCTGATAAGAGTAATTTGCGACCTAATTTTGGGTTTTTTTCTAGAACAAGGACACTGACACCTTGTAAAGCAGCGTGTACCGCAGCCATGAGACCACTGGTTCCTCCACCGACAATAATAACTTGATAAGTGTTTTTCATATGACTTCTTCTTAATGACGCACCTTAATGCGATCGAAAATTAAATGAGCGAGTGCATAATCTATAAAGCCGTGAATAATGGTACCAAAACCAACTAATACCCATAAAGTATAGTAAAAGCCTTCTGTGTTGGTAGTTTGGGCAGTGACAGAGAATAAATAAACTGCTAGTACTTCACCTAAGCCATGAACCACATTAATTAAGAAATAGAATGGTGCTTGTTTAGCAAATGATAGCTGATTGATTTTAAAACTTTTAATTAAAAATAAAGCAAAAAGAACGAATAAAAAATGTGATAAAGCTCTTAAAACAATGATTAAAGGGAACCCTGCCAATAAGAAACCAATGGTCGTTCCGGCAGTCACACTTAAAGCGACAAAAGGTGAGATAAACAGAGCTAAAAATATCGGTACATGACTTGCAAGTGTATAGGATGCTGGACCAATAATCACTTTAATGGGCATCACTAATGGAATCATAATACCAATAGCAATTAACAAACTACTAATTAACATTTGTTGGGTACGATTTTTTGTTATAATATTCAATTTAAACCCCTCCTAATGTTAGAATTATAGCATAATATCAGTAATAAAGGTATGGTAAATGAAATTTGGATTAATTTTTTTCCGGGAAAATTCGTCCCTGAACACCAGGAAAAAGTTGAAAAATAATTGAAAAAATATTGTTGGTAATGCTTGACATTATCGTACTTTAGGGGTAATATGATAGACGGTATTGTTTGCCCCACTATGAGCCCCGGAAACTCAATAGTACTTGTCAAACAACTAGATTTAATAATGGAGGAAACAATCGTGCGTCAAACATATATGGCTAAGAAAAACGAAGTTGAACGTAACTGGGTATTAGTAGATGCGACAGATGTGCCTTTAGGCCGTCTTTCAGCAGTAGTTGCTTCAATTTTACGCGGAAAAAATAAACCAACATTTACACCTCACGTAGACACAGGTGATTTTGTTGTCGTAATCAATGCAGATAAAGTAGCTTTAACTGGAAACAAAGCAGCAGATAAAATGTACTACCGTCATAGCGGTCATCCAGGTGGAATCAAATCTATCTCAGCTGGTGATTTACGTGAAAAAAATTCTCGTAAATTAGTTGAATTATCTGTTAAAGGTATGTTACCAGACACTCGCTTAGGACGTAAACAATTCACTAAATTATTTGTTTACGGTGGAGCAGAGCATAAACATGCAGCTCAAAAACCTGAAGCATTAGACATTAACACATTAATTTAAGGAGGGAATTTAATTGGCTAAAGCACAATATATTGGTACAGGTCGTCGTAAAAATTCAGTAGCTCGTGTACGCTTAGTGCCAGGAACTGGTGTAATCACTATTAATGGTAAATCATTAGAAGAATACATTCCTTTCCCTCACTTACATGAAGTTATGAAACAACCATTCGAAGTTACAGAAACATTAGGAGCATATGATGTAACTGTTAACGCTAATGGTGGAGGTTACTCAGGACAAGCTGGAGCAATCCGTCACGGTATCGCTCGTGCGTTATTAACTGTAGATCCTGATTTCCGTCCAGCTTTAAAAGCTGCTGGTTTATTAACACGTGACCCTCGTATGGTAGAACGTAAAAAACCAGGTCTTAAGAAAGCTCGTAAAGCTAGTCAATTCAGTAAACGTTAATTTTTTTACTGCAATAACGAAATTACAGCACTTTCCTTATCGGAGGGTGCTTTTTTTGTTGAATTGACGACACAAATTGCCTTAGCCGTTCGAACGCAGTGAGTTACGGATAAGGTATGCGTAGAGCAGAATGCACGAAGCCCAAAACGTTAGGCTGCAGCTGTTGCGAACTTGTTCGCTTACAGATGGAGTTCCTCAACTTGCCATTGCAAGTTGAGTTCAATTGAAAATATATCAACGTTTCAAGACACTTTCCAATTATGGAAGGTGTCTTTTGTTTATATCGTACTGACTTTTTACCGACTATTCTTTAACGAATGATAGAAAGTTATAAGTTGAAAATGATTATGTAAATGGGATATGGAATAAATTCATAAAGTATTAGGCTTCAGCTGTTGCGAACTTGTTCGCATGCAGATGGAGTTCCTCAACTTTCCATTGCAAGTTGAGTTCAATTAAATATAATTACAAAATTACAGCACTCTCCTTATCGGAGGGGTTTTTTTATTGAATTGATGACACAAATTGCCTTATCCGTTCGTACGTAGTTAGTTTCGGATAAGCTATGCGTAGTGCGGAACGAACGAAGCTCATAACGTTAGACTGTAGTTGATGCAAAGTACTTTGCTTGTATTTGAAGTTATATATTTGAAAAAAATGATATTATAGTATTCTTAGTATATAACATTTTTTCGTTTAGTTATTCTAACTAATCGAATGAAGAGCGTGCTATCTGAACAAACCCCAACAATAGATTCAAGACGCTTAGAATTGATTAAGAAACGTATTTATCATAAAATAATAATAGATTGGGATTGGGCAAGAAGTAGAAAATTGAATAATTTTCGCTTCGTCGGCCTACCCCCGCACAGATGAGTAGGCCTCAAACAAGTCATTTAGACGCAGTTTGAGGCCACTCAACCACTGCGATTTTAATGAATAAGCACTAATTTGACTGAATTTTTCAAATTTATGTTCAATCTCGTTAAAACGCCATTTGAGACCACTCAATCGCTGGACGATAAACTAAATAGATTAGACCAAACAAAAAATTTTAAGTTTTGCCAACCGTTGCACTAGTGCTGATTTTACATTATGTTATTGTCTATTTCCATCATTTTTAAGATGCATTTTTACATGTTCAAACTTAAAACTAAACAATTAGTATTGACTCATGACTAAATTATCATCATAAATTCTTTTATGACATTGTGGATAAAAATACAAGTAATATTGTACAAAGAATAAAAAGAACCGAAGAGTATCGTTATATAATTAAAGGAGATGATTTTTGTGAATAAAGCAAAAGAAGTTGAGAGATTAAAAGAATTAGAAAAAGAATTTAGTGAAATAAATGCGACTTTAGCAGAATTGGATAAAGTCTTACATAAAGTAAAAAAACAAATGCCAAAGATTAAGAACTTCGATAAGTATTATAGTAGTGAAGAATGGTTTAAGCATAGAGAGATGCTTGATGAGGGCTATTTTGATGAGCTCGAAACAACTGCCATTTTAGGCGAAGACTATCCCTATGACACCGTATTTGCCATTAGAAATCAAGCTATTGAAATGTTAGAAATAGCTACAGAATTATTGAAGTGATTAATTGAGTATGGGCATTTATAAATATCAAATTTTGATGAGGTTATTCAAATCTAAGAGACTAGTTATCATTTTGTAAGTTAAGTTTATTTTTAGATTGAGTAACATCTAATTATTAAACGACACCCATTTTAATAAGTCTGGATAGAAATGATTAAGTTTCTGTCCAGCTTTTTTTGATTTATGCTATACTAAAATCGAAAATTGAGGAAAGGAGGACATTTATATGAAAAAAATTACTGGAGGTTTCAAAAACAATTAAAGCCTCGATAAGGAGCATAACATGGTAATAATTAAGGAAATAAATGAATCGTTAGAAAAATCGCAAATAGTTAAAAATATTTTGCAAGAGTTACCTGAATGGTTTGGAATTGAAGAAGCTACTCAATGGTATATAGATGATGCTAAAACAAGTGAGTGTCTTGTCGCTTTTGATGAGAATGAACCTGTTGGATTTGTAACACTATCAAATACTAGTGTAGATTGTGTTGAAATTGTCTGTTTGGGAGTTTTACCATCCTATCATCGAAAAGGAATAGGTAAACAACTTATGAAAGCAGCTGAAAAATTAATGACCGGTCGCTATCACTTAATTCAAGTTAAAACAGTAGATGAAGGTCATTATCAGCAGTATGATGCAACGAACCAATTTTATCGTTGTTGTGGCTTTAAAAAATTAGAAGTCTTTCCGACATTATGGGATGAACATAATCCCTGTTTAGTATGGGTTAAAGCACTATCATAATCATTGTCATAAAAAGTCAGTATAAAAATTGAGTTTTACTTGAATTTTGTGAATTAATTTGATGAAATTAACTTAAATAACAGTCAGTTAATAATATTAGACTAAGTAAGAAGGAAATCGTAGAATTGCTTACTGGAAATAAATTTTTGCACCAGATAGTATTACGAAGGGCTAAGACATTACCAAATATGAGGACGACAAAGCCATCAAAAATGTAAAGAAAGTAGTAACTATCTTTTAAACTAAATATTGATTTTATACCTTATAAAAATATTTGAGCGATAATAGACGTTGGGCATAAACTTGTTAAATTTAGTCAAGTTTATTGTTCGTTAATTAATAGCGCAGTGGTTGAGTGGTCTCAAATGGCGTCTTAATTTAGCTGAGATTAATCTTGAAAAGTCCAGTCAAATTAATGGTCATTAATTTATAACGCAGTGGTTGAGTGGTCTCAATCTGCGTCTCTAGACTTGTTTGAGACCTACTCAACTTTGCGGGGGTGAACAAACGAAGCGAAAATCAATCGTTTTTCTACTTCTGGTCCACTACCAACTGTGCGGGGATGGGCAGACGAAGCGAAATTATTTAATTTTCTACTTCTGGTCCACTCCCATCATTGTTTTAACTTACTTTATTACTTAAAATAGTTTGATCTTCTATTGCACTGGAGAAAGGCAAAGCAATAATTTTCGTTGCGCTATTTTCATTTACAAGCTGTCAGCTAAGGAAACCTCGGTATTAATACCTAGGAGGAATTAGCGAAATAGACAGCTCTTTTGTTAATTTTACTAGGTTATCGTTAATGTTTTCACTAAATAGATGGTATAATGTATTTAAGAGGAAAGAGGTGACAAGATGCAGTTAACGAAAACGATTAAAGTGCAATTATACCCAAGTGCTAGTGATATTGAAAAATTCGAAGAAACCCAACAACAGTTTTTAAACGCTTGTAATTTTGTTTCGACATATATCTTTGACCATGACTTTGAATTAGGTCAAACGACTTTGCATAACGCCTTGTATCATCAGA
>NZ_FUWO01000030.1 GCF_900167405.1 Globicatella sulfidifaciens DSM 15739
AAGTGGAAGTATAGTGATATATGGAGCGGACTAGTACTAATCGGTCGAGGACTTAACCACGAAGATTTAAGGTTGAAGAGTTTGTGAGTTATTCAGTTTTGAGTGAACTATTATAAGTTTACTTAAAGAAAATAATGTACCTGTGTGGTGATGAAGGCAAGAAGGATACACCTGTTCCCATGCCGAACACAGCAGTTAAGCTTCTTAGCGCCGATGGTAGTTGGACCTTTGGTCCTGTGAGAGTAGGACGTCGCCACGCAGGGTATATTTTTTTCATTCCGCAATAGCTCAGCTGGCAGAGCGCATGACTGTTAATCATGATGTCGTAGGTTCGAGCCCTACTTGCGGAGCTTTTTTTATTTAAATTGAATTGCCGTTTTAGCTCAGTAGGTAGAGCGCTTCCATGGTAAGGAAGAGGTCGCCGGTTCGATCCCGGCAAATGGCTTTTTTATTTTTCTTAAATAATGTAATATTATCAACGTTTGTTAGACTTTTAACGGTCTGGCGAACGTTTTTTTATTTTGTCTGAAAAGGTAAGAAAAGGGAAGAAAAAGGATATAGATTTGGCAAATTTCTAGTCGAGTTTTCGAAAGTGTTTAAGAAATTGGTATTTGTGATCAATGAATTGTTATTTGTATCGATAAAAAGTGTTCTTTATTGATAATAAAGAGTTTTGAAACTAAATTTTACATTATTACAGGTTTGATTATATTCTCTAAACAAAAGAATATTACTGTTATTTGACCTGGATTATGATAAGGTATAGTCATAACAAAGTTTACTCGTTAATTGTTAATTTTAAGATACTTAGGGTTATACAATATTTTCTTTGCATTGATTCTTTAAAATCCGTATACTTTATTTGTATATCAATATTTTGTAAAGTGAGGAATCTTTATGACCAATGAACACATCGAAAAAAGTTTTAATCATTATAATATTACTCATTATGAATCAATTAGAACGGAGTTAGATGATGATAATCAATCAGTTGTCATCATTAATGATGTTGAGGTACCTAATCGGAAAAATATACCGGCATTCCAATCTAAATTGCGTTCTAGAATTGTTGAGGTACCTGAGGAAATTTATGAGGCATCAGGTATCTTGATTTTTGGTAAGAGAATTAAATCGTTACTATTTTCTACTGATGTTGCCATTATTCGTAATTCTAATGCACAATCGGTTATTGCTGTTTATCCTTTTACGCCTCAAACTACGATTATGCAATCAATTATTGATGTTTCTTCGGTACCAGTTTTTGTTGGGGTTGGTGGAGGAACCACCACTGGTTTAAGAAGTGTTAATTTGTCCTTTCAAGCAGAACAATTGGGGGCCTATGGTGTTGTTGTGAATGCTCCGATGGAGAACGAAGTGATTTCTCAAATTAGAGAACACATTGATATTCCGTTGATTGCAACCATTTCGAGTTTTCAAGATGATTTTAAAGGTAAATTAGCAGCGGGTGCTACGATGTTCAACATTTCAGGTGGTGCTAAGACGGTTGAGTTAGTAAAACATATACGTCAAGAAGTTGGACCAGATGTCCCGATTATTGCAACTGGTGGACCAACTGGTGAACTAGTAAAAGCAACGATTAGAGCTGGCGCCAATGCTATTACATATACACCGCCTACTTCTGCAGAAATTTTTGCAGAGTTAATGAAACGTTACCGGGAGGGGCAAAAAGCGCATGACTAACTGGCTAGAGTGGGCGAGAGAACTTCATGCTTTGGCTCAATCGGGTTTGTATTATACGAAAGATATATATGATGAAGAGCGTTATGAACGGATTAAAGAAATGTCTCATGAGATGATGTCGGAATTAGCCAATACTAGTCCTCAAGTGATAGCGGAATTAAGATTAGAAGATTCTGGATATCAGACACCTAAGATCGACACACGTGGAGCAGTTTGGAAAGATGACCAAATATTATTAGTACAAGAAAAGGATGGACTATGGGCTTTGCCCGGTGGTTGGATGGATGTTACGGAGTCGATCAGTTCTAATGTATTAAAGGAAATTTATGAAGAGTCAGGTATGGAAGCTGAAGTTGTTAAATTAGTTTCACTTCAAGATCGTAATCTTCATAATCCAGGCCAGAATCCATATACGATTGTCAAAGTTTTTGTGGAATGCCTATATAAAGCGGGCTCTTTTAAAGAAAACTCGGAAACAATTGCAGCGAAATTTTTCTCAGTTGATGAGTTGCCTGAATTAATGGTAAATAAAACATCAAAGGAACAAATACTTTTATGTTATCAAGCACGCCAACAAGGCAAAAACTGGCGAGTGACTTTTGATTAATAGAGAATGTTTGTTTTAATTGTTTATTTAATAATATCGCTTTCATATTAATAAAAACGAACATATAAAGTTTTAATAATGGAACATTAAAAATGGAAATAAACCGTTATTATTTGTATAATGTAGACAATATGAGCCGTCTTGTTTATCAATATTAATTTTATAGTTAATAAATTTATATACAGATGGTATAATATAAGTATCAATTTAGGAGGTTATGACTGTATGAATTACCAATTATCTATTATTACACTTCGTGCTTTGAGTATCGAACAAATTGAAGCGGCTAACTCTGGGCACCCAGGTTTACCTATGGGAGCTGCTCCAATGGCTTATGCATTGTGGACAAAGCATTTAAATATTACGCCAACTGAACCAAAATGGGTGAATCGCGATCGTTTTGTTCTATCTGCTGGTCATGGCTCTGCTTTACTTTACAGTTTATTACATGTTGCTGGTTTTGATGTAACGATTGAAGATTTAAAACAATTCCGTCAATTAGGTAGTAGAACACCTGGACATCCTGAAGTAGGACATACGCAAGGGGTTGAAGCGACAACGGGTCCATTAGGACAAGGGATTGCACAAGCAGTAGGGATGGCTTTAGCAGAAACTCATACTGCTGCGATTTTTAATACTGAACAACATAAATTAATCGATCATTACACTTACGCTTTAGTCGGTGATGGTGACTTAATGGAAGGTATTTCTTATGAAGCTATTTCATTTGCAGGAAGACAAAAACTAGATAAATTAATTGTCTTATATGATTCAAATGATATTTCATTAGACGGTGATTTGAACATGGCGTTTAATGAGGACATTAAGAAACGTTTTGAATCACAAAATTGGCATTATCTACGTGTCGAAGATGGTAATGACGTGGATGCGATTTCTAAAGCAATTGAAGAAGCGAAAGCTCATACCCAAGCGCCTACAATTATCGAGATTAAAACGGTTATTGGATACGGTTCACCATTACAAGGGACATCAAAAGTCCATGGAGCACCATTAGGATCCGCTGATTGGGCGACTACTAAAGAATATTATGGATGGGAAAATGAAGCATTTACGGTACCAGAAGAAGCAGCAGCTGATTTTAAATTAAATATCCAAGAACGTGGTTTAAATGCTTACGAGGAATGGAATAAAGTATTTGAAGATTATAAAGCAAGTAATCCTGAAAAAGCAGCTGAATTTGAGGCAGCCTTTAATGGTGAATTACCAGAAGGCTTTGAAACAACTTTAGAATATGTGAAGTATGGTAGTAAAGCAGATGCGACACGGAATTCCAATGGTCGTGTTATTCAAAAATTATCAGAAGCGATTCCTTATTTCTGGGGAGGTTCTGCTGATTTATCTGGTTCAAACAAAACAATGGTAAGTGCTGAAACTGATTTTATGCCGGAAAATCGTGCCGGTCGGAATATTTGGTTTGGTGTTCGAGAGTTTGCAATGGCAGCTATTATGAATGGCGTACAATTACATGGTGGAACGCGTGTTTATGGAGGAACGTTCTTTGTCTTTACTGACTACTTAAAAGCAGCGGTAAGATTATCAGCTATCTCTAACATTCCAGTTACTTATGTAATGACTCATGATTCCATTGCGGTGGGAGAAGATGGGCCAACTCATGAACCAATTGAACAATTAGCAGCCTTTAGAGCATTACCGAACTTAAATACGATTCGTCCAGCTGATGAAAATGAAACAATTGCAGCATGGAAGATTGCGGTAGAATCTAAAGACCGCCCAACGATGTTAGTACTAACTCGTCAAAATGTTCCAGTATTAGACGTTGATAGTAAAACTTTAGAAGCAGGCGTTCGTAAAGGTGCTTATGTGGTATCACCAGCTAAAGGTGATGTGCCAAGTGGTATCTTATTAGCAAGTGGATCAGAAGTAAGTTTAGCTGTTGAAGCTCAAAAAGTATTAGCTGAAAAAGGACATGATGTTTCAGTCGTTTCAATGCCAGCGATGAACTTATTTGATGAGCAATCAAAAGAATACCGCGAGACGGTTCTGCCTAATGCTGTACGTAATCGATTATCGATTGAAATGGGAGCAACATTCGGCTGGGCAAAATATGTCGGCTTAGATGGTGTTACCATCGGAATTGATCGCTTCGGATCATCTGGAAAAGGTGAAGAAGTAGTGGCTGATTATGGCTTTACAGTAGAAAATATTGTCGACCAATACTTAGCGGCCTTTAATTAATCTCTAGTAAGTTAAAAAAGCGTCGGTCTTTTACGACCAGGCGCTTTTTTGACTTATTTTAAGTTTTTTATACCTTAATCAAGATTTCAGAAAATTAGTTGAGAGTGTGTCAATAAAAAAACTTAACGAGAAGTCAGTTTTGATTCAATTTGTTCGGCAAAGGGATTTTCCGTTTTACTAAAAGTTTTATAAAAGTTAAATTGAAGTTCATCTTGTTTTAGTGAAAAAACAGAAGGTTCTTGGACGTTTTCAATTTGAAGTTGGAAAGTTTCATCGGATAAGTTTTCTGGAAAAACAACAAAATCTATTTCTTGTGCGGCTAATTGAACTGTTAATACTTGAAATTGCTCCATCGAATAAAAGTTATTCAAATCGATAGCGACGGGTTCATCGAGTTGCTCAATCAATTGTGATTTTATTCCCTCTAATGTTTGCTCAGAAATCGGGACATCACTTACTAAGCGAATGGTTAAGTCCGGTTCTTCTTTAAATAAGATACTGAATGCTATACTAATTATAAACATTAAAATAATCGCAATCGAAATAATCCATTCTTTATAAGCATAAAGTAAATAGCTAATTTTTTCTTTTGGTGTTTCCAGTTTATCTAAATTTTCTTGAATAATTGGACGATGTTTCATATTGGGACTCCTTTAGCTTCAATAAGCATAGTGTAACATAAAAACAGAAGATTATTAAGCGTTTTACATGATGTAAATATTAAAGCTTTATTCGTAGTATTGTTTCACAAAAAGTGGCGTTGTGCTATAATATGAAAGAATGATAAAAATAGAAAGGGGCACTCATCTGTGACCAATCAAACAAAACCAACTTACTATATTACAACACCTATTTATTATCCAAGTGGAAATTTACATATCGGAAATGCTTATTCAACCTTAGCTTGTGATGCGATGGCACGTTACAAACGTCTAATGGGATATGATGTCTATTTCTTAACCGGAACTGACGAACACGGACAAAAAATTGAAACAAAAGCTGCTGACTTAGGTCAAACTCCAAAGGCTTATGTCGATGAAATGGCTGAGCGTATTAAAAAATTATGGCAAGATTTAGAGATTAGCAATGATGGCTTTATCCGTACAACTGATGATTATCATGAAAAAGCGGTACAACAAATTTTTGAACAATTATTAGCACAAGATGATATTTATTTGGGCGAATATGAAGGTTGGTATTCTGTTAGTGATGAAGAATACTTTACAGAAAGTCAATTGATAGAAGTTTATCGTGATGAAAATGGTAAGATGATTGGTGGTAAAGCTCCAAGTGGACATGATGTAGAATTAGTCAAAGAAGAATCGTATTTTTTCCGTATGAGTAAATATGCGGATCGTTTATTAGAATATTATGAATCACATCCGGACTTTATTACACCTGAATTTCGTAAGAATGAAATGATTAATAACTTCATTAAACCTGGTTTAGAGGATTTAGCTGTTTCTCGAACTACGTTTTCATGGGGAGTACCTGTAAAATCTAATCCTAAACACGTGGTGTATGTTTGGATTGACGCATTGACAAACTATATTACAGCGCTTGGTTATGGTAGTGAAAACACAGAAAATTACGATAAATTCTGGCCGGCTGATGTGCATGTGATTGGAAAAGACATTAGTCGTTTCCATATGATTTATTGGCCAACTATGTTAATGGCATTAGGATTACCTTTACCTAAAAAAGTTTATGCTCATGGTTGGTTGCTAATGAAAGATGGCAAAATGTCTAAATCCAAAGGCAATACCATTTACCCTGGACAATTAATTGAGCGTTACGGATTAGATGCGACTCGTTTTTATTTATTGCGTGAAATGAGTCAAGGTAATGATGCTATCTTTACGCCAGAAGATTTTGTAAACCGAGTAAACTTTGAATTAGCAAATGATTTAGGTAACTTATTAAATCGAACCATCGCGATGATGAATAAGTACTTCGGTGGTCAAATTCCAACCACAGAATTAGTTGCCAATGCCGTCGATGCAATTTTCGAAAACTTTGTGGAAGCAGAAATTAAAGCTTATCATCAAAGTATGGATTCAATGAGCTTTAACTCAGCGCTAGACCATGTAATGAAAATCGTTTCACGTGCGAATAAATACATCGATGAAACTACCCCTTGGGTTTTAGCCAAAGATGAAGCGTATGTAGGTCAATTGCGTTCCGTTATGAATCACTTAGCTGAAGTATTACGTATTGTCGGACATTTACTAAGACCGTTTATGACCCAAGCACCATCAAAAATCTTTGAACAATTAGGATTAACTCAAGAATTAGAACAAGATTTACAAACTGTTAAATGGGGCGACTTACCAGAGAATGTTCAAGTAATTAAAAAAGGTGAGCCTATTTTCCCACGTTTAGAAGTTGAAGAAGAAGTTCAATATATTAAGAACTTAATGACAGGTGGCAATGAGACCACTTCAGAGAATCCGACAGTGGATGATCCAACATGGAACCCGGAAGAGACTGAATTAGTCCATGAAGAAGTGGCTAATATTGAATTTGATCAATTTATTCAAGTTGAAATGAAAGTAGCTGAAGTTATCGATGTGGCTCCTGTTAAAGGTTCTAATAAATTATTGAGATTCCGATTAGATGCAGGAGACAAAGGTCATCGTCAAATCTTATCCGGTATTGCTAAAGCTTATCCTGATTATCAAAATTTAGTTGGTAAAAAAGTTACGATTGTAGCGAATTTAAAACCACGTAAAATGATGGGGTATGTGAGTCAAGGAATGATTTTATCTGCAGAAAACCAAGGACAATTAAGCTTATTATTTGCACCAGATGATGCTCCTAATGGCGCATTAATCGGGTAAGCATAAACCGAGTGTGAACCCGAAAAGTATACGTTGCTTTTCGGGTTTAGTTATCAAAAGAAAGGATTCAAAATGAAATTATTTGACACCCATACCCACTTGAATGCTAATCAATTTGACGGGATAGAAGCCGAAATCATTGAAAAAGCAAAACAACAACATGTCGATTATATGGCAGTAGTTGGTTTTGATGAACCGACCATTCAAAAAAGCATGGCTTTAAGTAATCAATATTCTAATATTTTAAGTGTAGTAGGTTGCCATCCAACTGAAGCAGGGAATTATAATCCTGAATTTGAAAGAAAATTAGAAGAATGGTTGACCTTACCAAAGGTTAAAATGCTTGGTGAAATAGGATTAGATTATTATTGGATGAGTGACGCAAAAGAGGTGCAAGAGAAAGTCTTTAGAAGACAAATTGCCATCGCTAAAGAACATAATCTGCCAATTACCATCCATAACCGTGATGCCACCGAAGATACTTATAAAATACTGAAAGAAGAAGGTATCCCCAAAGCAGGAGGTATCATGCATAGTTTTGGTGGCAATGCAGAAGAAGTACAACAATTTTTAGACTTAGGGATGCATATCAGTTTTAGTGGTGTTCTAACTTTTAAAAAAGCCAATGAAGTAAGAGAAGCAGCTTTAGTTGTTCCAGATGAACGCTTACTAATTGAAACAGATGCCCCTTATTTAGCTCCAATGCCATATCGCGGAAAACGTAATGAACCAGCATATGTATATTTTGTAGCGGAACGAATGGCTCAAGTAAAAGGCTGGTCGATTGAAAAAGTGGCCGAAGTAACAACCCGTAATGCGTTTAAACTATTCAGATGGGAGCCAGAAGCATAATGGTACCAAATGAAGTCATCATTGTTGAAGGTCGTGATGATACCAAACGATTAGTAGAAACATTTGGCTCAAACATAAAAACTATCGAGACGAATGGTTCAGCTGTTAGCCGTAAAACTCAAGAACAAATTAAAGCGGCGAGTGAAAAATTTGACATCATTATCTTTACTGACCCTGACTACCAAGGAGAACGCATCCGTAAAATTGTCACTCAAGTTGTTCCACAGGCCAAACATGCTTATTTGAGCCAAGAAGAAGCCGATAGCGGTAAAAATGGAGCCAGCTTAGGCATTGAACATGCACAACCAGAAGCAATAAAAAAAGCTTTATCTAATTTAATAAGTCCACAAATAGAAAATTTGGTAACAATACCGATGATTGAATTGGTAAAATTAAGGTTGATCGGACACAAGGATGCCAAATCCCGTAGAAAAATAGTCAGTGATCATTTTAGATTAGGCCACCTCAATGGTAAGCAATTGCAAAAAAAATTAAGTCAATATAACATTACCTTAGAACAAATCCAAGCTGTATTAAATGAAAAGGAGTCTTTATGAGAGAGTTTCGTCCAATCGCAACCCCGACCCGAACGGTTGATATTATGCGTCGTTATGATATAAAAATGAAGAAAAGTTTAGGTCAGAATTTTTTAATTGAACCCCAAATCTTAGATAAAATGATTGAAACTGGTCAAATCGATCGCCATACAACTGTGGTAGAAATAGGACCAGGAATTGGAGCTCTTACTGAATTTTTAGCAAGAAGTGCTAAAGAAGTGATTGCCTTCGAAATTGATTCACGATTTGTTGAAATATTAAAAGATACTTTAAGTGATTATGATAATGTCACGATTCATCATCAAGATATTTTAAATGTGAATTTCAACGACCCAATCTATCAAAATCTACATGATGCTGAGCGACTAGTAGTTGTGGCTAATTTGCCATATTATATTACGACCCCGATTATTATGAATTTAATCGAAAGCAACTTAAAATTTGATCAATTAGTGATGATGATGCAAAAAGAAGTAGCGGAAAGAATGACAGCTACTGTTAATACAAAATCATACAACTCATTGACCTTAGCTATACAAAATACGATGGATGCGAAAATAGCCTTTATTGTACCTAAAAGTGTGTTTATTCCACAACCCAATGTCGATTCCGCTGTCTTAAGCTTAACGAGATTAGAACACCCTATTGCTGAAGTTGATAATTTAGAAAAGTTTCATCATTTAATTCAGATTTGTTTTGTTCAAAGAAGAAAAACAATCTGGAATAATTTAAGAAATGCTGCAAAAGATTTGGACTTAAGTTTAGAGCAACTGGAGACGGCTTTAGATGAAACTCATATTGAAAAGGCACGTCGAGCGGAGTCCTTAACCTTAGAGGACTATCAACGATTATACAATGCAATCTATTAAACACTCGCTATTTTCAATGCAAAGCTCTGAACGAACTAAACAGTCTTTTGAAAGAAGGAAGACGGCTCAGGAGTAACAGTATTCTTACTTAGGTTATGATTAAGGGGCTGGGCAAGAGGTAGAAGAACGATTGATTTTTAATTTATCTGTTCACCCCCATATAGTTGGCGCGGGGCAAGAGGTAGAGGACGATTGATTTTAGTTTCGTCTGCTTAGTCTCGGACAGTTGAGTAGGTCTCAAACAGTTCCTTAAGACGCAGTGTGATGCTGCTCAACTCCTGAGCTGTTAATTAACGATCAACAACTAGATTGAATTTATTAAGTTGATGACCAGACTTGTTAAGACGCAGTATGATGCCACTCAGCTTCTGCATCATAAAATAAACAGAATTTTTAAATCTTTGCCAAGCCTCACCTTTTTGACAGAACTTTAGATAGAATGAATCCTAACTACGGCCACGGCTACTTATGAGCTAGTTTATGTAAAACATATTTTTTGACAATTCTCGACAATTTTAGGCAAAAAAGTAAGGAGAAATTTTGAAAATTTGCTTGCTATGACATATATGTTATGTTAAAATTGATTATTTATCTAAAATATGTTACAATGGTCCGTGAAGGGGTTGAGACAATGCCAAAAGATTTAGTTGAAATCAAGTCACTTTTAGATGAAAACTTAGGTGAAGAAATCATCGTCACCGTCCAAATGGGCCGTAAGAAAAAACGCGAGCGTCGTGGCGTTTTGAGGGAGACTTATCGTTCAGTATTTGTCGTAGATTTAGACCAAGATGATAATAATATCGATCGTGTGTCTTTTAGTTACAGTGATGTATTAACACACTCGATTGATGTTGAGTTTGTATAATCATATAATGTAGATGTGCTTATCCGGAAGGGTAGGCGTTTTTTATTTTTCAACAGGAATAAATATCACTTTTAAATTAAATGTAGTTAGTAAAAGAATGAATAGGTTTCATCTATAAAATTGGGCTCTTTGTCAAATGGTGTGGATCACGGAATTTTTGGTCGTTCAACACAATTGTGTTGAACGGCTGTTTTTCTAATTATGCGGTTTTCTCTGTCTTTGATTCTTTTTCTTGACTAAAATATAAAGGGCGATAGTCTTGGTTTGTGCAGTTCTTACTTAACAAAATATAGCGTGCTCTTAATCTTAAACGTCTAAAATTAGTATAACCGTGTCCTGTTCGTTTGATTGTTTTAATGATATTATTGGTTGCTTCTAAGTGACCATTTGACAACGTGACGGTTAAAGCATTGGTGATATACTCTTGATAGCGTGTAATCGTGTTAAACGCTGTACGAATCACTTGACGATAGGAATATTTTTTTATTTCTTGAAGTTCATAATGAAACAATTCGACGTCGTGTGTCATAATGGCATATTTGAAATCATTTATTTTTTCATAGGCATTTCTTAGCCCTATATCAAGCGAAAGTAGATATTCTACCATCATTTTTTCAGTCACTAATCCATCGAACAGGCGATGGGTTTGATAATTCTCAAAATCTAGATCTTCTCGGTTTTTAAGAAGTAATTTCCATAATTTTTTTAACTTATTATAATCACATTTCGAGGGTTTCTTTTTATATTGATTCATTACTTGAATCCTTAGGTTATTAAGGGCTCTATTGAGTAATTGAATGATATGGAACCGGTCAATCACAATTTTAGCACATGGGAACAGTGTCTTGATCATGCTAATAAAGGGAAGGTTCATGTCCATCGTAATCCATTCAACTTGACGTCGAGCGTCCAATGGGAAACGGAAAAAATGTTTTTTGATATCGGCTTGTTGACGACTATCTAATAAATCTAATACTTGGTGAGTAGAAGCATTGGCATAAATAAAGGACATTTCTGCTTTACATGATTTCGTTGTACGTAGTTCGTCAAATGATAAAGTGGTTGGCAGGGTATTCGTTTGTGGTTTCATCTGCTTTTCCAAGGAATCGAGTACTCTAACGACCGTACTAATTGATACATAGGTATTTTTAGCAATCAGTGAAGCAGATTGTACGAGTCTCAATTGTTCTTTTACGAGTTGTTTTTGTAAGTTAGAAATCTGACAATTTGGCTCTACTAAATTCGTTTGTGCCATAAAGGTTTTCTTACAAGCTTTACATATAAAACGTTGTTTTTTTAGTAGAATTAATTTAGGACAGGAAAGAGAACAAGCATATTTCACTTTTACTTGCTTAAAGCCATGCTTCAAAATAGAGTTATTAATATTTTTTTGATGACAGCAGGGGCAAGCCACTGGGTCATAAGAAAGCGTGGCAGATACTGTCTGGTAAAGGACACCGTTCAATGTGATGGCATCTTGATCCAAAC
>NZ_FUWO01000010.1 GCF_900167405.1 Globicatella sulfidifaciens DSM 15739
ATCAGTGTGGAGATTGTTTTTTCATCATTGCTACGATGAACGCTATATCTTGCTTTTCTTCCAGGACTTTCAAAGAGTGATTCCTCAATTGTTGTACAGAGATCTTCTCCTAAATCGACTGAGAGTTGACGCATCGTATCGCTAATGGTTTGGATGCATGTTGAAAAGTCTACTCCACCTTGAATCGCTTGATTATATAAATCTGCCATCATTTCATTAATTTCTTGCATAATTTGTGTTATAATACTCATGGATAATCCTCTACCTTTCTGTGTGTTTTTACCTACTTACAGTATAGCAGAGGATTATCTTTTTTGCTTTTAGCTGACCAACAATTATTTTACACTAAGCTTTACATATCTAATTTTTCGAAAGCAAATGGCACTAATTCTTTTACCGAAGTTGTTAAAATGTCACCATTATTTCTTGTTAAATAAACTGGCGTATCTGGATCACAAAATTCAACCATTACTTGACGACAAATACTACATGGTGGAAGAAAATCTTCGGTATCACCACTGACAGCGATCGCTGCTATTGACTTAGGTCGGTAACCCTTCGTCGCAGCAGTAAATATCGCTGAACGTTCAGCACAGTTCGTAACACCAAATGAGACATTTTCAACGTTCACACCTTCTATAATGGTGCCATCTTTCATTTCCATTGCGCATCCTACAGGAAAATGTGAATAAGGAATATAAGCATTTTTTTGTACTGCTCTTGATAATTTAATTAATTCTTCTTTAGTTGCCATCTTAACACCTCATGTTCCTTTGTAATAATCAATTAATGCCGCTTCATCAAAAATTAAGGTTGCATCTTCCGTTACTAAAACGGGAATACCTACTTGATTCATTTCTTTTTTTTCCAAAAATTCTTCACGAGTATCTCGTAAACTTAAAAATCTTTTCAAATTCGGCATTGTTTCGGTAATATTAACCGCCTCATATTCGATTTGATAAGGTTCTAATAGTTTAATAAAAGGATCGGTATCAGGACAAACAGAACTAAAAAATAAAATAGGTTTACTCATAAACTTCATCCTCTCAATGGGGGTATTAATCTTATTATAAACGATTTTATGTAAAATGTCAGTTGAGTTTCATCAATTCATTAAATTTAAATGCACCATTATTCCGATTAAAAACGATTAAAAAAAGACAATATAAATAAATCCACCTCATTCCATTTGTAATAGATGAAATGAGATGGAAATAACGAAGCTAAGTTAGCATAACAATCGAACGATAAATGCTTCACTTATAGTTTAACTACTATTTAATAGTTAATTTTTGACCAATTTGTAAGAAATCACTCGTTAAATTATTTAATTGTTTAATTTTAGCAACTGTTGTACCATGAGCTTGTGCAATAGTCCATAATGAATCACCTTTGACAACAGTGTATTGTTTAGATGGTTCTTCTGGTGCAGCGGTTCCTGCTAATTTTAATTTTTGGCCAATTTGTAAGAAATCACTGGTTAAGTTATTCCATTGTTTGATTTGCGCTACCGTTACGCCATGTGCATTGGCAATCTTCCATAATGAATCACCCGCTACGACGGTATACACTGTACTTGGTTCAGATGGCTCTTCTGGTGTTTCTGGTGCAGTAGTGCCTGTTAATTTTAATTTTTGGCCAATTTGTAAGAAATCACTGGTTAAGTTATTCCATTGTTTGATTTGCGCTACCGTTACGCCATGTGCATTGGCAATCTTCCATAATGAATCACCCGCTACGACGGTATAAACGGTACTTGGTTCAGATGGTTCTTCTGGTGTTTCTGGTGTTTCTGGTGCAGTAGTGCCTGTTAATTCTAATTTTTGGCCAATTTGTAAGAAATCACTGGTTAAATTATTCCATTGCTTAATTTGCGCTACCGTTACGCCATGTGCATTGGCAATTTTCCATAATGAATCGCCTGCTACGACGATATACACTGTACCTGGTTCAGATGGTTCTTCTGGTGTTTCTGGTGTTTCTGGTGTTGTAGCAGAAACAGTTAACTTTTGCCCAATTTGTAAGAAGTCACTAGTTAAATTATTCCACTGTTTTAATTCAGCTACTGTCACACCATTTGCTTTGGCAACTTTCCATAGAGTATCGCCAGCAACAACTGAATATTGAGTTGCTTGAGCTTCAATCATTAAAGGTGATACAGAAAATCCTAAAGTGGCAATTGATACTAATAAAGTGCGTTTAAATTTTTTCATTGTTAACTCCCCTTTTTTTGTAACATTTGTAACGCTTTTGTTACATTAAAGATAACACTCTCATAAAAATTAGTCAAGCGCTTCAATCAGAATTCAAAAATTTTTCAAAAAATTTTCATAAATAATAAAAGTACCTAGTGAGAGTTCAAAAAACACTCACAGGTACTTAATAAAATACTGTTATATCAATAATAATTTAGAATCAAGATAACTTTTTCAGTAAAATCTAAATTAGTTTCATACATTTAATTTATACTAGTCTTCTTTTTCCGAAAAATATTCTGGAAAATGATTTGTTACAATCTCGTTACAACGATAACATAATTCCTCAGCTCCAGCAATTGTTCCTACTTCCTCTCGGATTGCGCGACATCTTTCACATACATGTCCCGGTGCATGAGTAACTGAAACTTTAAAATGATCAAATTCATGGGCACTTGCTGCGGCTTCATTAATAACTTTTAAATCTAATTTAGATACAATTAATAATTGATCCAATTGATCACTTAAATTAGTCAATACTTGACGCATTTCTTCATCTGTATAAACCGTAACAGCTGCTTCAAAAGATTTTTTAATTGGGTCTTCTTCAACATTTTTCGCTTCTTCTAGAACTTTATTAACAGCATCTTTCATTTCAAAGAATGGCTCCCATTCTTTAATCACTGCTAAATCTTCTGTAATGTCTTTTGTTTTAGGCATATCTTGTAATTGTACAAAGCCTTCAGCTCCAGGTAATTCTTTCCAAGCCTCTTCCATTGTATGTAATAAAATAGGGGTAAGCAATGGAATTAGCCCACTTAAAATGTCATAGATAACAGTTTGCATTGCGCGACGTGCACTGGCATCTGCTGCTTCAATGTATAAGACATCTTTAGCGAAGTCTAGATAAAATGCAGATAAATCTACGGTAATAAAATTGATTACTTTCTTATAAATCGTTGAAAATTCAAATTCATCATAAGCTTTCAATACATCGTGTACCAATACATTATATTTTGCCATTAAATATTGGTCTACTTTACGTAATTCAGATACTCGATCGGTCTCTGGATTAAAGTCACCAATGTTAGATAGCATAAAACGAATCGTATTACGAATTTTACGATAAGATTCTGATACTTGTTTTAAAATATCATGCGAAACACGAACATCATTTTCATAGTCCACACTTGCTACCCACAGACGAATAATGTCAGCTCCTAATGTTTCCATTACTTCTTCAGGTAAAATAACATTACCCAATGATTTACTCATTTTTTGACCCTTACCGTCCATGACGAAACCTTGTGATAATACAGCTTTGTAAGGTGGTACGCCATTTACCGCAATCGAAGTAGTAAAACTTGAGTTAAACCAACCACGATATTGATCTGACCCTTCTAAATATAGGTCTGCTGGGAATGATTGACCTGGTCTTTCTAAGACACTTGCATAAGAAGTTCCTGAATCAAACCATACGTCCATAATATCCATTTCTTTCGTAAACTCACCATTTGGGCTACCTGGGTGAGTAAAGCCTTCAGGTAATAACTCTTTAGCTTCACGTTCAAACCAAATATTAGATCCATTTTCAGCAACTAATTGTGCCACATGTTCAATGACTTGTCCATCAAGAATGGCCTCGCCATTTTCAGCATAGAAAATTGGTAACGGAACGCCCCAGACACGTTGACGTGAAATGACCCAATCGCCACGGTCACGTAACATATTATAAATACGAACTTGACCTGATGGATGATACCAAGTGACATCATTATCAACAGCCGTTAATAAATCTTGACGGAATTTATCAATCGAAGCAAACCATTGTGGGGTCGCACGGAAAATGACTGGCTTTTTAGTACGCCAATCATGTGGATAACTATGAAGCAATTCATCTTGTTGTAATAAGCTGCCATTTTCAGCTAATTGCTCCATCACAAGCTTATTCCCTTTAAGATAGAATACGCCTTCTAAACCTGGTGCTTCATCCGTGAAATGTCCGCGATTATCAATTGGCGATAAAATTTCTAATCCATATTTTTGACCAATTTGGTAGTCATCTTCCCCGTGTCCCGGTGCCGTATGAACTAATCCAGTACCAGCATCCATCGTTACATGATCTCCGACCATTAATAATGATTCGCGGTCATACATCGGATGTTGAGCTGTCATATGGTCGAATTGAATCCCTTCATATTCGGCTACCACTTGGTAATCTTCCCAACCAATTTCTTGGGCAACTTTTTCTAATAACTCTTTCGCTACAATGAATTGACGTTCTGCCACATTAACTGCTACATAAGTGGCATCGGGTTTAACTGAAATCCCTAAGTTTGCCGGAATGGTCCAGGGAGTCGTCGTCCAAATAACAAATTCAGCTTTTTCATCAACTACGCCTTTCGTATCTTTCACTTTGAACGCTACATAAATAGTTGGCGAAGTGACATCTTGATATTCTACTTCAGCTTCTGCTAATGATGACTCACTAGATGGTGACCAATAAATTGGTTTTAACCCTTTGTAAATATAACCTTTTTCGGCCATTTTACCAAAAATACGTAATTGAGCTGCTTCATATTCAGGTTGTAAAGTTAAGTAAGGATGGTCCCACTCTCCTGTTACACCTAAACGTTTAAACGTTTCACGTTGTGCATCTACTTGTTTTAAAGCATATTCCTCACACATTCTTCTAAAGTCAGCAACCGAATATTTTTTACGATCAATGCCTTCATTTTTAGTTAATGCTGATTCAATCGGTAACCCATGCGTATCCCATCCTGGAATATACGGTGCACTAAAACCGTTCATTGATTTATAACGAACAATAAAGTCTTTCGTTACTTTATTTAAAGCATGCCCCATATGAACTTTACCATTGGCATATGGAGGACCATCATGTAAAATATATGACGGTTTGCCTTCATTTTTTAATTGGATCTTGCTATAAATATCTGCTTCTTTCCATTCTTCTTGTAATGATACTTCTTTGACCGGTAAATTTGCACGCATCGCAAAGTTTGTTTTTCCTAAATTTAATGTTTCTTTTAATTTCATTATTATCTCCTTAATCATAATAAAAAATGTCCCTTCAAATAGAAGGGACGTAAAATTACGTGGTACCACCCAGTTTAGTTTCAATAAATTATTGCAACTCACTCTTTCATGATAACGCTATTTAAGCGACAAAAACTACTTTTATTTCATCTTTGTAATTAACAATTGGGGATAATTAAGTGATTAGTGATGCCAAGCTTACACCCTCCTTGACTCGCTGATAATATAATCAAATAATTGTGTCCAATTACTCTTTTGGTAAATCTATACGAATTGTACGACCAAGAACACTTTCAACTGGTTGTTCAGAGTCTTCTCCAGCAACCGGATAGTTATGATGTTCGTCAACTGGATCTGATTCAAAAAAATCATCTTGAACAGGAATATCTTTTCCATCTTCTTCAGAAATTTCAAAATCCATTTGGTCTAATTGACTTCTTTTATCTTCTTTCAATTCATCAGTAGTTTCCACAACTGCTTGAGCGGATTCTACTTCTTGAATTGGTTCAAACTCAGATTCAACTGATAAATCTTCAGATTGATTTCTTAATTCATCACGTAAATGATTGATTGGTGTTTCTATCTCACCTTGCGCTTCTTTAAATAATTCTTGATTGTCTTCTTTATTTAATAATGACAATTGAGCTTCAACCATATTTCTTAGGCGATCTCTAAAATTTAAACTATATTGATGTAAATGTTCAGTTTCACTTACGATGGTTTTAGAACGGTTATTAGCATCTTCTAAGATGCGTTCAGCTTCTCGGTCTGCTTCATATAAAATTAATTCAGCTTCCTTACGAGCGTTTTGTTTTAATCGTTCAGCTGCTTCTTGTGCGACCATAATGGAATTATTTAATGAATCTTGTAACTGTTTGAAATAATTCAATTTATCTTCCATGTCGGCAATCTTCGTCTTCATTTCATTATTACTTTTGGTTAATTTTTCAAATTCAACCACAATAATATCTAAGAAGTCATTGACTTCATCTGAATCATAACCTCTAAATTTAGTGTTAAATTCTTTATGTAAAATCTCAGATGGTGTTAAAGACATCCTCACACTTCCTTTCAAAAGTTGCAATCGATAAAATATACAATTACTATTCTACACTAATTCCATTGAAATTTATAGAGTTTCATGAGAACTTTTATTAAATCATTAAAATTAAAACGTTATCATCGTTCGATAAGGCTTCATTATTTGATTAGCACATTAACCGTTAGACGATAATTATCTTTCTTGGTCACACCATCAATCGATTGTATCCAAAAACGGCCATATTTTCTAAGTGAAACAATATCATTAATTTTCACTTCTGCATCAGAACGAGTCATTGCCATAAAATTCATTTTTACATTACCTTCATTAATTTGATCTTTCGCTCTTTGTCTTGAAAAATTATAAACATTCGAAAGCATCGCATCTAGTCTTAAGGAACTACTGATCACTGTAATGGTTTCCCAAGCTTCATTGGATTCTAAAATTTGTTCCCACTCAATTTCTTCTAAGTGAACACCAACATTACCAATTTTAGTAACATTACTGATTAAATATAATTTAATGGTTTCATCGACTATTACATGCCACGCTTCCCCATCGGTAATAATATCCCCAATGCGTTCGCGATCAATTCCACTACCAATTAAGGTTCCTAATATTTTTCCGTGAGAAATATTAGCAAATTTCACTGGAAATTTGATATTTAATAAACTCAAATTAAAATCATCTTCTTGAAGTTCATGATAAGGCGGAACGATTAGTGCTCGTTTTCGTTCAGCTTTTTCATATCCTCCCCTAAAATAAACTGCTAAACTTTCATTATTTGCTACTAACTGTTTAACAATGAGTGCTTCTCTAGGTGTTAAGAACGGTGTTAAGTAAGCACTATAACGATTTTCAACTATTTGCATCCAACCAAAAACTTGGTCAATAAAGGATTGCTCCTCTTTGCCATAATGTTGATATATGTCCTGATTCACTTTAATCCTCTTTCTAAACGATTATAAAAACAAATTAAGTAAAACGACAATACCTCTTTTAACGAGGTTGAGCGTGAAAATAGCAATAATCACGTTAAAGCTAATACCACCAATTGGTGGAATAAAACTGTCAAAAATATTTAAATATGGTTCTGATAATTTAGAAACCCACTCTTCAATTTTGCTGCCACGTGCATTTGGAAACCAACTTAATAATGCATAAACAACTAATACCATTTGGTAGGCATCAATTAATTTCATTAAATAAACGACTAAATTAAAAATCATATATCTGTTCCCCTCAAATTTTCTTAAAGCTATTCTATCATAAAAATGACTGTTTACCTAATGAATCAGTGACTAATATAAGAAAAACAAAGTAAACATACCCAAATTTTTATATCGACCATTCATGAGGCTGGGCATAAACTTGATAAATTTAGTTAAGATTATTATTCGTTAATTAATAATGCAGTAGTTGAGTGGTCTCAAACAGCGGCTTAAAAAGGTTAGGGATAAAATTGATAAATTCAATCAAGTTAATGTTCATTAATGACGTAATTCGCTCATTATATCTTGACTAATTGAAGCCAGATTCTCACAAAAATCACGTAAAACTACTAGGCCTAGCTTCCTATATTAACAAATTTTTAGCAATAGTCTCAAGGTGAACTTAACGTAATACTCATTTAGCAGAAAACTCGATATATGCAAGACCGGACAGAGAAAATCTGCCCGGTCTACTGAATTACGTTTTAATCTTTATTAGTTACGGTGACGTTTACGGAAAAATGGTGGTGTATCTAATTCGTCGTCTTCGATAATATCATTTTTACGAGTCACTTCGTTGTCATTACGTTGGAACGTACGTTGAGAAACTTCATTTGAAACCTCACGTGTATTTTGTTCACGTTTAATATCCCAATCACTGAATAAATCACGTTCTTCTTTTTGACGAGGGACATTTAATTCAGGTCCACCTTGATTAGATGGTGGATTCGGGGTATTACCTGTTTGTGGTTGATTATAATTGACATTTGCTTCACGTTCAGTACCAATTTGGTTGTAGCCACTTGTTGACGTAAAGGTTGTACGTTGTTGACGTGGATTAATTTTATTGCGTTCAGATTTTTCTTGTTCAATACCAGTCGCAATAACTGTTACTACTACTTCATCACCTAAGTTTTCATTAATTGACGTACCGAAGATAATATTGACATCACCTGATGAAGCATTGGCAACAATTTCACTTGCATCTTGGGCTTCAAATAAGGTTAAGTCTGAACCACCAGTAATATTTAATAAGATTTGCTCTGCACCATCGATTGAAACTTCTAATAATGGTGAAGAAATAGCTTTCTTAGTCGCTTCAGCAGTACGGTTTTCACCGCTTGCTGTACCAATTCCCATTAAAGCCGTACCTTGGTCTTTCATAACAGTTTTAACGTCAGCAAAGTCTAAGTTTACATAACCAGGAGAGGTGATTAAATCTGAAATCCCTTGTACCCCTTGACGTAAAACATTATCTGCTTCACTAAATGCTTCTAACATTGGCGTTTTGCGGTCTACAATTTCTAATAGACGATTATTTGAAATGACAACTAAAGTATCAACACTGTCTTTTAAATTTTTCAAACCTTCAGCAGCATAGCGTCCACGTTTAGGTCCTTCAAAGGTAAATGGTCGTGTCACAACCCCAACAGTTAAAGCGCCTAATTCTTTCGCAATTTTAGCGACAATTGGGGCAGCACCAGTACCAGTACCTCCACCCATGCCGGCAGTAACAAATACTAAGTCCGCACCTTCTAAAACGCTACGGATTTGCTCTTCACTTTCTTCAGCAGCACGTTGACCAATTTCTGGTAATGATCCTGCTCCTAATCCTTTAGTTAATTTTGAACCTAATTGGATTTTAGTTGTTGCTTGTGAACCAGCTAAGGCTTGGGTATCGGTATTCGCAACGATAAATTCAACACCTTGAACATCTTCTACAATCATACGATTGACGGCATTCCCACCTGCTCCACCAACACCAATAACTTTAATTACCGCGCCAGTCTGATTCATTGATGAATCGAAAGATAATTCCATTATAATTTCCTCCTAATTTCATGACTAATCAAAAAATGTATTGAAAAATGCTTTTACTTTTGAAGCAACTGAATTTTCATTGCTTGGTTCTTCATAAACACCTTGGTTAGTTTCCTCTTCATAATATTCATTTTCGATATATCGTTGATTTTCTTGACCATTCGTTTGTTGATATTGATCATAATTTGCACTTGGTCTTTCAGGTCTTGGATTCATTTCAGACATCGGTCTTTGATATTTAGTCGTTTGTCTATTAGGTTGAGCTGGGTAATAGTCATTACTTGCATCGTGATTTTGTTCAGGTTGTTGCGCCGGACGACTATTAGGTCGATAAGTTCCCTGAGCAATCCGATGAACATCATCCAAACCTGCAACATATTCAATAATTCCCATACTAGTAGAAAAGACTGGATTACGCATCCCCATCTGTTCTGGAATATATAGACGTACTTTACTACCAAAGAATTTTTGTGCTAATTCCAAGACACCTGGTAGTGATGCTGCACCTCCGGTAATAACAAAACCACCTGGTAAATCAAGAGCATCTACAGCACCTAAGTCTTCATGGATTGTTTCAAAAATTTGAGCTAAACGCGCTTCAATGATTTCTGCTAAATAACGCTCATCTACACGAACAGGTTCTTTTTTTCCTACTGTCTCAACTGGGAAATATTCTTCATCTGAAGTTTGACTAGCAATTGCATAACCATATTCACGCTTAATCCGCTCAGCACTTTCTAAAGATGTATTCAAAATAATTGAAATATCTTTAGTAACAAAATCGCCACCTTCTTGATCGACAAAAGAATATTTTAATTGATTATCATAAATGATTGAAGCAGAAGTTTGTCCCCCACCCATATCAATAATGACGGTACCAAATTCACGTTCATCTCGACTTAATGCTACTTCCGCAATGGCTTGTGGTTGTAAAACCAATTCTTTAATTACTAAACCTGCTTTTTCAACACAACGTTTAATGTTATGAATAATCGTTCTTGGTCCTGTTAATAAGGTCGCATATAATTCTAAACGAACACCTATCATACCGCGTGGATCACGTATACCGTTAAATCCATCTACCACAAATTCTTCTGGTATAACCGAAATGATTTCTCTTTCTGGTGCCACAGAGCGAACTTTAGCCGCGGTAATAACATTATCCACATCACGATTGGTAATCTCTCTATTTTCATTCGATACAGCAATCATTCCGTGACAAGATTCTAAACCTAATTTATTACTTGGAATGCCCACCGATACTTCTTTAATTTTAACATTAGATTTTTGTTCGGCTAATGTAACAGCCTGTTGAATCGAGTAAACTGTTTCGTCAATATCAACGATCACGCCTCGACTTAAACCTCTAGACTTTACATTACCAACACCAATGATGTTAATTTGTCCATTAATATATTCTGCAACCACAACTTTAATCGATGTGGTGCCGATATCTAAACTCACAAAAATTTCATGATTTCTCATTACAATATGTAACCCCCTTAACGTAGTTTTATGTATTATAGGAGTTGTGTCTACCTCTAATAGCTCTCTACAATTTTAACACAAAATAAATTTATATTGAAGATAAAACTTCAAATAGTACCAGAAATATTTATTAATTATCTAAATTAGCATCAAGTTTAATATTATTATTACCTTCTGTTTCTGGTGTGAAGTAAGCTCCTACTTCTAAATTAACAGTTCCCATTTGGTCTCCAATAATCTTTTTCATGGCAGGATATTTATTAATTTTTTCAGCCACGGTAGAAGCGACGGCTTTGACATACATCCCGTCCTTCATTTTCATCGATAAATGATTTGGACGATTCAGATCCTTCGATAATTCTATAGTATCGATTAAAGCTAAGACATCTGGTTCAACTCTTCTTAAAGCCGTTGCAACTGTCACTAATTTACCTTTTTGTTCAACATTTAAAATTCTTGGTAAATTAAATCGATCCATATTCTCTTGCAAATATTTATTGGATTCCACTAAGATTTCACCATTTTCCAATAAAGGATATAATTCCCCTTCAATTTCTACAATCGCCACAATATGATATTCTGAAACTTTAATATCCATTTTTTTCCAATTAACACGATCGAAAACAACGCCCGAAACAATGGGATTTGATTGAATAATATTCTTTTCGATTTGTTCTCTATTAGCCATGACATTTTTAATCGTATCAAGAGAGCGAATCCCAGAAGAATAAGCAACCATTTCAGATTCTGCAATTTCATTTCCGGAAACGGTTAAATGATTGACTTTATTAAAAGGGGCTAATTGCCACCCGAATGTCCACATAAAAATAAAAATTACGGCCGTCACACTAGCTAATTCAACTCTGCCAGTTGGCAACCCTTTAGTCCAATTAATGGGTGCTTTCTCTGGTTTATTTCTTACAATTCTTTGATTAGATGTTATAACGTCATTTACTTCTGCTTCTAATTGTTCATTAAATTGTCTCACATTATCTAATTCATCTTCCAAAATATTTGGCATTATAACACCTCCTTCAAAAAATCCTAAAAAATGAAGCTCGATTATTGATTGAGAGCAACAATTAATTCATTGAATTGTGCCCCACGTTCTTCAAACGATTGGTACTGATCCCAGCTTGCACAAGCAGGCGATAATAAGACAACATCGCCACTTTCAGCATAAGATTGCGCGGCTTTCGTTGCTTGTTCTAAATTATCCACCATCACAATTTCTTCAATCTGAGCTTGTTCCATCGCTTCTTTCATAATTTCTTTTGATTCACCATATAATATAGCAACTTTGACATTTTCTAAATAGGGTACTAATTCCTCAAAAGTAATGCCACGATCCAGTCCACCACCAATATAGATTGTTGGTTCAGTAAAACTCTTTAATGCTGTAATGGTTGCATCAGGATTGGTCGCTTTAGAGTCATTATAATAACTGATGCCATTATAAATCCCAACAGGTTGGATACGATATTCAACACCTTGATAATTCATAATTGTATCGTGAATAATGTTGTTAGGAACGTTTAATATTTTGGTAATGGCAATAGCAACCAAAATATTCTCAATATTATGCTCACCGGGAATTTGAATATCGTCTTCTTTCATAATTAATTCGCCTTTAAAGTATAAACCACCATTTTCATAATACGCTCCAGTTTGTCGTACTGAATCCGTTAAATTTAATCTAGCAAATGGTACTTTATTAGCAGGTGATTCAACCACATAACCGGCAAGTTCTTTTTGATCTGCATTAAAGATTATAAAGTCATGATTATCTTGGTTTTGAATAAGTCGTAATTTTGCTTTAACATATTCTTCTCTTGTACCATGATAATCTAGGTGAGCGGAGAAGATATTCGTAATGGCAGCAATATGTGGTTTGAATTTATCTGTTCCCATCAATTGAAAACTCGATAGTTCCATTGTTACCACATCATTTTCTTTTACTTTTGGTAAAACTGATAGTGTCGGAATACCAATATTACCTGCTAAATGGGCTTGATACTGACTATTTTGTAAAATATTATTAACTAAAGTTGTAGTGGTTGTTTTGCCGTTACTGCCCGTTATACCAATTAATATTCCCGGATTATACCAATCGAAAATTTCGATATCTGTATAAATAGGAATCTCCTGTGCAATAGCCGCTTGTAATAATTCAATTTGATAAGGAATACCAGGGTTTTTTACAATAAAGTCAAAGTTTTCGTTTAAAAGTGTAACTGGTTGTTTTTTATCAACAACGATAACGCCTTTAGCTTTTAACTCTTCAATCGATGGTTCTTCGCTTAAATCATTTAAATCGTTGATTGTGACATTCGCACCTTGAGAAACTAAAAATTCAGCGGCTCCTCTTCCCGTTCTAGCGTAACCTAAAACCAATACTTTTTTATCTTTTAAATCCATTTTGACACCTTAAATCCTTTTTTATTTGAATATGCTAATATAAATCATTGCGGCAATCATACCAACTAACCAAAAGACATAAACGACTTTCGGTTCAGACCATCCACTCATCTCAAAATGATGGTGAATCGGACTCATTTTAAAAATACGTTTACCTCTTGTTTTGAATGACCATACTTGTAAAATAACACTTGCAGTTTCTACGACAAATACAAAACCTATGATTAATAAACTCCATGGATTATTTAATAAAATCGATATAACTGCTAATCCGGCACCTAAAGCGAGTGATCCAACATCACCCATAAAGATTTTAGCGGGTTTCTTATTATAAATTAAGAATCCTAATAAGGCACCTACCACCACAAAACAAGCTAAGGCAATAGCCTGTGCACCTTGATTAATAGCAATAGCAAAATAAGCACCATAAGCAATAATATTCAGTCCTGTTGCTAGGCCATCTAAACCATCGGTAAGATTAACGGCATTGGAAAATCCATTAATCCAAACACTAGAAAAAATAATTAAGATAATTGGATTGGTAATTTGTGCAAACCCTAAGGGGATGGATATTTTATATTGATGTAAAACGCCAATCAACATAATAACGATTGAAAAGATGATTTGCAAAATGAATTTTTGTTTGGCGGTTAATCCTTCATTTTGCTTTTTGAAGATACTAATAAAATCATCAGCAAAGCCTATTCCTCCAAATAATAAGAAGGTTAAGAGGATCATCCAAACACTACCTTCCAGTAATTTCATTAACCATGCACTGACTAATAAAGTAACTAAGATTGCAAAAACAAATACCGTTCCACCCATGGTAGGTGTTCCCGTTTTAACTTCATGCCACGTTGGACCTTCCTCACGAGTTGTTTGACCGATCTTTTTATAATTAAAATAGCCAATAAAAAATGGCATAATTGAGACAGTAATCGCGAAGCTTACTGCCAATGGTAAAGCTAATTCCATATTTTTTCACCTAATGTCCTATATATTTTTTCTTAAAGTAGCTTTAATTACCTCAACTTCATTATATGGGACATAATCATCCCCAATGACTTGATATAATTCGCCACCTTTACCTGTAAAGACAACCGTATCATGTTCATTTGCATGATTCAATACGAAGGCTATCGCTTCTTCTCTTTTTTCAATAATTGTATAGTCTACTTCATTATGCTGACCAATTATTTCCTGACAAATTTTTTGAACCGGCTCATGGCGTGGATTATCGGCTGTAAAAACGATATAATCTGAATATTTAAAGACAATATCCCCTATTTCAGGACGAGCTCCACTATCTCGATTACCTCCACTATGTCCAATTAAAGTAATTAATCTTCCTTGCTTTTTAGCTGCTAATTCTTTTAAAACATTTTCGATAGCATCTGGTGTATGGGCAAAATCCACTACTACTTTATAGGTTTGTCCTTCATCAACTAATTGCATGCGACCACTCACACCTTCAAACTCACCGCTTACTCGAATAATTTCTTCGGTTGAATAGCCATAATAATATTTCAAACATAAAAAGGCTGCCATATAATTTGCAACATTATAGTCACCTAGCATTTTTAAAGAAACTTGATGTGGACGTTGATTAACCCAGAGCTTAAACTCAGTTTGGTTATCTACTACTTCAATATCTGTAGCATAAACTGTGGCATCCGCGTTACCAATACTATAAGTGGCTACTTCGGCAGCTGTAGCTTGAGCCATCAGCTGACTGTATTCATCATCTAAATTAACAATCGCTAGTTTTGGTCGTCCATTAGCAAATTTTTGACCTAATTGAGCGAATAATAAACTTTTAGCATAAGCATAATGCTCCATCGTATGATGAAAATCTAAATGTTCGCGTGTTAAATTAGTGAAAATCGCACAGTCGACTTCAGTATACCATAATCGACCTAATTGCAAAGCATGTGATGACGCCTCAATAATTGCATCTTGACATCCTTCTACTACCATTTCATTAAATAAACGCTGTAATTCTAAGGCATTTGGAGTAGTGTTGACTGCAGGATAATAATTTTCGTTGACCTTATAGTGCAAAGTTCCTAACAATCCTGTTTTATGCCCTAATCTCGTTAACCAATCACTAATCATTGAACTCGTAGTTGTTTTGCCATTCGTACCCGTAATCGCAGTTATAGCTAATTTTTCGGATGGACGGTGATAAAATTGATTAGCTAAGATCGCTTGTGCACGAAAAGTTGAATCTACTAATATAATCGTTGCATTTAAATTTTGCCATGCTTCACGGTATTCTTCTACCACTACGACATTGGCACCCGCTTCAACAGCTTGTTCGATAGCTTGATGCCCATCAAAATGTTCACCTCGTATCGCCATATAACAACAGTTTGGGATAATTTTGCGTGTATCATTCACTAATAAACTAATCTCTTTATTTGCTAATGGTTCTCCATAAATAGCTTTTAATCGAAGGACCTCGATTAAATCTGTCGCTTTCATGTATTTCCTTCTTTCTTTACTGATTAATATAAATCGATTCAATAAACGGATGGAATGTTTGGGCTAAAATCTGTGAACCAATTAAGCCTTTCTTATCCGTCGGTTGTTTCATATAAAGATACATCATATATTTCGGGTCATCAGCCGGAAAAAAAGCCACTACCGAGTCGGTATAATCATTCGGCCCAGTTAAATAACCGGTACCATCTTCATTGGCAATTTCAGCCGTTCCTGTTTTAGCCGCTACTTTAACGATGTCACTCTTGAATGGTTTTGCCGTCCCATAATCTTTTTCAACGGTATCGACCATTAAGCCTAAGACATGATCAGCAGCTTCTTTTGAAATTGGTTGTCCTAATTCTTGCACTTTATACTGATTATTTTTTTCACCAATACCTTCGATGTATTGAACCTTAACCATTGTACCATGATTTGCAACAGAGGTAAAAGCTTGAAGCAATTGAATCGGTGTTGTTGAAAAAGCTTGGCCAAAACTTGACATATAACGTGATACAGGATTATCAAAACTAAAGGTGCCGTTAATTTCATTGATTAATCCTGAATTAGTTGATTTTCCAAATCCAAATTTAGCAAGTTCGTCAATCCAATTTTCTTCACCAAGACGTTCAATTAAAGTGACCATCGCCGTATTACTTGAACGAGCTAAACCTTCTTCAAAGGTAATATCTCCCCATCCATATAAATTATGATCATTAATTTTAGTATCAAATATTTCTATGGTTCCCGAATGGTACTTTTCATCTGGCTGATATAGGTTATGGTCATAAGCGACACTCATCGTTAATATTTTGATTGTTGATCCCGGTTCATAAGCATCTTCTGTTAAAAAATTACGCCATTCTTTATCGATGCCCTCACGGGTATTTAAATTAAAAGAAGGACGTTGAGCCGCTGCAATTAATTTACCAGTTTTAACTTCTACTAGGTAAGCTCCCATCTCTTTTGGTTGGTAAGTAGTAATAGCGGTATTTAATAAATCCTCTAGTTGATTTTGTAAGCGACTATCGATCGTTAAGTAAAGATCATCACCAGATAAATAATTAAGGTTATTCGCTTCTTCCCATTGTTCTCGGTAGTCTTTCGCACCACTTAACGGTTCATCGTAACTTAATTCAATCCCTAACTGTCCTTTTAATATTTCAGCGTCTTCATAATCATCATTTTCTCCAGCCAGTAAGGGCTTCGCATATCCTATTAAATGGGAAGCAAAAAAGTCATTAATGTACTGACGCGTTGTTTCACTGGCAAAATAGACACCCGGTAAGTTGGCTTCTTCAATTTTCTCTTTTACTTCTTTTGATAAATTACGCCCGGCTTCACCAAATTCAATTTGATTAGCATCCGGATTACGCAATAAAGTTAAAACTTGATCTCGGGTTAAATCAATATTCTCAGATAGTACTTTGGCGGTTAAATCATAATCTTTAACAATTACTTCCTCATCTGCATTTCTTAAAATTGCAAATAAAGAATAAGAAGTAGTATCCATGGCAATCGGTTGATCTTTAGAATCAAAAATCGTCCCTCTTCTTGCTTGTGTAATACTACTTCTTTCATTGGCTATTTCAGTGTAACTAACTAAATCGACGCCATTTACTGATTTTAGAACAGTTAATTGCACAATTCTAGTAATAAATAACACACACATTACTACAGCCGTCATAGCCAAAATAAATATGTTTAGCTTACTACTTTTCATTATTACTCAACTGACCTCACTCTCGATGAATCAATGTTTAAATTTCCTTCTTTAGCTGCTTTTTTAATTATTTCATAATTATATTGGTCACTAATTTTATTGTAAATAGTGTCTGTATGTGTCTGAAGGGTTGAAATCTCTGATTCATAGTTTCTTACTGCGATTTCCGCTTCAGCTGTCTTTTGTTGCATTATTAAATTAAATGCGATTAACACGGTGCAAACTAACATGACTCCCATTAAAACCAAGGCATGGATACGTGTAAAGATAAATACAGATGTCCCTGTTTTACTATTCGATGCGTCAAATGGTTGAGAATAAGTTTGATGATTCATTGTTGGATATTCAGTTGTTTTGCTTATTACTTCCGCCATTTTTATCACCTCATGAAATATCAAATATTAGTTTGATATTTTTTCTCTTATTGTTTTATTCTTTCAATTATTCTTAACTTAGCACTACGAGAACGATTGTTTTCAGATAGTTCTTCCTCACTTGCGACAATAGGTTTACGATTAACTAATGCATAATCAGCACTAGCTATTGTGGGCAACACTGGTAAATTATGTGGTATTTCAGGTGCGGTACTTAATTCTTTAAAAAATTGTTTTACAAATCGATCTTCTAAAGAATGGAAAGTAATGGCGCTAATACGTCCACCTACTTTTAATAATTTAACCGCTTGTTGCATTGAATCTTCTAAGGCTCCTAATTCATCATTTACTGCAATACGGATTGCTTGGAAAGTCCTTTTAGCAGGATGGCCCCCTGTTCTTCTCGTTGCAGCTGGAATTGAAGTTTTGACAATTGCTGCTAATTGCGTCGTCGTCTCAATAGGTGCAATTGAACGTTCTTTTTCAATATTACGTGCAATACGTTTAGCAAATTTTTCCTCTCCATAACGAAAAATTATTTTCATTAATTCTTCAAATGACCACTGATTGACTACTTCGTAAGCAGTCAATGCTGCCTCTTGATTCATTCTCATATCTAAACGTGCTTCTTGATGATAACTAAATCCTCTTTGTGCAACATCTAATTGTGGGGAGGAAACTCCTAAATCATAGTAAACGCCGTCGACTTCAGTTACACCATAAGTCGCTAACGCTTCGGTTATATTTCTAAAATTATTATGAATAAAGATTACTTTACCCTTTTCGACTTCGTCTGCTAATTCTTTTTTCGCATTCTCAATCGCCACTATATCCTGGTCAAAGGCATAAAGTCTTCCATCATCATTTAATTGGGATAGGATATATTTGGCATGTCCAGCCCCACCTAATGTACAGTCAACATAAATGCCATTTGGTTTAATATTTAGACCATCAATTGTCTCTTTTAATAACACTGTATAGTGCTCAAATGACATAATCTCACTCCTAATTAAAATCCAAAATCAAACAAATCTTCTGCAATATTTTCAAATTCATCATCATTCATTTCAGAAAAATTATTCCATTGTTCGCTGCTCCAAATCTCGATACGGTCTGACACGCCGACCACACGGCATTCCTTATCGATTTTTGCGAATTCTATTAAATTTTTCGGTAAATTAACACGTCCTTGACGGTCAAACTCTACTTCAGTGGCAGCTGAATAGAATAAACGCGTAAAAGTACGTGCATCTTTTTTTGACAAAGGTAAATTCTTTAATTTTTCATGGATGGTTTCCCAACTTGACATCGGAAATCCAAATAAGCATCCATCCATTCCACGAGTGATAATAAAACGCTCACCCAAATCTGGTCTGAATTTAGCAGGCATAATGAGTCGCCCTTTTGTGTCAATATTATGTTGATATTCACCAATAAGCACGACCCTTCACCTACTTTCTAATGCTTTGATTATAGTTTACCACAATTCCCCACAACGTACCACTTTTTCCTAAAAATTATCAAAAAAAATACGACTTTTATAAAACAAAGTCGCTAAACATTGATAAAATAAGGTTTATATTCAAATAAAAAAGTGGGGGATTTTCCCATAATAGTGGTAGAATCCCCCATGAAACGTCTATAAATAAAAAAAGGTGGGTGATTATCCCACAAAATAAGTAAAAAATCTTAAAATCACTAAGCCAAGAAAAAAAGCCGATAAATGTTGAAATAATAATTTACTTGCCATTAAATAATAATTTTTAAAGGTAAAGTGATCGATGCGACGCACATAATCATATAATTGCAAACCTAAAATAAAACATGAAAAAAATAAAATAAACGGCACTAAATTATAATCAAAAATTAGCCACCCTAATAAATAAATGGAGGTTACCCATAATGGTATTAAAATGATAGCCATCGTCAGTGGCCACTCTTTAAAAAATTTCAGATACGCTTTGAAATACTTTTGAATTAAATAAACCATTAAAATAGGCGTAATATAAATCATTAGTTCACTTAATGAAAATGGGTACATTCTATCACCTTCTAAAAAAGAGGCAAGGCAAAGTCATCATTTTTTTGCCAAACCTCCGTATCAAAATAATTGTTCAGTGCTATTTTACAAAATTAATAATATGTTGCCAAGTATCACGATTTAATACTTCCCAATAATTACCATCACCTATAAGACAATAACCAACAAACAACCCAATCACTACAAACAAAATAAGTAATAATAGGTAAAGGATTGTTTTTAATATTAATTTCAATGCTTTAATGAGCATCGATTCTGTAAGATAGGTTTCGCTCATAAGAATCATCCTTTTATTATCCAATTAATCGTCTCTTAAGTCGTAAGAACCAACGTTTTAGTTTGTGTTTTTCGGAAACATTTTTTCGTTCTAATTTTCCACTTAAGATTAATTCTAACATGAGGCCAGTGCCAATCGCAACACAACTCATTGGTTGTTCTGCTCTTAAAGCGCTAACTCCTAACTCCTCGGTTAAATATGTATCCAAATGATAAGTCATCGCGCCACCACCGGTTAAAATAATCCCTTTTTCAATGATATCAGCTACCATTTCCGGTTCGGTGTCTTCCAAAATACGTCTCGCTGTACGTGCGATTATTTGTAATTGTGGCCGGATTGCTTCGTAAATATGATTAGAAGTGACATTTAATGATCGTGGTAATCCCGATACTAAATCGCGACCTTTTAAATCATATGTTGCTAATTCCCCTTCTTCAACAGGTAAAGCACTCGCCAACATTTTTTTTACTTCTTCAGCGGAGCGTTCACCAATTAATAAATTATGATGCTCTTTAAAATATTGAACGATTGCTAAATCAAAATCATCCCCTGCGACCTTTAAGGATTCACTATTAACAATTTCCCCTGATGAAATCACTGCGATGTCTGTGGTCCCGCCACCGATATCCATAATCATGTTAGCAGAAACATCCGTTAAATCAATCCCTGCTCCGACAGCAGCAATTTTCGATTCTTCCTCAATAAAAATTCGACCACCAATTGCTCTTTCTGTTGCTTCAACTAGTGACAATTGTTCAATTTCACTTATATTAGAAGGGCAACAGATTAACACATTGGGTTTAGAAAACCAGCGTCGTGCATGAATTTTTTCTAAAAATAAAACTAACATTGCTTCAGCTAAATCAAAATCAGCAATCACACCACCTTTTAAAGGATGTATGATTTCAATTGATTCTGGCGTTCGCCCTATCATTTCATAGGCACGTTTACCAACCTCAATAATTTCATGTGACCGGCTATCCATCGCCACTACTGAAGGTTCATTGACCACAATTCCGCGCCCTTTAAAATGAATTAACACATTTGCAGTACCGAAATCAATTCCTATATCTCTGCTCATATGTTCACCTCATTTTGCCTTCTTAAACAGTTACAGGCTTCGTATTGGTTTGATTCAATGAATGAATATCAACACGTTCTATATTCGCCCCTAAAGCAATTAGTTTTTCATGGAATTTATAATATCCACGATCTAAATATTGTAATTCGGAAACACGGGTTAATCCTTTCGCGGTTAAACCTGCAATAATTAAAGCGGCAGCTGCTCGCAAATCAGTTGCTTTAACGCTAGCCCCTGTTAATTCAGATGGTCCGTACATTACAACAGTTTGTCGATCAACTTTAAATTCTGCACCCATACGACGTAATTCTTCAAAATGCATAAAACGATTCTCAAATACTGTTTCAGTTAAAACTGAACTACCTTCTGCTAATAATTGTGCGATAGTCATTTGAGCTTGCATATCTGTTGGAAAACCAGGGTGTGGTAAAGTTTTTACATCAACCGGTTTTAATTTCTCAGGACCTTGAACACGAATACCGTCTTGATAGTCTTCAATAACAACGCCCATTTCTCTTAATTTACTAATTAATGGACGATTGTGCTCAGCGATTGCTCCTTCAATATAGACATTACCTTTCGTAACAGCTGCCGCTACCATAAAGGTTCCCGCTTCAATTCGATCTGGTACCACGGAATGTTCTGTTCCATGTAATGTTTGCACACCTTCAATACGAATTGTCTCTGTACCAGCTCCGACGACGTGGGCACCCATTTTATTTAAAAAATTCGCTAAATCAACAATCTCTGGTTCACGGGCCACGTTTTCAATGATAGTAGTCCCTTCGGCATAAACAGCTGCCATCATAATGTTTTCAGTCGCTCCGACACTTGGAAAATCTAAATATATACGCGCTCCAACTAATTTATCCGCTGTTGCTTCAACATATCCGGCAGCACGCGTAATCTTCGCGCCTAAAGCTTCAAATCCTTTTAAATGTAAATCAATCGGTCTTGACCCAATTGCACAACCACCTGGCATTGCAACACGAGCATGACCAAATCGTGCTAATAATGGTCCCATTACAACAATAGAAGCGCGCATTTTACTAACAAAATCATAGTCAGCCGTTGTTAGGATATCACCTGTTGCATCTAAAACCATTGTATTGTTCTCTGTATCAAATTTATTTTTTACATTAATATTGTTCAATAATTCATTAATTGTATAGACATCTGATAGAACTGGAACATTTGACAAGTATGTCTTACCCTCTTCAACCAAAATAGAAGCAGCTAAAATGGGTAATACGGCATTTTTCGCTCCTTCAACCTTAACAGATCCCTCTAAGCGATTACCGCCTTGTACTAAAATTTCTTCCATATTCAATTTATTCCCCTTTTGTTTTACCTTATCGTTTTGGAGCGAACGATAAGTCGATTTAATTATAGGAATATGCTGTATAAAATACTACGCAATAATTCCATGATCGTAATAACAAACGAGCCAGTAAGATGTCCCAGTGCGATGCTTGCTAAAACACAAACATACTGAGCATAAACATAATTTCTTTTGGAAAATAATTTACGCCAATCGATTTTTTCTAAAATCATATAAGACATCATGACGAATAAAAATCTTACAAGCAGTACTGCCATACCATTAGCTGTTGTCATTTTATTCTCACCCCTCGTTTCTTTTCTATCATAGCATAAAATAAATTTAAATACACCCAAAAGTTATTTTGTAATCAAAATTTTTAAAAGTAATCTTGTTGTAAATTAGTCAATCTCCTTGTTTCATTTGCAATAAAAGCGCGAGAATAAGCTTTTTGACATTAATAAATGGGAGTGACTAAGAAAATAACAGCTAATTTTTGCTTACTCTACCCAGTCCCTCTATACTTTTTGTTAGACAGCAAGTAGAATCAGCATTCATTTGCTAACATTCAACCTACTTCCAATAACTAAATAAGTCATTGGTAAAAATTTTGTTTCTCCATTCTACTTCCAATATCTACAAAGTCATTAGCAAAAATTTTGTTTCTCCATTACTGGATGAATGGTTAATCTTTCATAGCTCGCACATATTAATAAAGAACCAAAAAACTGGTCTCCCCCGGGACACCAGTTATGATAAGCTTTATTTGTCTTACAAAAAACTATTTACTTTCTTTTTTATTGGCTTTCTCACGTAAAGATTTATCTAAAATTTGTTTTCTTAGACGAATACTTTGTGGAGTTACTTCACAATATTCATCATCATCCATAAATTGAATGGATTCTTCTAAAGTCAAGATTCGTGGTCGTTTGATGACTGCTGTTTGATCTTTAGTAGCAGAACGAACGTTAGTTAAGTTTTTCGCGCGAGTAATATTGACTGTTAAGTCATTTTCACGATTATGTTCCCCTACTATCATACCGCCATAAACTTCCGTACCAGGTTCTACGAAAATCGTACCACGATCTTCTAAAGCCATAATACTATAAGTCGTTGCTGTACCATTTTCAATCGAAACCAAAGTACCATTACGACGACGACCAATACTACCTTCAATTACTGGTAAATAATCATCGAAAGTATGGTTAATAATGCCGTAACCACGCGTAATAGACATGAACTCTGTAGAAAAGCCAATTAAGCCACGCGCTGGTACTAAGAACACTAAACGTACTTGCCCATTACCTGTATGAATCATATCGGCCATTTCAGCTTTACGAGAACCTAATGCTTCGATAATCGAACCCATATATTCTTCAGGTGTATCAATTTGTACGCGCTCAAAAGGCTCACACATTTTACCGTCAATTTCACGTAAAATAACTTTTGGTCTTGAAACTTGGAACTCATATCCCTGACGACGCATTGTTTCAATTAAGATGGATAAATGTAACTCGCCACGTCCCATCACTCTAAATGCATCTGGTGAATCAGTAGGTTCTACTTTTAATGAAACGTCTGTATGTAATTCTTGCATTAAACGATCTTGTAAATTACGCGCTGTTACATATTTACCTTCACGTCCAGCAAATGGTGAATTATTAGTTAAGAACGTCATTTCTAGTGTCGGTTCATCGATATGTAACAATGGTAGAGCTTCAGGCTTTTGTGCGTCAGCAACTGTTTCACCAACGAAAATATCTTCCATACCAGAAAGTGCAATTAAATCTCCGGCTTTGGCTTCATTAATTTCCACACGATCTAAACCAAAGAAACCTAAAATCTTGGTAACTCGGAAATTTTTCTTAGTACCATCTGCTTTCATTAAAGCGACATTATCCCCAACTTTAATCTTACCGCGGAAAACACGCCCAATCCCAATACGACCTACAAAGGCATTATAATCTAATAAGGAAACTTGGAATTGTAAAGGCTCATCACTATTATCAATGGGTGCTGGTACATGTTCTATAACAGCATCAAAAATAGCATCCATTGATGGTTGTTGGTCTTCTAGTTGATCAGAAGTAGAAGAAGTACCGTTAATAGCTGAAGCATAAACTACTGGGAATTCTAATTGGTCATCATCCGCACCGAGTTCAATAAATAATTCTAACACTTCATCGACCACTTCTGCCGGTCTTGCTGATGGTTTATCAATTTTATTAACAACCACTACTGGCGTTAACCCAACTTCTAACGCTTTTTTCAATACAAAACGTGTTTGTGGCATAGTGCCTTCATAAGCATCCACAACTAATACTACTCCATCAACCATTTTTAGAATACGCTCTACTTCACCACCAAAATCGGCGTGCCCAGGTGTGTCTAAAATATTAATACGAGTACCTTTGTAGTTAACAGCTGTATTTTTAGCTAAGATGGTAATGCCACGTTCTTTTTCGATATCTCCCGAGTCCATTGCACGTTCTTCTAATTGTAAACGAGCGTCAAGAGTATCTGAGTTTTTTAGTAATTGGTCAACCAAAGTCGTTTTACCGTGGTCAACGTGAGCAATTATTGCAATATTTCTTATATCATTACGCGTATTCATTAATTTCCCCTATTTCTGTTGGATTGTTTAAAATTTTGACTGCTTCTTTATAGACACTTGGATGTGCAAAGAGGACCGGTGATTTTTCTAAAATAGATAATGGTGAGCCATCTGCTTGGGTACAAATAATGCCACCCGCTTCACAAATCGCATATCCTGCAGCAAAATCCCAAGGATGTAAGCCAAAAGATAAGTAAAGTGAGGCTTCACCTCTTAAAACTTGAATCACCTCTAACGCTGCAGAACCATGTGCTCTGGCTCCTAATACCGTTGCTAATAAACTTTGACAATTATTTTGATTGCGACTAAACATCCCGACATTTCCCATAATGAGACTATCGTTTAATGGACCTACTGGTAATGGTTTCAATGGTTTGTTATTTAGATACATCCCTTCACCAACGATACCATAATATAAATCATGTTGCATCACATCATAAATATAGCCCGCTACTGGCTTACCATTATAAAATAAACCAATCATAATACCAAAATTATTTTTTTGTTTCACAAAGTTTAAAGTACCATCAATCGGATCAATAACCCAAATCATCCCATTGGTATCATTTACCGGACCACTGATTCCTTCTTCGCCAATAATGCGGTGTTCTGGATAAAACTGACGAATTTTTTCAGTAAAGAATTTTTCGGTTGCTTTATCCATTTCAGTAACTAAGTCACTGGCATCCTTTTTTTCATCGACTTGTAATTTTCTACTATGAGATTCTCTCAAAGCTTCTGCCGCTTCTTCCATCCAAACTAAAATATGATGATGTAATTGGTAATCCATATTCATCCTCCTAATTAATCCTCATCTTTTTGTTTTTGGTTTCCGTTTTATTCAGCTCTTTCATTAATTTCACAGCTTGATAAATGGAATAACCACTTTCACTTTGAAACACTTTATCTAATTGTTTTTCACCACTTATACTGGTCACTACTTCTTTAAATTTTTGATATTTAATCGAGAATTCTTTAACATCCATCGAAGACTCATAAACTTGCTCAACAGCTGCTAAAAATTCCACAACTTTAACTGTCTCATCTGTTGACCAATCTGAATCGATAGGATAAGCATAATTTTGCATTAGCCCGCCTCCTGTCCATGTACTACTATACAGTATTTTGCAATAAAAATAAAAACATTTTTTCTGATGAAAGCGGTCTATAACAAATAATTTTAGTTTTAATAAAATGACATTGCTTCCATATAAAACGGCATCAGTTCGTCAAGAGTCTCAATGAAACTTTCCGTTAATAATTTACTATCACTTAATATCTTTAAATCTTTTGGATAGATTCTTCCTATCATTAATTCAGCTTTTTTTACTTTTTCCAAACGTTCAAGTAAGTTCGCCCAATCAATATCTGGCCCCTCTTGAAACCCAAACTGGGTATGATCTGGAATGACTGCGAAATCTTGTGGCAACTCTTTAAATGCAGACAATTTTTGTTGCCATAATTGAGCAATTTCTTTTTCATAGAGTGGATTATCTATTAACGCCAAAGTGAAAAATACATAATGTTCATTAATACCAATTTGAAAATGAGGATACTTCTTATATCCACGTTTATCGCCACCAATCGCTACCCATGTTGATTCCGGAGGATAAGCTGTTCTCCGTAAATGTTTCGCAATATGCACAAACACCTCCGTTGATGGTGGTGATTGTTCTTGAAGATGTTCTGCTAAAATATCACCAAAATATTGAAAAGTTGGTTGAATGCGTGCTTGAATGGCCGCCATTCTTTCTGCTAGTTCAGGTTCATTAAAAACAGCAAAAGCTGTGTGATCAAAATTCATAAGTCTCACTCCTCGTCTAACCTCTATTATCTCAATATGGAAGAGTGTTTGCAATGAAGAAGTACTTATCTCCAAGCGATTTCCCCTACCATTTAAAGTAAAAGTCTACCTGGCATTCTCAATGATGTAAAACTAATATATTATTATTTGCTTGCATTGGGATACGCAAAAAAATAAAAGTAATCTGAAAGTTAACAATCGTTATTGTCCTTACTAAAGTTCACAAATTTGATTAGCTTTAAGTAAGCCAAGAAGATGCCGTTGAGTAATGCGGGGTTTCAATAAATTGTTTGATGATAGACAAACGAAAACAGCCTTCTCTTTCATATTGTTAAGAGTAAGGCCTATACATAATAAAACAATTACAAGAAAAAATACAACTTTATATTTTACTTTTCAAATAAAATCGATAATAGTTTTAAAGCTAATAGTAACAATCCTTTAATCGTCAACGAAGTGTATGTAACAACCGATAATACTATGGGATGACAAAGTAAGATCAAAATCATGAAAAAAATTAAAAATTCCATTTTGGTCTCCTCAAAGCGTATATATAATGCATTTTATTCTATTATATCGCAATAGCAATGACAAACAATGCGTTCATGTGGAACAGTGTGAAATTTTAGAATCAAAAAGACCACCAAAGGGTGGTCTGATTTCGGCATTAAGCCTTATCTCTGCTAAATTTGTAATAATTTCCTATCAGTAAAAATTATTAGAACTTGAGGCTGGGCCAAAAACTTTTTAAATTCTGTTCAGGCATATCAATTTAATTCAAAGCGCAGTGGTTGAGTGGTCTCAAATGGCGTCTAAACGACTTGTTTGAGACCTACTCAACTGTGCGGGGGTGGGCAGACGAAGCGAAAATTATTTAATTTTCTACTTCTTGCCCACTCCCATTTGTTAATTATTAAGATTATGACTAACCACGACGTTGGCGAGCGTCTGCTGCACGTTGTAAGGTTTGTCCGATATAGTTAACACAAAGCATTAAGATTAATACTAGGATAACCGCCGGTAACCAAACCCAAGTTTTATTTTCAATAACGTCTGGGTTATTAGCATAACCGATTAAAGTACCAATTGATGGGGTTCCTACTGGTAAACCAAATCCTAAATAACTTAAACCGGTCTCAATCCCGATATTTCCAGCAAAACTTAATGTTAAGTTGGTAATCATCATCGAACTTAAGTTAGGTAATAATTCAAATAAGATAATCTTCCAGTCGCGGGTTCCCATTGTTTTTGAAGCACTAATATAATCTTTAGCTGCTTCAGATAAGGTTGCTGTACGGAATAAACGAGTAGTACCTGGCCACCCGAATACGGAAATGATTAAGATTAATTTCCACATACTGAAACCTTCAACGATAGTAATCATAACAATAGTAAACATGAATGTCGGTAAAACCATAATAAAGTCAACAATACGCATCATGACATCATCTACGACACCACCATAATAACCAGAGATTACCCCTAAAGCAATCCCAACAACGGCGGTAATAACAGTTACGGACCACCCGATAAACAATGTATTTTGAGTACCGGCAATTAACATCGTAAAGACATCACGTCCACCTTCATCAGTACCTAAAATATGGCCATCTACTCCAGGTTTTAAGAAACGGTCAAAAATACTAACCTTCATTCCAGCTGACACATCAATAAAGTATGGCGATAATACTGAAATTAAAATAATAGAAATCAATAATACTAAAGCGAAAATCGCTAATTTATCACGCATAAATTCACGGCGAATAACTTCAAAACCTAGGGGTGGCACAGACGTTTCTTGATCTTGAACTACTTCGGCTTCTTGCATATTTTGTTGTAATTCCATTGTGTCCTCCTCCTAGTCTATTCTAATTCGTGGATCCACGAATACCATAATAATATCTGACAACAAGGTACCTAATAAAGTCATAAATCCAAAGAACAATACTAAGGTCATCATGACTGAGAAATCACGACCACTGATTGAGTCTAAGAATAAACGTCCCATCCCTTGATAAGTAAAGATATTTTCTGTAATAACTGCCCCTGAAACTAAACCTGTAATGGTATATCCCATAAAGGCTGCAATTGGTAATAATGAGTTACGGAAAATATGACGGCGATATACTACCGCTTCAGGTACCCCTTTAGCACGAGCAGTACGCACATAGTCTTGTGATTTTGCATCAATAATTCCAGTACGTAAGTATTGAATGGTACCAGTAGTACTAATTAAAGCTAAGGTAGTACCCGGTAAAATGATATGATACAAGCGTGATAACATGGCTTGAATCGTACCCGGTGTGACACCTGAACTGATTGTCCCACGTGTTGGGAACCATTTTAATGTATAACCAAATAACCAAATCATTAATAAACCTAATACAAATGATGGCATCGAATACGAAATAAAGTTATATAAGTTAATCGTACGGTCAATCCAAGAATCTTGGTAGCGCCCCGCTAATAAACCTAAAGGTAACGCAATAAGATACGTTAAAATTGCTGTAAATAATGATAACCAAATCGTTGGCCATACACGTTGTCCAATGATAGACAATACAGGTTGTTTGTATTTCCAACTTCTACCGAAGTCTCCCACTAAAACACCTTTCATCCAATCAATGTAACGTTCATACCATGGCTTGTTTAAGCCTAATTTTTCACGCATTGCTTCTAACTGAGCTGCTGAAATTGTTGGGTCAATTGTCCCGGTTAGGGCATCCCCTGGCATTAAGATACTTAATGCAAATACTAAAATTGTTAATATAAACAATTGTGGCAGCATTAAGACAATACGTCTAAGAATTGTTTTCCACATATTAATTGACGCCTCCTTGTCCATTAACATCTTTCAGAGCTACTTTGTGCGTAGATGATAATTCTTTCAAGTCGTAAACGCGACCTTCTTCCGTGAAATACTTAGATGCATTCGTTTGGTATTCTTTTTCAACACGTAAACGATTCATTTTGTTTTCTTCACGGTTATTTGGATCGATTTGCGGAATCGCAGATAATAAACGACGAGTGTAAATATGTTTTGGATTGCCATAAATATCGGTACTTGAACCATATTCAGTGAAACGACCACGATACATAATTGCTAACTCATCACACATATGTTTAACGACTCCTAAGTCATGGGAGATAAATAAATAACTCGTATTATATTCATCTTGGATACGTCTCATAAAGTTTAATACTTGTGCTTGTACAGATAAGTCCAATGCAGAAACTGGCTCATCGGCAATGATTAATTTAGGATTAATCGCAACCGCTCTGGCTACCCCAATACGTTGACGTTGACCACCTGAGAATTCGTGTGGATATTTATTTAAAGCATCTTCGGATAAACCGACAATATGCAGTAACTCAATCATTTTACGTTTTTCTTCTTCTGGTGTCATATTTTCAAAGTTACGTAATGGTTCTGATAAAACATCTGTAACACGCTTTTTAGGGTTAAAACTACTCATTGCATCTTGGAAAATCATTTGCACATTACGACGATAATCAGAACGTCTTTTACGTGCTTCAGAGGTAATGTCTTTACCTTCATAGAAGATTTTACCGTCGGTAATTTTTTCTAATCCAATAATGGCTTTACCGATTGTTGATTTACCTGAACCTGATTCTCCTACTAATCCATAAGTTTTTCCTTCTTCGAAGACTAAGTCAACGCCATCAACTGCATAAACATAATCTGTAATACGGTTAAAGAAGCCACTTCTAATTGGATAATGGACTTTCAATCCTTCTACTCTCATAAATTCTGCCATTATTTCGCCTCCTCTTCAAAGTGGAAGTGTTCATGACAGGTACAACGAACGAAATGACCTGGCACTACTTCGTGTAAGGTTGGATTTTCTTCATGAGCTTCTGATCCAATCCACGGAATACGTGGAGCAAAACGGCAACCTTTTCTTGGTAATTTAGGTAGTGGTGGAACAATTCCTTGAATAACATGCAATTCACCTGATTCATCTTCTAAATTACTATCCGTTTGTGGGATTGAACGTAATAAAGAACGCGTATATGGATGGCGAGGGTCGTTGAATAAATCATGTACCGTTGCAATTTCAACGATTTGCCCTGCATACATCACAGCCACTCGGTCTGCTGTTTCAGCTACTACTCCTAAGTCATGTGTAATTAAAATAATACCTGATTCAGTTTCTTCCTGAATATCATTTAATAAGTCCAAAATTTGTGCCTGGATAGTAACATCCAATGCTGTTGTAGGTTCATCGGCAATAATGATAGCCGGCTTACAAGCTAATGCAATCGCTATAACCACACGTTGACGCATTCCACCGGATAATTCATGTGGATATTGTTTTGCTGTACGTTGTGGATTAGCAATCCCTACTTGATCTAACAACTCTAAAACGCGTTGATGACGCTCTTTAGCATTTAATTTTGTGTGATAAATTAAAGCTTCATCAATTTGAGCTTCAATCGTCATTAAAGGATTTAATGAAGCTAATGGATCTTGAAAAATCATTCCGATTTTCTTACCACGAATCCCATTAAAGGCTGCTTCATCATATTCAATAACATTTTCGTTTTGATAAATAATTTCACCCGTAATTTTAGTTACATTTGGGTTGTGTAATCCCATAATAGTCGTTGCGAGCGTACTCTTACCACAACCTGACTCTCCAACTATTGCTAATTTTTCATTTTTGAATAGTTGTAAAGATACACCATCTACCGCATCATAATAATCATCTTTGATACGGAACCCAACATGCAAGTCTTTTATGTCTAATAATAATTCTTGCTCATTCATGTTTTCCCTCCGTTCAGTTATACCTTATACTACTACGCTGTTAACGTCTCGATATATTGAACGGCATCGCCAACATTATCAAGTTGTTCTATTTTGTCATCATCAAAGGTCACTTCAAATCGATTTTCTAATTCCATTACTAATTCAACTATATCCAATGAATCAGCACCTAAATCATTAAACGTCATTGTCGGAGTGACACTTTCTTCTTGAACATCAAAACGATCGATAATCATTTCTTTTACAATTTCGAATACATTTTCTTTAGTTCCCATTAATATACCTCCAACTAATTTTGCGTCTACACGCGTTAGTATACTCATACTATTTTACATATTAAATGCTAAAATGTCTACCTAAATATTAATTTAATTTAAGAATTCCTATTTAATTATGAGAGACTTCTAAAATGGTTAGCTATTTCTTCCACAACATTGCTTGTTAATATTTTATTTGCTTGTCTAATCGCATTGAAGATGGCTTCCTCATTAGAAGAGCCATGTGCTTTAATGACGGGCGCTTGTACTCCTAATAAAATAGCTCCGCCTTCTTTCGTATCATCAAATTGATCTTTTAAATCACTTAATGCATTTTTGATTAATAATCCACCTAATTTGGCTTTAAAACCTGAATTTAATAATTGATTTTTGATTGCTTTAAAAATGGTTTTAGACGTTCCTTCTAATGATTTTAAAATAGCATTACCAGTAAAACCATCTGTAATAGCGATATCACATACCCCTTGCAACAGTTCTTTTGCTTCGACATTGCCCACAAAATTTAATTCAGTTGCTTCTTTTAATAAAGGAAAAGCTGCTTTAGTTAATTCATTTCCTTTGGTTTCTTCAGTACCATTATTAATCAAGCCCACTCTTGGATTAGCGATGCCGAACATGGCTTTGGCATAAAATGAAGCTAAAACGGCAAATTGATATAAATTATTAGGTTTACAATCAGCATTTGCGCCTGCATCGGCTAAAATTAAATGTGGTGATTCAGGATTAAAAGTTGGTAATACTGGCATTAAACCTGGACGATCAATCCCTTTCATACGCCCAACGACGAGTAAACCACTTGCTAATAAAGCGCCAGTATTTCCGGCTGATAATAAAGCATCCGCTTTTTTCTCTTTTACATATTGTGCTGCCATTACCATTGAAGAACCTTTTTTACGACGAACCGCTGCCACAGGTTCATCATCACTTTCAACCACTTCATCGGTATGGACGATGGTGACTCTGTCTTCAACTGTTAATAATGGTTTTATTTGTGCTTCATCTCCAAATAGCAGTACTTCAATTTCGGGAAAAGTCGCGATAGCCTTATTGACTCCCTCTACAACTGCATTGGGAGCATGATCGCCTCCCATGGCATCGATTGCAATTTTAAACATTATATACCTTCTTTCTTAAACACATATTATCGTTTTTATCTTTCATTTAGGAAGTGGACAAGTATAACAAAATGAGATGATTTTCGCTTCAACTTCTAGCACTCACAGTCAGAAATTATTAACCTATTTTTTAGGTACTGTTTGATGTCTAATCAAAAATGCGCTGAGCATTTACGTGCAATAATTGAATCTATTTTATCAAATTTTTGCCCATTTCAAACAAGCTAATAAAAATCTCTTCCTATTATATAGATAAGATTTATAAGTAATGATTTTATTTTCACTTAATGAAGTTATTTTACACTACTTTTTTAAATAGTTCATCTGATATGGTTATTATCAAAATAAGTTTTCAGATTTTGATCGTTTTCAAAAAAGTCATCACCACACAGTGATTTATTAATTATTATCTTGATTCGAAATTTACATTTCAATGATGGTAGAATCTTGCCAATCTTTTAAGGCTTGTTCTTCTTCATCAGATAAATGATGTAAATGATTTAAAAGTTCTTTGGCTTCTTGACGGGCAATCGCTAAAATATGCGCATCTTCGACCACATTCGCAAAATGAAATTGTGGTAAGCCCGATTGGCTACGTCCCATAATATCGCCAATCCCTCTAATTTTCATATCCTCTTGACTAATAAAAAAGCCATCTTGAGATTGGGTCATAATATCCAGTCGTGCTTCTCCTTGTTCAGTAGTAGGCGATCCGATGAGGTAACAATAACTTGGTAAATCACTTCGTCCGACCCGTCCTCTTAATTGATGTAACTGAGCTAAACCAAAGCGTTCAGCAGACTGAATCACAATGACTGTTGCGTTAGGAACATCGACACCGACTTCCACCATGGTAGTTGCCACTAAAATTTGGATCTGATTATCATTAAATTGATCCATTACCTGTTCTTGTGCTTCTTTATCTAACTGTCCATGTAAGACGCCTACTTGATATTGAACAAAAACCTCGCTTAAATGATCGGCAATCTCGATTACATTATCAATCGACTGCATATTTTCTGAAGCATCAATCAATGGCAACACATAATAAACTTGATGACCTGCCGCCAGTTCAATGTGCATGCGTTCATATACTTCATCTATTTTTCCTGCTTCTACTCGATGGGTAGTAATCGGTTTACGTCCACCTGGTAATTCATCAATAGTCGAAACCGACAATTCGCCATATAATGTCATCGCTAATGAACGAGGGATCGGAGTAGCAGTCATTTGTAATAAATTAACTGCCGTATCATTTTTATTCAGTAAGGCTTGTCTTTGTCCGACACCAAAACGGTGCTGTTCATCGATAATGGCTAAGCCAAGCTGTTTGAATTGAACATTATCTTGAATGAGTGCATGCGTCCCAATCACAATTCGAATTCTACCCGTTTGTAAGCCTTCAATCAAATTTTGTTTTTCTTTTGCTTTTAAATTACTCACTAATAATTCTGCGTGTAAGCCCACCGGTTCAAATATCCGGTTAAAATTCTCATAATGTTGTTTGGCTAATATTTCAGTTGGTGCCATTAAAGCCGTTTGAAAACCTGCTTGAATCGTTGCTATCATTCCTAAAAAGGCCACTAAGGTCTTCCCGCTCCCGACATCACCTTGTAGCATTCGTTTCATAGGATAAGGCGCCATTAGGTCATAACAGATTTCATTCACGGCTTTTTTCTGAGCATTGGTCAAATCATAGGGTAAGGTCTTAATAACACTTTTTAAATCTTCAACCTCATAAAAAACTCGTACACCCTGCTCTTGACTATCACGATAAGCAGTGTTTAATAAGCGCCATTGATATAAGAAAAATTCAAGAAAGATGATTTTGCGCGTCGCTTGTTTCTTTTGCACTGAGTCTTTTGGAAAATGCATTTGGTACAAAGCTTGATTCAAAGGTATTAAGCGATATTTATCATTTAAATATTGGGGAATAATTTCAGGAATCTGATGATAATACTCATCAAAACCAGCTTGAATTGTTTTTAAAATGGTTGTTTGACGAATTCCTTGTTTGCTAGGATAAACGCCGGCAATATTATTCTCCCCATCTTCATCAATTTTAATCATTTTCATGCCTAGTAAACTCTGTTGGTTACTTTGCCATTTACCATAAACTACTTTTGTTTGGCCTAATTCAAATGATTTTTTTAAATAAGGTTGATTAAAAAAAACAACTTGGATGACCTCGGTGTCAGATACAGCAAAACGAAATGATAAACGACTCTTGCGTCGACCATAATAATTGACCACCGGCGGTGATACAACTTGTCCTTTTAAAGTTACTTTCTCTTGATCCATAATTGTTTTTAAATCTCGAATTTGAAAATCTTCATAACGAAAAGGGAAATAAAATAATAAATCTCGAATAGTCAGAATGCCTAAAGAGGCAAATTGTTGTACTTTTGCTGGGCCTACTCCTTTTAAGGTTCCAATACTATCCAACCAATCACTCACTGATCTTGCCTCCTCCCTTAAAATAACACAAAAGAGCCGGGTTGCCCCAGCTCTAACTATCATCCTTAATACACTACTCTGCTGAAATGATATAATTATATACCGGTTGATTACCTTCTACAATTTCAAATTCAACGTCTTCAAATCGTTCTTCTAATTCTTCAGCAATTTGATTTGCTTCATCGACTGAACCGTCTTCGCCAACAATAATCGTCACAATTTCAGTTTCTTCAGTCATCATTAATTTTAAAGTTTGGTCTAATGCAGTTGGTGCATCTTGTACGGATAACATAATTTTACCACTCACAATGCCCATGTAATCTTCTTTGTTAATTTTAACACCATCAATTTCGGTATCACGAATAGAATAAGTAATTTGACCACTGGTTACTTGGTGACTCATTTCAGTCATTTGTTCTTTATTTTCTTCAATCGATGCATCCACATTAAAGGCCATTAATGATGCAATTCCTTCTGGAATGGTAGTCGTTGGAATGACCACTGTTGGAACTTCAGCCACTTGCGTTGCTTGCTCTGCAGCCATGACGATATTCTTATTATTAGGTAATAAGATAATTTTCTTAGCGTTTACTCTTTCGATTGCTTTAATAAAGTCTTCAGTAGATGGGTTCATGGTTTGACCGCCTGATAACACTTCAGTAACACCGAGTGAGCGGAATAATTCCATAATCCCTTCACCTGCTGCTACTGCGATAATAGCATATTCACGTTCTGGTTTCGTTGGTTCAGCCACTTGTTGAGCTTTTTCATTTAATGCTTTTTCATCATTTTCTAGACTACGCACTTGTTCGCGCATATTATCTACTTTAATCTTAATTAATTCACCAAATTCTTGGCCTAATTGCATAATTTCCCCAGGGTTTTCAGTATGAATATGAACTTTTACGATTTCATCGTCGGCTACTACTAATAATGAGTCTCCTTTTTGATCTAAGGTATTTCTAAATTCATCATAATTAAATGATTTAATTGTAGTAGGTCCTTCCCCAATGCGCACCATGATTTCGGTACAGTAACCATACGTAATCTCTTCAAGGGTCATTGGATTTTCTGCACCCTCTTCAAACATTGCATGTGCATGAGCTTGAGCTTGTTGTGATAATTCATCAGCATCTTGGGCAATACTCGCTTCGCCTTTAAGTGCAGATAAGAATCCTTCATAAACACTTAATAAACCTTTCCCACCTGAGTCAACAACACCTACTTGTTTTAAAACGGGTAATAAGTCAGGTGTCTTGGCTAAAGATTTTTCAGCGCCTGTTACGATTGATTGCATTACTTCAATAATATTATCTGTTTTAGCCGCTTTTTTCTCACCACGAATAGCTGATTCGCGGGCAACAGTTAAAATGGTTCCTTCTACGGGTTTCATCACAGCTTTATAGGCAGCTTCGACACCACCGGCAAAAGCAGCAGCAAAGTCATTAGCATCTAAAGTTTCTTTGTCTGTAATTGCTTGTGAAAAACCACGGAAAATTTGCGATAAGATAACACCAGAGTTACCACGTGCTCCCATTAATAAACCTTTAGCTAAAGCACCTGCTAATTCTCCTACTTTGTCAGATTTTGATTGTTTTAAATTTTCTACCCCAGAAGTAAACGACATATTCATATTCGTTCCGGTATCACCATCTGGTACTGGGAACACATTTAATGAGTTAATGAGTTCCATTTGATCATTTAGTCGTTGTCCACCGGCAATCACCATTGCTCGAAATTCGGCTGCAGTTATTTTTGTTAATTCCACTTGAATCCTCCTCGATTTTAAGACTTAGTCCACTTTAACGCCTTGAACATGAACATTGACATAACTTGTCTCAAAACCTAATAATTGTTCAACATTATATTTCACGGCTTGCTGAATATTTTGACAAATGACTGATATTTTGGTGCCGTATGTAACTAAAATATACACATCGACTGCTACATCATTACCCTGTTGGCTAATGACGACCCCTTTTGCATAGTTATCTTTTTTTAGAATTTCTGTAATATTATCGCGAATAACATTTTTACTAACCATTCCAACGACACCGTAATTATCGGTTACAGCTGCACCTACGACGGTTGCGATTACTTCGTTGTTTAATGTAATTTGACCATTTGGAGTTTGAATTTTAATAGCCATTTATATACGCCTCCTCAAACTTATGTATTGTATCGTAATAATTTTACCATAACTAGTGATTAAACGCTATTTATTACGGATGAAATCTGTATATTTTACATAATAGGTGTCATTTAAACTTAAAAACAAACAATTAAACTTGCTCTACCTATCCCATACAATTTGGCTTGGATTGAAAGCATCTCAATGAATTTAGTCCTATCCAGTCATTATGACTCTTTTAACAAAAATAGGGACTGGCAATCAACAAGAATGTGTTTGCCTAGCCCCTATTAGTATATTGTGTTAATTATACACGTTCAATTTTACCTGATTTTAAAGCGCGAGCAGATACCCAAACTTTTTTAGGTTCTCCGTCGATCATCACACGAACTTTTTGTAAATTAGCGCCGAAACGTCGTTTGCTTTGATTCATAGCATGAGAACGAGTGTTTCCTGATTTAGCTTTACGACCAGTGAAATAGCATACTTTAGCCATCGTAATTCCTCCTTTATATCGCAGGAGCTGAGTCTCTGCTTTTTCATACCTTACAAATTTACCATAGTTTAGCTGTAAAGGCAAGATACTTTACAGACTTTTTTGCTTTTTTAAAAATTAATGATCATCTTGAACCCACAAAACACTAATCATGCCCTTAGTAAAGGATAATTCAATCGTTGGTCGGTTGGTGATAAACTCATTACTAATTAAAGCAGTCGGCGTCTTAAAATCCGTTGCTGGCAAATTGTATTTGGCACCTTTAATTTGCCACGAGCTAACTGGGGTTAAAGAAATGATCGATAAATACTTCGCTTGCGATGGATTCAATAATTGATGATGACCTGGTTGATAAAAGCGCGCTTGATGTTGAGTTTCAATAAAATGAAGCTTTTCAACAATGTTTTCAAAGCGCGGTTCCAATACTAACCAAATATTGGCTAAAAAGTGGTCAACACGACCACCTCCACCTAAGGCCCCGTATATTGCAATCGTTTCATATTGAGAGTAATGCTCTAGCACATATAACAAAGCTAATTGCAAATCCGTATCATCTTTTTCTGATGGATATCGATGAAGTGTTTGCGTATTTTCTTCAATGAAAACTAATTCACTTGCACTAACTGAATCAAAATCACCGAAAGCATGAGTTAAAGTAAAACCGGCTTTTATTAAGCGATAGGCGCCATGATCAACCCCTATTAATATGTCTTCTTCTTTTATTCGCAAATGGTCTAGGGCCGGATTAGGTCCTCCTGCGCAAATTATGACTTTTGCCATTCGCATCGCTCCTTATTTACGTAAAGACTCAATCGCTTGTTGACGGTCCGTTGCGTTAAAAATATAGGATCCTGCTACTAAAACATCGGCTCCAGCTGCCAAACATTGTTGAGCAGTTATTTCATTAATCCCCCCGTCAACTTCAATTTCATATTGATATTGGTGTTGACTACGTAACTCTTTTAATTGACTAATTTTGATTAAAGTCGATTCGATAAATCTTTGTCCTCCGAACCCTGGGTTAACCGTCATGACCAATACTAAATCCACTTCTGATAATACAGCTTCGATGGCAGACACTGGTGTGCCAGGATTAATCACCACTCCTGCTTTTTTTCCTAGTTGTTTAATCATTTGAATCACGCGATGTAAATGATGAGTGGCTTCGACATGTACCGTGATAATATCGGCCCCAGCATTGGCAACCATTTCGACATATCGTTCTGGTTGTTCGACCATCATATGCACATCAAATACTAAGTCGGTATGAGGTCTTAACCATTGATAGACCATCGGCCCAAAAGAAATATTACCGACAAAGTTACCGTCCATTAGGTCTATATGTAAATAATCTGCACCATATTGTTCAATTTCTTTAATTTCAGCTAATAATTTGGTAAAATCCGCACTCAATATTGAGGGAGCTATTTTCATTTTTTATTTCTCCTTTTTACGATAAACCGGTTTTCTTTGTTCAATTTTTTGTAATATTTGACTATAATTTTCATATCGAGAGGTGGCAATTTCGCCGGTTTCAACCGCTTCTTTGACTGCACAGTTAGGTTCATTTTGATGTAGACATCCTCTAAAGCGACACTCGGCACTCTTACGCCAAATTTCAGGAAAATACTGACTCAGTGCTTCTTTTTCAATTTGTGGAAAGTCAATTGCACTAAATCCAGGCGTATCTGCAAGAAGTCCTTGATATAAGCGATATAAAGTGACTTCACGAGTCGTATGACGTCCACGATTTAAATAATCACTAATTTCACCGGTAGCAATATCGGCTTTAGGTAATAAATCATTTAATAAAGTCGATTTGCCCACACCTGATTGGCCCATCACGATGTAAATAGCATCTTTATTGACTACTGATTCTATTTCCTCTGCAAAAGCACTAATTTCATTTTTTACGATGACTTGATAGCCAATCTTTTGATAAACGTCTTTAATTTCTTTCACTTTTGATTCAGCTGTCGCTTCACCCATCGATTTTACTAATAAATCATATTTGGTAAGTAAAATAATCGGTTCAATTTGATGAGACTCAATCGATACTAAAAAGTAGTCTAATAAATTATATGAAAAATCTGGTTCGACCAGTGACATCACAATAAACGCGTCATCAACATTGGCCACCGGAGGTCTCACTAAACTGTTTTTTCTTGGAAATATCGTCACTAAACGACTTTCTGATTGACTATCATCAAGATCGATTTCGATTTCAACATGATCCCCAACCAATGGTTTTACTTGTTGATGTCGAAATTTCCCTTTAGGTTTAGTGGCATATGAATGACCTTCAGACCATACATAATAAAAACCGCTAATCGCCTGGTAAATGAACCCTTCTTTCGTAATGATTTGCTTTTCTTTCATAGATTCCCTCCTCGTTTTATAAAAACAGACCACTACTGCCGACTCTAATCGGTCAATAGCAGTCTTGTCACTTCAACTATTGTTCTGGGTAAACAGCATTACTTTCCATATAAACTTCACCATTTCTTAAAATACGATACTGACCGACACCATCATTCTTAATAAAGAATTTTAATTGAACGGTCGTTGTTTCGGTTATTTCAAAACTACGATGTAAAGTATTAATATTGTTTTGTGAATCACCAATATAAACATCGATTACATTTGGTAATGGATTTTTCATTTCCAAATCAGTATCTGCATAAGTCGGTAAATATTCAAGCGTGATCGTCTCGGTATGTTGTAGAACCACTTCTTCTTGTGCACCTTGTGAGACAACGACTGAAATAGTATCACCTGGAACTAAAGCTGTACCACTCACAGGGTCTTGGCTAATAACTTGATCAACTGAGATATAATCATCATAAGCATAGGTGACATCAACATTTAAACCATATTCATCTGCAAAGTTTTGCACCATGGATAAAGGTAAATTATTAAAATCTTGCATAGAAATACTATCCGACATTTGTCCTACTGTAAAGGTAATCGTTGTATCTGTTGGCACTACTTTTGAGCCAGGTTCAACGCTCTGGTCTAAAATAACCCCTACTTGGCTTTCATCATTGGTCGCCATCCCGCGTCGCACTACAATAAAGTTAGCGTCCGTCAATTCTTTACGAATCGGTTCATAAGCTTCGCCAATATAATTACCAATTTCAACTTGCTCTTTGCCATTACTTACTACTAAGTTAACAGCACTATTTTTTTCAATACGTGAATTGGCTTCCGGTTTAGTTTCAATAGCCGTTCCCGCTGGTAAGGTCTTATCCCACTGGGGAATAATTTGATTGACGTTTAAATTATTTTCTTCTAGTAACTTTATCGCTTCTTCTTGCGTTTTATTGTATACATCCGGAATCGTTACAAAACGAGTCGTCTGAGCATAGACATAATAGCTACCAAGTACTAAGAGTACTAGTAATAATATACCCACTAACCAACGCACGAAACGATAATTTTTGCGCACAGGTTCAATCGGTGGGACGACATCAAAACTAGGGACTAATTCTTCATCCAAAGGCTCTGGTGCTTCCATTTTTCCATCTAAAGCCTTATGAGCTGAAGAGATGGGTTTAATTGGTTTTAAAACTGTCGTCTCAGACATATCCTTTGGTACAAAAAGTGCTTCATTCATCCGATTAGCACTTAAACTAGTGGTCAAGTCTTGATGCATTTCTTCGACAGAATTATAGCGTTCGGTTGGATTTTTAGTGGTCGCCTTTAAGACCACATTTTCCAAACTTTGTGGCACATAATCGACCGTATCTTTCACACGGGGAAATGCCTCTTGGAAATGCTTAAGAGCAATTGACACCGCCGATTCTCCATTAAAGGGAACGGTACCTGTAATCAGTTCATATAATACGACCCCAAGGGCGTATATGTCTGATTTAATCGTTGCACTACTCCCACGCGCTTGTTCAGGCGATAAATAATGAACCGAACCTAATAAGGTATTGGTTTGTGTAATACTGGTGTCTGATAAAGCAATCGCAATCCCAAAGTCGGTAATTTTCACTTCATTATTTTCCGTGATTAAAATATTTTGTGGTTTAATATCACGGTGAATAATCCGGTTTTTATGGGCAATTTCAATAGCTGATAAAATTTGACTCATAATCGAAACCGTTAATTCTAATGAAAGTGGCGCATTTTGTTTAATAAAGGATTTTAAATCTGTTCCCTTCACATACTCCATTACAATATATTGTTGTTGATCAGTCTCATCGACATCATAAACTTCAACAATATTATGATGCAGTAATTGACTGGCAGACATTGCTTCTCTTTGGAAACGACGTATCGCATCTTTATTATCTTGGAAGTCAAAACGCAAAACTTTAACAGCAACATCACGATCAAGTATTAAATCACGCGCTAAAAATACATTAGCCATGCCACCTTGACCGATAACATCATTTATCTGATAACGATCCGAGAGTTTATCTCCTATTTCAATCATGCTGACACCTCCTCATTTGAGAATTCAGATGCTAAAATAACGGTAATATTATCAGTGCCTCCCGCATTATTTGCGGCTTCAATTAATTTTTCAGGAAAATCATCTGCAAGACGATCCTGATTAAACATTTCAAGTAATTGCGCATCTTCTACCATATTGGTTAAGCCATCTGAACAAAGCATCAACATTTCTACTTGTTCCAATGGAATTAAGTTGCTCTCAGCTTCAACATCAGGAGTGACGCCAATTGATTGAGTCACCACATTGCGTTGTGGATGCATTTGACCTTCTTCTTTCGTAATTTCACCTGTTTTTATTAAGACATTGACTAAAGAATGGTCTTCGGTCACTTGACGTAATTGGCCTTCTTTGTAGACATATGCCCGGCTATCACCAACATGTACGATAACTAATTGATCCTCGACGACAATCCCCGCAACTAAGGTCGTCCCCATGCCTTCAAGCTGACTTTCTGACTTTGATGTTTCATAAATATATAAATTAACGGCTTCAATTTGTTCTTTTAACCACGTTTGAATATTGGTTAAATCAAATTTTTCTTCAGTTTGAACAAAACGCTCCCCTAAAAATTGAGTGGTTTGTTTACTCGCGACATCGCCCGCTTGGTGCCCTCCGACACCATCACATAAAATAAATAATACTTGCTGATGTTGATTCGTAAAATAATCAGCATAGTCTTGATTTGATGAACGTTTTCGTCCAACATTTGAACGGACTTTGATTTTCATCCTTTCACCTCTCATATAAACCTCTGTTTATTTTTTAACGAAACGACTAATAAAGAAGCCGTCTGTATGATATTGATGCGGCCAAACTCTAATTTGACCCACTGAATTAAGTAAATCTGCTGGTAGTAATTCTGTTGGTTGGATTGGATCTAATTGAAAATCTGCATGAGTGGCTAAAAATTGATCAACTATTTGCTCATTTTCAATCGGTGCTAGTGTACATGTACTATATACTAACACCCCTCCAGGTTTTAATAAACTTGCGACATGATTCAATAGTTCAGCTTGTATCTTTGCTAATTCAACTAAATCTTGTGCTTGTTTTTCATATTTTATTTCCGGTTTTCGACGCATCAAGCCTAAGCCAGAACATGGAGCATCCAAATATATTGTATCATATAATGCATTATTTTTCGGCAAAAATTTTGACGCATCGGCCTGTTGAGTGGTCACTTTTTCACTTAAACCCATTCTTTGTAAATGTTGATCCACTTTCTTTAATTTATGGCTCGATAAATCTAACGCCGTCAGATGGCCTGTTGTTAATAATTGGGCAATATGCGTCGCTTTACCACCAGGAGCTGAACAAGCATCCAATATCTGCTCTGCTCCAGTTAGTTTTCCTAATGGTGCGACTAACATACTGGACTCATCTTGAATGGTCACTCGTCCTTCCTTAAAGACATTAGAATGAATCAAGTCACCACTTTGTACGATTAAGCCATAGGGTGACACCTTACTAGGTTCAGTAATCACTTGTTCGGTTTGTAATTGTTGCTGAATCTCTTGACGCTGATCAATATTCGCGATCACTCTCGCTGATAAATGGGGTGTCTCTAATAGACTCTTTAGTAATGATTCCAACTGATCACTTTGATCCCCTAACCAGTGTGAAAGTTGCTCGACTAACCATAATGGCATGCTATATTGAATACTTAAATAGTCATAGAATGCCGTTGCTTTATCGGGTAATTCCCTTAAAGGTTGGCGTTTAAACTGTCTTAAAATGGCATTAACAAACTTGCCTAAGCCGCCATGCCCATTCGTTTTCGCAATTTCAACTGCTTCATTTAAAACGGCATGATCTGGGATTTTATCTAAAAATAATAGTTGATAGACACTTAAGCGAAATAAAGAAGCAATCCAAGTATCGATTTTCTTGCTCTTGATATAAGGTTCTAAATAATAATCTAATGTTAAGCTTCGTTGCACAACACCATAGACTAATTGCACCAATAATTTTTGGTCCAATTCAGTCAAGTGAGTATGTTGTAAGGTTTGATTGATTAAAACATTAGAATATTGATCTTCATATTCAATTTGATGAATCAGTTTCAGTGCTTGCCATCTAACATTTTTAGCTAATTGTTTTTCACTACGTTGTTTTATTTTCATTGGCTGTCACTCTATTCAAATCGTTGCCCGATTAAATCATCAGCATCCATTCCGTTTAAGAAGGTAGTGACATCCATTCTTCTTTTGCCGCTTGGTTGTAATGAGCTAATCGCATAATAGCTTTCTTCACATTGGACAATTACTTGGTCATCTTCTGCGGCTACAATCGTCCCTGGTGCCACCATTTTCGGTTTAGCATAAGCTATCGGGTGCCCTGCCCACACTTTTAAGCGTTGACCATTCCACATAGTATAAGTGGAAGGAAATGGTCGAAAAGCCCGGACATGATTATGTACTGCCGTTGCCGATTGAGACCAATCAATTTTTTCTTGTTCCTTAGAAATAGTGGGAGAGAATGTAACCAACTGCTCATCTTGTTTAATGGGCGTTATTTCCCCTGCAAATAATGGTGGTAATGTTTCTAATAATAAATCGCGCCCTATTATTGCTAAACGTTCGAATAATTGACCGACGTCATCAGTGGAATGAATAGGTGTTTTAGCTTGTGCTAAAATATCACCCGCATCCATTTCTTTTTCCATATACATAATAGAAATACCTGTTTCCTCTTCACCTTGCCAAATCGCATAATGAATCGGTGCCCCACCGCGATATTTTGGTAATAGTGATGCATGCACATTAATGGCTAAATATTTTGGATGTTTTAATAATTTGGTCGGCACAAATTGACCATAAGCGGCCGTGACAATTAAATCAACGTCCATGGCTAATATTTGTTCCATCTCTTCTGATTTACCTAATTTTTCCGGCTGGAAAACAGGAATTTGATGACTCAATGCCACTTCTTTTACTGGAGAAGCGGTTAATACTTTTTTACGACCAACAGGGCGATCTGGTTGAGTCACAACGGCAATCACTTCATATAATGAGGATTGTGATAAAATCCCTTTTAAAACTGTTGCTGAAAATTCAGGTGTCCCCATAAAAATAATTTTCTTCATATAATTTACCTCCTCTAAATAAAATGATAAGGTTCATGGTCAATTGAAACATAAAGACCTTGCCGTGATTCATTTTGAGCTTGATTGACAATTTCACTAATTTTATTTTGAATGAATTGCTTATCTTTATACTTGAGTAATAATTGAAAATAATAAACGTCGTTGATGCGAGCAATAGCGCCTCTTGATGGGCCTAACAATAGTAATTGTTGTTGTTGCTCCAGTGATGGATTGGATAATAATTGTTTCAACTGATGGATTTTACGTTCAGCCATCCCTTGATTTTTACTGGAGACAGTGACTAAAGTTGTAAAATAATAAGGGGGATAATTCCCAATATGACGCCGTTTCATCTCGTATTTAAAGAAATTCTCATAATCGTGCGTCTTGACCAATTGCATCACATAATGATCAGGATTGTAGGTTTGAATGATGACTTTACCCCTTAATTGACCACGTCCGGTCCGGCCTGCTACTTGCGTTAATAATTGAAAGGTCTTCTCACCCGAACGAAAATCAGGTATGTTAAGGGCCGTATCCGCATTGATAACACCGACTAAAGTAACATTTTCAAAATCAAGCCCCTTAGCAATCATTTGTGTTCCCAATAAAATATCGGCTTCTTTATTAGCGAATTGTTTTAATATCCGTTCATGGTCCCCTTTTCTTCTAGTCGTATCATTATCCATGCGTAAAATTCGCGCATGTGGGATTAATTCTGTTAAAGTCTCTTCAATTTTTTGAGTTCCTGAACCTAAACTACGAATATGTTGACTACCACATTGAGGACATTCAGTTGGTACCATTTGTTGATAATCACAATAATGACATTTCATGCGATGTTCACTCTTATGATAGGTCAAAGAAATATCACAACGTGGACATTGAACGACATGTCCACATTCACGACATTGCATATACGATGCATAACCACGACGATTTAATAACAATACGATTTGTTGTTTTTGACTAATGGCTTGCTCAATTGCTTGTTGTAAGGATGGCGATATCTCGGTATAGGTCTTAGAAACTAAGACATTGGTCATATCGATTAATTCTACTTCCGGTAATTCAGAAAAGTTAGCTCGTTCACTCATCATAACGAGTTGATAATGATTGACCTGAGCCCGAGCTCGGCTTTCTAATGATGGGGTGGCACTTCCTAAAACAACCGGACATTGATGATATTGGCTCCGCCATAAGGCGACATCACGCGCATGATAACGTGGATTATCGGATTGTTTATAAGTCGTTTCGTGTTCTTCATCAATGATGATAATACCAATGTTTTTTAATGGTGCAAAAATTGAAGAACGGGCTCCTACCACAATCGTCGCTTCACCTTTAATAATTCGCTGCCATTCATCGTATTTTTCCGTAGTAGACAAACCAGAATGTAAAACTGCCACTCCTTTTTGGAATCTGCCTACCACTCGATTGACCATTTGTGGAGTCAAGGCAATTTCTGGTACTAATAATAAGGCCGACTGCCCTTGTTGACGGGCTTTTTCCATTAATTGTAAATATACTTCGGTCTTGCCACTACCGGTAACGCCTTCTAGTAGAAAGGTTTTAGCTTGCCCTTTTTCTACGGAAGCCACAATGGTATCATAAGCGCTTTGTTGATTAGGTCTTAATGTTTTGGCTGTCGTTTGAAGAAATTCCTGGTCCTTTAATGGATTACGGTAAACAGCCACTTCAGATTTGATTAACCATCCTTTATCAATAGCGGTATTTACAACAGTACGACTGAGACCGGTTATTTCACAAAAATCTTGAATCGTAATCGGATAAGCTATTTTCGGATGATGGATTAAATAGTCAAGCAATTGTTGCTGTTTTTTAGCGGCTTTACTTAAAGTTTCAGAAACGGCTTTATATTGTTGTTCATCCAAAGCTTTATCGATCACTTGCATCTTTTTGGTTGATTTCCGATCTAAAACTCGATTTTCTAGTTCGATGGCCTCTTGATCAATTAATGCTTTTATTTGATTCGGTGTTAACATCGTTTCGAGCATCGTTTTTTCAATTTCATGATTTTCAATCACAGTATTGGTCAAGGCTTGAATTTGAGCATGATTATGTATTAGAAAATACGATTCATATTTTACTTTTAATAAATTAGGTAACATTGTTTGTAAAACAGCAATTCTAAAAGCCTGCAAATGATTGGCTAAATAATCACTCAATTCGATTAATTCTTCATTCAAAAAACTACGATAATCTAATAATTTGCTAATTGGTTTTAAAGTTCCAGTAAAACTAGTTTCATCTGAAAAACCAACCACAAATCCCAGTAATTGCCTTGGACCAAAAGGCACTTCAACACGCATACCTAATTGAATGGCTTCTTCCCACTGTTCGGGGACTAAATAGTCAAATTCTCGATTAACTTGAGCGACTGGAATATCGATAATCACTTTAGCAAGCATTAAATCACCACCTTCATAACTATATATGCTATCACAAAAAATCGTTTAAATATAGACATAAATACATTTGCTTAGAAAAAAGCCATCAAATTTTCTTTATTAACACTACCCTTATCCAAGATAAAAAAACTACCCTCATCATATTACTAAGGATAGTTTAACAGAAATATTTTATAATACAGAAATTTTACTCGCTGTTTCCACATAATGATCATTAAAATGCGTTTTCCAATAAACCCATAAAAGCAATAAAATATAAAGGGTACTCTGTGTTAAAGCCATCACATTAGGATCTTTCAATAAGAAGCCCATTAGCATCGCGATCAAAGTTGGAAGGCCAAAAGTATTGAGTGATAACTGTAAAGCCTCATTAAAGTTAGCAATCGTAAATATTTTTCCAAACTTCGTTAACCAAAGTAAAAAGGCTGTTCCTAATAATAAACCGACGAAGTTAAAAAACATTAAAAACCATACATTAATAAAATTAGTTAACACTATCGATAAGCGATTAGCTTGAAACCAATGTTGAGACAATAAAGCTATCAGTGCTTCTTTATCTGCCACCGTTGTTAATGGTAGCTCTTCATCATAGGTTTGTTTAATCTCGGGATTCTTTCCTTCTTTAATAATAAAGCCATCTGGTGCAATTAAGATAGAGTTTTCTACTAGAGAATCACTATCTACCTCATTGATAGAAGGAATAAATTGACCGGTTTCAGCAACTGTTCCCTGTTCTACCATTTGATTAAATTGTTGAACAGTGTCGTCATTCATCGTTGCTAGAGCATTCGGTACAAAATCATTTAAATTAGCCGATTGAATTTTTCCTAACTGAACCGATAACGGCATCAACATTAAACCATTAAGCAACAATACAATTAACAGTATTTGCCACCAAATTAATTGTTGACGATTCTTAAAAATTTTCTTCGCTGAAAAGATATTTGTAAAGTAATTAATTGGAAATGCTTTGTTCATTATACTCACCTCATTCTACATATTATAGCACTTAAAAAGAAAAAAAGTGGACATGAAGTAGAAAATCAAAAGATTTTCACTTCGTCTGCCCACCATTTATATCCTTAACAAAGGTTAAATCAATTATCGTTCGTATTTCATAAAAATAACAAAAGTAATGAAATACTTATGGCTTTAAACAACCATGCACTCGTTTAATTAACCTTTTGTTCCACCTTTAGTCAAACCAGTAACAAAGTTCTTTTGTAAGACAAAGAATAGAATTGAAATTGGCACTGCAATTAAAATAGAACCGGCCGCAAATAATGCTACTTTTTGGTTACGTTGGTCATTGATAAACGTTTGTAAACCGGGAGCTAAAGTATATAATTCTTCTTTACGTAATAAGAATTTTGATAACATAAAGTCACCAAATGGTCCCATAAATGCCCATAAAGCTTGTACAGCAATCATTGGACGTACTAATGGTAACACAATTTGCCAGAATCTTCTAAAATGTCCTGCACCATCTAAATTGGCTGATTCGTCTAAATCATAAGGAACTGTATCGAAGTACCCTTTCATTAACCAAGTATTCATTGGAATACCACCACCAATATAAATTAATGATAGGAACCAGAATTGGTTAATAGCTTTCATCAAGAGTGCCATTACGAAGAAGGCCGTCAAAGCTGCCATCGTCGGCACCATTTGTACAATTAAGAAGAACATTAAACTATTTTTACGACCAAAGAAGTTGTAACGACTATAAGCATAACCAGCTAGGGTTACTGCCATAACTTGCACTACCATGGTACTAACTGCAACGATTAAAGTATTTTTATACCATTGTAAATAATAAGTTTCTTCGAATAAGCGTTTGAAGTTATTTAATGTCCATTTTGAATTAAAGTTCAAATCAAAGGCGTTAATATTTCCAGCTCTAAAAGCCGAACTAATCGTAATTAATAATGGATAAATAATGATAATCGATAAGAGAATCATATAAAAATAGGTAAAGAATTGTCCCAAAAACTTTTTGAATTTGGCAGATGCAAATAATTTTTTCATGTTGATTATCCCTCCATTTCAAAAGCTTTTGTACGTTTAAAGACGATTAACGATACTGAAATAACCACTACTGAAATAATCAGTGTCAAGGCTGCCGCAAATGAGAATTGCGGTGAAGTTCCAGTTGTTAACTTATAGATCCATGAAATTAAAATGTCGGTTGCACCAGCGCCGCCACCCACTGATCCAGGTCCTCCATTGTTAAATAGATAGATCATCGTAAAGTTATTAAAGTTACCTGTATATTGAGTTAAAAATGTTGGAGCAGCAACAGAGAAAATTACAGGTAAAGTAATGGAAGTGAATCGTTTATAAGCATTCGCTCCATCAATTTTGGCTGCTTCATATAAATCTTCGGAGATAGATTGAAGAATACTGGTTACCATTACATAAATATAAGGGAACCCTAGCCAACCTTGAACCATAATAATCGCAACTTTGGTCCAAAACGGGTTGGTTTTCCAAGCGATTTTTCCAATTTCAACAAATGGAATTAATTTGTTAATAAACGGAATTACTTGTGTATTCATCGCACCAATTGAGTCATTAAACATATTTGAAAACGTTAAAATCGTAATGAATGCCGGTACCGCCCATGGTAATAAGAAAATTACCCCAAAAATACGTTTGAATTTAATAAAAGGTTGGTGAGCTACAACGGCTGTGAAAATACCAAGCACAATTTGTAAAGTAGTCGCACATAATGTCCAAATTAACGTCCACAGAAATACGGATGTAAAGGCATCTCTAAAGGTGCTTAATGTAAAGATATTCGCGAAGTTTGCAAAACCAATCCAGTCTAATAATTTTGCTGGTGGCATATTTTTAAAATCATAATTTAAAAATGCTGTAAATAAAGTGACTAAAACTGGGAAAATAATAGCAAAAGTCATAAAAATATATGCCGGGATAATTAATAGATACGGGAATCCATTATCTAAAATATTATCTTTATGTTCTTCAAATGTTTGATTAACTTTAAATCCTTCATTCCAAAAATTTGCAATGCGTTTTGCATCTATCATATTGAAAATCAAGAAGATTAAGAATACAATCGTAATGATAATTTGTAAAGTACCGATAATCATTAAGAATAGGGAGTTATCTCCTTTTACCCCCGGAGTATCCCCTAATGTAATAAAGTCAGTCAACGCACCAAAACCAAAACTAACTAATTCATAAACAAACAACCCGGTAATTCCTAAAAAGGTGAATCCTTTGAACAATTGTTTATTATAAATTTGACCTAGTCCTGGAATCAACGACAAGAGCATTGCTAATGTCGGATTTTGTTTTTTGGCTGTCTGACTCATAAAATCACTCCTTTAAATAAAATGCTGTTTAACTATTAATATCTGGCAGAAGATCAACCTCTGCCAGATAAAAACTTACGATTTACGAAATTTTAATACTTTTGTTCGATTGATTGTTTGATTAATTCAACAGCATCATCAGCAGCTTCTTGAGCTGATTTATTACCTGAACCAGCATCGAACATTAAGTTTTCAGCACCTGCCCATACTTCACTCATTTGTGGAATATTTGGCATTGGTACAGCGTTAGAATAAACATCGATAACTGCAGTTGTTAATTCATTTCCAGCTTCAGCAGCAACTTCACGAGCTACATGGTTAGCAGGGATTTGTCCACTTTCTTCATACATAGCTGTTTGGATTTCTTCAGATGTTACCCAGTTTAAGAATTCTTGTGCTAATTCTTGTTTGTCAGTAAATGCTGAAACTACCCAACCTTTACCACCAGCAAATGGTTTGTATTCTTCACCATTTGGTAATGTAGGGATTTTAGCAACACCTAAGTTAACGCCTGCTTCTTTAAATGCAGCAGCTTGCCAAGGTCCATCAATGATTGCAGCAGCTTTACCATCAGTAAATTGTTGCATTACAAAGTCATTTACTGAAGAAACGTCTAACATTCCTTGTGGCCATACATTTTGGAACCAATCCACTGCATAGTTAATACCTTCTACTGCCCCTTCAGAATTTAATCCTAAGTCTTCATAGTTAGTACCATCTTCACCGAATACATAACCACCGTATCCAGCTAATAAACCATAGCTATGGTAGAAGTTAGTCCATTGAGCTAAGAATGCTGTAGATTTTCCATCTTCCCCAGCAAAAGCATATTTTTCATCTTTAGTCAATTCACGTAATTCATCAAAAGTTTTTGGCGCTTCAGGTAGTAAGTCTTTGTTATAGTATAAAACAACTGTTTCGATAACAGCTGGCGCACCATAAACAGCACCATCTGTTGATACTTGTTGTTTATCAGTATCATCATAACCTGCTTCTTCATTTAACGTTACTTCGTTAATTAAACCTGTTTGAGCTAATGAACCGATACGGTCATATGGTGCAATTAAAACATCTGGAGCAGTTCCAGCAGGTCCATCTAATGCTAAACCATCAAGTTTGTCAAACATGTCAGCGTCTAATAATTCTACTTTCACACCATATTCTTCTTCGAATTTAGCGATGTGATTTTTAACGTAGTCATATTCTCCAGCTGCAGAAATAACTAATGTTTCTTCTTGCGCATCCGCTACTAATACACCAGTTGATACTAATGTAGTTAAAGCAGTAACTGTAGACAAAGTACCAATTGCCAATTTTTTCAAATTCAATTTCATAATTGAAACCTCCTAATTTTTTGCGTAAATCGCTTTCTTATATATATTATCTTATATTTTTGAAAATAATACAATAGGTTTTTAATTCTGTTAACGGTAACAGAATGATAATCCTTATTAAAACTCGTAATTGTATCGTGACTCGATTTAACATTTAGCTATTTAATCATATTTTTATGAAATTTTTTTATTTGTATCAAAAAACTTTATGCTTATTTTGTTTTATACGAATAAATTATCATCAGTTTTCATCAGCGAAAAAAAGAGCGGGTAAGCAATATAAAATCCAAAGATTTTATATTGCTTACCCACACCGCACAGTAAGAGTGGATCATAAGTCGAAAATGAATAGTTTTGTTTCGTCTGCCCAAACTCTTTAAGACCTAGTTTGAGACCAGTCAACGACTGCACTCTCAATTAAAGATCGGGAATCAAAAAATTTAAAATTTTTGCCCCTAATTTCTAGGGTTTTATTAATTCGTTGTGTTGTATTAAATAGAGATCAACACATTATGTGTTAACCAACCTTTGTTGCTTAAAAGTCGAGCGACACTATTGGCAACTCTTCGTCGTATTACAAACGACGCTGTTGACTAACAGCAATTTTATTGATGGCTCTTTCTAGTGATATTTTTGCTCGCTTAAATTTACGAGAATCTTTTTCTCTTAAGGCGGCGGCCATATCTTCTTCAGCTTGTTGTTTTTGTATTTCAACGGCTGCTTCATCAATGTCACGAGCACGAACAGCATAGTTAGAAATAATCTCTAATTGATTGTTCGCCATTGATAAAATACCACCATTAATCGCAATAAAGTCCACAGGTTCTCCTGCTTCCACTCGGGTGACTTTGACAGCCGAAATGACCAAAGGCGTTAAAATAGGAATATGATTCGGCATAATGGTCAATCCGCCTTGGGTTGTCTTCACATTACAACTATAGGAACGGTGTTCATAGATAACACCGTCAGGTGATGAAATGGTCACAGTCATGTATGGACGACTATTATTTTCATTATTTGCCAATTCATTCACTTCCTTATTCTAATTCTTCTGGTAGACTGGCACCTAATTTTTTCGCTTTCGCAATCACTTGATCGATATTTCCAACATTACGGAAAGCTTCTTCTGGGAGTGTATCGTATTTACCATTTAGAATACCTTCGAAGCCATCTAATGTTTCTTGAATGGTAACAAATGATCCTGGTAAACCAGTAAAAGCTTCAGCCACATGGAAGTTTTGCGATAAGAAATATTGGATACGACGCGCTCTTTTCACCGTAATTTTTTCCTCATCTGATAATTCATCAATCCCTAAAATGGCAATGATATCTTGTAATTCACGATAACGTTGTAAAACAGTTTGCACTTGACGGGCAATTTCATAATGACGTATACCCACTATTTCTTCAGATAAAGCACTTGAAGTAGAAGCCAATGGGTCAACAGCTGGATAGATTCCTTGTTCTGCTAAATGGCGCTCTAAGTTGGTAGTCGCATCTAGATGGGCAAAGGTTGTCGCAGGAGCAGGGTCCGTATAGTCATCGGCTGGCACATATACCGCTTGGATTGATGTAATGGAACCGTGCTTCGTTGACGTAATACGTTCTTGCATTTGTCCCATTTCACTTGCTAAAGTTGGTTGATACCCTACTGCTGAAGGCATACGACCTAATAAGGCTGACACTTCGGAACCTGCTTGAGTAAAACGATAAATATTATCAATAAATAATAAGACGTCTTGTTTCAATTCGTCACGGAAATATTCTGCCATTGTAAGTCCTGTTAAGACAACACGCATACGTGCTCCTGGTGGTTCATTCATTTGACCAAAAACCATGGCTGTCTTCTTGCTTACACCTGACTCACGCATTTCAAAAACGAGGTCATTCCCTTCACGTGTACGTTCTCCAACCCCAGTGAAAACTGAGATACCTCCTAATTGTTCTGCAATATTATGAATTAATTCTTGAATTAAGACAGTTTTTCCAACTCCAGCACCACCGAATAGCCCGATTTTTCCCCCTTTAATATAAGGAGCCAATAAATCGATGACCTTAATTCCAGTTTCTAAAACGTGAAAACTGTTGTCTAGGTCTTCATACTTAGGGGCTTCACGATGAATACTTTTGCGCTCAACATCATCGCCAACCGGTTCTAGTTCATCAATTGTCTCACCTAAGACATTGAACACTCTTCCTAAGGTGGCTTCGCCGACTGGTACTTTAATCGGTGTTAAATAATCCACAACTGTCATGCCGCGTTCCAAACCATCGGTTGATTCCATCGCAATGGTCCGAACCATTCCATGACCTAAGTCAAGGGCAACTTCAAGGGTTAATAATTTTTCTTCATCCGAAATATTTTCTTGCATTACATCCGCCATATCAGCGTTCGTTACAATTAATGCATTATGAATGTCAGGACCACCATTTTCAATTGGGAAAGCGACATCGACTACGGGTCCAATAACTTGTTCAATACGACCAATTCGCATGTACAACATTCCTCCTTCTAATCATTCAGTGCTTGTGCACCACTAATTATTTCAATAATTTCATTGGTTACTTTTAATTGTCTTTTTTGATTATATTGTTGTTTTAAATTTTCAATCATTTCCTCTGCATTATCCGTCGCACTACGCATTGCACTCATCCGACTAGCATGTTCAGACGTTTTTGCATCAATAATCGCACCATATATTTGACTTTCAGCATATTGAGGCAATAATACATCTAGTAGTTCGTTTTCAGAAGGTTCAATTAAAAACTCAACTTCTGTTTCGGTATTTTCTAATTCTTCCTCTAACTCTAAATCGGTAATGGGTAAAATTTGTTCAGCCCGAAATTGAGAAGTCATTGGATTAATATGATGGTTATAACAAACATATAAGGCATCAAAGACTTGTTCTTTAAATAATTCGACCGCTTTTTTTACAATCTTCGACACTTCAAAAAAGCTAGGGTGATCGGTTAAATTATGAATTTCATAAGCGACTTCATACCCTTCATCGCGACAAAATTTTGCGATCGGTTCACCTATTGCTAACACTACCACTTCGCTTTTATCTTGATGGTCTTGCTTAAACATCGTTTCGGTTGCTTTTAAAATCGAATGATTGTAGCCACCTGCTAAACCTTTGTCTGATGTAATAATTAAATAACCGGTTTTCTTAATCGGTCTTTCAATTAACATATCATGAAAATCAATATCTTTTACTTCATTGACATCCATCGGTACACCATCATCTAATAAATCAAATTGTTGTTTACCTAAACGGGCAACCATTTTCTTTAATTTTTGGCCATAAGTAAAATAACGACTCGAAGTTTGCACCATTTTATTATATTTAGAAGCAGAAACCATCTGCATCGCTTTGGTAATTTGAGCTGTTTTGCGAGTGGAGTCGATTCTTTTTTTTATTTGGTTTAATGACATACCACTACCTCTTTCTAAATCTATTGTGCTATTTGAGAATGTTCTTCTAAAATGGTTTGTAATAAATCTTCTTCAGGCATTCGATGGTTACGACTAATATCACGTAAAACAACATCATAACGTTCTTCTAAGAAATTATAGAGTGATTGTTCATACTCTTTTAGTTTATCAATCCCAACACTATCAAGATAGCCATGATTTAAGGCGTAGAATAAAATGATTTGTTTTTCAACACTGACTGGTTTATGTAAAGGTTGTTTTAACACTTCAACCGTTCTACGTCCTCGATTTAATTTTTGTTGTGTTAAAGCATCTAAGTCTGAACCGAATTGTGTAAAGGCTTCTAATTCACGGTAACTAGCTAAATCAATTCGTAAAGTACCGGACACTTGTTTCATTGGTTTTAATTGTGCCGATCCACCAACACGCGATACCGATAAACCGGCATTAATAGCGGGTCTAACACCAGAGTGGAATAAATCACTTTCCAAGAATATTTGTCCATCGGTAATGGAAATGACATTCGTTGGAATATAAGCCGAAATATCCCCTGCTTGCGTTTCAACTATTGGCAGTGAGGTAATCGATCCTCCGCCTAACTTATCAGATAATTTTGCAGAACGCTCCAATAAACGGGAGTGTAAATAGAAAACATCTCCAGGGTAAGCTTCACGACCTGGTGGACGTTTTAATAATAAACTCATTTCCCGATAAGCCGCTGCTTGTTTTGATAAATCATCGTAAATAATTAAAACATGCTTGCCTTCATACATAAATTCTTCGGCCATTGCCGTTGCAGAGTATGGTGCTAAATAAAGTAATGGCGCCGGTTGTGAAGCACTTGCACTCATTACAATTGAATAGTCCATCGCACCATGTCCTTGCAATGTCGTCACGATGTTTTTTACAGTTGATTCTTTTTGACCAATCGCGACATAAATACAAATAACATCTTGTCCCTTTTGATTTAAAATCGTATCAATCGCTAAAGATGTTTTTCCGGTCTTACGGTCCCCGATAATCAACTCACGTTGACCACGTCCGATTGGTACTAAAGAGTCAATGGCTTTAATACCTGTTTGCAATGGCTCATTAACACTTTGACGTTCCATAATCCCTGGCGCATCTGCTTCAACAGGTCTTGTTTTTTTATAGTCTATTTCACCAATACCGTCAATCGCTTCACCTAGCGGATTAATAACACGACCTAATAGGCCATTTCCTACCGGTACTTCCATGATTTTATGTAAACGACGGACTAAATCACCTTCGTGAATATTCACATACTCACCAAAAATAATAATCCCGACATCTTTGGTTTCTAAATTTTGAACCATCCCAATTGTTCCATTGGCAAATTCAACCATTTCTCCGACCATGACATTTTCTAATCCATAAGCACGGGCAATCCCATCCCCAATATAAGAAACTGTTCCAATTTCTTCAATTAATTCTTCACTGTGGAATTGACGAATTTGTTGACGAAGATGTTCATCTAATCTTTCTAAACTCATTTCAATCCCTCCTAATAATGCCAATTACGATCTAAATGACGTCGTAATTCTTTTAAAGTCTTTTTACCTGTTACTTCATAATAGTAACTTTCACTTTGAATACGGACACCCGTAATTAAACTTGGATCGACGACTGTCGTAATACGACGTAATGACTTTTTGGTAATATCTAAAAATTTACGCACAATGCGCTCTTTTTCCTCGTCAGTTAAAGGTACCGCAGAGGTAATCATTAACATTTCACTTTGATTTTGTTCTTTTTTAAGAGAAGTTCCTTCATCATTCATCATGTTTAACATGATTTTTCCTAAAAGTTCATCTTCAAAATGCTCACGATTCTGATCAGGATTATCATCGTTCAATTTTTGAATCGAATCACGAATACGTTCTTGATTGATTTTTTTTAATAAAGCATCTTCTTCGTTTTTAACTTTTTTATTACGCGTTAACGATTCATTAACACTTGTTTGATTTAAAGTTTCATTTTCACTCATCATGCTATATCATCCATTCCTGCAATGAAATCATCGACCAATTTATGGTAATCTTCCTCTTTAATTTCACGGCGTAAAATTTTCTCAGCAATTTCAATAGCAATATCAGATACTTCATTTTTAATTTCATTTAAGATGCGTTCGCGATCTTGTTCAATTTCTTGATTAGCAGATTCATGAAGACGTGCTATCTCCTCTTTTGCTTCTTTAATCATATTATCTTGAATTTGTAAGCTTTGTTTTTTAGCTGCTAAGATAATTTGATTGGCTTCAGCACGTGCATCTTTTAATGCTTGTTGAGCATCTTCTTTCGCTTTAGTACTCGTAACTTTCTCTTCAGCTGCTTGTGCTAAATCTCCTTCGATAATTTGACGACGTTGTGCTAACATCGACATAAAAGGTTCCCAAGTGAATTTCTTAATAATCATTAGTAAAGCGACAAACGCGATCATCGTAACGATCGTATTGCCTAATGCGGTGTTTCCACTTGATGCATATACAATTAACATTTTAATCCTCCTTCATTTAATATCGTCAGCTTAATTAGTTTAATTATCTGAAAACTAAAATAAAGGCGATAACCACGGCCATAATCGGCACCGCTTCAATTAACCCTACTCCAAGGAACATAGTCATACGTAATTTACCTTCTAATTCTGGTTGACGAGCAATTGATTCAATTGTTTTTGAAATAACCATACCATTACCAATTGATGCAGAAAGAGCAGCAATCGCAACAGCAATAGCAGCAGCAATAGCGTTCATATTTTATATTCTCCTTATCTTTAAAAACTATATTTCTTCTTTTTCAACTTTATGCGACAAATATACCATTGTTAAGGTTACAAATATATAGGATTGAATAGCACCTATAAATACTGAAAATCCTTGCCATACCATTTGTAATGGTAATCCTATTACCCATGTAAAGACACCTTTAGCATTGGCTAAATTAGCAATTAAACCTAATAAAACTTCTCCAGCGAAAATATTACCATATAGACGAAGTGCTAATGTCAAAGCATTAGTAAACTCCTCGACTAATTTTATCGGGAATAAAAATGCTGAAGGTTCTAAATAGCCATTCACCACATACCCCTTCATTCCTAGTTCTGTAATCCCTAGGAAATGAGATAACAAAATCATTAAAAGTGCTATCGATAAACATACAATTGGATCGGCTGTCGGACTTCTCCAAAGTGATAATTCACCCACATGTAATATTAAAGGTAAACCTATCATATTAGAGGTGAAAATAAATAACAATAATGTCAATCCTAATAATTGATAATTTTGTGCCCCTTTATCATCGATTGCTCCCCCTACTACGCCTCGAACAAATTCAATAATCGTTTCCATTAATAGTTGAGGCTTATTTGGTTTATCCACCGATAAATTATGTGAAGTCCAAACACAAAGCACTGTGATGATAGCGACAGTTGCTAAAATAGCTAAAAAAGTGTTCAACCCAAAAGAAATACCTAATAGTTCAAACACAATCGTTTCATCCAAGAGTGACCCTCCTTTTTTTGGTAATTGACTGTTGTCAATGAAATTTTGTTGACATTTATCTTCTCGAAAATGACACAAATCCATAACCTAGTTTACCACTTAATTTTCTATAAAACAAACTTTGAAAGGGGTTAAGTAAATATTTTTTTGTTATAATTAAAATATAAAAATATTGATATAAAAACATCTTTTTGGCAATTAATGACTAACTTTTATGTCATCATTCGTCAGTTCATCAAAATTAAAAACATTGCTATCATCGCCTTTTGAGACTGTTATCCGGTAACAGAATTTAGAAAAACGCCAAAATCATTTGTAAGTATTTTTTATTCCTTATATAATGAATGCGACAACAAAATTAAAGGAGGTCGTGTTATGGCCCGATCAAGTGGCGTCTTAATGCATATTTCATCATTACCAAATAAATTTGGTATCGGTACATTTGGACAATCAGCTTATGACTTTGTTGATTTCCTAGTTCGTACCAAACAAACCTATTGGCAAATCCTTCCTTTAGGTACAACTAGCTATGGTGATTCACCCTATCAGTCATTTTCAGCTATCGCTGGGAACCCTCACTTTATTGATTTTGATCTATTAAGTAAAGAAGGTCTTTTAGAACCAGCTGATTATGAAAATGTAGAATTTGGTGATGATCCGGAAAATGTGGACTATGGTACCATATTCATTAACCGTCGTCCTATTTTAGAAAAAGCCGTCGCAAACTTTTTAAAACGCGGCAAATTAGAAGGATACACACAATTCGTTGCCGAAAATGCACATTGGTTGGAAGACTATGCAGAGTTTATGGCAATCAAAGAAGATTTCGGTTTAGTTTCTTGGACCGAATGGGATGAGGATATTCGTTTACGCGATAAAAAAGCATTAAATGAATACCGTAAAAAATTGGTAAAAGAAATTGAATTCCATAAAGTAACTCAATATTTCTTCTTCACTCAATGGTTAAAATTAAAAGCTTATGCCAATGAAAATGATATTCAGATCATTGGTGATATGCCAATCTATGTTTCAGCAGACTCTGTTGAAATGTGGACGAATTCAAAACTATTTAAAGTCGATGAATTCAAAATGCCGATTGTTGTTGCAGGTACGCCACCGGATAACTTCTCTGATGACGGTCAATATTGGGGGAACCCAATTTATGACTGGGAATATATGGAGAAAGATAAATATTCTTGGTGGATTCTGCGTATGAAAGAAAGTTTTAAAATTTATGATATGGTTCGTATTGACCACTTCCGAGGTTTTGAATCTTATTGGGCTGTGCCTTTTGGCTCCCCTACTGCTGCTGATGGCCGTTGGGAAAAAGGTCCAGATGTTAAATTATTCAAGCAAATCAAAAAAGAATTAGGCGATTTAAATATTATCGCTGAAGACTTAGGGTTCTTAACCCAAGAAGTAATTGATATGCGCGATGCAACTGGTTTCCCAGGAATGAAAATCTTACAATTTGGTTTTGATGGTACAGACTCTATGGAATTACCACATAACTATGTGCGTAATACGATTAGTTACTTAGGAACTCATGATAATGAAACCATTACAGGTTGGTATCAATCAGTTCCTGAATATATCCGTCTTAATGCTGATAAATATTCTAATCGTAAAGATGATGAAACCATCGCCGAAGCTCTAAACCGTACATTATCAGCTTCAGTAAGTGACTATGTTATCTTCACGATGCAGGATTTATTAGACTTAGATAATACCGCACGTATGAATGAGCCTTCCACCATTGGTAAAAACTGGAAATGGCGCATGAAAGAAGATGCCATTACTGAAGCGATTGAATCGAAGTTGACCGATTACACCGTCACCTACTTTAGAGCAAACCAAAACATTGTAAAAAAAGAAGCAGAAAAAGCTAAAGCCGCTCAAAAAGAAAAAAGCAAATCAACTAAAAAAGCTGTTGCTAAACCAAAAACTAAAACTCCCAAATAAACTTAGTTCATTTGGGAATCGACAATTTTCTACTATTCAATATTTTGTTAAATTACCATAGCTTTATAACATAGCTAATTTACATTTTAAAAGGAGAAAAAAATGACTTTATTATCAAATTATACAAACAAACTTTTCAATAAGACTGTTGCGGAGTGTACTGAACAAGAATTATATAAGGTTTTATTACACCTTGTTCGTGACAAATCAAAAGATCAACCAACTAATGACACAAAGAAAAAATTATACTATTTCTCAGCTGAGTTTTTAATTGGTAAATTATTAAGTAATAACTTATTAAGCTTAGGTCTATATGATGAAGTACAAGCAGAATTAACCGCTGCGGGAAAAAATATGATGGACATCGAGCAAGCAGAAAATGAACCATCATTAGGAAACGGTGGTTTAGGACGGTTAGCAGCATGTTTCGTTGATTCAATCGCAACATTAGGATTAAACGGAGACGGTGTTGGTTTAAATTATCATTACGGTTTATTCCGTCAAGTATTTAAAGACAATCAACAAACTGCTATTCCAGATCCATGGTTAGTTGGCGACGACTGGGTAATCCGCTCAGAACATTCTTATGTTGTGCCATTCAAAGATTTTGAATTAAAATCAACGCTTTACGATATTGATGTACCTGGTTACAAGCAAGAGAAGAAAAACCGTCTACGTTTATTCGACTTAGATTCAGTTAACTCAGAAATTATTACTGATGGTATTAACTTTGATAAAGGTAATATTTTAGAAAACTTAACTTTATTCTTATATCCAGATGACTCTGATCATGCAGGTGAATTATTACGTATTTACCAACAATATTTCATGGTATCAAATGGTGCGCAATTAGTTTTAGATGAAGCAATCGCTAAAGGAAGTAACTTACATGACTTAGCAGACTATGCGATTATTCAAATCAACGATACTCACCCTGCTTTTGTTATTCCTGAATTAATCCGTTTATTAGGTGAACGTGGTATTGAATTTGATGAAGCGGTGAAAATCGTTCGTTCGATGACAGCTTATACTAACCATACAATTTTAGCAGAGGCATTAGAAAAATGGCCATTATCTGATATTGAAGAAGTAGCACCACAGTTATTACCAATTATTCACCGATTAGCTGAAGTGGTTGAAGAAGAATATCCTGGTAATGAAGCAGTCGCAATTATCGATAAACAAAACCGTGTTCATATGGCTCATATTGCGATTCACTTTGGTTACAGTGTTAACGGGGTTGCTGCCTTACATACTGAAATCTTAAAAGCTTCAGAATTAAAGCATTTCTATGATATCTATCCAGAAAAATTCAATAACAAAACGAATGGTATTACCTTCCGTCGTTGGATTATGGATGCTAACCCTGAATTAGCGAAACTATTAGATAATACTATTGGAACAAACTGGCGTAATGACAGTGATTTAACTGCATTTCTAGATCATATTGACGACGAAAATGTAATCAAAGCTTTAAATGATATCAAACATGATAACAAGAAGAAATTACAAGAAAGGCTAAGAAAAACACAAGGTGTTGAAATTAACAACCACTCTATTATTGATGTTCAAATTAAGAGAATTCACGAATATAAACGTCAACAAATGTTAGCTTTATATATCATTCATAAATACTTTGCAATTAAGAATGGTGAAATTCCTGCTACACCAATTACAATCATTTTTGGTGGTAAAGCAGCACCAGCTTATACAATTGCACAAGATGTGATTCACTTAATCTTAAACTTATCTGAAATCATTGCTAATGACCCAGATGTGAGCCCTCACTTACAAGTCGTAATGATTGAAAACTATAATGTTTCAGCAGCAACTTACTTAATTCCTGCAGCAAACATTTCAGAACAAATCTCATTGGCTTCTAAAGAAGCTTCAGGTACTGGTAATATGAAATTCATGTTAAACGGTGCATTAACCTTAGGAACAATGGACGGTGCTAACGTTGAAATTCACGAATTAGTTGGTGATGAAAACATTAAAATCTTTGGTAAATTAAGTGATGAAATCATCGAATTATATGACACTAATGGATATGTTGCTAAAGACTACTATGAGCGTGAAACAATCAAACCTTTAGTTGATTTTATTGTAAGTGATGAAATGATTGCAATCGGTAATGAAGAACGCTTAACTCGTCTACACAATGAATTAATCAATAAAGACTGGTTCATGACTTTAATTGACTTAGAAGAATTCATCGATGCTAAAGAAGAATTATATGCAGAATACGAAGATCGTGAAAATTGGTTACGTCGCTCATTAGTGAATATTGCTAAAGCTGGCTACTTCTCTTCTGACCGTACAATCAATGATTACAACGAAGATATCTGGCATTTAGAAAAAGCTTAATATAAGATAATTAAACTATTGGTTTATCAGCTACAAACCAATCCCCAAAGCTAGACTGGGCAGAAACTCACTTGTTTCTGCCCAGTCTTAACTTTTTAATTAGTAACATACGATTTGAGATGCGTAATTTGAACAATGTCACAAATGAACAAAAAGTAGGAATTTAGATAATTTTCGTTTCGTCTTTTATCATCAGAAATTGATCTATTATTTTAATCATCAGAAAACAAAAAGAGCCCCTCTCGGGACTCTAACACTCTCAGTATATGATTATTTTAAAGTGATATAACCAATTTCTTGACCTTTGGTCACATTACCTGAAGCAGTTATTTTATACTCTTCAATCACTTCTGAACCATTTGTAAAGATAACGATCATCGCATTATCTTTCCCTTCAGTTGCTAAAGCATCTAAGTCAACTTCAGATACTTTACTTGAAGCTGTGACTTTGTCGTTTTCATTTACATCTGTTTCGAATGGTTCACCATTTAACGAAACAGTATCAATACCCATATGCAATAAAACTTCTAACTCACCCGCTTTAAATCCTACTGCATGTTGAGTCGGAAAGACATTGACAATCGTCCCTTCAACTGGTGATGAAATTGAGCCATTCGTTGGTAGTACAGCAAAACCGTCCCCCATCATTTTTTGAGCAAAAACGACATCGTTTACTTGTTCAATATTGATTAACTCACCATCAGCTGGTGCATATAATTTTATTTCTTTAATTACAGGTTCTTTTTCTTGTTGTTTTTTCTTAAAAAATCCAAACATTTATATTAGCTCCTATCATAATATAGTAGCTATATTATAACATACCAAATCATAGTAGTAAAAAAATAATCGCTAATTTTTTCAAATAAGTGTATAATGTAATAGGTATGAAAGCGAGGTTAAAAAATTTATGAATTTTGATATTGATATTTTAGAATTAATCCGTATTTTAATCTTGAGTATAGTTCAAGGGATTACAGAATGGTTACCGATTAGTAGTACAGGTCATATGATTATTATTGAAGAGTTTCTCTCACTGACTTCTAGTCCTGAATTTAAGGAATTATTTTTTGTCTTAGTACAACTTGGATCGATTATGGCGGTAGTCTTACTTTACTTTAATAAGTTAAATCCTTTTTCATTTAAAAAATCCGCACAAGAACGTAAGGACACTTGGTTTATCTGGTTTAAAGTCGCGGTGGCGAGTATTCCAGCTGTCCTATTTGGACTTGTTTTAGATGATTATATGGAGATGTATTTTAATAAACCTTTAGTAGTTGCCGCTATGTTAATTGTTTATGGTTTTGCCTTTATTTGGATAGAAACACGTCAAAAGAGTCGTCACTCTCATGAGATTAATACTTTCCAAACATTAACCTTTAAAGACGCCTTTTTAATTGGATGTTTTCAAGCGTTAGCCATTATTCCGGGAACCTCTCGTTCCGGTTCTACCATCTTAGGGGCATTATTACTTGGCACTTCTCGTTTTATCGCAACTGAATTCTCTTTCTATATGAGTATACCTATTATGTTTGGCGCAAGCTTGAAAAAGCTTTTAAAATTCGGTTTAGTCTTTAGCCAAGCTGAATTAATTTATTTAGGTGTCGGAATGTTTGTAGCATTTATCGTTTCCGTTATTGCGATTAAATTCTTACTTAATTATATTAAACGAAACGACTTTAAAGCCTTCGGTTATTACCGTATTATCTTAGGATCCATTATCATATTATACTTCTTGTTTACTGGCAGATAGATCATGTAAAACTGACCGCTACTTAACCGATTGTTCTCGGTTAAATAGCGGTCTTTTTTTGTTATTGATGCCATTCTATATGGTGTTTAGCCAATAAATCATCAGCTGCTTTTGGTCCCTTAGAGCCAGCTTCATAATTAGGGAATTCTGGTTCTATCTTTTGCCAATGACTAAATAAATTATCGATATATTTCCAAGCGTGTTCCACTTCTAAGTAATGGGCAAAGTGACTCTTGTCGCCTAAGATACATTCAAAAATTAGACGCTCATAATCTTGCGGTGTTTGTGCTAATTGTTCATCTGTATAATAATATTCAAACGGAATGCTATAAGTATCATGTGAATAGCCAAATACTTTTTGGTTAACTAATAAACGATAACCTGTACGCGGAGCAATTTCAATTCGTAGATGATTGCCGGCAATACCTTCGATTGTCGGTTTAAATTGAACATCTATTAAAGTCGATTTTGAATTAACACGTTTTCCTGTTCTTACGAAAAATGGTACACCCTTCCATTGAGGTAAATCCACTTCAACTTTCGCTGCTAAATAGGTTTCTGTATTGGAATCGCTGGCCACATTCTCTTCCTGACGGTACCCTTTAAAATCCGCGGCAGGACCATATTGTCCACGAACAAAATTGGCTTTAACTTCTTCGGTTGTCTCCGGTAAATGAAGTGATGCAAGTATTTTAATTTTCTCTTCTTGAATCGCTTCTGCCGAATTATCTTTAGGTGCATCCATCGCTAACAAAGCCAATAATTGTAAAGCATGATTTTGAATCATATCACGAGTTGCCCCTGAGTGATCATAATATTCCCCACGGTCTTCCACTCCAACCTCTTCTAACAAACTTATTTGGAAGTGATCAATTCCCTTATTATTCCAAATATCACTGAAAAGACGGTTGTCAAAACGAATATTGCGAATCGCTTGTACCATTTCTTTGCCTAAATAGTGGTCAATCCGGAAAATTTGGTCTTCATCAAATGCTTGATTTAATTTTCGTTGGAGTTCTTGCGCTGACTCGGTATCATGTCCAAATGGTTTCTCAATTATTAAGCGATTATACCCATTTTCGGTAATCAAGCCTTCCGTTTTTAAATGTAAGGTAATGGTTGGGAATAATGTAGGTGATAATGAAATATAGAAAATACGGTTCCCATCGGTTTGGTATTGTTGATCAAGCTCTGCTTGAAAAGCTTTTAAATTTTGATAATGTGCTTTATCATTCACATCATGGGATAAATAATACATATGTGTTAAGAATTCTTCCAAATGTGTTGCATCTTCTACTTCTTTTGCGACACTTTGTCTAACAGTATGACGCATATCCTCGTGGCTCCACTTAGTTCTTCCGGTTCCTATCAAGGCAAAATGTTTCGAAAGATGACCATTCTTGTATAGTCGATAAATTGCGGGATATAATTTACGCGACGCCAAATCTCCAGTCGCGCCAAATAGTGTCAAAATTAATTTATTTTCAGTCATGATACCCCTCCGATATATTTACTCATTATATTATAATCTATCACTCACAATATCTCAATTATATCTTTTAAAAACAAATAAGAGAAGAAATTTGATTACAATTTGAGCTTAATCAAAATTCTCCCCTTATCGATATGGATTAAAAATCTGTTAATTGGGTTTCAATGAGCTTTTATTATTGTTACCTATTTTTTACTATTTATACTTTGAGATCTCTCTTTTGTATGGTTATGCCTAATCGATTAAATGGCATATAATAGTGATGTAAGAAGCCGTATGAATTGATTGATTATTTGCCACGACGTTTGCCTTTGTTTTTAGTGTCACGCAAACGATTTTTCTTCTTCACAACTTTCTTCTTAGTTTTTGGTTGATTGGCTCTACTTTTTGCTAGTGCTTTGCGTTTAATACTTTGCTCTTTTTCAACTTCAATATTCGCTAATCGTAACGCATCACGTTCTTCAATGGTCACGAGTTTTCCTTGATAATAAGCGCGTTCTTGTAAGTTAACCCCTTCATTTTTTAATATATGAGCTAAATCCCTGAACTCTTGCTCATTTAATAATGATAAGACGGTTCCCTTTTTACCCATGCGACCAGTTCTACCAGAACGGTGGAAATAGGTTCGAGCATCATTGACGCGATTATAGTGAATCACACACGGTAAGTCTTCGATATCTAAACCTCGTGCTGAAACATCGGTTGTCAATAAATAAGTAGCTTTGCCTTCTCTAAAGGCATTAATAGCATGTTCACGCTCTAATTTTGACAATTGCCCATGTAACGATACAACATTAAGGCCATCATAAATTAATTTCGCTGTCACTTGGTCTACTTCATTCACTTGCTCAAAAAAGACGATGGCTTGCATTCCTTCAACATGCGACAGACGTTTTAAATATTGAATTTTTTGACGATTTTGCACCACCAAACCAAAATGTTCGATATTAGCTAATGGCTGTTGGTCTGCGTTTACGACCCGGATACTGTCCCCCATCTCGGCTGCCACTTTAACTAGCGCTGGACCAAAAGTAGCCGAAACCCAGATTTTTTGCACATCACGCATTAATTTATTAGTAAACTTGTCAATGGTAATAGCTTGATCATCTTCATATAAATAATCCGCTTCATCATAAACAATGGCTTTTACTAAATGCAATTTCAATTTACGCGATTGTTCGCTTAACTCATATAAACGACCAGGAGAAGCCACAATGACTTCCGGTTTGTCTTTTAAGGCATTAATTTGGCGTTGCATATTGGCACTACCCAAAATTGTTAGGACTTGAAGTTCTTTGGCTCGCCCCCAAAGTTCAGCTACCTCTCCGATTTGCTTAACCAATTCTTGTGATGGCGCTAAGACTATTAATTGCAAAGTATTATTTTTTTCAACTTGCGTAAATAATGGTAACAGATAGGCTAATGTCTTACCGGTTCCCGTTGGTGAAACAGCTATTACTGATTCACCGCTTTGAATGATGGGATATAATGCTTCTTGTATGGGACTCATTTGCTCGAACCCCTCCTGGTCCCATATCTTTTTAAAAGGTTCTTGAATAAAATTTGTCATATTGACTCCTTAATTAAATTTTAGATTGGCTGATTTTCTTAATTGTTCCATGACTTGTGCAACTTGTAAACTCATCTGCTTCCAGTCTTCATAACGAACTTGTTGCTGAATATTATCGGGATCGGTCAATACTTCTGCAAAAGCAATTAGTTCATCGTACATAACATTTTCTGGGCGATAATCGATTACTTTAGCCTCTTGTCCCGCTTTATTAATTAATTTAACACTTGCAATTCGAGTAATGCCCTCAATCACCACAGTTTCATCATCGAAGTAAATCTCAGATGGCATAATCGAATGAACGCCTTTAGACATAAAAATATTTACTTGAGAATTTTTGTATTTTAAAATCGCATTACCAAATAAGTCAATTTGATTTGGACCTTTAACGGTATGGTAACTGACGCTATCAGGCATACCGAATAAATCCAAGGCTACATATAATGGATAAACACCAATGTCCATTAAAGTACCACCCGCAAATTTAGGGTTAAAAATATTCGGTAGCTCTTCTTGACCCGCCATCGCTTGAATATATTGTTCATAACGAGAAGAATATTGACCAATATTAAAATTAGCCCCTAAAAATGGTTGTGAATGTCCCTTTTGTAAATTACGAACTAATTGTCTTAAACGTCGATAATTACGATTATGGTAGTGTAGTGCTGCCTCAAACACTTTTACCCCTTGCTGTTCAGCATATTGATGGATTTGATACCATTCACTAACCGAAGCAAAGGCCGGTTTTTCAACAATCACATGTTTCCCCGCTCGAATCGCTTCTTTCGCATACCGAAAATGCAAACTATTCGGACTCGCAACATAGATAACATCAATGGCGGGATCATATAATAAATTATTTAATTGATCACAATAATAATCAGCTTGATAAAACTTAGCAATATCACGGGCATTTTTAGCGTTACGAGAATAGATTCCCTTAATATGATAACGTCTCGTCAATTTTAGAGCTTGAATAAATTGTTCGGTAATCCAAGAAGTACCAATGGTGCCGACATTTAACATGGTCATTCCTCCTATTTCATAATGCGTCGATAAATCGCTAATAATAATTCATATAAAATAATGACACTGACAAAATAAATTAAAAATAGATTTTCTGGTAAGACTAAGATAATCGGATCGACTAAGGGGTCGAATAACCATAAATCGTTTCGAAAAAAAACTTGATGGAATAACAAGAAGATTTGATCAAAGGCAATGACCATTAAAAAAAGTAAAAGAAGTGGAAAATAAACCGCTAATTTAGAGAGTTGATATTGCAATTTTTTGACACCTAATTTGTTAGTAGATTGATAATTCCATCCTAAAAATATTAAGCCACAAATAGTCAAGACAAAATTTGCTTGCATTAAATACTTTACCTCAACAAAATGTTGGATACCAGCAGCAGAACTAGAAAAATTAGGAAAATTAAGGGTATGAACTTGAGGGAAAATTAAAAAGTCCATCATATGATCGATATTGATTAATAATTGTGATTTGGTTAATCCGACTGGCGTAGCTAAATCAACAAAACTTAAATAGCCACGGTAAATCAATCCGCCTGAAAAGATGACGATTGAAATCGCCAAACTAATGAATGCAACAATCATCAACAGCACACGCATGAATTGTTTGAAATGAATCATATTAAAGCTCCCATTGCGATAAATCTTCCACCACATAAGTAGGTGGAATTGGTAAATTGGCAACATCTTCCGGATGAGTCACACCCGTTAATACTAATAGTGTATCCATCCCATTATCAATCCCAACTCGGATGTCAGTTTCATAATTATCTCCCACCATTAACACTTCATCAATTGTCAATCCTAATCGATGTAAGCAGCCTTCTAAAATAGGACGGTGAGGTTTCCCCATAATAATCGGATCTACTTCCGTCGTATATTGGATAAAAGCAGTTAATGCTCCTGAACTCGGCATCATACCGTTTTCCGTTGGTATACGACGATCGGTATTGGTCACAATGAATGGTGCGCCTTGGCGAATAGCATTGGCCGCTGTTGCTAGTTCATGATAGGTTACTTCACGATTCAGTGCTTGCACGACCACTTGCGCATTTTCTGTTTGGTCAATCTGATAGCCGGCATTTTCAATCAATTTTTTAAATGAAGGCTCACCCACTACATGGACTGTTTGTCCCGGATGATGTATATTTAAATAATCAATTAACGCTAATGACGAAGTATAAACATTTTTTGGTTCAGCTGGTAAATGATAATTATTCTGTAAATTTAAGGCCACTTCTTCCGGCGTTTTCGTTGCATTATTCGTCATAAATAAATAGGGTATCTCTTTTTCATGCAACTTTTTAATAAAGGCTTCTGCCGTTGGAATTCGTCTTTTTCCAAAATATACGGTTCCATCTAAATCAATTAAATAAGCTTTATACTTTTTCATTGAATGCTCCTTCTAAGGTTGTTGTTTAATAATAAAATTTCGTTTGTTAGTACGCTGAGTTTGTTTTTGTTTTGATTTCACCACTTTATTGGCTTCAAAATCAGCTTTTTTGTTCTGTGGTGTCTGTTGCTTTCCTAATTGCTTAATTTGAAAAGCTTGATTTTGTTCACGTTGATTATGACGTTTATGGCGTGATTTCCGTTTATTTTTCTCATTATTCGTTGTCAATGAATTTTGTTGTTTTTGATGAATCGTATTAATTGGATTTTTTGTAGGTCGCTTAGACTGTGGCTTAGCATGGCTCATTCGTTCGCGCAATTGATTGTATTTGACCAATGCTTCTTCTTTTGCTAAAACAAAATAACGGCAGCCGAAATTACAATACTCCTTTAAATAATCGTCTAAGTAATCAATGATTTGTTCACGTGGAACCTTACGACGATTAATTTGATAAAAACCTCTTAAACGTAATTGTTCAAAGCCCCAATCGCCTACAATAAAATCAAAACGATCAAAATACTCTTGATAGCGCGCTTCAAAAGCACTAAAATCAAAGCCTTCGCGATAATTGGTTGCAACATGATAAATTTGTTCATTGATTTGAATGGTCGTTTCATCAATTTGGTGAATATTTTTTTCTGATACATCTTCATCATGAATAATCGAGGTTAAGATGGATTCAATTTGATCAGAAATCGTATCGATAGATTTTTTAGACATCAAAAATCTCCTTTCAAGGATAATATGGATAAATATCATTATTGTATTGAGTTAACATTCTTTATTATAACAGTAACCACATTAGAAATGAAGAACAACTAAATAAAAAAGAATCATGATTGAATAAGGAGGCTAGGCATAAACTTGAAAAATTTAGTTAAGATTATTGTTTAATAATTAATAGCATAGTGGTTGGGTGGTCTCAAACGGCGTCTTAAAGAGATTGGTCCTCAACTTGGTAAATTCAATCAACTTATTGCTCGGTAATTAAAAGCGCAGTGGTTGAGTGGCCTCAAACTACGTCTTAACGTGGTTTGGGATAAAGTTGATAAATTCAATCGAGTTATTGCTCAATAATTAGAAGCGCAGTGGTTGAGTGGTCTCAAACTGCGTCTTTCGACTTGTTTGAGGCCTACTCAACTGTGCGGGGGTAGGCCGACGAAGCGAAAATTATTCAATTTTCTACTTCTGGTCTACTCCCAGCTACCAACTGCTATCTTTTGTCGCCATCATGCGCTTAATGATTCAATCCACATTTGTTAGGTTACTACACTGTATATCACAATCCAAACATCAATAAAGCTGGATAGAAATCATCAATTTCTGTCCAGCTTTCAGTTTTATCCTAATCTTTACTAAAATGTAACGAAAAGTAAGACATGGCAGTACTTTCAGTCCATCTTCAGTTTTATCCCAATCTTCATTAAAATTTTATCGGTCCTTGAATTAATAACAATCCTAATGCAAATGCCCCTAATGCTAAAATAGCAAAAATAAAATTAGCAGGAATTCTAGGAAGTTCAATTTTTAATATAAAGCCCACTAAACACAATCCAAATGCTAAAATCCAAAGATACATCACCAAGGTGGTGGGTGCTATCCAAGTTAAAATTGATAATAATGGTAACACCATCGCAATCGACACTAACGGTAAACCATAGACAGAACTTTCTTCTACTTCACCTTGAAGCTCCAAAGGCCGATTATAATGAGCAATTCGAGTCGCTACTGCTAATAAATAAAAAGCAGCCACCATTACCGAAACCACGCTCTGATTGGTAATCTGCACTAACAAAACGCTCGGTGCCAATCCATAAGTTACCATTTTGCTTAAAGAATCTAATTCAATTGCAAACGATAATTCTTCTTCTTCCAAATCTTCTTGGTATTGATACGCTCCATTAAAAAAGTGGATGATTGCGCCAATAATAATCGACATAATGGCGTAATGAGTCTCGCCAATCATGGTAAATCCTACTGATACTGATCCAAAAAACAGAAAAATAATGACCAATAGATTTGCTTTGTTTAAATTTCCTAAAATCATTGTATCCCTCCTAAATCCTATTTACACTTATATTTTATCTAGTTTTGAAAACTATTTCAATCAATCTGCTAAAAATTGCCATAGAAATATTTTTTGACAACGAACTTTTAAAATGATTGATAGATTATATAGAAACGATCTTGATAACCCGATCATTAAATCCCCCTAAATAATTGCACTTTCACCATTATTTTTATATACTTAGATAAAACCCAAGGAGGTAAAAAACATGAAATGGAAAATACTTGCTGACTCCGGATCATGCATTAGACATGAAGAAAAAATAACCGATGAGATTGGTTTTCAAGTGGTTCCCTTATTAATTAATATTGGTACCGAGTTATTTATTGATGACGATCTTAGTAAAGTTCCGGATTTAATGGACTCTATGGAACATAGCAAATTAGGTTCTTCAACCGCTTGTCCGTCACCTGATACTTACGCATCAGCTTTTATGGGTGCAGATAATGTTATTTGTTTTACAATTTCGGGTGCATTATCAGGAAGCTTTAATAGTGCTCAATTAGCCAAAAACCTTGTTTTAGAATCACACCCTGAAAAAAACATTCAAATTATTGATACTCTTTCTGCTGGGACTGAAATGGATATTTTAGTAGATAAGACGATTGAATTAATACAAGCAGGCAAATCATTCGATGACGTCGTGACAGAAGTAGAAAATTATCATCAATCAACTGGTTTAGTCTTTATGCTAGAGTCAGTTGATAATCTAGTAAAAAATGGTCGCTTAAACCGTATAGTGGGTGGGATGATTGGTTTACTGAATATTCGCTTAATTGGTGTTCGTAGTGACGTTGGTCAAATTGAAGTCGTTCATAAATCAAAAGGGGAAAAACGTGCACACAATTCAATTGTTGACGTACTTACCGAAGCTAACTTTAATAATGGACGCATTGATATTTCACATTGCTTAAATGAATCTGGTGCCTTAAAACTAAAAGAGGTCATTTTAAAATCATTTCCACAGGCAACCATTAACATCCGTCCAACTAGTGGCTTATGTAGCTACTATGCGCAACGTGGTGGTCTAATGGTCGGTTATGAAACTGTATAATAATAGCGTTTGAAGATGGAAAATACTTGTTGAATTCAATCAAGTTATTATTCAAAACTCATCAGCGCAATGGGTGATAGGCCTCACACTAAGTCTTAAAGACTAGTGTGAGGTCTATTCCCAACTGTGCAGAGGTGGGCAGACGAAGCGAAAATCGAATGATTTTCTACTTCTTGCCCACTCCCTGCCTATTTTTTGTTTGAGGCGAAATCAAACGCTGACATAACAATCTAACGCTTTGCTAGTGCGTATTTATCTGATAATCTGAACGCTTGGTAATCAACTTACAAATCGATAAAATAAAAAATGGACAAGGTCTAAAAGTTTTAACACTTTAAGCTCTTGTCCACTTATTTAATACCTTATTTATCTTCTATTTTTGTTGATAAAGCTAAAGACAATAATTAAAATAACTGCTCCTAAAAATGAAGCGATAAAACCTGTATCGTGGAATAAATATTCTCCAATAGCTGACCCTAATAAACCGGCAATAATGTTACCAATAACACCACCAGGAATGTCTTTACCTAAAAGTAAGCCAGCTAACCAGCCAATAACTCCACCAACAATTAAATTTACTATCATCGTAACCTCTCCTCAAATTGAATGTAACGCCATTATACCTAATAAAAGCACTACAAGCTAATAATTATCATGGTTAAAATCATTATTATGACATGTCAAGCTGTTCCATGAAGCCATCCAATTAGCATTACTAATCAAGATGTTAACGCATCGTCACAAATTCTTCACTTCCCGTAGGATGAATGGCAACGACCGCATCAAATTGTGCTTTGGTAGCACCCATCTTCATAGCAACACCGAAACCTTGAATCATTTCATCCACGCCTTCACCAATGCCATGTAAGCCAATCACTCTTTCTTCTTCACCTACACAAACTAATTTAAAATAACATGGTTCACGATGCCAAGCGGCACTTGCGTACATTGAGAAAAATTTAGTACGGTACACTTTAACGGCATCTTTTCCATATTGATCAACTGCTTCCTGTTCAGTTAAACCAATCGTTCCAATAGCTGGATGACTAAAAATAACCGTTGGAATCATGTCATATGAGATGGCAGAAGTTGTCGCATCATTAAACAAATACTCTGATAATTGACGTCCAGCTTTAATGGCTACCGGCGTTAAATCTGCTTTACCGATTACATCACCTATCGCATAAATAGTTGGCACTGTTGTTTGATGACCATCATCGACTTTAATATGACCCGATGGCAATAATTCAACATCAGTGTTTTCTAAACCTAATTGGTCGGTATTAGGTTGACGTCCAATCGCCATAATTACTTTATCAACGGTTAAGATGACTTCATCCCCGACTAAACAATCAATTTTATCCCCATTTTGACGATATTCTGTTATCGTGGTATTAGGTACTAATGTCGGACCATTTTGAGCCATTGCTTCTACTAAACTCTCGCCTAGCATTTGATCAAATTGTCGTAATGGACGGTCATATCTGACGACTAAATGTGAATTAACACCTAATGAATGTAATGCACCCGCTAATTCTACGGCAATATAGCCGGCACCGACAATTGCCACACTCTCTGGTAAACTGTCCCAATTGAAAAAGTCGTCAGAAGTATTAACTAATTCAATCCCCTTAACCTCAGGTAAAGTCGGACGGCCACCGGTTGCAATCACAATATGTTTCGCTTCTAATACTTCACCATTAACTTCAACTTGATTATTATTTAGAAATTTAGCAAAACCTTGATAAAGATCAATGCCATTTTTTTCAAACCGAGTGCCATAACCATTACGTGAACGGCTAACATAACCATCACGCGCTTCTAAAAATTTATGATAATCAAATTGTACATTATCAGCAGTAAAACCATATCCCGGTCCATAATGACGAATGGCCTCATTTACTCTGGCGGCATACCAAGTTACCTTTTTAGGTACACATCCTAAATTAACACAAGTCCCACCAACCAATCCACCTTCAATGACTGCAACTTTGGCTCCATATTCAGCTGCACGATTGGCTGCTCCACTGCCACCACTACCGCCACCGATGGTAATTAAATCATATTGTTTCATATTCATCCCTCTTTCATACACTTTCAAAATAACGATAGCATATTTTAACAATAACTGAAATATTTTTGCCTAAAAAATTACTTAACAGGTGCAAATAATTCATGAAACTGCTATAATACCGTTTGGTGATAAAAAATATGGAAAAAACAAAACAAAATATTATGTTGGAGGGCAACATTACGAAAACCATTATTGCCCTTTCAGCACCATTGATGTTCAATAATTTAGTTCGAACCCTTTATAATTTAACGGATGGTCTCTATGTGGCCCAGCTCTCTTCAGATGACTTTGCTGCTACTGCTTTTGTTTGGCCACTCAATTTCCTATTTATTTCTTTAGGTATGGGGATTGGCGTAGGTGCCACTACCTTAATAGCACAACGCTTAGGGGCGCGACAATATGAAAAAGCCAATCAATTTGCTCAAAATGCGCTAAACCTCTCTTTAGTTATTGGATTATTTGTTTCGATTATTGGTTATATCTATTCAGCAAACTTTGTTAGCTGGATGGGTGGTACAGGAGAATTCGCGCTTAAAAGTACGACTTATTTAAAAATTAATTTCATCGGTCTCTTTTTTGACTTTGGTTATTTTGCTTACCAAGCAATCCTCAACTCTGAAGGAAATAATAAGACCATCACGATAATTAGTACCATCTCCTCTTTGATCAATGTGATTTTAGACCCGATCTTTATTTTTAAAACTATTCCCTTAATTAATTTACCTGGTTTGGATATGGGAATTGCGGGTGCCGCTTGGGCGACGGTCATTTCGAAATTGATTCTCTTAATACTAGCCGCTTATGTGGTTAAACGTCAGTCGCAAGTTAAAGTACACTTGCTAAATCGCGAATACCATTTTCCAATTATTCAAGAGTTAACAAAAATTGCTCTCCCTTCCGCCTTAGGTTATAGTGGCGCTGCCATGGGATTTACAGTTTTAAATGGCTTAATCCAGTCCTATGGAACGGATACTTTAGCAGCTTTCTCGATGGGCAATCGTTTATCTGATTTATTAACACAACCACAAATGGGAATTGGGATGGCTTTAACTTCATTAATTGGTCAAAATATCGGAGCACAACAATTTGATCGTGCCAAATCAATCTTTAGACGTACTAATTTAATCATTGGCTTCATTTCAATTATTTCTTCAATCATTATTTTCTTGTTTAAACAAAATTTACTGTCACTCTTTATAACTGATATGAGTAATCAAAACCTTTGGAATCAAGCCATTGAATATTTGATGTATAGTACGTTAATTATCTTTTTTATGGGATTCTTCTCTTCTTATAACGGGGTCTTCCAGGGGATGGGTAAAACCAATTATTCGATGTTCATGTCAATCGGACGTCTATGGTTATTTCGTTTGCCATTAATCTGGCTATTCAGTAACTTTAGTAATCTTGGTTCAACCGGAATTTGGATTTCAATGCTGTTATCAAATGGATTAACCGTTTTAATTGCAGCATTTGTCTACCGTAAAATTGATTGGAATCAATTGAAAAAATATTAATTAAAAAAAATTTAAGGTGTAAAGGAAAAATACTTTACAGGGTGATAATAATCTGATACAATACATACTTGTGAATGATATTTATGGAGGTGAAATGAACATGGCAGTTAAAATCCGTTTAAAACGTATGGGTGCAAAAAAACAACCATTCTACAGAATCGTTGTTGCAGACTCTCGTTCTCCACGTGATGGTCGTATTATCGAACAAATCGGTACTTACAACCCACTTACAGAACCAGCTACTTTAGACATTAAAGAAGAATTAGCTTTACAATGGTTAGCTAATGGTGCACAACCATCTGATACCGTTCGTAACTTATTCTCTACAAAAGGTATTATGACAAAATACCACGAATCAAAAAAATAATTGATTAAAAATGGAAGTCTTTTGACTTCTTTTTTTTTTACAAAAAATTCGTAAACGGTTCACATTTTCAAATTTTATTCAAGCCTTTTTCACCCACTCCAAAATAATTAATGATATAATTAAATCATAAAGAGGAGGAGTTTATTATGAAACTTATGAAAAAAATGACCGTGGTCTTAGCGTTAAGTTCCTTAGCAATTGTCCCAATTAGCTCTAGTGTCATCTCATTAACAGAAGTTCAAGCAACAACCCCAGCCACTGCACCACAACGTGAATTATCATTAGGTGCATCTTTAACTGCACAAGAAGCTGAGCAAACAAAACAACTATTAGGTGCCAATAATTTACCTATCGATAATACTATTTATGTTGACGGTACTGTCGTTAACCAATATTTACAAGATGGGTCCAATCAAAATACTGGTGTTTTCTCAAGTGCTTTAATTGAAAAATTACCAGAAGGTTCTGGTGTACAAGTACAAGTTATTACCCCACAAAATATTTTAGTGGTCAAACCAACTACATATCAAAATGCAGCCATTACTTCAGGTGCTAAAGACGTGCTCATTAAAATCGCAACTGTTAAACCGGTAACCGGTGAAGGTGCGTTAGCAGGTGTTTATGCTCTCTTTGAAAAAGCCGGCTTAAAAGTTGATCAAAAATCAATCGTCGTCGCTGAAAAAGAGATTCAATTAGTAGAACAAGCGAAAAAAGAAAATCAAGTAACGGATGTTCAAATCAATAAAATTATTGTTGAAATGAAAACCCAAATTACCAATACAGTGGTAAATAATCAAGAAGTTAACATCGATTTTATTGTTCAAACCATTATCAATAACAATCCTGATATAAAGTTATCAAATGAAACCATTGAGTTCTTAAAACAAGTCGCAAAAGATTACTCAGAAACTGAAGCGGCTAAAAATAAAGACACCGTGGATCAATTAGATAAAAGTATTAAAGAAGATGCTAATAAGCCATATGCCGTAGATCTAAATCAATTCGGTGGTCATGCAACATTTAAACGTGATGGCGATGGTATCCCACACAATATTCAAGTCTCACTATTAGATAAACGTGTTTACCTGATGGACAGCAAAGCTACTTATGAATTAACAACCGAGAATATTGACACTAAAGAATTGACAGCTATTGCTCAAGATGGCTCAACTCGTCAAGTAAAAGTCAACACCGTTTTACATTTAAAACCTGTTGCTGATACTGGCGCTAAAGAATCCGAAGATTTATACTTATTCTTCAATAATTCTGGTACGATTTCATTATTAACTCCAGATTACAGCGGACAAGCTGGTCAAGAAGGTATGTTAGAATATGTTCTAACTGAAACACCTTCCCAAACTGATGTTGAAGAACCTAGTTTAGAAGACTTCCCATATATGGTTGATTTAAATATCTTACAAGATAAAACTTACTTCGTACGTGAAGGTATGAATATTCCTAACGGATTAAACTTAGCTAAAAATGATTTAACCTTAGCTTACGATTATCCGGAACAAGAATCACAAGTATCAAATATTGAAATTACCAATATTCCAACACATGACATTCGTGTCTTCTCTGCCGATGGTTCTGGTATTCGCGATATTAAAGTAAATACAGTAATTCGTTCAAAACAAGGTAGCGAAAATCTATTCCTATTTGTTAATAAAGATGGTGGTATCTCATTAGCTACACCAAACTACGCTGGTAATGTTGACGAATCCGAAAAAGACGTCATGTTAGAATACCTAGTGGGTACTCAACCTGAAGCGCCTGCTGAGGAATCAACTGAGGCGCCTACTGAAGAATCTACTGAAGCGCCTGCTGAGGAATCAACTGAGGCGCCTGCTGAAGAAACAACTGAAGCACCTGCTGAAGAAACAACTGAAGCACCTACTGAAGAAAATACAGATGATTTCCCTTACAGGGTTGATTTATCACATATAGCTGGTGAAACACCATTCTTTAATCCAGGAATGAATATTCCAAATAATATTATTATCAATACTGACGCTAACTCTGTTACATTTAAAGCTGCTGATGGTAGCGAACCAGCTGGAACAGCAACCTTTACTAATATTCCAACCAAAGAAATTCGTATTTTCTCACATGATGGATCAGGCATTCGTAATGTCAAAGTCAATACCGTCATTCAAATTGAAGGTATTGAAGGAGATTTCGCAAATGAAATGTATCTATTCCAAAATGCGAACGGCGGTGTCTCTCTTGCAACGCCAAATTACGCTGGCAATGTAGAAGAAGCAGATAGAGATGTAATGATTGAATACATAGTTGGTGAATATGTCCCTGAAGATAATTCAGGAAATGAAGAAGCTGTTGACCCAAGTCAATATCCATTTATGGTTGATAAGAGTGAAGTATCAAGTGACACTCTCTTTGGTAATGACGGCATGAATATTCCAAATGAAATCACATTAAATTCATCAGAAGGAACCGTGAGCTTTGTCTACCCTGATACTGAACCTCAAAATGGCGAAATAAAATTTGAGGTAGTCCCAGAAAAAGAAATTCGTGTCAATTCACATGATGGCTCTGGTGTCCGTAATGTTAAAGTCAATACCGTTATCAAAGTATCGGAGCTTGAGGGAGATTTAGCTAAAGACATGTATCTTTTCCATAATGCTCAAGGTGGTATTTCTTTAGCAACACCAAATTATGCTGGTAATACCGATGAAGCAAATCAAGATGAAGCAAATCAAGATGTGATGATTGAATACCTAGTAAAATAACCATCTCAATCATTCGCTACCAATTATACAATAATTGAATAACTTAATTTTTAATTAAGAAGCTTAAATCGAAAACGACTGGAATTATCCCATTTCCGGTCGTTTTTATTTTTCTTTTCACAAAATAAGATTACTTATAAACTATTTAGACGCTCTATTATCATTGATTCCACCACTCTTTTGACTCTTCTTTTTATCTAACTTTGTGAAAAACATATAATACTAACAAACTCATTAACTAAAATTCTTATTAATTTTTTAAACATTTTAAAAAGCTTATCATTTTACTTTGAATTTAAATTTGGCTATGCTTTAAGTAGTTAATATGAGAGGAGAGAAGTAGAATGAAAAAATCATTATTAGCTAGTACACTGATATTGTCGCTGTTAGCCGGTACTTTCGTACCAACACTTGCCCCTGCTTATGCAGAGGAAACAACAACGGTGTCCGAAGATGAAGAAGAAACTACATCAGAAGAAACTACAGTCGCAGAAGAAACAAATGACACAGAAGAATCTTCCGAAAATAATGAAAGTTCTGACGAAGATGCCGATGATACTGATGACAATGAAACTAATGATGAAGAAGCACCTGCCAATGACGATGATGCAGACGATGATGATGCAGCCGATTGGGAAGCTTATCAAGCTAAGTTACAAGAAATATTAGAAGCTGAAAAAGTAGAAGTTTTATATAAAAACTTAAAACCAATCAATTTAACTGAAGATGTTGAAGGCATTGATATTATCATCAATGGTTATTACTACTATGAAATAAGTAATTTCGATGTTGACTGGGAATATGTTTTTGGTGATCAAACAGAAAAAGGTGGCGTAATCGTCTATGATATCACCTTAAGAAATACATGTGATCAAGACCTTTACCCTGTCCCTACCTTTAATACGACGGTGACCGGTAATGAAGATTTTATTACGAATAATAATTCTTTAGTGAAAGAATCACAATCAATCAATTGGTTATTCCATAACGATAATGAAGGTGTCTTAGAAGCGGGTCAAGAAATTCGTGGTTTCTATCCATTACCGATTACACCAAATACAATGGAAAAAATTGAAGCCGAAGGTATTGGTCTAATGGAAACACCAGCTGTTTATACCTCTGAAGATTTTGAAACTGAGACTTTATTAGCTCGTGGAACTAACATTCGTATTCCATTTACTACTAAAGGTGAAGAAATTGCAGCCGCAGCCGCTGATTTTTATCCTGATGTCTACACATTAGAAAATTGGGGGAATAAAACGTTAGTTGATGAAGTTGAATTGGGTGAAACCATTGAATCCCAAGGTTTAACTATTACGGTTGATAGTTACCAAATAACTGAATTAGAGCCAAATGAAGATTATAAAGATCGCTTTGCTGACTTTGAAGATGGTGCCTATTTATTAACAGTGGCTGTAACATATGACAATCAAACTAAAAAAGATTTACAGTTAGATATGGTTTCAGGTACCTTGGCATTAGCTGATATGATTAGATACTTCAGCGAAGGTTTATTAGAGCCACGTTTAGAAAATCGTGAATTACTTGCTGGTGAAACAGCCTCACGTTACCATACATTTTTAATGGATGGCAAAACTTATGAAAAATTCGCAGAAGATGAATGGGTATTAGAATTAAAACCTCAAGATACTGATTTTGACCGTTTAGGTGAAAAGGACGCGTTCTTCTTCGAACTTAAATAATAATGTTTAAAAACTTCTGGCTTTGGACAGGAAACAACGTATTGCTTGCCAACGTTAGTAATCGATATTGACAATTTAATAGCTGAGTAGTCTTAAACAGTGTCCTATCAAATGACTTAATAGCTACTCGATTCGGGAGTGAGCAGACGTAGTGAAATTCAAATGATTTTCTACTTCTAGCTTACTCCCTTTTTCTGTACCACTTCGGTACATTCTTCCACTCGCTAAGAAGCCGATGGCTTTTGCCTATATTTTTTATAATAATATTAAGCATCATCAAGCCCTTTTGACTCACTTGAAAAAATAAAACGGAAAGAAATCAGCATTTCTTTCCGTTTTGTTATATTAAAATTGATAATTATCGTCCTGTGTGCGATTGGCTTCTTGTTGCTTTTGTTCGGCCGTTATTTGCAATAATTTATCTCTTAAATCAAGCTCCATTGCTTGTAATTCTTGTTCAGCCAAGGCACGTTGACGGCGCCCTTCTGATTGAATTTGCAAGGTTTCTTCTAATGTCTCAATTAAGTTTGCTTGCGTTTTTTGTAAAGTCTCAATATCAATTACACCACGTTCAGATTCTCGCGCGGTATCAATAGCACTTTGTTTTAACATATCAGAGTTCTTTAATAATAAATCATTCGTTGTTTCCGAAACTTGACGTTGAGAAACTGCAGCATTTTGTTGTCTTAATAAGGCTAAGGCAATCGTTATTTGGTTTTCCCATAATGGAATCGCCGTATGCACTGATACTTGGATTTTTTCAGCTAATGCTTGGTTCGTATTTTGAATCATACGAATTTGAGGTGCTTGTTGAATCGTCATTTGGCGAGTTAATCGTAAATCATGCGTTCGCTTATCCAAACGATCTAAAAATTGATTTAAATCATTGACGACTTGAACATCCATTTGACTATTACTTTTTTTAGCCTTTTCAATCGCTTCAGGAATAATTTTTTCTTGTAATTCTTGCATTTTTACTTCACCGGCAGCGATATAAATATTGAGTGCTTCAAAGTAATCTTTATTCTTCTCGTATAATTGTTCTAACATTAAGTTATCGTTTAATAACTCATTTTTCTCACGTTCTAAACGGATGGCTACTTTATCAATTTGGCTACCAATTTTTTGGTATTGTATTTGCGTTTCGGAAATTGAAGCTTTCACCTTTCCAAATAATCGTTTAAAAAGATTAGGTTCAGCGGTTAAATCTTTTGGGTTAGATTTTTGTAATTGAGTCATCAATTCGGTTAATGAATCACCAATTTCTCCAGTATCTTTTAATTGAACACGATTTAGCATTGAATGTGAGAACTCACTTAATTTCTTTTGGGCATTGGAACCATAAGCAATGACAGCATTCATGTTGGTTTCGTCAATTTGACTAGCTAAATCTTTCGCTTGCTTTTGACGATGTTCAGGTAAACGGTCAATCAGTTTACTATTCGTTATTTGTCGCTTCGATAACATTTGAGCATCTAATAAATCTTTTTGAACACTTGTTAATTCATCACGGGTTGTTTTTTCATCAAAAGGATTACTAATTAATTCCTCAACTTCTGATGATGTCGCTTCGCCAATTAATTCATCAAATAAGCTTTCAGTATCTTTTTCAGCCATATATTATTCCTCCTCAAAGTTAAATGGGTCGCTCACTAACTCATCAATCGTATCTTGATTAGTTGTGTTATCTATTTCCTTATTAAGCGCACGATTCGCTAATTTTATTTCATCTTGTAAATCATTATATAATGATTGATGGAAATGGACATAGCTCTCTGTAATGGATTCACAAATATTGTCAATTGTCTGAGCACTTTTTTCTAAGATTAAATAGGTTTGTTTGTTTTTAGCAACATGACTGGATATCTCGGTATATTTAGCGGTTAAATCTTCTAATGATGGTAATAATTTATTTAAGAAGATACCTGCTTGAGCTACCCGTTCAGGTTCTTTAACAATATCTTTGAAATATTGTTTTGAAACGGCTACTAAATTGTGTCGATTTTCAATGACTCTTAATTTAGCCACTTTATTCATTTCCACTTCAATATTTTCAATCCGCTCTTTGGCTTCGGCCATTTGTTGACGGAAAAAGACAATTTCTTGTTCCGATAAACCATGTTCACGATAATGATTTATCTTATCTTGTGTCGGTTTAAATTTATAATTTTTAGGCGCATGATGACGCATAGTGAAAAAATCCATTAACAACGCCATTCCAAAGAAGGGAATAGTACAAGCTACCACCAAAGAACAAATAATAACGGTCGTGCCAATCATACCGTCTATCGGGCGGGTCGAATAGGTATCAATTCCAGCATAATAACTGGTCAATACGACTAATCCCATGCCAATATAATAAATCACTCTTAACCAGTCTTGATGGAAGCGACGATCTAATAAATCAAACAACCAGGAAATGAGTGCATGTCCTGCAAAAATACCAGTTGATACTACTACGATATTGGTTTCAGGTATATCTGAATAACGACCGAAAATAATCGTAGACAATAAATTCGCAAACAGGACAATAATCAAGGCACCGCTTGAAATTTGAGTTACTTTTTTATATTTAAATGTTGCTTGCTTAGTAAAGATACTTGCTAGTAAGGCGAAGTAAATTAGCATTAATAATACATAAGGTAAATGATACATCATAAGCATTTTAAAGACCTCCTTTATTCTATATTATTATTATACAGGTTGAATGTGATTCTTTAATCGGCCTCTAGACCTATTTATCTTTGACGCGATTGATCATTAATCTTAATTGATTCAAGGCGTTTTTAGCCGCACGGTCCCTAATAAGCGCCCGGTCGCCAAAGAAATGATATTCTTTCACTTCAATTTGCCCGTTATAATAAGTTCCTACATACACTAGGCCAACTGGTTTACCACTTTCATCACTTTCAGGCCCAGCTAAACCCGTCGTCGCGATTGCCACATCAGCATTGAGTCTTTGCACGACTCCCATGACCATCTCTCTTGCGACTTCTCTACTCACTGCACCAAATTGTTTAAGCGTTGATTCTTTCACGCCAACGGTGTTTATTTTTGATTCATTGGAATAACATACAATCCCTTCTTTAAACACTTGTGAAACACCACTTTGTTCAATTAGTAATGACGCTACATCCCCACCTGTTAGTGACTCGGCTACACTAATAGTTAATTGTTTGTCAATCAGTGTTCGAGCTAGTACTCGATGTATTTCGGTTTGTGTCTCAGATACTTCCGAAGTACCGACTAAATAGATATATTCACCTACCCGTTCTTTAATCGGTTGGAGTGCTGTTTCTATCAAAGATAAGCACTCTGCTTCATTTTGACCAGATGCGGTCACTCTTAATAATACTTCTGCTGTTTTAGCATATAAAGCCATCGTTGGATTCGTTTGTTGATCTAAAATATCTTTAATTTTTGTTTCTAATAATGATTCACCAATGCCAAAAAAGCGAACATAACGCGATGCAAAAACTTGATGACTTTTTGATTTCAAATAAGGTTCTACTTGTTCGTGATACATCCGTTTCATTTCTCGAGGTGGCCCCGGCATTAAAATAATTCGCCGTTCGTCTTTATCTAAGATTAATCCTGGCGCAGTACCAATCGGATTGTGTAAAATAATAGCTCCTTGTGGCACCATCGCTTGTTTGCGGTTATTGTCAGCTAATTGATAATTAGGATTTTTTCCCATTAAATAATCAACAATCTCTTGCCAGACCGATTCTTGAAATTCAAGGGGCATTCCCATAAATTCGGCAGCAACATTCCGCGTTAAATCATCATCAGTAGGTCCTAACCCTCCCGTAATAATAACAGTATCAGCTGCTTCAAAGGCTAATTCTAATGCTCTTTTTAATCGTTCAGGATTATCTCCTACTGTTGTTTGTTTATAAATATTCACACCAATATTAGCTAATTCATTTGCTAAATAAGCCGCGTTGGTATTAATAATATCGCCTAATAATAATTCTGTTCCACATGATATTAATTCTACTTTCATTTCGACACCTCATCTCCTCTATATTATACCAATTTTTTACTATTGCTTACAAAACAAATTCATTCACTAATGGTTAAATCGAAGCTTTCAGTCCCTTCAATGTACTAAGTCACCTAGAGGTTAGCAATTGCTTTGTTTGCTTGCTTTATGTTATCATTACGAAACATTCAATGCACTAAGGCATCTAGTGGCTAGTGATTGTCTTAATAATACAAAAACGGTTAGAACCAAAGTCCTAACCGCATCATTGATTTAATTAAAATTAAGCTTTCTGTACGTTAGCTGCTTGAGGTCCACGAGCGCCTTCTTCAACGTCGAAAGTAACTGATTGACCTTCTTCTAAAGTTTTAAACCCTTCATCTTGGATAGCTGAGAAATGAACAAATACATCATCAGCAGATTCACGTTCGATAAATCCAAAACCTTTTTCTGAATTAAACCATTTAACTGTTCCTTGTTCCATTAATAATGAACTCCTTTGTGCCTATGCACGTAAATATTTATTTCTGTGAATGGTAAAACTAAATATAAATCAACTTTCCCTTATGGTAAAACAAATTATAATTCAAACTTTCCCTTAACAAAAACATAAGTCTATTGTAACACGTTTTCATTTTGTTAACAAGCACTAAGACTTAAATTTAAGAATCCCTTCACAATAATAATGCAAAGACGAAATCAATTCAATGAAAATAGATGCCTTCGTTGACGCGTTGAAAACAAGGATAAAATAATTCAATAACTTTTTTTTCTTAAATTTAACTTTTACAATATCAAGTTGATCAATGTATTAAAATGTCTAATTTAATCGTTTTAACTGCAAGCCTAGCATTTTTAGTTGTTCTATTGATAATATTTAGACTGGTTATAGATAATTCTAATTTCTTAAAATTACTTAATTAAACCTAATCAAAAATATTGGTAACTTCTCTTAAACTTAAATAATTATCTTGTCCAATAATAATATGATCCAATAATTCAATTCCCATTAAATTACCACACTCAATCATTCGTTTGGTAAAAATTAAATCCGCTTGCGATGGCTCTGGATCGCCGGACGGATGGTTATGTCCAATAATAATTCGCGCAGTTGGATATTTTACGGCTTCTTTAAATAATTGTGATAGGTAAATTTTTGAAGTTATCGCCAATTTTTCCCCCACACCACACGGTACGTGCAGCTTTCACCGCATACCGCGTTCCATCAATTATGTTTTATATCATACTCTTTTACACAATTGACTGAAGGCTATTCCTCCTTGTGGATTAGACAACTCAAAGGTCATGCCTTCGCTCTCACAGAAGTTAATGACTGTCACCAATCAACTAGTTTAGCGAACGTAAATTCTACCTAGCTTCTGCTTTCAATGTTGACTTATTTCTATCATTTAGGTTAACTTAGATGGCTACTTTCAATAAATAAGTTCGCTATTTCCTGTAAAAATAGAAGGTCTTTCATAGCGAGACTTCTTACTAAACCTCTACTTACTTATTGGTCCACATAACTTCGTTCTCCTCATCTTATTAACCGACTTCCGGCATATCAAATCACTGCAAAATTTTTCTGCCGACTTTACCGCGCTTCATACCATCTATTATTTACGTAACAAATCGCATGGCGGAGCTTAAAGAAAGTATTTCCGGACGTTACCCCTTCATTCTACTTTTCGAAATAAGCCTTCTCTTATAAAATAAGAGCCTTAGCTTTTCACTAAGGAACATTTCGCACTCTCGCGAGGGTGCGCAACTGAACTGTTAACCGTCCCTTTAAAAATATCTTTCCGTCTTATAATCTCATTTTTCGTATTCAAAAAGAGTGCTGTTAAATGTTCTTGATGAAATTGTCTCATCTCGCGCAAAAGCCATTCTCCCACATCCTTGGTCGACGTGATCTTACCATATTTTGGAATGGTACTGGTCGCAATTCTTAAGCCAATCTCCATACTCGCTTTTAGCTCAATGGCCTTTATTGGCCCAATCCCTGGAACACTTTGTAATTCCTCTAAACTTGCTTGATTTAACCCATATAAAGTTTCGAATTCTTGAATTAAACGTAAAGCCAATTCAATCACATTTTCTTGTCTGGTACCGGTCCGTAATAAGATTGCCAGCAATTCATGATCAGCCAATGCTTTTTCGCCAAAATATAATAAGCGTTCACGTGGCCTACTTTGTTTAGGGACTTCCTCTATAAATAGATTTCGATTTTTACTAACTTCCATAAAAAAACTCCTTTCAGTGATAGATACACCAAAAGGAGTTAAAATACTTTAATCCAATCTTTTTTATACGTCAGTCAATAATGGCTCTTTTTTTAAGTAATAAGCTCGAACTTGAGCGATAAAATATAATGAACCAGTAACCACTAAAACATCTTGATTACCTGGCGTTAGTTCCTGTTCCCAATCGATACTAAAACGCGTTGGAATGTTATTTTCAGGATGTTGTTTAACCAACAATTCAAAATCATTCACTAACATAGACTTTGGATGTTCAAACTCGGTAAAGACTATTTCTGCTAAAGGCATTTTCAATAATAAATTAACATGCTCTAATTGATTTTTTGTCATTAGACCTGAGTATATTAACTTAATCTTTTTGTCTGCTAAATAGGTCTGCATCGTATCTGCCAAAGCATTCAAACCGGCTTCATTATGAGCGCCATCAATGTAAATTAATGGCTGATTACTTAATTTTTCCATCCGGCCAATCCACTTGGTTTCAAATAAGGCTTGGTGTTCGAGCTGAGTATCAATAACATGACCATATTTTCTCATCCAATGTTGGAAAAATAATAACGATAAGGAAGCATTATGAATTTGATGTTTTCCAATCATGTTAATGCAATAACTATCTTGGCTATTGAATCGGAAAATACTACCTTGGGTTAATGATTGGCTTTGAATTTCATAAGTTGCATCTTGGCCCAATTGATAAAGTGTTGCCCCTTCGATGGCACAAATTCGTTCGATTTCTGCTTCAGCTTCAGCAGGTAATTCACCAATGAAGACATCCGCATCACCATGAATAATACCAGCTTTTTGTTGTGCAATTTCACGATAAGTATGACCTAATCGTTCCACATGATCTTTGCCAATCGTGGTAATCAAAATATCTTTAGAGTCAAGCACATTGGTACAATCGTTTAAACCGCCCAATCCGACTTCAATTAAACAAATATCCGGTTGAACTTCATTAAAATATAAAAACATCATTACCGTATAAAGTTCAAAAAATACCAATCGACTATAGGGGGTCGTAGCCATATACTCATTAAGTTCGACCATTTTGTTCACTAAACGAATGACCGTTTCGTCGTCAATAGCTTCTCCATTCAAACTAATTCGTTCATTAAATTTCATGATATGTGGTGAGGTAAAGCCTCCCACAGTAAATCCATGTTTCATAAAAAGATTTCGTAAATAAGCAGTCACGGATCCTTTTCCATTTGTTCCACCGATATGAATTGTCTTTAAACCTCTTTGAGGATTACCAACAAAGTCTAATGCGACTTGAATTTTATTCAGTCCTACACGATGTACTTCGGTTTGTTGGTCATCCATCCACTCTATTGCTTCTTCAATTGTTCTTATCACAGCGCCACCTCTAATTAAATTAATAAAGGAATTGTATAATAGGGTCTAATCGTTTAATCGTCTTATCTGCTATCCTTACGTTTCCATCGCCTATTATACGACATTTCTACCAAAAAAGCGTGGTTTTGGTAAAAATTTTCTTCCTAAAGATGAAAGTCAATCTTATTAATGAATTTTGTTCAAATATCGCTCATTTAACAAAGAAAGATGGAGCAAAATAATATAAAATGATTCTGTTTTTTTCATTGGCCCCGTACAGATTCACAACAACTAGCAACTATTTGATTATTCTTTCTTCGAAAGTCCACACAGATTCACAACAACTAGCGACCCTATGACCCTTCTGTCGCCACCTCAGTCCAGGCGCGTTAAACGATGCGATCTTTTAACAGAGACTCTTCAATCATCTTTTTTCATTATAAAAATACAAGGCCAAACAGATATAATCTCTGCCCAGCCTTGATTTTAACCAATCTTAGTCGAGTTGGTTTATTCAAATTGTCTTACTAAATTATTTAACAACTTTAAAGTCTGCTCCTGATTTTTCATATTTAGCAGCTACACCAGTTGCTCGTAAAATAAACTTGATGATTTCAACGAAGACAACGATACTTAGACCCGCTAAAACAACTAATAACCATTGAGTACCAGTTAAATCATGTACGCCAAATAATGATTGTAAACCTGGTATTAATACAACCATCAATAATAAAGCACCAGAACCAACAAAGGCCATATTTAAGTATTTGTTGTTAAATGGATTGGTACTAAATAATGATTGGAATACCGATTTCACATTATAAGAATGGAATAATTGTAACATACCTAATGTTAGGAATGCGACTGTTTCAGCTAAGACATGACGTTCATCCCCTACTAATTGAGTCGGGAATGGTCCATAAGCAGCTAACCAATACATGAATAATGTAATACCGCCCTCTATAATACCTTGGTAAATAATACTTGGTAAAACACCAAATGATAAGAAACTATCTTTTGATGTACGAGGAGCATGTTTCATTGAACCTTTTTCAGCGCCTTCTAAACCTAAGGCAATCGCTGGAAAGACGTCTGTTACTAAGTTAATCCATAAAATATGAACGGGTTCTAAAATTGTCCAACCTAACATGGTTGCAAAGAATAAAGTAAATACTTCACCTAAGTTGGCAGATAATAAGAATTGAACAGCTTTTTGAATATTCGCAAATACTTTACGTCCTTCTTCTACTGCTACTACGATTGTTTCAAAGTTATCATCCGCTAAGACCATATCTGAAGCACCTTTTGATACTTCTGTACCGGTAATTCCCATACCAACACCGATATCTGCTTGTTTTAATGATGGCGCGTCATTAACACCGTCACCCGTCATTGAAACAACCACATCATTAGCTTGCCATGCTTTGATGATACGTACCTTATGTTCTGGAGAAACACGCGCATAAACAGAGTAATTTGCTACGGTACGTGCTAATTCTTCATCAGAGATTTCATCTAATTGCGCACCATTTAAAACATGTGTTTCATTATTGGTGTCATTGGCATCTAAGATACCTAAACGTTCGGCAATCGCTTGCGCTGTTACAGCGTGGTCACCGGTAATCATAACGGTACGAATACCCGCTTCTTTAGCCACAGCAATGGCATCGCCTGCTTCTTTACGCTCAGGGTCAATCATCCCTACTAAACCAGCAAAGATTAAATCTGTTTCAATTGTTTCTGATTTAACATCAGCAGGAATTTCATCAATAATTTTGTAAGCACCCGCTAAGACACGTAAAGCATCTTTCGCTAAATTTGTATTATATTCTAAAATTTCATCCACTTGATTGTCAGCTAAAGTAGTAACTTCACCATTGTTGTCAACTTGTGTACAACGTTTAATTAATTGGTCCGGTGCCCCTTTAACAGCAACGAAATAACGTCCGTCTTCTAATTGATGAATCGTTGACATTAATTTACGAGTAGAATCAAATGGTACTTCATCGACACGTGGAGATTTTGTTAATTCGCCTTTTAAGTCGAATTTTTTATCTAAAGCATATTTTATCATTGCCGTTTCAGTAGGATCTCCTAATAATTGGCCTTGATCATCAATTTCCGTGTCATTAGCAAATCCGATTGATTTTAATAATGGTGTATTTAAGTTAATCGCTTCACTTGCATCATGCAATTCACCATTATAGTAAACTTTTTCAATCGTCATTTTATTAACAGTAAGGGTACCTGTTTTATCCGAACAGATAACTTGAGTACTTCCTAAGGTTTCGACCGCTGGCAAAGTACGAACTAAAGCATTACGATCAGCCATCGTACGCGTACCTAGTGATAAGATAATGGTTGAAATAGCAGGTAAACCTTCTGGAATAGCTGCAACCGCTAATGAAATAGCCACTAATAACATATCCAATGGTAAACGTCCACGTAAAATACCCACTAAGAAAGTAACCGCGGCAATCCCTAAAATTAATATTGTTAAGGTCTTACCTAATTTTTCTTGGTCACGTTGTAATGGTGTTAATTGTTTTTCAGTACCTGATAACATGGTCGCAATATGCCCAACTTCAGTTTGCATACCAGTGCCGGTTACGACCCCAACACCACGACCATAAGTAACGTTAGTACTTGAGAACCCCATATTACTACGATCACCAATACCAACCTCATCGTCAGCTTCTAAGGTGGCTGCTGCTTTTTCACTTGGAACAGATTCCCCAGTTAAAGCTGCTTCTTCAATTTGTAATGAGCTCGTTTCAATTAAACGAACATCGGCAGGTACTACGTCTCCTGCTTCTAGGATAATAATATCTCCGGGTACTAATTCAGTACTTTTAACATTTTTAATGGTACCGTCACGACGGACTTTAGCACTCGGTGAGGCCATTTTACGTAAAGCATCAATTGCTTCTTCAGCTTTAGCTTCTTGGAAAACACCCATTATCGCGTTTAAAATAACTACTAATAAGATAATAAAGGCATCGGTTAAACCTTCCATCCCTTCAGCAACAACCGATACAGCCGCCGCCACTAATAAGACTATAATCATGAAGTCTTTAAATTGCTCAATGAATTTTTGTAGCAATGTTGTTTTTTCTTCTGTCTCTAATTCATTGAAACCATATTCTTCTTGCCGTTTTTTGACTTCAGCTTCGCTTAAACCTTGCGAAACATTCGATTCCAACTTTGAGACTACTGAGTCACTAGACTCAAGATATGGGACAAAATCTTTCTTTGTCATGTTTCTCCTCCTAAATTTTAAT
>NZ_FUWO01000035.1 GCF_900167405.1 Globicatella sulfidifaciens DSM 15739
TGGATAATCCTCTACCTTTCTGTGTGTTTTTACCTACTTACAGTATAGCAGAGGATTATCTTTTTTGCTTTTAGCTGACCAACAATTATTTTACAGTAAGCAGAGGGAATTGGCCCGATGAAACTGCAGCAACCTACCTTTTGGCAAGGTGCTAAATCCAACTCGAAAGAGAAAGATGAGTCTAACCCAGTTATTTGGCACGACGAATCTCGTTGTGCTTTTTTTAATTTAAAAAATAACTAGGAGTGGTTGGAATGTTGCTAGAGAAAAAGTTACTTTTGAAGAGTTTATTGAGGGTATTAGAGCGCTAGGTTTTATGCCCCACTTAAGATTTCGCAGAAGTCAAAGTGTGGAATTGAGTGAACAAGATTGGATATTTTTAGTGAATACTCATCAGCCTAATGCCGGTAGTCATATTGGTAGAGTCTGTCTTTGTTGTGTCGGAAATGGGAGTATTAATGACTACCAGAACTTTGAGGAGGCATTTGATCAGGAGACTTATGATTCATTGGTGGAACTTTTGTTTGACTTCACATATACAGATGTTGAATTTAAACATATTTAATTATTAATTGCCATTAAGCTATAATATACAATATATAGCGAGGAGGAATTTTATGTCTATTGGGAGACTTGAAGAGGTAAATGTAAGAGAATTATGGGCTCACGAGCAATATGATTTTTCTAATTGGTTAGCTTTAGAAGAAAACATAGTCTATCTTAATGAAATTACGGGGCTTACTCTAGTTGATATCCAAAAAGAAAAATTTGTTGGTAGCTATCGTTGTGATATAGTTGCAAAAGACCAAAGCTCAGATAAATTGGTTATTATTGAAAATCAGTTTCATAAATCAAACCATGACCATCTAGGTAAAATTATTACATATGCTTCAGGCCTAGAAGCAGAAGTAATTATTTGGATAGTTGAAGAAGCTAGAGAAGAACACCGAAGTGCAATTGAATGGTTAAATAATAATACGAATGAAGATATATCTTTCTTTTTACTCGAGATTGCAGCATATAAAATAGGTGATTCCTTACCTGCCCCTAATTTTAAAGTAGTTGAACAACCAAATAATTTTTTAATGAATACTATCAGTGTGAGTAAATCAAATGATGACCTAAATACTTCCCAATCTGAAAGATTAACATTTTGGCAAGCATTCAACGATTTGATTGAAGAAAAAGGTAAACCTTTTGGAATAAGAAATGCTAGTACCTCATACAGATATGCTGTTGGCATCGGTACTGGTTTAGCTTTTATTGTCATCTCGTTAGTTAACCAAAATAACATCATTGAAGTTACTTTATTAGTTAATAATGATACGGATTTATTTGATCAATTACATGCTAAAAAAGAAGAAATAAGCAATCAATTTGATTTTGACCTTGATTGGAATAAGTTTGAAAATAAAAAGCATTCACAAATTATTAGTAGGATTAACGGTTTAGATTTCAATGACCATTCAAATTATCCCGAATTAATGGAACAAGTAATAGAACGAGTAATAGATATCAGAAATGTTTTTACTAGATATTTCTAAGAATTATAAAGAGAGTCACAGCACTACGCACCCTAGCATAGTGCCTATGACTCTCTTTATTGATTGACAGTTATTACTTCCCCTGTTTTCAAACTAACTTCAACTTTTTCATCGTGTATTATTACTTTACTTACTAACCGATGAACAAGAGCTTCTTCATACTCTTCAATCTCAACTTGCGAAGTTTTCAAAAATACTTTAATATCAGAAATTCGTTCTCGTTTCTCTTCTCTAATCGCATTTTCAATCAAAATATCTTGCTTTAATTTCCTCAATGCTTCGAGCTCATCCACAATTTGATCATATCGTCTGTCATCGTGAAGTCCAATTAGTTCTTTTTGAAGTTCATGTAACTTTTCAATCGGTTTATCATATTCTGAGTCTAATGTATTCTTCAATATCAATTCTAAATTCTCCAGAACCATGCTTTTATCTTCTGTAAATTGATTAATGGCAATTACTATGATTTGATGCAGCTCATCTTCCTTTAAAGTCCTTGATGGGCAATCACTAGTTTTCCTCACTCTCCGATCACACCCCCACACAAAAGTTTTTTACCTTTATATTGCCAAGAGTGTCTTTGTGAACCATTTTTCCCTTGTAAAGATAGCTAACTGTTTCATTTCCTCTATGTGGATGCATTGGAAAACCTGCAGTATATTCCTCTGGATTTGTACTGTCAAAGGAGTCAAGCATTAAAATTGGATCGAAATCCTCCACAGTTTCATGCCCCAAAACTCTTACCAAGCTTACTCCTGCACCGTCTTTCGTTCTAAAACCTTGTACTTTTTTAATTACTTTTCTTTCCGTATATACCTCCAATTTTCTTTAAAATTATGAGCAAATTTTCTTTTTCTTCTTCTGTTAACATTAAAAAAGACTTTTCTAACATTTCTGTATTTCTAACAACACCCCTTTCAATGACATCTCTTCCCTTGTCCTTTAGGTGTAAAATGCAAACTCTCTTGTCGCTTTCACAAGGAATTTTTTCGATATAATCAAGTTTTACCAAATTGTTTACAATAACAGAAATAGTTCCAACACTGCTTAAAATCTTTCTCATTACATTTCCAATGCTCATATCTCCCTTACTATAAAGAACTTCCAAAACTTCAAACTGTCCAAAGGTCAAACCTTCCTCCTGAGCAAGTTTCATGGTTTTCTTATCGATCTTATCAATGCATCTATGAAGTGCTACTATTAATTTTAACGAAATATCCATATACTCCCTCAATAATCTAACTGGATATATTGCCATCAAAAATAATTTAAAACAAATATCTCTTTCTTACAAAGTGAGCTTTATTAAATTAGCCTCTTATTTACTAAACAAAATTTTTGCAAATTCTTCTTTTGTTTCTTCCCTATTCCAATCTCTTTGAAGTTCACAAGCAAGTTGTGCGAAACTAATAAGTTTTGCTCCATCTTGTTCCATACGTCTAAGTGCAGCTTTGTGTGCAACTTCACTTGTTCCTCCAACGGCATCTACTACAACATAGACCTCATACCCTTCCTTTACAGCATCAAGTGCTGGAAAACTAAGGCATGCCTCTGTCCAAAGTGCTGTCATAATAAGCTTCTTTCTTCCAGTTTTCTTTACAGCATCATAAAACTCCTCATCTTCCCAAGAATTTATTGTAGTTCTATCCACTGGTTCAATATCTAGGAAAACTTCTCCAATTTCTTTTATTTGAGGTTCATTTTCACCCTTTTTTACATTAACTGTGCTTAAAACTGTTGGAAGTTTAAAAAGTTTCGCAAGCTTTGCAGTCTTTGTAATATTTTTTACAAGTTCTTCTTGATCCATACTTTTTATAGAACTAACTTGAATAGGTTGATAGTCTATTGCTATAAAAGCTGCGTTTTCTGGTGTTAGTAAATGATCGACTTTTTGATCTCTAATTTTTTTGAATTCATAATATCCTCCTTGAATTTCACTAATTTAAATATTTATCATTTAAAGCATAAATTGCTTTTTTAATAACTTTGGCGGATTTTATAATAAAGTTAGCCACTTCAAAAAATCCAATTAAATAAAAAAGCGCCATGTGAATTTCATGTTATTATTGAAGTTACCACACTCTCAATAGATAAGGATGAAATCACATGACGCATACTAATTCTAGCACATCATCAC
>NZ_FUWO01000009.1:0-2313 GCF_900167405.1 Globicatella sulfidifaciens DSM 15739
AATACCGAGGTTTCCTTAGCTGACAGCTTGTAAATAAAAAAAACAGGTAAAGAAAGAGGACATTTCATTACCTGATTTTGTTTATTTTTCATATTGAGTAATCAATTGATAGAAGTCTTCAATGGAATTACTGATTTGATATTGATTCATTTGTTCAATCATCGTCTCTTTTTGTTCAGTCAAGGCGACTAATTTTTCTTTCAACGTTTCTGGAGAAAGTTCTTCTTCATTTAAAACGAGGGCATATCCTTCATTTTGGAAGTTTTGAGCATTTAATAATTGATCTCCACGACTAGCTTGAGCGGTTAAGGGAATTAGTAGCATCGGTATTTTTAAAGCTAAAAATTCAAAAATTGAGTTAGAACCTGCTCTTGAAATAACATAGTCGGTAATCGCTAATAAATCATTGAGTTCATCCGTTACAAATTCATATTGGACATAGCCATCTTGAGTTAGAGAGTCATCTTTTAAACCTTTACCTGTTAAATGGATTAATTGGTATTCTGTCAATAAATAATCTAAATTTTGACGAATCGCATCATTGATTGCTTTTGAACCTAAAGAGCCTCCCATAACCATCATAATCGGTTTATCAGGTGTTAGACCTGTAGATTGATAACCACGTTCTGCATTGCCTTCAAATAAACTATCACGGATAATAGAGCCAATAACGGTAGCTTGTCCTTTGGGCAAATGTTCTGCTGCTTGTGGAAAGGTTGTAAAAATATGATCAGCAAACTTAATACTAATTTTATTTGCTAAACCAGGTGTCACATCTGATTCATGTAACACGATAGGAATCTTTAACATCTTGGCTGCCATCGCAACCGGCACACTTACGAAGCCACCTTTAGAAAAAATCATCGTCGGTTGTTGCTTTTTCAAAATAAAATAAGCATCGCTAACGCCTTTCATGACTTTAAAAGGATCGACAAAGTTTTGCCAATCAAAATAACGACGTAATTTACCACTACTAATGGGATAGTAGGGAACATTGTCTAATTTATTAATCATCTCACGTTCAATCCCGTTTTTTGATCCTATATAAAATGTTTCATAACCTTTTTCTTGAAAATAAGGGATTAAGGCTACGTTAACTGATACATGGCCAATAGAGCCACCACCAGTAAAACAAATTCGTTTAACCATAAGAGCCTCCTAAAAATTATTCTCATTAATTATAGCGTTCAAACCTAGATGTGTCTAGTTAAGCGTTAGGCCAGGAAGAAAAAGAATAGCGGAAAAGTTAGTAAGATAGATAACACATCAAGTGCTATAAAAATAGAATAGTTGCACTACTTTTGTTGTTTGATGATGGATGAATTAATACCCTAATGTTTTTTTGGGGCTAGATATTGTGGCACTAACTTTAGAAGATGCTTTTCATCAGATGTATGATAGATTTGCGAATAAGTATCTACATAGGCATAGATCTTTATTTTGATTGAGTTAGTCTTTGGATATATAATTTCAATATTTTTTATTTCATCACATTTTACTAGATTCCATCTCAAAAGGAGCGTCTTCACCATTTAAGTAGTCATGTAACTTTCGAATACATGAATTTCTGCTGGATTAAAGAAAATTCGCTAAAGCTCTTTACAACCGTATCTTTTATTGTATAATAATAAGAGTGGTCTATGGACCCCAAATCACGATATTCCGCTGGATAGACATTTCTGCTATCTATGAGTGTTTGTTAGAAGAGGAGAAAAAAACATGAGTAAATTAATTGAAAAAATTACTGCAGCTCAATTACGTAACGATATCCCTGAGTTTCGTGCAGGTGATACAGTTCGTGTACACGCATTAATCGTCGAAGGCGAACGCGAACGTGTGCAAATTTTCGAAGGTTTAGTTATTAAACGTCGTGGTACTGGAATTAGCGAATCTTTTACAGTTCGTAAAATTTCAAATGGTGTAGGTGTAGAACGTACATTCCCATTACATACGCCACGTGTAGCGAAAATTGAAGTTGTTCGTAAAGGTCGCGTACGTCGTGCGAAATTATACTACATTCGTGCATTGTCTGGTAAAGCAGCAAGAATTAAAGAACGTACTAGATAATCAAAGATTTGAATACTCGGTTGATTGTATTGACAGTCAATCGGGTATTTTTTATTTACAATTAGATATTCACCAAAATACCATTCGTCACTGGGTTACGCTATTAGAATTGAATTACGCTATGAGCCCGATGCTCTCACCAAAATTTAAACAGACGCTGGGCAAAAACTTTTTAAATTCTGTTCAGGCATATCTATTAAATTAAAAACGCAGTGGTTGAGTGGTCTCAATCTGCGTCTTAATGAG
>NZ_FUWO01000009.1:2483-97278 GCF_900167405.1 Globicatella sulfidifaciens DSM 15739
CGCAGTGGTTGAGTGGTCTCAATCTGCGTCTTAATGAGATTGAACATAAATTTGAAAATTTCAGTCAAATTAGTGCTTATTCATTAAAAGCGCAGTGGTTGAGTGGCCTCAATCTGCGTCTTAATGACTTGTTTGAGGCCTACTCAACTGTGCGGGGGTGGACAGACAAAGCGAAATTCAACTGATTTTCTACTTGTTGCCCACTCCCAATTTGTATCCAATGTTATAAACGATAAGCTTAACTTTATCTAATGCTATTTTGTCCACTCTCAGCATGATTTTGATAACGTTATTATTACTTGAAAGAACGCTCCCATTTTTCATTAAAATATGTTAAAATAGACTAGTAAACTTAGAGGGAGGTACTATGAAAAAAGATAAACAAACCCTTAGATTAGATATTATCAATAAACTTCAACATTTGAATGGTGAACAACGACATCAATGGGAAAGTGATTTAAAGCAACAATTTTTTGAGTATTTACAAACTATTAATGTTCAAAGAATGGCTTTATTTTATAGCTTTCATCCTGAAGTTAATGTTTTACCTATATTAGAAGAATTAGAAGCACAAGGTTATGAAGTGTATTTACCTTGTTTAGCTCCCAATTATCAATTAGAGTTTGCTCCTTATCAAACAGGAGACACACTTAAAACTGTCTATCGCAAAGTAGTGCAACCAAAGACTGATCAACGACTAGAACCTGAGCAATTAGATTTAATCATTGTACCAGGCTTAGCTTTTTCACGAAATGGGTATCGAGTCGGCTTTGGTGGCGGTTATTATGATCGTCTATTAGCAAAATTACCTACCACCAAAACGGTTTCGCTCGTTTTTCCCATTCAAATGGTCGACAATGATTTATTGCCTGTTGAATCATTTGATCAACCTGTTAAAAAGCTCTTCATTGCGAGATAGAGAGGAGCAATAATGGAAAAAATTAAAAATCCTGAATGGTGGCGTCAGGCGCCATTTGTAACTTATATTTTATTAACACTTAATATTGCTGTTTTTATATGGATGTTATTCGTTTTTGGGACGACACAATCGAGTGAAGCATTAGTAAGAACAGGTGCAAATTTTAGACCTTTCATTGTTCATTTTAATGAATGGTGGCGGTTATTGACTGCCGGTTTTATTCATATTGGAATTGAACATATCTTGATGAATATGGTTTCCCTTTATTTTGTGGGGATTGAACTGGAAAAAATATTAGGTCATGGACGCTATTTAGTTATTTATTTAATCAGTGTGCTAGGTGGAAATGTCGTTTCATTTGGCTTAGCGAGTGCGGGGGCTCTTTCTGCAGGGGCTAGTACTGGTATTTTTGGTTTATTTGCGGCTTATATTGTATTGGGGCGTTTATATCCACAATCAAGCTATTTAAGACAGCGTGGTCAAACCTTTATGACACTATTTGTTATTAATGTCTTGATGAATTTATTTTCTGGAACGATCGATAATTGGGGGCACATGGGTGGCGCTTTAATGGGAGCTTTGATGACTGCGGCGATTGGTATAAAACAATATCATCCATTAACGAAGAAACAAAGATTATTATTATTCATTAGTATCATTTTATTATTGATTTTATTTATTTTTATTGGGATACAAAGAGAATTTTAAAGGAGTAGGAAAAATGGAGAAAAAAATTATTGGGATTGACTTAGGTGGCACTTCAGCAAAATTAGCAATTTTAACACCCGAAGGGGAAATTCAAAAAAAATGGAGTGTTCAAACGAATATCTTAAATGATGGTGAGCATATTGTACCGGATATTATTGATTCGATTAAAGAGCAATTATCATTATTAAACTTAACAGAAGAAAGTTTTTACGGTATCGGAATGGGAACTCCCGGGAAAGTAGATGCTGAAAATAAAACAGTTATTGGTGCTTACAATTTAAACTGGAGTGAATTACAAGAAGTTGGAAAACAATTTGCCGAAGCTTTTAATTTACCTTTTTATATTGATAATGATGCGAATGTGGCTGCTTTAGGAGAACAATGGAAAGGTGCCGGTAATGGTGAACCCAATGTCGTGATGTTTACTTTAGGTACTGGTGTTGGTGGCGGTATCGTTTTAGATAATAAATTATTACATGGTGTCGGCGGTACAGCAGGCGAAGTGGGCCATATTTTTGTTGATGCGGAAAATGGTTTTGAATGTACTTGTGGTAATAAAGGCTGTCTAGAAACGGTTGCTTCAGCAACAGGAATTGTTAATCTTGCACGTCATTACTCAAATGAATTTGCAGGTGATTCAACGATAAAAGCGCGTATTGATAGTGGCGATCAAGTAACGGCTCGTGATATTTTTGATGCGGCAAAAGATAGCGATACATTTAGTGAACATGTAGTTGATATGTTTTCTCACTATTTAGGTATCGCGACTTCCCATATTGCGAATATTTTAAATCCAAGTACGATTGTTTTAGGTGGTGGCGTTTCGGCAGCTGGCAATTATTTAAAAGAACGTGTTGAAAAATATCACCGTCAATATTCATTCCCACAAGTACGTGATGTAACTAAAATCCGTTTAGCAACAATTGGCAATGATGCTGGTGTTATCGGGGCTGCTCGATTAGTACCAGTTGATGAGTTAGGAGAGTAATTAATTTAATGGAAATTTTGAAATTTATTTTAGCTTTAATTGTTTTAGGATTAGTGATTTATGGTGGCTACTTACTCTATTTATGGTGGATTGCACGTAATTCCGCACAGATGATTGAAGCAACTGAATTAGAAGCATTACGTGCTGGAGCACAAATTGTGGATGTGCGTGAAACGCCGGAATTCGAGGCGCGTCACATTTTAGGGGCACGCAATATTCCAATGTCACAGTTTAAACAACGTCAAGCCGAAGTCCGCCGTGACAAACCCGTTTATTTATACGACGAAGATGGTAATTTAGCACCACGTTGTGCTCGTATTTTAAAGAAAAATGGACATGATAATGTCTTTATCTTGAAAAATGGTTTCTCTACTTGGGGCGGCAAAGTGAAATCAAGAAAATAGTATATTTTAGTCAATAAAGATGGTGATAGTTTCATTTTTAATGGGCTATGACGATCTTTATTTTTATCACATTGAAAGGAGTGTTGAAATGGTTGAAAATATTTTAATGGATGAAATGGCCATCAATCGGACACTTAAGCGAATTGCCCATGAAATCTTAGAACGCAATAAGACTTTAGAGGATGTTGTATTAGTCGGGATTAAAACGCGTGGCGAATACTTAGCAAATCGCATTGCGACGAAGATTAAAGAAATTGAAGGGCATGAAGTAGCGGTCGATTATGTAGATATTACCTTTTATCGCGATGATTTGACTCATGCGACTGTTTCCGATGAACCTGAAGTAACTGAAGCGACCTTTAGTCATGATTTAACAGGCAAAAAAGTCGTCATCGTCGATGATGTATTATATACCGGACGTACCGTTAGAGCTGCGATGGATGCGATTTTAGACCAACATCGTCCTTCGCATATTCAATTAGCTATTTTAGTGGATCGTGGACACCGAGAATTACCGATTAGAGCCGATTTTGTGGGTAAAAATGTACCGACTGCCAAAACAGAGCGAATTGCGGTACGTTTAAGTGAAGTCGACAATGGTGAAGACCAAGTGGTCATTGTAAAATAAAAAAGAAACTGAAGTTATGATGTGGTTGTGAGGTCTACTCGACACTCAACTAATTTTGTAACTTCAGTTTTTTTTATTATATTTTTATCATCGTGATAGACGAAAGATATTGCTCGTCACCAAATGGACTGCCTAATACTTGAAAAGTCCATCAGCTTTAGTTAATTGTCAATTTGATAGGTACGTAGTTTCTGTTCATCAGGTGTCACATAAATGGTGCGTTGTCCTTCATAAATCACATAGCCCGGTTTGGCGCCACTGGGTTTGCGTAAATGTTTGACTTGTAATAAGTCTACTGGAACGGAAGCTGAATCACTAAACTTAGAATAATAAGCCGCGAGTTCTCCCGCTAGCGTAATGGTTTCATCACTTGGTTGGTCACTTTCAATAATAACATGAGAACCAGGAATATTTTTGGCATGGAGCCACCAGTGATTTTTACTGGCTTTTTTAAGACTAAGTTCATCATTTTGATGATTATTGCGTCCAACATAAATCATCACCCCATCATCACTGCGATAGCGTCTTGGTTTTGAAGTGGATTTTGAACGTTTTTTAATATTTTGTTTGCGTTGTGCGACATAACCTTCGTTGGTTAATTCTTCTTTAATATCCTCAATGTCTTCTAAATCAGCTTGTTGAATTTGGACAAGTACCGTTTCTAAATACTCATTCTCTGCTTCAGCCAGTTGGGTTTGGTGGTCAATATATTTTAATGAATCACGATATTTAGTATATTTTTTAAAATATTTTTGGCTATTATCAATTGCTGATAACCGTGGATCGAGTTCAACTAATAATGGTTGATTATTGTCGTAATAATTATCCAATGTTACTGCTGTTTGACCTTTTTCAATTTGGTAAGCATAGGCTTTTAAGAGTTCACCTTTTATCCGATAGGTATCCGCAGCTTGGGCTACTTTGCGATCTTCTGCTAATTTGGCAATTTTAATTTGATTGCGTTCAATCACATGTTCTATTCTTTGTATTAAATCGCCTGATAATTGACGAATACGATCTAAATGAATTTTTTGTTGGAAAAAGGCTGTTAATAAAGTTGAAAGTGAAGGGTAGTTAATTTGTTCAGCTTCAAGATGCGTAACTGGATAATAATAAAAGGATAATTTGTCATTTTTTTGCTTGAAAATTGTGGGTTGTGCATTAGTTGTGGCGGCCATCAATTGATTGATGGCTTCACTGGCTGTCATTTTTTCTTGATTCATTAAATACTCAATTTCACTGGCACCGAGTCTTCCTAATCCTTCAATAATGCGTGAAGCGAGGCCATCTGCTAATAGCTGATGATGTTCATTCGCCCAACTATCTAAATCGGTTAAAGCAAAGACATTCGTTTGTTGTGGATTTTTGGGTGGTTGAACATATTCAGCCCCTGGTTGTAAACCACGATAGCTATTAAGACTTGGGGAGACATGTTTAATACAGTCAATAATCGTATTTTTAGCCGGATTAACTAATAGAATATTACTGTGGCGTCCCATCAATTCAAAATAAAGATGGTAATTTTGTTGATCACCTAATTCGTCTAAGCCACTGACAATAAATTGCACGATACGATCATTGTCAATTTGGCGGATGTCTAACACAATGGCATTTTCTAAATGTTTGCGCATCAACATACAAAACATCGGTGCATGAGTGGGATTACTTGGACGCTCATCTGTTAAACCTAAATGGTAGTAAGTGGGATGAATCGAGCTATTTAAACGATAATTGGTGCGATGATTACGAATTACCAATTGTAATTCTTGCTCGAAAGGTTGATATATTTTGGAAATACGGCCACCAATCAGTTGGTCCGCTAATTCCTTGACTAAGGCACGTGTAAAAAAGCCATCAAATGTCATACTTGTTTCCTCCTAAAAAGAGATATAAGTACATTTTACATGATTATCAACTAAAGTGAAAGTTATCGCGATTAATAAACGGTTTTGATAGCGAATTTACGCGAACTGTCGTATAATAGTGAAGGTTATTATGTTAGATTGGAGAGGTTACATGATTCATTTATTATTAGTCATGATTTATTTATCATTTATTAGTCTTGGCTTACCGGATGCTTTATTAGGTTCTGCCTGGCCCGTAATGCATCAAACCTTAGCAGTTGACGTTTCTTATGCTGGCGTTATTTCGTTGATTATTTCTTTTGGAACGATTATTTCCAGTTTGCAAAGTGATCGCTTAACGAAGCAATTTGGCCCTGGTAAAGTAACGGCTTTTAGTGTGCTTTTAACGGCGATGGCTTTATTTGGTTTCTCAATTAGCAATCAATTTTGGATGTTATGTTTATGGGCGATTCCTTATGGTTTAGGTGCCGGCAGTGTCGATGCTTCATTAAATAATTATGTTGCTTTACACTATAAGAGTCACCATATGAGCTGGTTACACTGTATGTGGGGTGTAGGAGCAGCGATTGGACCTTATATTATGTCTTATGCCTTGACGAATGGTTCTGGGTGGCAAAGTGGTTATTTATATATTGCGATCATTCAAATTGTTTTAACGACAAGTCTCTTTATTAGCTTACCTTTATGGCAAACGCATGAAGCCAAAAGCAATGGCAAACGTGCTGAAGGCAAACCACTGAGTATTCCAGAAATTTTATCATTAAAAGGCGCTAAAGAGATTATGATTGCTTTCTTTTGTTATTGTGCGATTGAATCAACTGCAGGACTTTGGGCAAGTAGTTATTTTGTCTTAGTAAAAGGCATTGAACCTGAGACTGCTGCCGGTTATGCTGCTTTATTTTATATCGGTATCACGATAGGACGTGCTTTGAGTGGCTTCTTAACCTTTAAATTTAATGACGAACAAATGATTCGCATTGGGATCGGTGTACTAGCAACCGGGATTATCTTGTTATTATTACCAATCAAAATGCCAGTGATTGCGCTCATTAGTTTAATTATTATGGGATTAGGGTGTGCGCCAATCTATCCAAGTATTATTCATATGTCACCACGTTATTTTGGAAAAGATAAATCACAAGCCATTATTGGGGTGCAAATGGCCAGTGCCTATGTAGGCGCAATGGCGATGCCACCTATCTTTGGTTGGATTACGAAAGTAACAGGCATGGGAATTTTACCGATTTATTTAGGATTATTAACCATTTTAATGTTATATATGTCAGAACGTTTTACCCAAAATGGTCCGATTGAGGAGGAAGGATAATGTATAAAGTAGGGCGAATTGTCAATACTTTTGGTATTAAAGGTCAAATTAAAGTCATTGCGGATACGGATTTTCCTGATGAACGCTTTGCTCCAGGTGAAAAATTAGCGATTGTCGATGGAGACAAGGTGCTAACTAAATTAACCGTAGCGGATGCTTATTTACATAAAGGGACTTATATTTTGAGTTTTGAAGGAATCCATAATATTAATGATATTGAACACTATAAAAATTATTGGTTAGCGATTGAAAAAGACCAACAACAGGCACTGCCTGAAGATGAATTCTATCATCATCAAATTATTGGCTTAAAGATTATCACAACCGATGGTGATGAATTAGGAACTGTTAAGGAGATTCTATCGTTAGGTTCGAATGATGTTTGGGTAGTTAAACGTCATGAACCGAAAAAACGCGATGTGTTATTGCCCTTTATTAATGATGTCGTGAAAGAAGTTGATTTAGCTAATGGTATAGCGACAATTGAATTGATGGAAGGTTTGATTGATGATGCAAATTGATGTGTTAACTTTATTCCCAGAAATGTTTGCACCACTTAATACCTCTTTAATGAAGGAAGCGCAAAATAAAGAAAAAATGACTTTAAATTTACATGATTTTCGTCAAAAAGCGGTCAATAAACATGGCCATGTTGATGATTATCCTTATGGTGGCGGAGCGGGCATGTTATTACGCGTTGAGCCTATTGTAGAAACACTCGAAGCAATTGAACGTAAGGATAAATCGAAAGTCATTTTAGTTGATCCAACCGGCAAGCCTTTTACCCAACAAATGGCTCAAGAATGGTCAACAGCTGAACAATTAATCTTTATTTGTGGTCATTATGAAGGTTTCGATGAACGAATTCGTGATTATGTAACCGATGAGGTGTCACTCGGTGATTATGTTTTAACCAATGGTGAAATGCCGACAATGGTGATGATTGATGCGACAGTCCGGTTAATTCCCGAAGTTTTAGGAAATGCCCACTCAATTGTAGACGAGTCACATCAACGTCATTTATTAGAACATCCACAATATACGCGACCAAGAGAGTTCAGAGGAAAAGTCGTTCCAGATGTCTTATTAAGTGGCCATCATGAAAAGATTGAAAAATGGAAAGCCAAAGAAGCTATCCGCAAAACCTACGAAAGACGACCAGACTTACTTGAGAAGGCTGATTTAACAGAACAAGAACAAGAATGGTTAACAGAAATTCAACAAGAAAATGAAAATATTTCTTTAAAATAGCTTAAGATGTGATAAAATATAGAAAAGACCTTTTTAGGAGGAATTAATAAATGTCTAAATATTTAGTGTTCGGACACAAAAATCCAGATACTGATACGATTGCTTCAGCCATTGCGATGAGCTTCTTTTTAGAGCGTCAAGGATATGACGCAGAGCCTGTTGCTTTAGGAACCCCAAATGAAGAAACCGAATTTGCTTTAAATTATTTTAATGTCGAAGCGCCACGTGTGGTAACCACGGTTGCGAACGAAGTTGAGCATGTTGCCTTAGTGGACCATAATGAACCCCAACAATCAGTCGATGATTTAGCGGACGTGACTGTTGATTATGTCATTGATCATCACCGTATTGCTGGTTTTGAAACAGCGCAACCTCTATATTACCGCGCTGAACCAATTGGATGTACCGCTACTGTATTATTAAAAATGTTCAAGGAACATGATTATGATATTCCAAAATCAATTGCAGGTTTAATGTTATCGGCTATTATTTCTGATACTTTATTATTTAAATCACCCACTTGCACGAATCAAGATGAATCTGCAGCGCGTGAATTAGCGAAAATCGCAGAAGTTGATTTAGAAAAATATGGTTTAGAATTATTAAAAGCAGGAACCAATTTATCAACTAAAACAATTGATGAATTATTAACATTAGATGCGAAATCATTCGATATGAATGGTAGAAAAGTACGTATTGCGCAAGTAAATGCGATTGGTTTCGAAGAAATGCAAGCGCAAAAAGCTGAATTATTAACTGCAATGGATGCTTCAGGATATGATTTATTCGTGTTAATCGTAACCGATATTTTAGAAAGCAATTCATTCGGTTTAGTATCTGGTGATGATTTTACACAAGTAGAAGCCGCTTTTGGTACTACGGTGATTGACAATGAACTATTATTACCAGGTGTCGTTTCACGTAAGAAACAAGTCGTACCGCAATTAACGGCTGCTTACGAAAAATAATAAAACAAGACTGACAGAAAGATGATCTGACTGCCTCCTGAAAATAGCAATAATTAACTATTTGAAGCGAAACCGAGCATGTATTTCTGTTCGGTCTTTTTTTGTTTGTCCTTATCCATCCAGTTTCTGGCATTAGGCAATATAAGATGAGCTTTTATTCAATTATTGGGGCTAAATATGAATTGTGCCAGTAGCTCCTATAAGCATGGGGGATTACTCAATTGTATTGGCTAAACTTCTTTTTGAGGGTAGGACGACGAAGCAAAAATCATTTCATTTTCTACTTCTGGTCTACTCCCAATCATGTGGAGGCTATAATTAACGCAAAAACTAATTGATTTGAGAAATAGTTTTTGCGTTCTAATAAAAGTTAGCATCACTCATTTTACCCTAAAGCATGAAGAATTATCTGTGAGTGGATCATGCATTATTCATCAATAATCAACCAGGAGCTATTTTTAAACAGAAGTGAATTTGATACAATAGGACTATCGATATTATTATAAGGAGGGACGAGAGTATGGCTTTACAAATTGTAACAGGCGATTTGTCAGTTAATAAAAAAGCTCCCCTAATTCAAGAGCTATTTAAAATTAAAGCACAAGATCCGCAAGCAATTATTTATTATTTAGTGCCGGAACATATCAAGTTTGACATGGAAACCTTTGTACTAAAAGAAAGTCAAAAAATGAGCGGTCGTCAAGAATCGGCCATGATGGACATTCAAGTGGTCAGCTTTACACGTTTGGCTTGGTTTATGTTAGATGAGAAACAACATCAACGGACTAATCTATCTGATATCGGGTTAACGATGGTGATTAAGCAAATATTAGATCAATATCAAGACCAATTGATTGTTTATAAAGGGCAACAACATCACTTAGGTTTCGTTGAGAAATTATTGGCGCTATTCGAAGAGTTATATCAAGGCAATGTTAATCCAGAAGCCTTAACCGATGATATGGTGAGTGAACAAGTCATTGATGCGACGATTTTAAATATGGAAGCGCAACGTATTAAAGAATTACAATTATTATATACCGCTTTTATTGATACGATTGAAACGCAATCATTAGCTAATTATCAAACGTATTTGGATTTATCACACTATTTAGCCCAACATGAAGCATTTGAGCATCATTATTTGGTAGTGGACCATCATTATTTCTTTAATGCACAACAATATCAATTATTAGTAGACCTCGCTCAAAAATTTAAACGGGTATGGTTAACTTTACCGATTAAACAATCCCAAATTAGCAGTGCTGAATGGTTACCAATGGTTCAAGTAGTAAAAGACACTTATCGTCAACTTAAACATTATGGACAATTATTTAATTTTGAAGTGTTGCCCGATTGGGAGATTCAAACGCATTATTTTAATTATCAGCCCGCTATTTTAGAAGTCGCCGCACGTTTCCAACAACAACAATCACAATTATTAGCGCCACAAGCTTTAAATAACGCCACAACACATCATTATTTTTGGCAATTTGAAACAGTGCAAAGTGAATTACGTCATATTAGCAATCAAATCCATTATTTAGTGACGATTGAAGGGTATCGTTATCGTGATATTTTAGTGCTGACCCGCGATATGGATTTATATCAACAAATGCTCGGACCAATCTTTGAGATGAATCAGATTCCTTACTTTTTTGACCATGAAGCCAATATGTCGCAACATCCCTTAGTCTTGTGGTTAGAAGCAGTACTCAATTTGTCCTTAAATCATTGGCGTTATCAAGACTTAATGCTTGTCATCAAATCGGATTTATTAATGCCGGAATGGCTTGAAGGGAATATTGAAGAGGCACGCCATCAAAAAGCCCTCCTAGAAAATATTTTAATTGCCAATGGTTATTTTGGTTTCCGCTTTTATAGTGAAAAGTTTGATTGGCAATTTCCGCAATCAGAGCAAAGTTATGTGAATTATCAAGGTGATGAAACGAATGAAACCATTTTTGAGGTGGTCAGTCGTTGGCGTCAGTGGTTAGTATCCTATCTATATCAACCCTTAAGTCGTTGGGACAAAGGGCTGTTAGGTCAACAAGCCGGAGAATGGTTATATCAATTATTAGTCGATACCCAAGTGCATCAGCGTCTTATAGCTTTGCGCGATCAAGCGATTGAACGGGGGCAAATTGAGTTGTCACGTCGCTTTGAACAAGTATGGCAAGTATTGATGGATGCCTTAGATGAATTCCATCAACTTTATGGTGAAAAGAACTTGTCATTAGCGTTGTTTGCTGAATTATTACTAACTGGTTTACAACAAGCGACCTATCATATTATTCCACCAACGATGGATCAAGTGACGGTTACCAGTATTGAAAGTCCACAAGTGCAACCGGCTAAAATTTGCTTTATTCTAGGAGCCGATGATCATAGTCTACCGAAGACCTATACCAGTGATTCTCTCTTAACAGAAGATAATCGTGTGGCAATTCAAGAACGTTTACTACCACATCAAAACCTTGCCGATACCGCGAAGCAACGCAATCAAATGGAACAGCTCATTGGCTATCAATTATTATTGGATGCGACCGATCAATTATATTTTTCAGTGGCACTCAGTGTAGGTGATTCACAAAGACAATTTTCACCTTATATCCTAAATCTGATTAAAGCTTGTCAATTTAAAGTAGAATCATTTGGGAGTGAACAACATCCTTTTTTAAATGAACAGATCCACAGCAATCAATTAGGACGTTTGCCAATGCAATTATCACCTTTACTCGGTGTATTACGTCATCAATATCAAAATAGTTTGCCTATGACGCATCAACAAAAACAATTATTACATCAAGTATTGTATGCGCCAGAAGCCATTGAAAAGAATTGGCAACAGTTGGTTCATCAGATTTTTAAATTTAATGTTTTACCAACGGCACTCACACCTGAAACCGCCATTGCTTTATTTGGCCAAAATATTTCAGCCTCTGTGTCGAAGATCGAGGCATATTACCAAGACCCATTCAGTCACTTTTTAACCTATGGTTTAAGATTAAAAGAGCGTGAACAGTATGAAATTGATGCGGCTAAAACCGGGGATTATTTCCATCATGCATTGGACTTGGTGATGGCTAAAATTATTGCTTCCGGTCGTACTTTAGTCAATTTAACCGCTGAAGAATTAAGGGTCATTTTAAATGAAAGCATTGAGGCCATTAATCAAGAGTGGAAATTCAATATTTTCAGTGGTTATCCACGAATGCAGGCCATTAAGTTACAACTTGATCAACAATTATGGCGCTTTTTACAATTTAGTTATCAACAACAAGCTAAAATTAAGATGCGCACCTTAAAAACGGAAGCCATCTTTGGGATGAATCCACAACATGATTTAAAAGGGATGAGTTACCCATTGTCCAGTGGCGGTAAATTATATATTACCGGGAAAATTGACCGTATTGACGAATTAGTGGGGGCGAATAAATTACAAATCATTGACTATAAGTCAGGTAAAAAGCAATTTAAGCTAGAAGATGCTTATTATGGTCATGATTTACAAATTCTAACTTATTTAAATATTGCCTTACAAAACTATCCGCAGTTTGAAGCATTAGGGGCTTTTTATCAGCCATTGATTCATAATTTTAATGAGGTAACGCCAGATGTCTTAGCCCAAGCGTCCCAAGGAGCCCTTTATGATACCCAATTAAAAAATAATCTTTTACATGGTTTTGTAGCCGCTGATGAAGCGGATTTAATGCAAATTGATCCCGATATTGAGGAACAGTCGGATAGTTTGATTTATCCAGTATCATTAAAGAAAGATGGTCAATATAAGGCCAGTTCAAAAGTCATTCGTGGTGACGATTTACAATTAGTTTTACGCATGACCGATGAGCGCTTTATCCAAGCCGCTGAAGAAATGCAGTCGGGTCGTATTGACTTAGCGCCGTATAAAGATAATCCTTATACAACGGCTTTACAACCGGGGTATCGAGTCATTTCAGGCTTTGATGCTACCGAACATTATCATTTATATCGCCGTAAAACAATCAAAGCTAAAGAAGTTATGAACCAATTGAAAATTGACTTTGAAGGGAAGGAGGAAGGATAGATGTTAATTGAACCAAAACCTAAAGATGCGCAATACAATGACGAACAGTGGCAAGCGATTCAACAAACGGGATCTAACTTACTGGTCGCAGCCTCAGCGGGTTCGGGTAAGACGACGGTCTTAATTGAGCGAATCTTAACCCATATCCGTAAAGAGTTTGCACAAATCGATGAATTACTAGTGGTCACCTTTACCGAAGCTGCCGCTAAGGAAATGAAGGAACGGATGGAAACCAAACTTAAAGCGGTTATTTACCAACCGGAGTACCAAGACAAACAAGCTCTCTTTTTAGAACAAATTACCAAATTACCCGCAGCCCATATACGGACCTTGCATAGTTTTTGTTTACAGGTGATTCAACAATTTTTCTATTTAATTGATTTTAATCCGAGCTTTACTTTATTAGTGGACGAGACTCAAAAGGCCTTGATTTTCCAAGATGTTTGGGAAGTATTAGTGGCTGATATTATTGAGGGCAAGGTTTCTGGACTGGATGCGAATGACTTACAAGAATTATTAAGTCGTTATGCTAATCCTAGAAGCGACCAAGATTTATTTGATTTAGTGCTTAACTTGCATCTCTTTTCTTCATCCCATCCTGAACCGGAAATCTATTTACAAAACTTATCACAATATAGCCGTGATTTTAATCAGTTTAGTCAAACAACCTTATACAAACAACAATTAGCGCCTAATTTACAAAGTAATCTTCAATCGGCTTATCAATTATTATTAAAAGCTGAAAACTTATTAGCAGGTGCTAGTGATGAAATAGCACAAAAATATGGGGATTTCTTAGCGACTGAACGAGAAATGATCGGTCAGTTATTAGATAATCTATACCAAGATCAATTAGCGAACTTTGCTAATATGTTGGCGGGGGTGGAATTTAAGCGTTGGCCAAGTAAACCACGTAAGACCGAAGAAGGCGACTTAATCGATGCGATGAAAGAGGCCCGTGACCAAGCCAAAATACTGATTACCAAAAATGTGCAACCGGTCTTTCCATTAGCTTATCCCGAATTGGAAAAAGTCGAAGCCCAGTTAGCCCCGATTATTGATAAATTAAGCCAACTGACCTTACACTTTAAACAAGCAGTCGCTCAGCATAAAGCTAAACTCAATATTATTGATTACAATGATTTAGAGCATTTAACCTTAAATATTTTAGCGCCTTATAATCAACAGACTGGACGTCGTGAGGCCAGCATTGCCGCTACTTATTATCAAAATCTCTTTAAAGAAGTCATGGTTGATGAATACCAAGATATTAATGAAATTCAAGCGACGATTTTATCTTGGTTATCACATGAACAACGACCGGATTTAACCGGTAATTTGTTTATGGTAGGGGACGTCAAACAATCGATTTATGGCTTCCGTATGGCTGAACCAAGCCTATTTATGAAAAAATATCGGCAATACCAAGCACATGAAGACGGCGAATTAATTGTGTTAGACAAGAATTATCGCTCACGCGATGAAGTGCTGCAATTTACCAATTATGTATTTGAGCGCATTATGGACGAGCAATTTGGCGAAATGAACTATGGCGAACAAGAGTCCTTGAAAACGGGTAATCTGACCTTTGAACCTGTTTCGCCTTCACCACGCTTTAATATTCAACTGTTATTGCATGAAAAAGCCGAGGACGGTGATGAAGAAGCGACAACCAGCTTTAATGAAGAAGCAACTGATACCGATGAGCTAGCAGATGAACTCGCTTTTGATAGTTCGATTGAAGCCCAAGCCCATTTAATTGCCCAAGATATCCGTCAAAAAGTACTGTCTAAGTGGCAAGTCTATGATAAAAAAGCCAAAGGCATGCGTCCGGTTGAGTACCGCGACTTTGTCATCTTATCGTCTACTAAAAAGCCATTTTTAGAAATCCAACGGGCTTTCCAACAGTATGAGATACCGATTAATGCGCAAAAAATCGATACTTATTTCCAAAGACAAGAGATTCAATTAATGATTGCACTCTTAAAAATCATTGATAATCCCCGACAAGACTTGCCTTTAGTGGCGATTTTACGATCATACTTTGTCGGACTGAGCGATGAAGCTTTAAGTAAAATCCGGATTCATCATCCTAGTGGGACTTATTATGAAGCCGTCTTAGATTATATGACTCAAGTAGATGATGCGCTTGCGGATCGATTAAGACAATTTAATCAACAACTGATTCATTGGCAAACGCTCGCCAGTGAGAAACGCTTAGTCGAATTGATATGGCAAATCTATCAAGAAACGTATTTCCTAGACTATGTTGCAGGCTTAACTAATGGAGCCCAACGTCAAGCGAATTTACATGCGTTTTACCAACAAGCCGCTATCTTTGAAAAGAGTAATTTTAAAGGGGTATTTGGCTTTATTCGATATATTGAAGAATTAACCGAACATAATCAAGATATTGCTGAACCGGTCTTATTAGGCGATAATGAAGACTATGTGCGCATGATGACCGTGCATGGTAGTAAGGGATTAGAGTTTCCAATTGTTTATTTGATGAATATTGAAAAGCAATTTAATATGCAAGATATTAATCACAAACGCTATGTTTTATCGAAAAACTCAGGCATGGGTACCGATTTATATGATTTTACCACGATGTTAAAATACCCATCGATGGTAAATAAAGCTATAAAAATCGAAAAAACCATGCAAGCTAAAGCGGAAGAAATGCGTAAATTGTATGTGGCTTTAACCCGTTGTGAGCAACAATTAATTCTAGTTGGGACGATTGATTCACAGGATAAATGGCAAGAAAGAAATGAAAAAACCCGTGAATTAACCGATAAACAAGATAAATTAGTCGTCTTACAAGAACGTCAAGCTGCTAATTCATGGTTAGAGTGGATTCGTCAGGCATTAGCAGTACCGGATACTTTAGCCGAAAAAGTTACTGATTTTGATATAGCCCAAGTTGATGTTATTTTTAAAAATCAAGCAGAGATTTTCCAAACGCAAGGCGAATTAATTCAACAACGACAATTCATCACCGAAGAAAGTTGGCTCGACTTTACACTGAAAGCGATAGAAGAAGTTTCGATGGATGAACCTCTTTCATCCTTAGCGCAAACGATGGCCGCACTAGCTAACCCTGTCTATCCGTATCAATTGGCGAGTCATACGTCCTCTTATCAATCGGTATCCGAGTTAAAACGTTTGTATGAAGAACCGGCACATGATCAATTAAGTCATTTTATTGACCGAACTAAGCCAGTCAATACTGCAACGGACCATCAACTCAAGCTAAGAGAAGGGCAGTTGTCCGCTACTAACAATCAGTTAGCAGCATCGTCAGCAACTGACGTCACTGAACAAGCAGGGATTCAGAGTATTCGCTATACACAGGACACCTTTGAACCGCCACAATTTATGAAACCAAAAACGATGACTTATGCCGAAATCGGTAGCTTAACCCACTTTGTGATGCAACATTTGGCCTTTGAACAGTATCAAGGTGAAGCGATTGAATCCTGGTTGGCAAGTGAAATCAGCCGCTTAGTCAGTGAAGAGTATTTAACACAAGAAGAAGCGGCCTTAATTAAAGTGGAGACTTTAGTATGGTTCTTAAAAGACCCGTATGGTCAACAATTATTTAAGCATCATCAAACCTTACAACGTGAACAGGCTTTTTCTTATTTGTTGCCTGCTAAATGGTTGTTTAAAGCCCAGTTAACCGAGGAAACAATGCCACAGTTGGCCGATGATCAATTATTAGTCCATGGGATTATTGATACCTTTTACGAAACAGACGATGGGTTGGTTATATTGGATTATAAGACAGACCGCTATCGTCAATATGGTAATATCCCGCGCAGTGAGCAAATTGAATTGATTGCCGATAAGTATAAATTCCAGTTGAGTTTGTATGCACAAGCCTTGAGTCAAGCCAAAGCTAAGCCAGTTAACGATGTATGTGTGGTATTGTTAGATTTTAATGTAGTGTATCGTTATGACGAATTATATACCTTTTAGTTGCAATATTTCTGATATATCATAAAAAAGTCCATAGTCTTGAAAGAGATTATTTGCTAAACTATAATTAACAAACTTGAATAGTGAGGGAAATCTATGAAAATTGAACACGTAGCGATATATGTTAATCATTTAGATGATGCGAGAGATTTCTTTGTTAAATATTTTGAGGCAAAATCAAATGAATTGTATTTCAATCCGAACACAGAATTTAGCTCATATTTTTTAACATTTGAGGATGGCGCTCGCTTAGAGTTAATGACAAGACCAGACATGGTGGATACTTATAAAGGCTTAAATCGAACCGGATTTGTTCACATGGCAATGAGTGTAGGCAGTAAGGAAAAAGTCGATGCGCTAACCAAAACATTAGAAAGCGATGGCTATGAATTAATTGATGGTCCACGTACAACCGGTGACGGTTATTATGAGAGTAAGTTCATAATCTTTGAAGGCAATCAATTAGAAATTACGGTTTAAATCAAAGTAATAATGATGACTTGATCGTGAAAATCATTAAAGACTAAGAAAGTAATTTTATATACCTTGATTCAGCATGAGAGAGGAATGGCAATAAAGAATTTGCTGTTCGATGCGACCAGAAGACTGGTTGTTGGAGTGGGCAAGAAGTAGAAAATTAAATAATTTTCGCTTCGTCTGCCCACCCCCGCACAGTTGGGAGTGGACCAGAAGTTGAAAAGCGAATGATTTTCACTTCGTCTGTCCACCCCCGCACAGTTGAGTAGGCCTCAAACAAGTCGAAAGACGAAGTTCGAGGCCACTCAACCACTGCGCTTTTAAATACCGAGCAATCATTTGATTGAATTTGTCAACTTTATCCTCAACCTCATTAAGACGTAGATTGAGACCACTCAATCACTGCGCTTTTAATTTAACAACAATAACTTGATTAAGTTTACCAAATTTATCTTTAACCTCATTGAAGACGCCATTTGAGACCACTCAACCACTGCGCTATTAACTAATGAACAATAATCTTAACTAAATTTATCAAGTTTATGCCCAGCCTCAAGGTATTTTGAATGCTGTTGAAAGGGAATAGGAAATGGGAGCGGTCTAGACTCGTTAAGACGTTATTTGAGACCACTCAACCACTGCGCTATTAATTAATGAACAATAATCTTAACTAAATTTATCAAGTTTATGCCTAGACTCTTCAAAAGCATGTTGTATTGCTGTACCGATATAAGAAAAGACAAGCCCATCTTCCATTATTGTTGCGCCCCAGCTAATAAAGTATTGTGATACCGATATAAGGGCAGACACACAAAAAGTAATAGCCTAGCAAACCCGATGTGAGTTTGTTAGGCTATTTCTATTGCTTCAATTATTTAATGAAGAATGTATTTAAGATGAATGAAAATAATGCTATTGCATAAGCGGGTGGGTCAATATGTGTTTTGACATTGGTATTGAAGAAACGAGCGACTAACTCAAATACGAACCAAGCCATCACACCAAATAAAATCGCTAAGAAATAGTTATTAAAAGCAACCATTGCTAAAGCTGAGATAATCCCGACATGATGTCCAACCGGGAAGTTGGCACCAAAGATGGTAAAGAAGAATAAGAATGCTCCAAAGCCAAAGCCAAAGAATGGAATACCTGTTAATTGGGTTACATAAGCGATGATAGCAGAGTATGCTGCTGACCATAATAAACCAAATACTAAATCATTGGTACTCATATTGAAGACTGGTTGTCCTTCTTCTGGTTGCGACATAAATTCGCCACCACCAAATACTAAACGAGTAATGATTGAACCAATTACGATACCGATTGCGCCACCATCAACTTTTAATCCTAATACTTCGGTAATTAAGTAAGCTGATAAATAACCGATAACGGCGAAGATACCACCGACTAATAAAGCCATTGGATCATTGGAAGCAAATGGTTGTTTATTAATATCTGTTCCATGGAAACCAGAGTTATCTTTAGAACCTAAGTAAGCAGTTGCTGCTACAGCACCGGTGAAAGCGATATGGGGTCCAAAGAAATAACCAAATGCGACATTGTTTAAGAAATCTGCTGAACCTCCAGCAGCCATGATTGATGAACCGATTAAGACGAAGAACCCACATAAACCAATCGCAGGGATCGCTCCAATCGCAGCACCAAATACGCCACCAAAGAAAGCTAAAATAATTGCTAAAATTGACATATTGTCACTCCTTAAAATAATTTTTCACCATATTAATTATAATCATTTTAAAAAATAAAGTCTAATAATTATTATTAATAGAGAAAGATTACTAATTCTATGACTTTAAAGAAATATCTAAGCATATATGGTAAAATAAATTATAATGATCTTTTATATTTAGGAGTTTAATTATGAGTTCAAATGCTTTTATTGAAGAAATAAAATTTAATAAAGAAGATTTAGATTTATTTATTGAAGAAACGAAATCTAAGAATGATAAAAACAGAGAATATTTATTAGAATATCCAACTGTTTATATCGCTAATCATAAAGAAAAAGACGAGTTTTATGTCTATGTCGGTGAAACAACTAATATTAATAAACGAACCCAACAACATTTATTAATTGATCCGAAAATTAGAGAAGATTGGAAAGCCTTATCGGAAGCAAAAAACTCTTCTATGTATATTATTGGACACAAATATTTTAACAAATCTTTAACTCTTGATATTGAAAATCGCTTAATGTTGTATTTATCAAGCGTTGAAAATGTAAAATCAGTCTATAATAGAAGAACTAATGAGCAGAATAAGTATTTTACTTCAAATAAATTAGATGAGGTTTTTTCCGAAATTTGGTTGAAGTTAAGAAGTAAAAATAAAAAACTGTTTCCTTTGGAATCTGTCATTAAAGATTCTGCACTTTTCAAAGCTTCGCCATTTCATAAATTAACTAATGAACAACTAGAGGCTAAGATGGAAATTATCAATACTGTTGCCGAAATTTTACAAAATAATACAACTGGTAATTTAATTATTGTTAATGGTGCAGCTGGTTCTGGCAAAACAGTTTTGTTAAGTAGTTTATTTTATGATTTATTTAACGATACAGAATTTCAATTAGAAAAACTGGAAAAAACCGCTTTAAACAATTACCTTTTGGTGAATCATGAGCAGTTACTAGTAGTATACGAGCAAATAGCAAGTAAGCTTAACATCTTAGGAAAGAATGTAAAACGAGTTTTAAAACCTACTCAGTTTATAAATAGAAATTCGGAGGAAAATAAAGCCGATATTGTGTTAATTGATGAGGCGCATTTACTTTGGACTCAAGGTAAACAATCATATCGCGGAAAAAATCAATTAATCGATATTATCAATAGGAGTAAAGTGACTATTGCTGTTTTTGATGAAGATCAAATTATGCAAACTAATCAGTATATGGAAAAAGATATTCAGCATTTAGTTCCTAAAACCAAACTACATAAAATTACATTAAAAAATCAAATGCGTATTAATGCTAGTTTAAAGACAATAGAATGGATTGAAAACTTTGCAAGATATAACAAGATAGGGAAAATGAATAAAGATGATTCATATGATTTGAGAGTTTTTGATTCTCCGGAAGATTTAGTTCAAGCGATTAAAGAAAGAAATTTTGATTCTAATAAAGGAATATCTAGAACGATTGCTTCATTCGATTGGGAATATTCTTCTACTAAAAAACCAAAAAGTACTGATTTTTGGATGGTGAAAATTGGTACTTGGGAGATGCCATGGAACTTACAGTTACAAGAATACGATAAAACTTTAAAAAAACAAAATAAGAATCGTTCATGGGCAGAACAGCCACACACTATAAATGAAGTGGGTTCTCATTATACTGTACAAGGGTTTGATTTGAATTATGCTGGAGTAATAATAGGACCATCCGTAAAATATAGAAATGGCAAAGTTATTATCGATCCTAACGAAAGTGAAAATAAACATGCAACTCAAAGACGTACCTTCTCAAACAACGAAAAGCGCCATGTTTCTGAAGAACTCATTCAAAATGAGTTGAATGTATTGTTAACACGCGGTGTAAATGGACTATATATCTATGCTGTTGATGAACAATTAAGAAATAAATTATTAGAAGTCTATCGGAATAGAGGAGAATAAATGGAAATCAACGAAATTATTAAAGAAATCAATCAGTTTAGAGATGAGCGTAATTGGCGACAATATCATAACGAGAAAGATCTAGCAATCTCGATTAGTTTAGAAGCGAATGAGCTATTAGAAATTTTTCAGTGGCGTTCGTCTGAGGAAGCAAAGGCAGATTCGTTAGAGCATTTAAAAGAAGAGATTGCTGATGTTTTAATCTATACTTTAATGATGGCTGATAATTTGGATTTAGACGTAAGCGAAATTATTCGAGAAAAAATCGTGAAAAATGGCGTTAAGTATCCAATTAGTCAAGCAAAGGGCAGCAATAAAAAATATACTGAGCTAGAAAACAATTAACTATAGGGAAGCATTCGATTAAGCCGAGGATGCTTCTTTATTTTATATTTTTCATACAGTTCCTAGTAAAAGGACTTTAAAGCATATTTTACAAAATTTTAAGACGAGTAGTAGACATGTATATTATGTTAATATAGCTAAAGCTTAGGTAGTCTCGTAACATGGACCTCGTCATTTTATCTTGGATCATCAGTCCGTAATCAATTTTTTGATAATTTAAACCATAAGATTTTAGTTTGATCTTGTTTCAAATGGGTTATATTGGCCTCTGGATTCTTTCCCTAATGTTACAGATAATTTTATTACTCATTTCTCCTAATAGGAATGTAGAGTCTCAGCTTTTTAAATGTTGTTTCTGCATGATTATCATAGATTTCTTTGAATTGAGATTGAATTTTTAGTAATAATTTACTAATATATTTCCTTAACAATTCTTCCTATCAAATTTTAAATTGGTAATAAAAACTCTTGTTTGATGTGGATGCTTTTTTATAAAATAAGGATAAATGGAAACAGTTTAATTACAAGATGATGAATCAAGGTCAGAAGTAACTTTTTCGGTAAAATCTCTCTATACAAACTACGGAGGTCGACATATGAGAACTTATGAAAGTAAGGAAGCTTTAAAAAGTGAGATAAAGATAACTTTTGAAAAATATATTTCAGAATTTGATAATATCCCAGAAGAATTAAAAGACAAAAGAGTAGATGAAGTTGATAGAACACCAGCAGAAAATCTTGCCTATCAAGTAGGTTGGACTTCTTTAGTTTTAAAATGGGAAGAAGATGAGAAAAATGGACTAGATGTTAAAACACCATCTGATCAATTTAAGTGGAATCAACTTGGAGACTTGTATCAATGGTTTACAGATACCTATGCTCATAAATCGTTAAAGGAACTAAAAGAACAACTATCACAGAATATAGAGGATATTTATATTATGATAGATGAATTAACAGATGAAGAATTGTTTAAACCACATATGAGAAAATGGGCCGATGGCGCAACAAAAAATGCTTTTTGGGAAGTGTATAAATTCGTTCATGTCAACACGGTAGCACCATTTGGAACATTTAGAACTAAGATTAGAAAATGGAAAAAAACAGTAAATTTGTAGAATAAGGATATGAAATTTAATTGTACATGTTGTTTGTCCCAGATATGATATAACATTTGGGACAAAGGAGGATTGTAATGAGTTCATATACAGAAAAAATATCAGATAAAATAAATGATTTTGACTCACATAAAGTATTTTTTGCTAATGACTTTTTAGATATTGCTTCTTATGAAACTGCTAGAAAGACATTGAATAGAATGGTTAATGAAGATAAAATTAAGCGTGTAATTGATGGCATTTATTACAATCCAAGATTTAGTGAATTAATTGGAGAGTACGAAGCAGTATCAATTCACGAGTTAGCACTTGCTATAGCGAGAAAATACAATTGGAATATTGCACCATATAGTAGCACAGCCTTAAACTTATTAGGACTTTCAACACAAGTACCAACTCACTATAAATATATATCTAGTGGAAGATATAAAGAATATAAAATTGGGGATACAATTTTAGAATTAAAAAAAGTAAATCCAGGAGAAATTGCCAATATGTCCCTAAAGACTGCAACAGTTATTCAAGCAATTAAGTCTTTGGGTAAAGAAAATATAAGTAATGAAGTTATACAAAAGATAAGAGAAAATTTAACTGAAAAAGAAAGAACAGACTTAATGAATGAATCAAAATCAGTGCCATCATGGATATATGAAGTAATAAGAGAAATTTGTGAGGGTCAAAATGAATAAGTTTTATATAGAAGACAAAGAAGACTTAAGAGTTTTAATAGTCATTACTGCAAGAAAGAAAAATATATCTGAAGCAGTAATTGAAAAAGACTATTGGGTTACTTTTATCTTAGATTATCTATTTAATGAAAATAAATGGAAAGAATATTTTACCTTTAAATGAAAATATAGGAGTGGGTATGATTTATGATGTGAACTTAGAACAAAATGTTTGTTTGCTGGGTATAGTTCTAAATCCAGAGTATTGAAACAAAGGTTTGGGAACGGTTATACTTGAAGATTTAATTGAAATTGCTAAAAATTCATTGAATGTTACCTCAATTAAAAGTGTTGTGTAGTCACGATCGTAATAGCCATTACGATATGTCATTCTATTGGGATCATGTTGATAGGCTTCGTTATCTAAGTATTCATTCTGTTATTTCTTCATCAGTGGATTAAATATCTTGGTTAAAATAATCTTAGACATGTTGTCTTTTACTTCTACGTCAATTAAGTTTTAAATTTCTTCTAGATTCAGTGTAAAATGTACTTGGGTCATTTTAATTCCTCCTGGTTTGTTTATTTTTCCTAAAAACATTGTACCAGTTATGGAGGGATTAGTGACCCTTTCTATTTACAAAATTATATGGACTTTATATTTTAAAGCCTCAAAATATTTCAGCAATACGAGTATAATTGAAAATGATATTAACGGTTTACAAGTTCTATAGGAACTGAAAATCCCTTGTTGTAATTGAATAATCAAATTTTTAATTCTTTATGTTCTTTAATAATTGCAATGATTGAAAAAACTTGACACTATCAGTTTACAATTGTAAACTAGAATTATATCTTGAAACGTAATATAAATGAATGGCTCAAAATCAGTTCCAATTAATTCTTCTAAAGGGAAAATCAGCGAGGTATCTGGATTTCAGGAAAACAATGAGTACAGTAAATTGATTATTATGAATAATATAATTAGGTGGAAGCCAAGTATATTCAAAATTTTAAATGCCGCATAATCAAAAAAGACATAGGTGAGAATCTATATATTTCTCTACGACATGAAAAAGAGAGTATTGATGAAGTGGCAATTAATTTATTCTAGCATATTTGCTACATAAAAGTAGGAATAACATTATCGAATATCATGTAAGAAGCCAAACCTAATCAAGCAATTATTGATTCTGTACTAAGCGGAATATTATTTGACGATATAGCAGCTAAAAGGGAAAAGCTACAAGAAAAGTTAAGAAACAACATTGGTAGGGGATGGTATCAAGAGTCACCTATCTTTGCTCATTAAGATATCGTAATAGCGATTGGATTGGGTAGAGACTCGCACGGTTGAATTAGCGGATATTGTTCTTATGTGTCATGAGGAATTAGCATAGCAATTATGACAAAAGAGCTCATAAAAAATGAAGAAAACATGACTGGTCATGTTGTTTTTATAATCAAAATAATAAATTATTTATTTGAGAAGTTACGATTTGCTGTGGAAATACAAAGAGTTAGTGTGTTATCAAGACCTATTATTTAGAAATATGACATAATAACCAAGCAATGAGATTAATATTCGGGTTTTTAATGATTTTCCTGATAGTCAAAAAGATCTTTAAATATATATTATATGGAGGATTAACATGAAAAATAACCAACAACATCATCATAATCATAAAGACCACATGGAACACAATTTTAACGAACATGAACCACGTCATAAGCATGAAGAATATGATAATCATACTCACCATGGTCATCATGAAGTGCAAGTAGAAGAAGGATTGCATGATCACCATGGTCATCATGACCATAGTGGGGGTGGACATGAACACCACCATCATGGAAATTTCAAAGAGCTCTTTTTAAAATCATTACCATTGGGGATTATTATTCTGTTGCTGTCGCCTATGATGGGAATCACGCTCCCATTTCAGTTCACTTTTCCATATTCAGATATTATTGTTTCCATATTATCCTCTATCTTGTTAATTTATGGCGGAAGACCATTTTATCAAGGTGCGTTAGAAGAATTTAAGCAAAAAGCACCCGGAATGATGTCACTGGTTTCTTTAGGGATATCCGTCTCCTATTTGTACAGTATTTACGCAGTAGTCGCTAAATATTTGACAGGGGAACACGTCATGGACTTTTTCTTTGAATTTGCGTCATTAATTTTGATTATGCTACTTGGACACTGGATTGAGATGAAAGCCATTGGGGAAGCTGGAGATGCTCAACAAGCACTTGCTGAATTATTACCAAAAGATGCGCACGTCGTTCTTGACGATGACTCAATTGATACTCGGCCCGTTTCCGAATTAAAAGTAGGTGATATTGTTCGCGTACAGGCAGGAGAAAATGTGCCAGCAGACGGCATTATTAAGAGAGGAGAGTCCCGAGTTAATGAAGCACTATTAACCGGAGAATCTAAGCCTGTTGAAAAAAAAGTGGGTGAAGAAGTTATTGGGGGCTCTACCAATGGTGAAGGTGTTTTATATGTAGAAGTACAGGAAACAGGAGATAAATCATTCATTTCTCAAGTTCAATCGCTAATTGGACAAGCACAGAATCAACCTTCACGAGCTGAGAATATTGCCAACAAAGTGGCTGGTTGGTTATTTTACATTGCGGTCATAGCTGCAGTAATTGCTTTTATATATTGGATGTTGACAACCGATGTACAAACTGCCATCATTTTTATGGTTACAACATTAGTGATCGCCTGTCCGCACGCTTTAGGTTTAGCGATTCCTTTGGTCGTTGCACGAAGCACTAGTTTAGGAGCTAGCCGTGGTTTGCTAGTTAAAGACCGAGAAGCATTGGAATTAGCTACAAACGCAGACGTTATGATTTTAGACAAAACCGGTACATTAACAACCGGTGAATTTAAAGTATTGAATGTTGACTTGTTAAGTGACCATTATACTAAAGAGGAAGTTATAGCTCTTATGGCCGGAATCGAAGGCGGATCGAGTCATCCAATTGCTCAATCCATTATTAGACATGCCGAGCAACAAGGTGTAACACCTGTAGCGTTTGATTCCATTGATGTTATCTCAGGTGCTGGTGTGAAAGGTGAGGCCAATGGTCATCGCTATGAATTAATTAGTCAAAAAGCATTCGGGCAAAACTTAGATATTGATGTTCCTAAAGGGGCAACACTTAGTATATTGGTTGATAACGGACAAGCTATCGGTGCGGTAGCTTTGGGAGACGAATTGAAACCTTCGAGCAAGGAGCTCATTCAAGTCTTGAAAGAACAAGGAATTACCCCTCTGATGGCTACTGGCGATAATGAAAAAGCAGCGCAAGGAGCTGCTGAAGCTCTAGGAATTGAATATAAAGCGAATCAATCTCCACAAGATAAGTATGATTTGGTAGAAGAATTTAAAAGACAAGGACAAACCGTTATTATGGTTGGTGATGGAGTTAACGATGCACCATCTCTTGCATTAGCAGATGTGGGAATCGCTGTTGGAGCTGGAACACAAGTAGCACTGGATTCAGCTGATGTTGTTCTAATGCAGTCAGACCCTGGCGATATCGAGTCATTTATCGAATTAGCTAATAATACAACTAACAAAATGAAGCAAAACCTTGTTTGGGGAGCCGGCTATAACTTTCTTGCAATACCTATTGCAGCGGGTATCCTTGCACCATTTGGCATTACTCTAAGCCCTGCAGTCGGAGCAGTTTTGATGTCCTTGTCAACAGTTATCGTTGCAATTAATGCTGTGACTTTAAAACTAGATAAAAAATAATTTTATCAAGTGAGGTATGACTAAATAGTTACATTTTTAATAAGGAATAAAACTTTCTATAATTTTTAAATAAAAAGCAGATGGGCTGGTATACATTCGATAAGGTTTGAATGTATATCAGCCCGTTTTGTTTCACATACTGATTAAAATGAATTAATTTTATGTCCATAACATTGCGAAAATTACAAGTACATAAGCGAAGTTGATTTATTAAAAAGGATATTAGCATTGATATTCGCTAGCTTTATACTTTGGCATATCGTTAATACTTTAAGAAGTTTCAAAAATTAATTATTTAGCGATTGTATTTCAATTGAGACAACAAAAAGCACAAAACGGACAATCTTTTTATCTATATTTTAGCTATTACCATTCAATCATTCCATACAAAATAAAAAGAAGCTTTAGAGGATAACGAAATCTTCTAGAGCTTCTTTTAACTATTTATCATTATTGTGGTTGACTCGTGGTATCTGTATTTTCTGTTTGTTGTGCCGCAGTTATTTCTGGTGCATAATCGACATTTTCGATATAGTCACCGGAAGCATTCCATAATAAGTACTCATAAACACCATTATCAGCTAAAGCATTAATTTGTGCCTGTACTTCAGCATCACCATAGAAAGAGTAATCAGAGAAGTTTTGTAACCATGGTCGAGTCGTAACAGGATTATTCACATTTTCTAATAATTGTTTTTCCGACAACATATACTCATTAATCAAGTCATACGGTTGGAGGTCAGGGTTTTCTAAGCCAAAGAAACCGACATTCCAGTGTGAAGGGTAAACCATTGAGGATATAACATCGACTTGGTCGGCAATTCCTGCAAAGTTTTGCCCGATACCACGAACATCTTCAGAATTATTAGCAATAGCCGTATAACCAAAGACATCGGCGCTGACATCCACACCATAGGGTGCTAATTTTTCTTTTGCATACGCTAAAAACTCCGTAATGGCCGCAATTCGTTCTTCACCTTTATCGTTTGGATCTTCGGAAATATAATTTTCAAAGCGTCCTTTAGGATAAGATAGGTTTTCTTCTTCATACATAAAGGCATCAGAGAAACGAACGTAGTCAAATTGAACCTCTTTAAAGCCCATTTTGGCAGCTTCAATCGCGACGGCTACGTTATAATCCCATGTTTCTTGTAAGAAAGGATTAGTAAAGTAATCTTCACCGTCCGGAGTCCAAATTTCACCATCTTCCGTTTGGAATGATAGTTCTGGATGTGAAGAAGCTAAAAAGTTGTCTTTAAAGGTTACAATACGAGCAATCGGATAAATATTATTTTGTTCAAAAGTTTTAAGCACTTCCTTATAATCGGCTAAACCTACGACGTTTTCATTAACCATGGGATTATCGGATTCTAAGATTGGTAGAATTTGACCAGAGTCATCTTTAAAGTCTAACACCGCACTGTTTAATGCTGTCGAATTTAATTTATCGATGCTTTCTTGGAAATACTCAGTATTGATCACACAATCAATTGGCAAATAAATACCTTTAACGCCTTCTTTAGGATAGCTAATATTAATGCCGCTATCATAGAAAAGCGAAGAGGGCAGGTCATCGGGACGTGTTAAAATATTGCTTTTATTAATCACGAGCCCTTCATAGCGATTTCCCTGATTTTGTTTGCGGCGACTACTAAAGTCACTAATGGTCTGGGCGTCTAATTTACTTTCAACTGTCGGTAACTCTGTATAGGTCGGGGTTGATGTTTGATTTTGTGCTTGATTACAACCACTTGCTAGAAGGATGGTCGCTGTAATGCTTAATAATCGTTTTGTATTCATCTTAACACCTCTATTTCGCTTCCTGTAAAGTAACAATCTTTACTTTAGTGTCGACCAATAATCCATTCAACGGTTCAAAGTGTTTCAATACGGCATCTAAATAATAGAGATTGTCTTGTGATAAGGTATTAATATTATCAAATACTTTGAAGAAAGAATTATAATCCACATTAGGATTACCGATTGATTGAAACGTTTGGGCTTCTAAATCAAGATTAGGAAGATAGTTATCCGTGTAAGTCGTTAAATCTGTTTGCAAATTGGTAATCATCGTCGCTAATTTATCAAAGTCACCAACCGGCAAATTCTGATTCTTTTTCGTACTTTCCAATTCCGGTACCAAACTGTTTAATTCTTTCATCGCATCTTTCATATTGTTTAAATGCGTCTTACGTTCAGAAATATTTTGCATCACCAAGATTTCATCTTGATTAAAATACTCTAAATTATCGTTGGCATTGGCTAAATCTTCTTCAAAATCTGATTGAAGGGTGTTTTCTAAATTTTGAACTTCATATAGTTCATTGACGATTTTCGTCACTTGGTCTTGCATTAATCCAATTGTGTTACTAGCTCTTTCAAGAGAATTGTCACAGCCAGCCACAAATAGCGTTAAAACGACCGTTAGTAGAAAAGGTTTTATCTTCTTCATAAAGTCTCCTTAATAAAAAGTCTTAAATACATGACTTTTCACCTAAAATTAAGTATAATAAACGTTGTATGCTTATTATTATACCAAATATAAAAGCATTTTCACAAGGAGGACACCATGATAATTGGACTTTGCATTGCATTTTTTATTGTTATTATTGACCAATTAGTTAAATATTGGACAATCAACCAAATTGAATTACACAGTTCATTACCAGGGATACCCCAAGTGTTTGATTTTTATTACTTACGTAACACGGGGGCTGGTTGGGGAATACTTTCTGGAAAAATGAATTTATTCTACGTTGCCACCATCTTAATCCTAATATATTTAGTATATTTACTTTATAAGACTACACCACAACAACGACTTAGTCAAATTGCATACGGTTTGTTGATTGGTGGTGCCTTAGGTAACTTTATCGATCGCTTGTTAAATGGCTATGTCGTCGACATGTTCCGTTTATTATTTATTGATTTCCCTGTATTCAATGTCGCAGATATGGCATTGACATTTGGTGTCATCATTTTAATGATCGTTATTTTATTTGACTTAGAAAAAGAAGGAGTGCATGATGTCACAAATATTTAATTTACAAGGGGAAACGGGACGTTTAGATAAAGTCTTGACGACCTTATTACCGAGCGAAAGCCGGTCAACGATTCAAAAAATAATTAAACAAGATTTAGTCCAAGTCAATGGTGTAGTTGCGAAAGCTAATCTTAAATTAGAAGGTCACGAGAGCATTACCATTGTCATCCCTGAAGTTGAAGAACCAGAAGAAGAAACGTTAAAAGCAGAAGACATTCCCTTAGACATTGTTTATGAGGATGAAGATTTAGTGGTCATCAATAAAGCAGCTGGAATGGTGGTTCATCCTTCAAAAGGCCATTATTCAGGTACGTTAGTTAATGCTTTATTATATTATTTGGGTCATAACCTAGCCTATCCGGATGATAATACGCGTCCAGGATTGGTGCATCGCATTGATAAAGATACTTCTGGGTTAATAGTAGTCGCTAAAAACAATGCGGCGCATCATTTATTGAGTGAGCAATTAGCCGATCATTCAATGGGAAGAACTTATTATGCATTGGTTCATGGCACTATTAAAGAACCCGAAGGTACGATTGAGGTGCCTTTAAGACGCGACCCAAGTAATCGATTAAGATGGTCTGTTCAACCAGATGGCAAGTATGCTTTAACTCATTTTAAAGTTTTACAGCGTTATACCGATTCAACACTCGTTGAATTACAATTGGCAACCGGACGTACTCATCAAATTAGAGTTCATATGGAATATATTGGGCATCCATTAGTAGGGGATCCTGTTTACCGCATCGGTGTCGGTCAAATGCGAGGGGCGTTGACGCGATTAACCGATGGACAATTATTACATGCCAAAGAAATTCATTTTAAACATCCTATTAGCAATCAATTAATGAGTTTTGAAGTGCCGTTGCCTGAACATTTTGAAGACATCTTAAGAACATTAACGCCCCTAGAATAAGGAGGTATCGTTATGATTGCTAATGATAAGATTTTAGAAAAAATCCGCAATCTACTCGAATTAGCCGAAGACGGTGGCAATGACGAGGAAAGTCAGACAGCTTTGATTATGGCGCAAAAATTAATGCTGAAGCATAAAATTTCCCAAAATGAATTAAGTAAGTCAGACAAGCAAGAAATCGTCTTACGCTCATTATCGGTTTATAAGCGTTTATATTGGTGGGAAAAATCATTAGCGATGGTCATTGCTGATAATTTTAGAGTGATGTTATACGTTCAGAGTAATCGTCTCCCTCATCAAACTTCAACCGTCCGTAAAATTGTCTTTATGGGATTTCCAGAAGATACGGATTTAGCTTATGAAATATTTCATTTAGCGGCTGATAGCATGCGTTATCATGCGAGTAATCATTTAAAAGCGATTCAAAAGGAAAATAAGAATGTCGCTTTAGTAGAGTTGCGTAAAGCTTATTACAAAGGGTTTATCGATGGTTTAGAAGAAAAATTTGCAGCTCAACGTGAAGAAATGCAAACGGAAAATGATGCCTATGCACTCGTGATTCAAGTGCCAGATGAAGTGAAAAAAGCCTTTCGTGATCAAGTAGGAGGTCAAAAATTATCGTATAAAGCGCCACGCTATACGAAAGCAGATGCCGCCTATTCGGAAGGGTATATTAAAGGAAATACGGTGAGTTTAAACCGCCAATATTTGGAGAATCATGAGTCATAATATGGACAATCATCAAATCGATGCCCACCTAGGGATTCAGACTCATCACTTAATTGAACAAGAATTTGGCGATCACTTTTGGCATTATCATCGAACAGAATCAACTGATTATCATGTCCTTGATCATCTTTTTCGTGAGTTTGAGTTTAGCGATACTGATCAATTAGTGGATATGGGCAGTGGTACCGGTCGAGTATTGATTTATTCAGCTTATAAATTGAAAATTCCAGTGGTAGGGGTTGAATTCATACCAGCTGCTTTTAATATTGCTCAGCGCAATATTTTGGCATTTAATGAAAAAATGGGTCAACAATATCCGATAACAATTTTGAATCAACCAGTGGAAGAGTATCAAATCTCAAGTCGTGATACAGTCTTTTACTTTTTCAATCCATTTCAATTGGTCATTATGCGCCCGGTTATTTATCGTATTATGCAATCGGTAGTGGCCTTTCCAAGAAAAATAACTTTGATATATTATTATCCACTTGATAGCTGTATTCAATTTATTGAAGAGAAAACTGACTTTCAATTAAAAAAGACGATTTTATTACCCGGTAATCAACAAGATTCACGAGAAAAAATCGTCATCTATCAAAATAATTTTTAAGAGCGTTCATTCGTTTATTTTCCTGTAAGTAGGAAGTAGAGAAGAAGATAGGTATCAATTAAAGTATTTAGTTAAGTTATTGATAAGCGCATGGCCTGAGTGGCATCAAATAATGTCTTAAAGTCTAATTTAGTAACTATTTTATGCTTGGGTGGGCAAATGAAGCGAAAATCATTTGATTTTCTACTTTTGGTCCACTCCCAACTGTGCATGGGTGGGCAGACGAAGCGAAAATTATTTAATTTTCTACTTCTTGCCCACTCCCTATTTTTTAGTCAAATTCGTATAATTGAGGATATAAGTGACATTGTGGATTACGCGGATGACAAATTTCACGTCCAAAGTAGATCATCGCTTGATGTGCTTTCAGCCATAACTCAGGAGGGAGGACATCGCATACTCTCTTTTCAACTTCTAAAGCAGTAGCTGATTTTTTAACAATGTCATGATGTTTACAGATGCGGGTGACATGGGTATCAACAGCAAATGCTGGGATGCCAAAACCGACACTTAGTACAACATTGGCTGTTTTACGACCAACTCCAGATAAACTCATTAATTCTGCTCGCGTTTGTGGGACTTCGCCATTGAAATTCTCGACTAACTTTTTACCACATTCATGTAAAAATCGGGCTTTATTGCGATAAAGTCCTAAAGTAGCGATATAGGGCTCGATTTCACTTGGGGGGACTGAAGCCATCGCTTCTGGTGTTGGAAATCGTTCAAACAGGGCAGGGGTTACTTTATTGACTGCCACATCCGTTGTTTGGGCACTTAAAGTGACAGCCACCACTAATTCAAACGGATTAGTAAAATCTAAACTAGGTGGGACATCTGGATACAGGGCTATAATTTCTTCAATTACTTTTCTTGCGCGTTTTTTTGATAAAACCATTGTGACTCCTTTAAAAATTATCTTATCTTATTTCATTATATCTGAGGGATATTCTCATGTTTTTTTGCACTTTATACATTATTAGTTATACAAAATAGTATAAAAAGCAGGTAAGAATAAGGCCATTAACATACCTATATTCTCACCCTTATCGCGTTTTGTCAATAATGCTTATTTTTCTTCAGGATACTTAAAGCCGTGTTGTGCTCGCACTGTATCCATTAAACGCATGACAACTAATGAATCTTCTAAGGATACAATATCTGATTCAATTTTACCTTGTTCAATTAAATTAATAGCTTCGCGTAATTGGAAGTCAAAGCCACCATTATCAGCCGGTCTTTGATAAGTTTCGACTAATTGATTATCTTGGTCATACAGACGCATCAAATCAATATGATTAGAACCGTCAATTCTAAACATTCCTTTATCACCAATAATTAAGACATCGGTGTAGCGCATAGTTGCCATTGTCGTTAACATTTGAGCCATCCGGCCATCTGGATAGGTGAGGGTAATGGCGGTAGTACGATCAACTCCTTCATCTGTTAAATCCATTGAGGAGCTAACAGTGGCATAATCATTGCCAAACATTTGCATCACAAAATGAACATTATAGACTCCTAAGTCTAACAGGGCGCCACCAGCTAAATCAGGACGATACATTCTTTCCTTATCTTCAAGTAATGCGCCATGATTAGATTGAATTAAACGTGGCGTCCCAATCACACCTTCATCTAGCATTTGTTTTAATTTTAATTGCAGTGGCATAAAGCGACTCCAAATGGCTTCCATAAAGGTAACTTGTTTTTCATGGGCTAATTTGATTAATTCAGCTAATTGATTGGCATTAATCGTAATGGCTTTTTCACAAAGAACATGTTTACCATGATTCATCGCTAATTTACAATGTTCATAATGGAAGTTATGGGTCGTTGCCACATAAACTAATTCGACTTCAGGATCTTCCACTAATTCTAAATAGGATCCATATGCCTTTTCAAAATCAAACTCATCGGCAAATGCTTGTGCTCGTGTTAAATCACGTGCTGCTATAGCATAAGCTGTTGCTTTTTCTTCACAATTAATCGTATGTGCCATTTTACGCGCAATATTGCCCGCACCGATAATACCTACTTTTACCATCTCAAAACCCACCTTTAATATATAATAACCTTATTATAAACCATTCATCATCAATAGTAAAAAGGAATGAAAGTGTTTTTAAAAGGAAATTGACAACCATCGCTACTACATTACTAATAATAACGTTCAATAGGAGCGGGCATAAGTTTGGTAAATTTAGTAAATTATTGTTCGTTAATAAAAAGCGCAGGGGTTGAGTGGCCTCAAACTGCGTCTAAATGACTTGTCTGAGACCTACTTAACTTGTTCACTCCCAAAAAAAGACTAATAATCAACTGTGAGAAGGGGAGTAGAAACCCTTGTACAATTGATTATTAGTCATAATTAAATATATTCCTTATAAAATTGTGTGTAGGAGGAAGGAATATGATTTAAATCAGTTTATTAAACACCGGAATAGGCAGCAAACCCACCATCAATTGGTAAAACGACACCATTAACAAAACTTGCTAAGTTTTCGTCGGCTAAGAAGAAAGTACCACCGACTAATTCTTCAGCTTCTCCAAAGCGACCCATTGGCGTATTGGTTAAGATTTTGTTAGCACGTGCAGTTGGAGTGCCATCTTCATTAAATAATAAACCACGGTTTTGATTGGTTACTAAGAAGCCAGGTGCAATCGCATTACAGCGAATGCCAACGTGAGAGAAGTGAACCGCTAACCATTGTGTGAAGTTAGAAATAGCCGCTTTAGCTCCCGAATAGGCTGGAATCTTAGTTAATGGAGTAAATGCATTCATACTTGAAATATTAATAATATTTGCGCCTTTACGTCCTACCATGTCTTTAGCAAATACTTGAGTTGGTAATAAAGTACCTAAATAGTTTAAATTAAAGACGAATTCAATACCTGCTTTATCTAATTCGAAGAAAGATTTCGTTCCTTCAGGTAAATCTGTTTCATGGAATTCATTATCGGTCGTTGCTTTAGGATTATTACCACCAGCACCATTGATTAAAATATCAGTTGGTCCTAAATCATTTAAGACTGCTTCACGGACTTCCTCTAAGTTCGCTTGGTCTAATACATTGGTTTTATAAGCTTTAGCCACGCCACCTTCAGCCACGATTTCGTCTACAAATTTTTGTGCTGCTTCTTCATTTAAATCTAAAAGGGCAACACGAGCGCCTGCTTTAGCAAATTCTTTTGCTAAGAAACCACAAAGGACGCCACCAGCTCCGGTAATGACTACTGTTTTATCTTTAAAATCAATTGTTTTTGTCATATAAAGTTTCCTTTCCTAGCCTTTAATTTTATCGATTGCTTCCCATAATCCTGATAAATAAGTCGCACCTAATGCACGATCATATAATCCATATCCAGGACGACCGGTTTCTCCCCAAATCATACGACCATGGTCTGGACGAATCGGTCCGTTCCAATTATGATCATGTAAAGCTTTTACGACTTCAAACATATCAATTGAACCATATTCAGAAGGGTGGGCTGTTTCTTTAAACGATTTACCTTCTTCTAATTTAATGTTACGCGCATGCATGAAGTTTACACGTTGACGTTCTAAAGCGTATCTTAAAATTTCAATTGGATCATTATCTGGTGTTGATGCGTATGAACCGACACATAATGTCACACCATTGTATTCACTGTCATATAAGTCTAAGAAACGCTCAACGGCTGCTTTATTCGTGATAATTCTTGGTAAACCAAAAATAGAATATGGTGGATCATCCGGGTGGATTGCCATTTTTACTTTGACTTCTTCCGCAACAGGCATAACACGTTTAATAAAGTAAGCTAAATTTTCCCATAGTTTTTCTTCGTCAACATCAGCATAAGCATCCATTACAGCTTTCATGCTTTCTTTGGTATAAGAAGAATCCCATCCTGGTAAAGATAATTCACCATTAATTGGGTCCATTTTTTTAGAAACTTCTTCGTCAAAGATTAGGGCAGTCGATCCGTCTTCATAACGATAAGCTAAGTCTGTACGAGTCCAGTCGAATACTGGCATAAAATTATAACAAACGACATTCACACCTTCTGCTGCTAAATTACGAATCGTTTCAATATAGTTATCAATTAATTGGTCACGAGTGTCACGTCCTAATTTAATATCTTCGTGTACTGGCACGCTCTCAATAACGGACAATTTTAAACCATTTGCTTCAATTGTTTCTTTTAATTGTTTAATACGTTCTCTTGGCCAAACTTCACCAACCGGTACATCATAAATTGCTGATACAATCCCTCTCATCGTCGGAATTTGACGAATATTCTCTAATGTTACCGGATCGTCTTCTCCATACCATCTAAATGTCATTTCCATATTCATTCACCTCTATAATTATTTTTTTATTGACATGCTTTTACAAACTCTTGAGCTTTTGCGACAACACTTTCATAACCTTTTTCCTTCACATCAGCCGCTAGGGCAGAGCCAACACCGACTGCACAAGCACCGTTTTGCTTCCATGTTGCAATATTATCGATGGATACACCACCAGAAGGCATTAGCTCAACATTCGGAATCGGTCCGTGCACATCTTTAATAAAGTTAGGCCCTAAAACTCCGCCAGGGAAACATTTAATAATTTTAGCACCGCCATTCATTGCTTGAACAATCTCGGTCACCGTGCCACAACCTGGGAAGTATAATACCTCTTCAGAGAGGGCATAGCGTTGAATTTCTTTATCATAATGGGGACTGACTAAGAAATCGGCACCCGCTACTACCGCTTCTTTGGCTAAGTCAAGATTCATTACCGTCCCTGCGCCAATGACTACTTTATCATCTTCACTGAATTCTGCCTTTAGTTGTTTGATAACTTCAGAAGCGTCGGGGGTAGTATAAGTTATTTCCATATTATAAATACCACCTTTGATCGCGTGACGAGCAATCTCTAAAGCATCTTCAGCACTTTTACCGCGAATGACAGCAAATATATAATTGTCTTTCAATTTATCTAAAATCATTCAATCATTCTCCTTTTCTGATGTTGGCTAAAAAAATAAACACATCAGACATAACTCAAAAGTCATCTGATGTATTTATCATATCATATTTTTTTAAATAGTCAATTGAAAACGGTATATTTTTTTAATCTTCTAAAGAAATTCTATTATGGGATAGATGAATGACCATCGCATCATAGGCTGCGCTTGGATTTCGATCTTGAATTGCTTTAAAAATATTACGATGCGCTCGAATTGTTTGGTCCATTATTGCATCACTGGTAAAATAGTCATCGTACAAGTTAATTGATTGGATAATAATCGGGATTAATTGTTGCATGGCTAAATTACCACTTGCTTCAGCTATTGCTGTATGGAATTGAATATCTAACTCACGATGTTTGGAGTCTTCTTTATGCTTACGGATTTCAGCTTCAGTTGCTAACATTAGTTTTTCTAAGATTTCGATTTCTTCATCGGTACAATGATTAGCCGCTAAGCTAGCCATCCTTGGTTCTAGTAGAAAACGTACTTCAAATAAATCACGCGTTAACTTTAAATAATCTTCTACATCCTCAAAACTTAAAGGGCTATCACTCGTATCGACAAGATTTTTAATATAAGTCCCAGACCCTTGACGTACTTCCACAATATTGCGTGAAACTAACATCCGAATGGCTTCACGCAGGGTACTACGCCCAACTTCTAATCCTTGTGCTAATGTATATTCATTCGGTAATTTATCGCCAATTTCGAATGCTTGTTCTTGGAAATAATCCATTAATCGTTGAGCCGTAATATCCGCTAAACTTTTTTTCATATCATCACCTCGTTCATCTTCTAATTCTACCACATTCATCTAAAAAATTAAACATTATCAAGATAGTCATCAGATGACTATTGAAAAGTTATCTGATGAGTGATACACTATAAGTATCAAATGAAAACGTTCATATGAATAAAAATTAAATGCAGGAGGGACAATCATGGCGTTTATAAAAAAAGATTTTATGATTACAAGTGAAACAGGGCAGCATTTATATAAAAAATATGCAAAGGATTTGCCGATTTATGACTATCATTGTCATTTAAGTCCAGAATTAATTGCGACTGACTATCAATTTGAAGATATTACCGATGTTTGGTTATCTGGTGATCATTATAAATGGCGCGCTTTACGTGCCAATGGTGTGCCGGAAAGTCATATTACTGGTAAAGAAACGAGTGCTAAAGAGAAATTTATGGAATGGGCTCAAACCGTTCCTAATACAGTAGGGAATCCTTTATTCCATTGGACAGCTTTAGAGTTAAAACGATATTTTGATATTGACGATATTTTAACAGCTGACAATGGTGAGGAAATTTTTGATCAATTAAACAAACAAATTCAAGAAAAGAAAATGACGACTCGTTATTTTATTAATCAATCCAATGTCGCTCTAATTGGTACGACTGATAGTCCAGAAGATTCTTTAGAATTCCATCAACAAATTGCTGAGGATGATTCCTTCAAAACAAAAGTCGTCCCTTCATTTAGACCCGATAAAGCTTTAAAAGTGAATGATCCAGCGTTTAATGAATATGTGCAATTAATTGGTAAAGTAGCGGATAAAAAGGTTAATAAATATCAAGATTTTGTCGATGCTTTAGCTCAACGTATCGCATTCTTTGATTCAGTGGGAACTGTTGCTTCAGACCATGCTTTAGAAGAAGTCAATTATGTCGCAGCGACTAATGAAGAAATAGAGGCAATTTTTGCCAAAGGATTAAAAGGGGACACACTCACTGCACAAGAAGTGAACCAATATACTAGCCGTTTACTAGTCGATTTAGCAAAACTTTATGCGGATTATGATTGGACGATGCAAATTCATTTTGGTGCTTTGCGTAATAATAATACTAAAATGTTTGAAACACTAGGTCCTGATACTGGATTTGACTCCATTCGTGACTCGAGTAATGATGCAAGTGGATTAAACCGATTATTCGATGCAATGAATCAAAATAATGGATTACCTAAGATGATTATATACCCATTGAATCCAACGCAGTTTGATGTTATCGGCAGTGCTTTAGCTAACTTCCAAAGTAATGATAAAGGCATCAAATCTAAATTACAATTAGGTTCTGGTTGGTGGTTTAATGATACCGAACGTGGGATGCGCGCTCAAATGGCTGCTTTATCTGATCAAGGACTTTTAATGAATTTTGTCGGTATGTTAACCGATTCAAGAAGTTTCTTATCGTATCCACGTCATGAATACTTCCGTCGTATTTTGTGCCAATTTATCGGTGAACAAGTCGATGCAGGTAAAATTCCTAATGATGAATCATTATTAAAAACTTTAGTTCAAAATATTTGTTACTACAATGCCGTAAATTACTTCACCAAAAATACGGATAAATAATTAGCTGTCGTTGTTTAGATAAATGACGAGCTGACGAAAGTTTAACGAAGAGATAAGAGATATTATTGTGTTTAACGAATGCTTTTATCTTATTATAAAATAGACCTCAATTAAAAAGACTCTCTCAATTATAGCGTACTTCACCACAGTACTGCTTTAATTAAGGGAGTCATTTTTTATTATTTGATTGAATAGGGCAAGTTAACATTTTACTAACTCTTCTTTCATCGTAGATAAAGACCGAGCGAAAAAGTTAAGCTTATTAAGTACCGAATAGTTATCTTAAGCGTGACAAGCTGCTACAAAGGCTTTGGCTTTAGTAACCACACTTTCATAACCATGTTCCTTCACATCAGAAGCTAGGGCAGAACCAACCCCAACAGCACAGGCACCATTTTTCTTCCAGGTAGCAATATTATCTAATGAAACACCACCGGAAGGCATTAAATTAACTTCTGGAATCGGTCCATGAACATCTTTAATAAAATTAGGTCCTAAGACGCCACCAGGGAAGCATTTAATAATGTTAGCCCCACCGTTCATTGCTTGCACAATTTCAGTGACCGTTCCACAACCTGGGAAGTATTCGACTTTCGCTTCTTTAGCATAAGCCAAAATTTCAGGATCAAGATGAGGACTGACCATAAGATTAGCACCTGAAACTACTGATTCCTTCGCTAATTCCAAATCCATCACCGTTCCTGCACCAATCACCACACGACTATCGTCTTTATATTCTTCTTTTAATTGTTTAATAGCAGCAGATGCATCCGGCGTTGTTAAGGTGATTTTCATATTAAAATTACCACCTTTAATTGCATGACGGGCAATTTCCAGCGCATCATCGGCTGATTTACCACGAATTACTGCGAAAATATAATTATCTTTCAATTGTTCTAATGCCATCTAGACCACTCCTTTATTCATCTAAATAAAAATTTATCACAAGCAACCAATCGTGTAAATGTAAACCCTTTAAAATAGCAGTTATTAATATATTTTTGACAAGATTGACTCGTTTAGTCGTTCATCAGTGATACCCTTTTTACAGCAGTCAAAATAATGAGAAATGTAAACGTCAAATCAATTTTCTGAAAACAATGTAAAGTAATTTTGCTCATTGTAAATGATGCGTAAATTTCTGATGAGTTTTTAATGAAGTCAATTGACTTTATCTATTGCAAATTAGATACTGAATAGCGGGTGCTACAGTACTCGAACTTTATTCTGGAGGTCTATAATAAATGAAAAAATGGATTAAAAAATTAGTTTTTGCGGCTTCATCAATTGCCATTTCAAGTGCGGTTTTACCGATCAATCAATCAGTGAATGCAGCTGAACCAACTAAAATTACATTCTGGCATGGAATGGGTGGTAGTGTTGGGGAAGCTTTACAAAAATTAGTAGACGAATACAATGCCTCTCAATCAGAAGTAATCGTCGATGCGCAATATCAAGGTTCTTATGATGAAACTTTAACTAAATTACGTTCTACAGCTTCTGGTTCAGAAGTGGGGGCTGACTTAGTTCAAGTTTTTGAAGTTGGCTCAACTTTTATGATTGATTCAGGATTAACGGTACCAGTTCAACAATTTGTCGATGAATCTCAATTTGATTTATCTCAATTAGAGCCAAACTTATTAGCTTACTATACAATCGGTGGTCAATTAAATTCAATGCCATTTAACTCTTCTACACCGTTAATGTACTACAACAAAGATTTATTTGAAAAAGCGGGTGTTGAAGTGCCGACCACTTTAGAAGAAATTATTGAAATTGGTCCTAAATTACAAGAAGCGGGAGCACCAATGCCAGCAACTGTTTCCATCTATGGTTGGTGGATTGATCAATGGTTTAACAAAATGGAAAAAGACATTTTCAATGAGGCCAATGGTCGTGGTGACCAACCTTCCACTGCGGTAGACTTTATTGAGAATGGTGGGATGGAAAAAATCTTAACGATGTGGAAAAAAGGGGTAGACAGCGGTATGATGCCAAACGTCGGTCGTACTGGAGGACAACCAGAATTTATCGCCGGTCAATCTGCGATTACTTTTGGTTCAACTGCTAGTTTACGTCAAATCTTAACTGAAGTTGACGGACGTTTTGAAGTGGGCGTAGCTTATTATCCTGGTATTGATGCGGAAGATAAAGGTGGCGTTTCAATCGGTGGTGCTTCATTATGGATGATTGAATCAGGAGATGACGCTCGTAAAGCAGCAACGTGGGACTTCATCCAATACTTAGTATCAGCACCAGCTCAAGCTCAATGGAATGTTGACACAGGGTACTTCCCAGTAAATATTGGTGCTCATGATGAACAAGTCTTCAAGGACAATTTAGCAGAATATCCGCAATTCCAAACCGCAATCGATCAATTACATGATGCTAAACCAGAAGACCAAGGCGCATTATCAGGTGTAGCCCAAGAAGCCCGTCAAATCTTTGAAAATGAAGTTGAAAAAGTATTTAATGGTGAATTAGAGCCAGCAGCGGCAGCTCAATCAATGGCAGACCAAATTAATAGCGCAATCGAAAACTATAACAAAGCAAATCAATAGTCAGCTAAGTTTGGGAAAGTTATCAATCGGGAGAAAGGCAGCTTGCTTTTGATCTCGATTGACTTTCTTTTTATAGATTGGAGTACAAGATGAATCAAGATGTAGTAATTATAAAAGAAGAACAAACATTCTTTGACAAAATTAAAGGTTACCTTTATCTATCGCCGGCCATCATTATTTTGAGTCTATTTATGTTTTGGCCCTTTATCCAAACCTTATATCGCTCAATGTTTTTAACCAATAATATGGGAGCTAATGTCGAATATTTAGGATTTGGCAATTATACTGAACTATTGAGTAGTGATAGTTTTTGGAATAGTGTCAAAACCTCTTTTGTATTTGTTGTGATCGTCGTAGTAGTCGGGGTTACGATTGGTTTCCTAACGGCCTTATTATGTCAAAAATCATTTCCGGGTGTGAAATTCTTTTCTACTTCCTATGCGATGCCGATGGCGATTGCTTCTGCTGGAATGGCGATGATTTTCCAAGTCATGTTAAATCCGACAGTAGGGATTATCAATCGTCTCTTAGGTACTTATATTAATTATTTAACTAAACCTGAAACAGCTTTATTAGTTATCGGAGTATTGACGGGGTGGTTAAATAGTGGCATGAATTTTCTCTATTTTTCTTCTGGTTTAGCATCGATTGATGATGCCTTATATGAAAGTGGGCAAGTAGATGGAGCCAATGGTTTTCAGCAATTTTTATATATTACTATTCCATCGTTAAAACCGACATTGTTTTTTGTGATTGTGACCAATATCATCAATGCCTTCCAAGGTTTTGGTCAGATTAATATCTTAACTAAAGGTGGCCCTGGACAAGCGACTAATGTCATTGTCTATGATATTTATCGTAATGCCTTTATGAACTATCGTTATGGATTTGCTTCAGCAGAATCGGTTATTTTATTCATAATCGTCATGTTGTTAACCATCGTGATGTTCAAATTACGTCGAAAGGAGCAGTAATCCATGAGTCACAAAGCTTTTAATGAAAATGAATTATTTTGGAGTCGTTTTTGGATGGGGTTACGATTAGTATTAAATATTGTTGTCTGGCTAATTGTCATGTTTCCCTTATTATATGGTTTTTCAATGGCCGTTAAACCCGCCGGAGAATTATACGATCCTACGTCCATTTGGTTTCCTAAAAGTCCAACCTTATCCAATTTCGTTGATGTCTTTCGGACGGCACCAATCGGCACTTATATCCGTAATTCCATGATTGTAGCAACGAGTATTACCATTTTACAAATTATTACCTCAGCATTAGCAGCTTTTGCTTTTCGTTTTTTAGAATTTAAGGGCAGAGGTATTTTGTATGCTTTAATCTTATCGACGATGATGATTCCCGGTGAATCGGTTATCATTTCACAATTTTTAATGGTCTCATCATGGGGTTGGACCGACTCACTGAAAGTTTTAATTATACCCTTTATGATTTCAGCCTTTAATATCTTTTTATGTGTGCAAGCTTTACAAAATTTTCCTTATGAAATTTATGAAGCAGCCAAAGTCGATGGTTGTCCTGATTTACGCTTTGTCTTTAGGATCTTAATTCCATTAATTAAACCGACACTCGGTGCAATGGCGGTTCAATCTTTCTTAGGTGGTTGGAATATGTATATGTGGCCATTATTAGTGACCAATCAAGATAGTAATCGTACCGTACAAATTGGTATCTCCATGTTAAATAGTGCCGATTCACAATCATTAGTCTTAATGGTTGCCGGTGTTGTTTTATGTATGATACCAAGTTTAGTAATCTTTATTGTTGGTTCACGCAATATGGTGAAAGGTTTAACAGCAGGTGCTGTTAAAGGTTAGAAAAGGGGATTGAATGAAATGGCAAATGTTAAGTTAAAGAAAGTAGCCAAAATTTATGAAGATGGCTATAAAGCAGTTAAAAATATTGATTTAGATATTCAAGATGGCGAATTTATTGTCTTTGTAGGACCTTCCGGATGTGGAAAATCAACTACTTTGAGAATGATTGCCGGCTTAGAGCGTATTTCAGAAGGGGAATTATTCATTGATGATGTATTAGTCAATAATATGTCGCCCAAAGCACGTGACATCGCGATGGTCTTCCAATCTTATGCACTGTATCCACATATGACCAATCGTGATAATATCGCTTTTTCCATGAAGCTTTCCGGTGTATCTAAAAAAGAACGCTATCGTCGTGCCGAAGAAGTCGCTAAAATCTTACAATTAGAACCCGTTCTTGATAAGAAGCCTGGCGCTTTATCAGGTGGTCAACGTCAACGGGTAGCATTAGGACGAGCAATGGTGCGTAATCCCAAAGTGTTTTTATTAGATGAACCTTTATCTAACTTGGATGCGAAATTACGTGTGTCGATGCGTGCTGAAATCGTGGCCTTACATCGTGAATTAAAAAACACCTTTATCTATGTAACCCATGACCAAACTGAAGCCATGACCATGGGGAATCGAATTGCGGTGATGTCGGTTGGGAATGTCGAACAATTTGACACACCAGCTAATTTATATCATAATCCTGCAAATGTTTTTGTCGCAGAATTTATTGGTAGTCCGCAAATGAATATGTTATCATCTAAATTAGTCATGCAGAATGGTAAACCAGCATTTGCTTTATCAGATCGCACGATTGAACTACCAAATGAAATCGCCGAACGCTTAATTGTGCCGGTTGGCAATCAAGAAATATTAGTCGGCATTCGTCCTGAAAACATTAAATATAAAAAGGTGAATGATGACTCTTCTGTGTTCACGGTAACGGCTAACAATGTCGAACAAATCGGTTCTGATACCTATGTTTACTTTGAATTCCCAGATGCTATCCGTCAATGCGCTGCACGTTTTAATCCGCCACGCATTATTTCATATGGTCAAGCTGTTCATGTAAAAATGGATTTAACAAAATTAAGTCTCTTTGATAAAGCTACTGGTAAAACCATTCTCTCACCAAAAGAATTAGCAGAGGAGTTGTAAAAATGACATTTGTAATTGCACATCGGGGTTATAGTGAGCTATACCCAGAAAACACCATGTTAGCCTTTAAAAAATCGGCTGAACATGAGGCTTATGGCATTGAATTAGATGTTCATTTAACTAAAGATGAACAAGTGGTCATTTGTCATGATGAAAAAATTGATCGGACCTCGAATGGAACGGGCTATTTAAAAGATTTAACTTTAGAAGAAATTCAACAATTTACTTTCACTAATGGTCTAGAGATTCCTGAAGGAACGAACCATAAAGACATTACCGCACCTACTTTAGATGCATTTTTTGAATGGTTAATTGAAACACCTTTAATGGTCAATATTGAAATCAAAAATAATATTTTTGTTTATCCTGGCATCGTCGATAAAACCCTTGCCTTAATTGAAAAATATAGCGTTGAAGACCGTGTCATTATTTCATCTTTCAATCATCATACAATCCAAGAAGTGAAAGAAAAAGCACCGCACATTGCTTGTGGGTTCTTATCGGATACAGCCTTATTAGAGCCTGGTAATTATTGTGCTCACTATGGTGTTGAATATTATCATCCCGTTTTCGTTAGCTTAACGAAAGAAGATTTTAAGAATTTAGCTGATAAAGGTATTAAAACCAATGTCTGGACTGTCAACGAACAAGAACATCTTGAAATGATGGTAGCGCGCAAGGTCAATGCGGTCATTACCAATTGCGTAGAATTAGCTAATAAAGTCGTAGCTCACGCATAATAGTTTGGTCGTATCTGCGGCTCAACGTATCTCCAATATTAAGTAGAATAGGTATTTAAGCAATCAATAATTATAACAATGAAAATAACGCGTCTCACATAAAGAGTGGGGCGCGTTAATTTTTAAAATTATAGTTTATTTTTTAAGAATGGATAATGCCTTTAAATAGGTTATATGCTTCCATTATTACCCAGCTTCAACTGCGACAGAGTCAACATACGAAGCAATACTTATTCATTTTTTTACTTCTGGTCAACTCCCATCTGTGCTTAGGTGGAAGGCAAATCAAAAATCAAGCAATTTCTTACTTCTTGCCAAATCATATCTTTTAAAAGTCGATAGTAAAAGCGACATCCAATCAACTTCCTGTTCTGCTTCAGTCTAATTTCAGCAAAATTATCTTTTTAAATTGGCAATTGAATGACTTGAATGCCTTGTTGTTCAAACCTTTCAATAATGGCTGGATTTGCATATGAATCAGTGATGAGGATATCAATGACATCCGTTGGCGCAACAAAAAAATTCGCATCATAACCAATTTTTCGATAATCTGCAACGACAATGACTTTCTTGGTTGTATTTTGAATAAAAAGGGCATTAACAGCTGATTCATGAATGTTCACTGTCGAAATGCCTCGTTCAGGACTGATACCCGAACAGCCTAAAACTAATACATCCGCTTGAAAATTCATTAATGAAGCTAATGCTAAATCACCAACCAAAGCTTCTTTCGGGAAGCGGACTTCACCACCTGTTAAAATAACGGAGGTCTTAGGATTATTTTTCATGTCGATGACATGGGCATTATTGGTTACGACTACTAATGACTTATCAATTAAATGATTCAAGGTCATTAAAGCGGTACTACTACTATTGATAAAAATTGTCATATTATTTTCAACGTAAGAACTGGCTTGTTTAGCAATTTTGTATTTGATTGCTTCGATATGTTCATTATTGGTATTACCTTCAAAGTGGGGTTTCTCTAGTATTTTTGCTTTTCCATGTAGACGATTTATTTTCCCCATCGTTTCCAATTCAGTTAAGTCTCGGCGAATGGTCATAGGCGAGACTGCTAATCGTTTAGCTAGCTGATTCACACTCAATACTAAATCGGGACTTGCTTGTAATAGTTGCAAAATATTATAACGTCTTTCCTCAACAACTTCTTTTGACTGTTTCATCACATCCACCTCTTTTTCAAACATATTATAATCAAAACAAACATTAAAATAAAGTATAATTCCTTAACAAACGATTAAACGAACATAAAACGCATAAAATTATCTTATTCAAACATTTAACTGGGTTGTCAGCTTAAATAGTATCGTTTATTATTAAATTAATGAAAGCGTTATAAACGTTCAAGGAGGAATTAAAATGAACATTCAAGATGTAACAAAAGAAAGTTGGTTAAAAAGTACTTTTCCAGAATGGGGTACTTGGTTAAATGAAGAGATTCAAGAAGCTGAAGTTCCCGCTGGTTCATTTTCCATGTGGTGGTTAGGTTGTACAGGTATTTGGCTAAAATCTCATGAAGGCACCAATATTTTATGTGATTTATGGACAGGTACTGGTAAGAGAACTCATGGGGCAGGGGATATGAAAAAAGGACACCAAATGATGCGAATGAGTGGTGTCAAACAATTACAACCAAATTTACGTAATCAGCCATTCGTATTAGATCCATTTGAAATTCAAAATGTAGATGCCCTTGTTGTCACTCATATCCATTCAGATCATTTAGATATTAATACGGCAGCTGCAGTAGCCAAAAATTGTCCAAAAGCTAAATTTGTTGGACCTCAAGCAGTAGTAGACACCTGGGTAAAATGGGGTGTACCTGAAGCAAGAACTATCGTGGTAAAACCTAATGACGAATTGATGATTAAAGACATTAAAATTACCGCTTTAGAATCATTCGACCGTACTGCTTTAGTGACTTGGGACGGTGATCCTGAATATGAATTAAAAGGTAAAATGCCACAAGATATGGATCATATCGCCGTTAATTATCTATTTACTACATCAGGTGGCAGTGTTTATCATGCTGGTGATTCACATTTTTGTAATATGTTCGCCAAACATGGAAATGAACATAAAATTGATGTTTGTTTAGGTGCATTTGGTGAAAACCCACGTGGTATTACCGACAAACTAACATCAGTGGATATTTTAAGAATGGCAGAAAACTTAAATGCCAAAGTCGTTATTCCAGTGCATCACGATATTTGGACAAACTTTATGGCTGATCCTCAAGAAATTGTTCAAATTTGGAAAATGAAAAAAGATCGCTTAGACTATCAATTCAATCCGTATATTTGGCAAGTAGGTGGACGTTTTAACTACCCACAAGATTTAGGAAAACTTGAATTTATGTTTTATCGTGGATTTAAAGACGCCTTCCACTATGAAAATGATACACCATTCCCATCATTCTTATAATTTGACATAACCGTAGGAGGATTCTTTATGTTAGAAAATATCGTTGAAAAAGGCTTGTATTCCTTTCATCATCAATTTGAAAGTTGGGAAGATGCCATTAAAGCAGCCTGCCGACCTTTAGAAGAAAAAGGAATTATTTCGACCGACTATTCACAATATATTATTAATAATGTTCATGAATTTGGACCTTATATTGTGATTGCACCTGAAATTTGCATTCCTCATGCTCAAGAAGGTAAAGGTGTGTATCAAACTGAAATTGGCTTTATGAAAACAGAAGTACCGGTAGATTTCGGACCTAACTGTGACTATACAGCCCGCTTGTTCTTTGTTTTAGCTTCAATAAATAATGACCAACATCTTGAAAATTTAACTCAATTGGTCACTTTATTGGAAGATGAGTCTTTAGTTAAAAAACTGCTGTCAGCTCAAAACGCAGAAGATTTATTATCACTCACAAGAAAGTAGGATTTATATGGAAATCATTATTAATCTTTGGAAATTTTTCCAAATTAACATTTTAACCAACCCGGCATTCTTTGTTGGTTTTCTAGTGCTAATTGGTTACGTATTGATGGATAAGAAATGGTATGATGCGTTAGCTGGGTTTATTAAAGCCGTTGTTGGTTATTTAATATTAAACGTTGCGGCTGGTGGTTTAGTCTCTAACTTCCGTCCAATATTAGCGGGTTTAAAAGAACGTTTTGACTTACAGGCTGCGGTCATTGATCCATATTTTGGTCAATCTGCTGCGCAAAGTGCCGTTGAAGAAGCAGGTCGTTCATTTAGTTTAATGTTAATGGTCTTATTAGTCGCTTTTATTGTCAATATTATCTTAGTTATCTTTAGAAAATGGACCAAAGTACGGACCGTTTTTATTACTGGACACATCATGGTTCAACAATCATCAACGGCCTTATGGTTAGTGCTATTTGCCTTTCCACAATTACAAGATACGCAAGTTTTAATCATTTTAGGTGTAATCTTAGGGGTTTATTGGTCAGTTTCTTCAAATTTAACAGTAGAAGCGACTCAAGATTTGACTGGTGGAGCCGGCTTAGCTATTGGGCATCAACAAATGTTTGGTGTTTGGTTAACAGATAAAGTAGCCCCTTTCTTTAAATCGAAAGATGGAAAAGGTATTGATGAAATAGAATTACCAGGTTTCTTATCGATTTTTAAAGAAAGTATTGTCGCAACGTCTATCTTAATGTTTGTCTTCTTTGGTTTGATTATGGGTATCTTGGGTAAAGACTTAATGATGACCATCGATACGACATATGGTAGTTCAGGTGGTGCACAAAACTATGTATTCTATATTTTACAAAAATCATTAACCTTCACGGTTTATTTACAAATCTTACAACTCGGTGTTCGGATGTTCGTATCAGAATTATCAGAATCATTCCAAGGTATTTCTGATAAATTATTACCTGGATCAATGCCAGCCATTGACTGTGCAGCCGTTTATGGGTTCGGGCCAGAAAATGCGGTCACCATCGGTTTTTTATTCGGAACATTAGGACAATTTATTGCGATTATGGGGTTATTAGTATTTAAGAGTCCAGTTTTAGTTATTACCGGTTTCGTGCCAGTATTCTTTGATAATGCAACCTTCGCAGTTTATGCAAACCATAAAGGTGGCTTTAGAGCTGCGACCATCATTCCATTTTTATCCGGAATTATTCAAGTATTAGGGGGAGCCTTTGCCGCTTCTGTCTTCCAATTAGCAAAATATGGTGGCTGGCATGGTAACTTCGACTGGGATACCATCTGGGTCGGATTTGGATTGATGATGAAATATGGTGGTTTTATTGGCGTGGCAGCCATTCTATTAATCTTATTAGCAATACCTCAATTACAATATATGAAAAATAAAGAGCATTATTTCACCGTGGCTGAAGATTATGAAGGCTATTTAGAGGCGACTCAACAGTAATTATACATAATGAATTGTCATTATAAAAAATAATAATGGAGATGATATAAATGATCAAAGTATTAGCAGCATGTGGCAGTGGTATGGGATCAAGCCAAATTATAAAAATGAAACTAGCCAATGTTTTTAAAAAGAAAAATATTCCGGTTGAAATCCACCATTGTGCCGTGTCGGAAGCAAAATCGCTTGCCAAACAATATGATATCGTATTTGTTTCTAAAGCATTATTGGATGTTTTTAGTGGTTTAGATTTACCTAAAACTCATGTGATAGGCTTACAAAATCTATTATCTGAAAAAGAAATCACGGAACAATTAGAAGCCATTCAGATTAAAGCATAATTCAAAAAACGAAAGAGGGACGTGGTGAAGAGCCCGTCCTTTTTAACGAAGAAAGGGGAAGATAAAATGAGTATTCCAAATTTACAAGTCGCGTTGGATCATTCCAATATTAAAGATGCCATTAAAGATGCGGTAGCAGTAGGACAAGATGTTGACATTATTGAAGCAGGTACCGTTTTGATGTTAGAGGTAGGGAGTGAAGTCGTTGGTGTATTACGCGAGTTGTTTCCTAATAAAACAATCGTAGCTGACACAAAATGTGCCGATGCCGGTGGTACGGTAGCGAAAAACTGTGCTAATCGTGGAGCAGACTGGATGACATGTATTTGTTCAGCAACCATCGCTACTATGAAAGCAGCGGCCAAAGAAGTAAAAGAAATACAAGTTGAATTATATGGGGACTGGACTTATGAGCATGCACAACAATGGTTAGATGCGGGTATTAATCAGGCAATCTATCACCAAAGTCGTGATGCATTATTAGCTGGGGAAACTTGGGGCGAAAAAGATTTAAACAAAGTTAAAAAATTAGTTGAAATGGGCTTCAAAGTAAGTGTCACCGGCGGTTTAAATATCGATACTTTAAAATTATTTGAAGGCATTGATGTATATACCTTTATTGCAGGACGTGGCATCACTCAAGCTGAAGATCCGGCGGCGGCCGCACGAGCTTTTAAAGACGAAATACGTCGTATTTGGGGGTAATATCCATGGCTACTTTAGGAATTTATGAAAAAGCATTACCTAAAGACATCAGTTGGCTAGAACGATTGCAACTTGCCAAAGAGTTAGGATTCGATTTTGTAGAGATGTCAATTGATGAAACCGATGAAAGATTAGATCGACTTGATTGGACTTTAGATCAAATTTGTGAAATCCGTGCTGCGATTGATCAAACAGGTATCTTCATTCCATCAATTTGTTTAAGTGGTCATCGACGATTTCCGCTTGGTTCTCATGATAAAAATACCCGTGAAAAAGCATTAGACATTATGCAAAAAGCCATTAATCTGGCAAGTAAATTAGGCGTTAGAACGATACAATTAGCCGGATACGATGTTTACTATGAAGAAAAAGATGTGCTAACCAGTGCTTATTTTATTGAAAATCTCAAGAAATCGGTTTGCATGGCAGCTGAAAAACAAGTAATGTTGTCTATCGAGATTATGGATGATCCCTATATTAACTCACTCACCAAATTTAAACAAATAAATCGGGCAGTGCCTTCACCGTGGTTACAAGTTTATCCAGATATTGGCAATCTATCCGCATGGCCAGAAAATAATGTGATTGAAGAATTAACATTAGGCTTAGCATCTATCACGGCTATCCATCTTAAAGACACTAAAAATGTTACCGCTGATTCACCGGGCGTCTTTAAAAACGTCCCATTTGGTGAAGGGGATGTGGACTTTTTAGGATGTTTAAAAACTTTGGAACGTCTCGGATATCAAGGTGCTTTTGTTATTGAAATGTGGAGTGAAACCGATTCAGAACCAACAGCACGTATTCAAGAAGCCAAAGATTATTTGTTACCACTTTTAGAGGAAGCGGGGTACTATTTTGACTAAAGAAATAATTAGAGAAATGAAAGAACGCGTCTTTCAAGCAAACTTACAATTACCAAACTGGGGATTAGTAAAATTAACTTGGGGAAATGTCAGTGAAATTAATCGTGAACTAGGTGTCATTGTTATTAAACCGAGTGGTGTGGACTATCAAGCGATGACCGCAGAGCAGATGGTAGTGGTCGATTTAGATGGCAACCCATTAGAGAAAAGTTATCGACCTTCATCTGATTTACCAACTCATGTCTATTTATACAAGCATTTCGCGAATATTAAGGCTGTAGTCCATACCCATAGTACTAATGCGGTCGCCTGGGCACAAGCCGGTCGTTCTTTGCCTGTATATGGAACAACACACGCTGATACTTTTTATGGCGAAGTGCCGATTACGCGTCATCTAACAAGTGAAGAAGTCATAGAAGCTTACGAATGGAATACTGGCAAAGTCATTGTGGAAACTTTTGAAAATCAAAACCTTGATCCCTTAGCTATTCCAGCAGTGTTAGTCAATGGCCATGGTCCTTTTACATGGGGAACCACTACGCAAAAAGCCATCGAAAACAACTTAGTTTTAGACGAATGTTGTCAAATGGCACAGATGACTGAAGCCGTTCGTTCAAACGCAGAAAAATTACCCCAATATGTGCTTGATAAACATTATTATCGCAAACACGGTGTTAATGCGTATTATGGACAAAATTAAATCAAAATATTAATCGTAAATTAAATATAAAAACAAGAGGCTACGCAGACGAAGCGAGAATCGTTTGATTTTCTCCTTCTTGACCACTCCCAATCGACAACAATAGCATAGTTTATAATAGGAGACTGGATAGAAATAATAATCTATCTGGTCTCATATTTATTTTAATAAACTAGTTAAACTTTTCACAAATCCATTGAAAATCCACTAGCTTAGTGATAAAATTAATTTATAAGAAAAGGAGAGGGTTTTCATGAGAGAGAAATTTTTAGCAAGAGATTATGTTAATAATGACTATAAAGATATCGTATTCAATCGTCGTTCTTGTCGCCGATTTGACCCTAGTCAAAGTATCAGTCGTGATGAAATCGTCGAAATGTTAGATGAAGCGACAATTACACCATCCGCATGTAACTTACAATCATGGCACTTTGTCGTCGTTGATAATGAAGAAGCTCGTAACAAAGTCAAAGCAATCACGATGCCGTTTAACTACCCTCAATTAGAAACAGCACCAGTTACAATCTTTATATTAGGCGATACTCACTCACATAAAGTTTATCGCGAAGTTTGGACCAAAGTGTATGAAGAGGGCAAAATTACCAAAGAAAAATTAGACGCCATCTTCAATTCATTTTTACCATTATATGAGAAAGCTGATCGCGACTTTTTAATTAAAGATGCGACCTTAGACAGTTCAATGTTAGCAATGCAATTATTATTGGTTGCTAGAGCACACGGATATGAAGCAAATGCATGGGCAGGCTATAATTCAAAAGACTTAGTTTCAACTTTAGAACTTGATAGCGAACGTTTTGTACCCATTATGGCCATTTCAATTGGTAAACCAGGCGAAGGACCACTTGAATCAACACGTTATGATGTTAATTCTAAAATTAACTTTTTAGCATAAAAATATGAGACCATTAGAAGCAGGAGAGAGTGCTTTTAATGGTTTTTTAGTACAAATAATTAATCAAAAGTACCGTTAAATTGCTTATAAATGGGTGATGATTTGATATAATAAATAAAAATAACTAGGAGGATGCTAAATGAAGAAATGGAAAGAAATTAATTTAGTTGATGACCCCAATACGTTAAAAAGGTTAAGTCGTTATTCACTCATTATTCTTATTGCATCCGTCATTATATTGCAAGTGATTATCGGCATTTTGCAAGCTTTTTACCAGTTTAGTAAAGCGTCAATTCCATTAGATATTAAGCAAATTTTTATTGAACTGATTAGTTTTGTGGCTCTGTTTATGATGAACTTAATCATTCACGAAGCAATTCATGGCTTCTTCTTTAAACTATTTGATCCAAATGCTACAGTTAAGTTTGGCTATCAAACCGGAATGGTATACGCATCAAGTCCGGGCAGTCGTTATACACGCACTCAAATTATCGTTATCGCATTAATGCCTTGTTTAATCATTACTTTGACATTAATCGCTTTATTTCCTATTGTAGTACCTCATTTAGCTTTATTTGATATACTAACCGCAACGCATCTATCTACTTGTATCGGGGATTTTTATTTAATAAACCAATTGTTAAAAGCACCAAAAGATGTGAAGGTCGAAGATACTAAAAAGGGCATTACCTTATATTTATAGATTTGGAGCAACTTATGTCTTTATATGTATCAAACTTTTAAGTATTCTATTTAAATGAAGAGATAATATGAAGGGAGGCTGGGCATAAACCTGATAAATTTAGTTAAGATTATTGTTCATTAATTAATAGCGCAGTGGTTGAGTGGTCTCAAAAGGCGTCTTAACGACTTATTTGAGACCTACTCAACTGTGCGGGGGTGGGCAGACGAAGCGAAAATTAAATAATTTTCTACTTCTTGCCCACTCCCTTAGAGGCAAGTTATTGATCCTTCATTAAAATTAATATCCCTTATTTAACGTCGTTTCATGAATAATCACCCACGTTAATGATTGAAAGAAGCTTAAAACGCGAATTAATGAATTAGTTGCAACAAACAGTCCGATGCATTAGACATATAGACTACATTATAACAACATAAAAACGAGTGGGGAGTCGTGCTGGAAAAATAATATATTTGGGTTAACATAATATACATTACATTTCGATAGTGGTAATTTATAACTTAATTTATAAATATAATTTTTAACTGCTATATTAATAACAATACAACGTCATCCATAATTTAATCTCATTCAAACAAACTCGATCGTTGCATTCATTGATATACATCGTTTGTTAGAGCTGACTAACCTTATTAAATTGATTGTTTCATAAGTATCTTGAATTGTAGTCCATTAAACAAATTTGATCTACATCGTATATTAGCATTAATTACATGTTCTTCATCGATACCATTTGATAATCCAAATGATATATTTTGTTCCTACATCTATCATATTAGCATTTATTTTGTAGTTCCATTTTAATGTTACGATACATTTAGATTCAATCATTCATCATTTGATTGTTGTTAAGATCTGTGATGCCTCATTTAACACTTCAGCTAGCATTTACAACCGGATCAAACTTTTATTAGTATAAATATTGATGATAACCATTCGTCTTTATGATTAGAATAAAAAATACCGGTCAGAAATTAATTCTCTGTCCGGTATTTGTAACATTATTTAAATAATCTGTCAAACCAATTTGCTTTTCTTACAATAATCGAGGTGTTTTCATTGGGTGTATAAACTTTACGATTTTCCTGAACCTCCTCGGTATTTAAGAAACTTACTGGTTGGTATTTACAACTTCTAGCCATTGTTTGGATAATTAATTTGGGTTGTTTTTTCACTGTATTTTGTTCCATGATCCTTTTCCTTTCAAAAAAACATCTAATGCAACCTACAGTTATATTGTAACATATTTCACTAAATTTCACAATAAAGATTAGATTTAAAACATCTTAATTCATTTTCATAAAATGATGATTAACTTTATAATGTATGCGCTTATATAAGTATTTTCAAAGTTTATATTAATCAGATTATCATTATTAATTAAATGATTTTTCACAATCTGTTTAACATTGCTAACTTTTTTATTAATTCTAAATTATCAATTTAAAATGATGATTCTTAATAAGCAAATGATTAGAAACTCCATTTAATCAAAGAGTAAAAACTGGCAATGTCTTATTTGCCGCCCTGTTCTTCATTTGACTTTTTAATCCTGGATTAACGACATCTTTTGTCAATATTTTTCCACTTTAAAATAGATACTATCAGATTTTTCCTATTTTCTAATTAAAATAAAATTTAAGCCAGTATCGTTATATTTAGTATTAATGGGGCTGGGCAGATGAAGCGAAAATCAACTGATTTTCTACTTCTTACCCACTCCCTAACTAAATTATGATCAATACTAGCTTGTTTTGCGGCTGGACAAAAACTTAAAGTTCCGTTTGGTTCAATTAGCCCAGTGGTTAAATAGCATTAAGTAAGTATCAAATGGCATATTTTAAAGACATATTTGATATCTAGTCGATTGGAAAGGAAGATCGACCATCAATCGATGGCCCACTCCCTTTTATATAGTCATTATTGAGCATCTTCGATGACCAGATTTTCTAATGTTTGGTATAAATCGCCTGCGGTCAATGAGGCCAACTCTGTCTTTTGATAAATACGACTAATTTGTCCACGATGCATCACAATTAAACGATCACAATAATCAAGCGCATCTTGCAAATGGTGAGTAATCATTAAAGTTGTCAAGCCATAATTTTTGATCATCAATTGAGTCATGGCCATCACTTGCTTGGCAGTTCTAGGATCCAATGCGGCTGTATGTTCGTCCAACAATAATAATTCTGGTTTTTGGATGGTCGCCATAATCAGTGATACCGCTTGTCTTTGACCTCCTGATAAATTTTCCATGGGGACGTCTAAACGGTTTTCTAAATCTAGTTTAAAGGCTGCTAATTCCTTCAACATTTTTTGATAATTTTCCTTCGTTAGTGAGCGAGAAAAGCCTCGTTGTTCACCTCGTTTTTGAGCTAGCATTAAATTTTCAAAGACGGTCATTCGTGGAGCGGTGCCCATCTGAGGATTTTGGAAGACACGCCCTATTTTTTTGGCAACATCACGCTTCTTCATTTTCCGGATGGCGACTCCCTCAATTAAGATTTCACCACTATCAATAGGTAATTGACCGGTTAAACAGTTCATCAAAGTTGATTTACCGGCTCCATTAGTCCCAATGACGCCAATCACTTCGCCTGCATTGATTTTTAAATTGATATTATTTAAGCCAACTACTTGTTCACCTGTTTGACGTTGAAAATGTTTCGTTACTTGATTTAATTCAATCGTTGCATGACTCATTATTGAGCACCACCTTTCTTAAGTTTTTTGAATCGTTTAGAAATTGAAGGTAAAGCTAAGAAAATCGCTAAAACGGTAGCAGAAATTAATTTAAAATCATTGGCATTAAATCCTAATTGCAGTACATAAACAAGGATTAAACGATAAATAACTGCTCCAGCAACAATCGATAACAGCCTTAAGGGTAAAGTTAAATTTTTCAGCAATACTTCGCCAATTACTATCGATGATAAGGCTACTACCACGGTTCCGACCCCCATTGAAATATCCGCATAACCATTGTCCTGAGCAATTAAAGCACCACTTAAACCGATAATTCCATTGGCTAATACTAAAGCAAATCGTTTCATACGTGCGGTTGAAATACCGAATGCGTCTGCCATTATTTCATTATCTCCAGTTGCGATCACCGCTTGTCCAAAGTCAGTTTTAAAGAATAAGGCTAATAAGAGAATAACAATCCCAACTGTCGCCAGACCAATCAGTGTTCTTTGTAATATATCTGAAGCGAATAATCCCGATAAGGTGTCATAAATGGTCGTTAGACCTCTAAATGAAACATTGGGTTTGCCCATAATTCTGAGATTGATTGAATAAAAACCTGTTAAAGTAATAATACCAGCTAATAAGGACGGTATATCAAACAGAGTCATTAAAAGTCCAGTGACATACCCTGCAACCATTCCACCTAAAATCGCTATCACTGTTGCGACTAATGGATGAACGCCACTAGACGCTAATGCAACTGCTACTGACGCTCCCATAGTAAAAGAGACTTCACTCGTTAAATCAGCAAATCGTAAAATACGGAATGTTATATATAAACCAATCCCCATAATGCCCCATAAAATTCCTTGAGACATCGCATTAAAATAAATTGAAAAATGATTATTTGTAGTGGAAGTTGTGTTAACTTCATTATCTACAATCATACTTTCTTCTTGTTCATCAATCGTGATGCCTAATTTTTCAGCAGTCTCATAATTATAAACGGGTTGTTTATTTGTTACTAATTGAATCGGCATTTCAGCTGGATTTTGACCTTTTAGGATGTCAATCCCCATCTCTGCTGATTGTATCCCAATGGATTTTTGATTAATAGCGATCGCTGATAAAGCGCCTTTTTCGACAAAACTGTCAATCGTCGTAAATACCGGAATGCCTGCTTTATCGGTTACATCTAATAAAGTATCAATTGAACTGGCGATGGAATTATCAGAACCAACAAAAATAGCATCCACTTGTTTAGCCAAATTTTCTGCGACTAATTGCATATCTAAAGTAGAATCAATACCTGTAATGATTGTTTCTATATTATATTTTTCTGCTACGACTTCAGCTTTTTTCAATTCTGCTAAGGAATTATCTTCACTCGTTGTATAAAGCATGCCTAAAGTTTTTAAATCTGGTTGTAATTGAACGATTAAATCAAATTGTTCCTCAAACTGCACTGCGTCACTAACACCGGTAATGTTGCCCCCTGGTTGGTCCAATGATTTAACTAATGAAGCTGCAAGTGGATCGGTAATACCTGCTAATACAATTGGAGTCTCTGTAGTTGCATCGGCTACCGCTTGGGCAACCGGGGTGGTTACTGCAAAAATTAAATCAGGTTGATTATGAATAACAGTATCTGCAATCGAACCAAGTAAATTCATATCCCCTTCTGCATTATGAAATTCAATGGTTAAATTATCACCTTCTTGATACCCGCCTTCAGCCAAACCTTCTTTAATACCTAACACAATTTGATCCAATGAAGGATGACTTACTAATTGAATAATAGCAACTTTAGCTTCGTTTTTTGCTGAAGCGATTTGGATATTAATGGATAATGACATCATAACTGTTAATGCTAACAGTGTTGTAAATAACTTATAAAGTTTACGCATCTTTTTTCCTCATTTCTTATAAAATAAAAAGCTCGACACTGGCCCCACATACTATGGGACCCTTGTCGAGCATAAAAAAATACCACATAGTATGTAATATCAGTACATCTACGTGGTAAACTCTTGAAAATCGCCACATAGATACAGAACAGTCTAAACTGGGCTGTATCCGTGGAGTATGTTCTCCAAGTCTACAACCTATCTATGCCAACTTTGCCAGCGATTTGATTTTGTTGAAAAAATTGAAAACATACTCTGTAGCTCCTCTCCTAAATGTTATCTTAATAATAACACCGGATTGAAAGCGTGTCAATGGTATTTTCATTATATTTTAATTTTATGAAAAAGGATTTAATTTAATAGCTAATAGCAAGTCCTTTATTACTGATGGATTTACTAATCCAATTACTAAAGTTGGTTCGCTTCAATGGTTTCTTTTAGAATACGTGCATATTGATCGCGTCCACCAATATCAGGATGAATGCCATCATCAATAATCCATTCCCGATGATTTTTGACCTGAGATTCCCAATCAACAATTTTTAAATTCGGATATTGACTGGCTAGCTCATAGATTACTTGATTCGTACTGGCTTCCCATTGTAAAAACTCTCCATAAACGGTTACCCAATAAACTTCACGATCTGGGCCAAGTAAGTCCATTAATTCTTGACCATAACTAATATCAAAGTAGCCATTGGTACCTAAGCCAATTACCACACGATTAGCCATCGTTCCATTAGCAATCATATGTCTAAATAAATCTGCTACTTCATAGGCTTGACGTGATTCCTCAGCTTCAATATATGCATTTGGAAATGCTGCTTGAACTTCTTTTACTGAACCTAATAAAACGGAATCTCCAATTATAGTGATCGGTTGTTGGGTCACCTCTGCACTGTCCTGGGTGACTGTCGTTGTTTCCTGTTCAGCTTCAGATTCAGCATCAGATTCAACGGTTGGTGCAACCGTTGTTTCGGTTTCATTAGTCATGTCAATCGTCGTTTCTTCTAATTGATTTTCCTTAGCTTTCTCCCTTTGTTTTGCTAACAACTCACTATTAGCTGCCAAATCAGCTTCTAATTTACTCTTGGAATCATCCGCTTTTGATGATGCGACTAAAAGTAAGCCTAACCCTAAGGCAGATACGCCATAAAGTACATTACGCGCCATTTTTACATATTGCTGAAACGCAGTTTCATCATTAAACCACTGACTAACAAAATATAATTTATTATTAATTAATCGATATGAAAACTCAGCTAATAAGATAAAGATAAAAAACTGTATTGTTAAACTAATGAAACTTGGTTTAATTTTTAGCGAGTTGGATATAAACATGACCGCATAATGCCATAGGTATAACTCATATCCTCTAGAACCAATATAAGTTAGCACTGGATTATCAAGCAGACGTCCAAATGCTAAATGATTTTGAATGGCCAAAATTAAAAGGATACCAAATAAAAACGTCATCATTGAAAGCCCAATATAATAGGTAGAAGGAGATTGACCATCCATTAAGAATACCGCCAAAATTGTGACCGCCAAAATTGCCCCAATTGTTGAATACAAAGTGTTAACACTAAACTGTTCTATAAATCGTGTGATTTTACTAGATCGCACTAAACCCAACCATACACCCAATAAAATAGCGGAAATACGCGTCGCGGTGTGATAATACAAAATCGAGATATCGACTCCCTTATAATAACCAAAAGCCATACAAAGCATTGAAATAACCGTCAGCATTAAAAACAGGACCCGATAATCATTCCCCCGTGCTTTAGCTTTTTGATAAATGACAAATACCCATGGCCAAACGAGATAAAATTGCAATTCAATCGCTAAAGACCATAAATGTGTAAAGGGGGAAGCACTAGTGACTCGATCAAAATAAGACGCATTTTGAGCAATTTGCCAAAAGTTATTGTATCCCAGAAAAGCACTTAGCACTTCCGGTGTACGTCCATTTAATAATCTTGGTAAAAATAAATAACAAAATAATGAAATAAATCCAATAAATAAGAATAATGGCGGATAGATTCTTTTTACTCTCGATTGATAAAACGTTTTAATTGAATATTGGTCTTTGTTCCACTTTTTCGTATCTAAACTTGATAATAAATATCCTGATAAAATAAACAAAAGTGGGACTCCTAAATACCCACCTTTAACAACACGCGGGAAAAAATGATATAAAATGACCAGTAAAATCGATAAACCTCTTAAACCATCGAGACCCATAATTCTTTTAGTTGCCGTAACTTGCTTTTTCTCTAAATCCATAAGACACTCTCCCTCATATGACAAAATTAAGTCTATCATATTATTATGAATTTTCAATGAACTAATACTAAAAAAGTATATAAAATATAATAAAAAAACTGGGACTAACTGTCCCAGAAAATTTTAAAAAAGATGAAATGATTTAAGGAATTACCAAAGTATCTCCCGGATGAATTGGTGAGTCCGTCGTAGTCCCATTTGCTGCTGCTAAAGCATTAACGTCTACTCCATAAGTTCTTGCAATACCATACCAAGTTTCGCCAGCTGCAACTGTATGAGTTTGACCACTTGGTTGTGCTTCTGTTACAGCTTCTGTTACAGCTTCTGTCACCGGCGCTTCCGTTACTTGAGCAACTTCTGCTGTTGTTTCATTAACATCAACTGAAGAGACCGTCTCTTCTTCACCTTCGTTGTTACCATTTTGAACAAAAGTCCCACTAGTCGTAGTTTCTTCTTCTTCTTCTGCTTTTGATTCGGTCGTCGCTTCAGACTTACGCGTAATCATCACGCTAGTAGCCGTTTGAGGGGTATTATTATTTGTAGGCGTATTAGCTTTAACAAACCAATATAATAAAAATGGTGTTAATACAGTTAAAAATAAAATCCCTAATAAAACTCTAGACATATTCGATGCTTCTTTGACTGGTTGGTTTCTAGAGGTTCTTGAATACTTTCTTTGTTTTAAATTCTCATCAGAACCAAAGCGATTATTCCAAGGCGCCTTTGCTTTGTCAACCGTTTCATTTGGTTCTTGACGGCGTGAATTTTCATTATCCGTTGTCATTACAATTCCTCCTATTTATGTTACAATTATGAACATAAGTATGCGTTCTGTTTGATGATATACTAGATATACATCACATGATATAATAACATTACTATACCATATCTGTAAGCATTTTACACCTATTTGATACTAAATTGTAATATTATTTTAAGAAAAGGAGCCCAATATGACACAATTACACGTTATTCCAGAGAAATGTATTGCTTGTGGCAAGTGTTTTTTAAATTTCCCTGAAGTTTTTGATTGTAATGATGAAGGGATTGCATTTGTAAAAAAAGAATGCTCACCTCAGCAACAAGCCGCAAGTGAGCGTGCCATTCACGATTGTCCTACAAAGGCCATTAAATGGTTACCTTCGAAGAATTGATCGGTAAATGATAATCTTCATATTCAATATTTCGTTTTGAAATTTCTGGCCAAATTTTTTCAACGACAATTAATTGCCCCACTGATAAAATGACCCCTTTTATTAAATTAAATGGGATAATAACACTTAATAAATAGGCCGTAATATCCGGAATAGGGAAATTCATGACCGTCACATAAATGGGTAACGCTACAAAATAGTTAAATAATCCCATTGAAAGGACTAATCCTAAAATAAGTGTCACACTCATAAACACTTTACGAACAGTTGGTTTAAAACGATCAGCATGTTTTAAAATAAAATGTGTCGGTAAGAACATCGCCATACTGGCAAGAAAACTCATCATGGTGCCAATAGGAAGCCCTGCTTCCCCACCTTTCATCATATAGTTAACCGAATCCCTTATTAATGCGACAGCTACTGCGCCAATAGGTCCTTTAATCATCATGCCGATTAGGACCATTAAATCACTAAAGTCAACTTTTAAAAATGGTGCGGCCGGTAAAATCGGAAAATCAAACATCCGCAACACGATTGCCCATGCACCTAAAATCGCCAACATTACTAACGAAAACAAATTCTTGTTTTTCATCTTTTTTCTCTCCTTTTTGTCTCTTTATGAGCTAAAAGGGATTGGTTACGTTATTCAAATAAAAAGACGTGCAGTATACTTGCTATTTAAAATCTTCAGCAAATACACTGCACGTTTAAAAAACATGAATGACGTATCCATCTTCTCCCATCCAGACTTTACTGTCGGTACTGGAATTACACCAGTTCAACTAATGGTACCATTAGTTCGTGGACTTTACCACCGGTCGGGAATTACACCCTGCCCTGAAGACTTTTATTTTATTTGACTTAATTATAAAGCATTTTCAAAAAAATGTCAAATTATTTCAAAATAAAAATTTCGACTTATTATACTACTAGTCTCGGCTTAAACTTTGAGCATTCCCTTTGCTTCCAGCTAATATTTACTAGCGCAGTGGATGGGGCACCAAAGTGCGTCTTATTGATTTGTTTGACGCCCTTCCCCACTTAATTTTAATTAATGTATATTTTACGCAATAATCTTTCAGAAAATTCTTGAATTTTAATGGTAGAATTATTTTGATACACAACCCCTTCGATTAACATACCATGAGCATGTAAAGTGTCTATTTCGCCAAATTTAGGTGAAATAATGTTGCCCGTTTCAATATTGATTGATAAACCACCAAAATCATCAATCTGTACATATTCATTATTGACTAAATGATATAATAACGAATCTTCTGTTAAATCTGCCTTGTTTTTCAATACCATGCCTGTCGTATTAATGACCCAATCTACTTTTTGGTGATCTGGATTTTCTAAGACTAAAGCAAAGCCGTCATTATCGATTGTTTCGATATCGGATACTTCATCGAAAATGATTACTCTTTCTTGATTAACAGCTTCAATAATTTCTTTTGCTGATGAAGGTGGTACTGGATTTCTTAATTTAACAATTAATTTATGGTATTTGGCTGCATATTGTTCACGATCTGACTGACGCATGGCACGCCATCCTGTAGTTAATAAATTAGTAACTTGTAACGCAATCGCTTGTAATTTACCAACTCTTTCTGCTTTAGCTATCGTTAAACGCAATCCTCTAACACCCGTTGCAAAATACCGAACGACAACTTCATCTAAATCAAAACCAAAATGTTTCATCTCATTTAATAATAATTCTTGGAAATCTTCGAAATACAAATACCCTGAACGATGTTTAATCAATTGATTCATTTTTGCTTCAGTTAAATAGTGAAATTCAGGAACTTGGTCATCGCCTCTGACAGTAGGAAAATAACCACTTTTTGAAAAGACAAAGATTTTCTCGACAGATGTTTCATGAATTAAATATTTTATCATATCAATACTGGTTAATCCGGTACCAATCACAGCTACATGGTCCTGTTCCGTAAATTTATCTTTAATTTTAGTTAAAGGATAGGGATTATGGATATATTGTTTTTGTCCTAGCAACTGATAATGATCGATAACCGGTAATTCGCCGCAACAAAGATGCACGCGATCAAAAGTGTTTAATTGTCCATTAGCGTCTTCAATGACCCACTGTCCTTTTCGATAGTCCAATGTTTCGACCATCTTGTGATGAACTGTCACTTGCAATGAGTGAATGAGCTCATTTGTTTTTTCTAGATTATACTCGCCATACCATGAACGGGCTGTATAGTCATCTGGTTGATAATCAGGATTGTTTTGTAGCCAATGATAATATTCATCCATATTTTCATAATCAAAGCTGATTTCATAACTTCTTGAATTAATTAAAGCTCCTAAGTAATCTTCACTAAAAGGAATTCCTTTTCCGATTCGTTCATTAATATCGTAAGCATGAATGTCAATCTCCAAAGCAGGGTTTTGACTTTTAATTTTTTGATAGGCTCGTAAGACACCAGAGCCACTAATACCTAATCCAATAATTGCTACTCTTTCCATTAATAGCCTCCTAATAATTTTTTCTCATAGTTTTTTAATTTATCATTGACTTTTTCTTTGAAATAGCCTAAGCTAACATTATATTATCAATACCGGTTGATATTTAGCAGAAGAGCGTGGATTTAATTATCCCCACCGAAGGAGCAAAACTCTCAGGTACTTATCAATAAGTAAGACTGTTAAATGACGGAACTCTGGAGAGACCATTAATTTGGCGCCGAAGGGGCAAGGCTTTGCTCAATCTCTCAGGCAAAAGGACAGAGAAATTGTTTTGATGGTTTATTTGTTATACCTATTTTATTATAACATGACACCATAACAACTTCTTACCAATTCCGGAGTAATAGGGAAATCTATTGCTCTTTTTTTATTGATAATAACATTATAAAATAGGAGTGGTATGAATGGTAGTAGAATTATTTCAAATGATTGATGATTTTATTTGGGGACCTCCCCTTTTAATCTTATTAGTAGGAACAGGTATTTATTTAACTTTCGTTTTAAGAGGGATACAATTTAATCAATTATTCCATAGTTTGCGTTTAGTCTTTAAAAATGAAACAGATTCAGATGGTGATATTTCCAGTTTTGCTGCTCTTTGTACAGCATTAGCAGGTACAGTGGGAACAGGTAATATTGTTGGCGTAGCGACTGCCATCGCTATCGGTGGACCTGGTGCTTTATTTTGGATGTGGTTTGCGGCACTGTTTGGGATGGCAACCAAATATTCAGAGGGTCTATTAGCTGTCAAATTTCGTGTTAAGGATGAACAGCAGCATGTTTCTGGCGGACCGATGTATTATATTTTAAATGGTATGGGACAAAAATATCGTCCGTTAGCGACGATGTTCGCCTTTAGTGGTATCTTAGTAGCACTTTTTGGTATTGGAACTTTCACACAAGTCAATGCCATTACAGAAGCGCTGCACAATCAATTTGCGATACCGAACTTGCTTACGGGTTTTATTTTAGCTTTGTTAGTCATGCTAATTGTCTTTGGTGGTATTACGATTATTTCAAAAGTCGCCAGCTTTATCGTCCCTTTTATGGCTTTTTTGTATATTGTAGCTTGTCTTTTTATAATTATAGCCAATTGGCAGTTATTAGATGATAGCTTATTACTAATTATTCAATCTGCTTTCACTAAAACGGCCGCTACTGGTGGATTTGTCGGATCTACTATGAAAGCAGCCATTCAGAACGGTATTGCTCGTGGTGTATTTTCAAACGAATCGGGATTAGGTAGTTCGCCGATTGCCAGTGCTGCCGCAAAATCAAATTCTGCCGTTGAGCAAGGTTTAGTTTCAATGACAGGAACGTTTATCGACACGATCATTATTTGTACCTTAACAGGTATTGTCTTAATTATTACCGGTGCTTGGCAAACAGAGTTTCGTGGAGCCCTTATGACACAATATGCATTTAATGCTTATTTTAGTGAATACGGCCCCTTCATTTTGACCATTAGTTTATCTTTATTTGCCTTTACCACCATTTTAGGATGGAATTACTACGGTGAACGTTGTTTTGAATTTTTATTTGGTTTGAAATATATTCGCTATTATCATCTATTTTTTGTTTCCATGGTCTTTATCGGTTCGTTTTTAAATTTAGACTTCGTATGGATCATTGCTGATATCGTCAATGGGTTAATGGCCATTCCCAATCTTATTTCACTGATTGCCTTATCGCCAATTATAATTAAAGAAACTCGAGCTTATTTTAAAGCAAAGCAATATAATAATGTAACTCGATTAGAACCAATAAAATATTACTAAATAAAAGACGCAAACAACTCACATAACCTGCCATAGAGGTTGTGATGCAAGCTGTTTGCGTCAAATTTTTATATGAATTCCTAAGTCAATCGTTAAATTTTCAAGATTCGACTAGGAATCATTTTATCTTCAATGAATCAACTATTATATTAGCTACAAAGATTAGTCTCTTCTTTAGTTTTCTGTAACAACTGTGTCTTTAGCTTGGAAATTCAATTGATTATCAATCAAGTCGACAGTAACCAGTTGACCTGGTAAAATATCGCCTTTAATAATTAAACGAGCGAGTGGTGTTTCAATTTCTCGTGTAATAAATCTCATCAATGGGCGTGCACCATAAATTGGATCATAACCATTGCGTGCAATCCATTCAATCGCTTCTTTAGTCACAGATAAATGAATATCTTGATAAGCTAAACGTTCTTTTAATTGTGTCAATAGTTTTTCGACAATTGCACCCATATGATCCATTGATAATGGTGTAAACATAATGGTATCATCAATCCGATTTAAGAACTCTGGTTTGAAGTGTGTTCTTAACAATTGTCGAACTTGGCTCGCAGTTTCTTCAGCAATTTGACCATTTTCATCCACACCTTCTAACAATAATGGTGAACCGATATTACTTGTCATAATTAAGACGGTATTCTTAAAGTCTACTGTCCGTCCTTTTGAATCTGTTAAACGACCATCATCCAATACTTGTAATAAAATATTAAAGACATCCGGATGGGCTTTTTCAATTTCATCTAATAAGACAATTGAGTATGGACTCCGTCTAACCGCTTCTGTTAATTGTCCCCCTTCTTCATAACCAATGTATCCTGGAGGCGCTCCAACTAAACGGCTGACCGTATGTTTTTCCATATATTCAGACATATCGATACGTACAATATGGTGTTCATCATCAAATAATACCTCCGCTAAGGCTTTCGCTAATTCAGTTTTACCAACACCTGTAGGTCCTAAGAATAAAAATGAACCAATAGGTCGATTAGGATTTTGTAAGCCTGCACGGCTTCTTAATACTGCTTCTGAGACTTTCGTCACTGCTTCATCTTGTCCAATTACTCGTTGGTGTAATGTTTCATCTAATTTTAATAATTTTTCTCTTTCACCTTCAACTAATCGAGTAACTGGAATTCCTGTTAAACGACCGACAACCTTGGCAATTTCTTCATCAGTGACACTTTCTTGAGTTAAGCGTTCTGTTTGCCCTAATTGTTTTGCTTCCAATTCTTTTAGTTCTTTCTCAAGTGCTGGTATACGACCATGTCTTAATTCAGCAGCTTTTTCTAATTGATAGTCCGCTTCCGCTTCTTCTAATTGACGTCTTAAATCATCAATTTCTTGACGTTTATCACGCAATTCATTCATCGCTTCTTTTTCAACTTCCCAACGCATTTTTAATTCATTGGCTGATTCACGAAGCTCTGATAATTCTTCTTGTAAAGATTCTAAACGTTTTTTACTTGCATCATCGGTTTCTTTTTTAAGCGCTGCTTCTTCAATTTCCAATTGCATTAAACGACGATTAACAGTATCCATTTCCGTTGGCATCGAATTAATTTCAACACGAATCGTCGCACAAGCCTCATCGACTAAGTCGATGGCTTTATCTGGTAAGAAACGATCGGTAATATATCGATTAGATAAGGTTGCTGCCGCTACTAATGCATTATCATGAATATTAACACCGTGGTGGATTTCAAAGCGTTCTTTTAGTCCACGTAAAATACTAATGGTGTCTTCCACTGTTGGTTCTTGGACTAAAACTCTTTGGAAACGACGTTCTAATGCTTTGTCTTTTTCAATGTTTTCACGATACTCATCTAAAGTGGTAGCACCGATACAATGGATTTCACCACGAGCTAACATTGGTTTTAGTATATTGCCGGCATCCATTGCTCCTTCAGATTTACCTGCCCCAACAATCGTATGGATTTCATCAATGAAAAGTATAATGTTACCCTCTGATTTCGTGACTTCTTTTAATACTGCTTTTAATCGTTCTTCGAACTCGCCACGATATTTTGCACCAGCAATTAATGAACCCATGTCTAATGAGTAAACTTGTTTTCCTTTTAAATTATCTGGTACATCTTTACGTACAATACGATGGGCTAATCCTTCAACAATCGCTGTTTTACCAACACCTGGTTCACCGATTAATACCGGATTATTTTTAGTCTTTCTTGATAAAATTCGTATCACATCACGGATTTCTTCATCACGACCAATTACTGGATCTAATTTATTTTGTTTTACCGCCTCATTTAAATTAGTGGAATATTTTTCTAAAGATTCATATGTTTGTTCTTGGTTTTGTGAAGTCACAGACTCGCCTCCTCTTAAATTATCAATTCTTGTTTTCATCTTAGCTTCAGTGACATTGTTTGAAATTAAATATTCAGTTAATGGATTGTTTTTTTGGTCAAATAGTGCTAACACTACCATTTCAGTCGATAAATATTGATCTTGTTGTTCCTGTGCTAATTGATTTGCTTTTTGGAATAACATCGATAAGCGTTGACTAATTTGCTGTCCATACTGAATATTACTTCCTGTTATCGACGGCAACTTATCAATTTCCTGTTCGATTTTTCTTTGGAAATCATCCATATTTAATTGGAATTCATGGTATAAATTATAAGCAAAACTATCGGGTTGAACAAAAATGCGCCATAAATGTGGAATATCAATTTCTTGATGTTTTCTTGTCATCGCAATTTGTTGTGCTTGTGCCAAAGCTTCTTGCATGGCTGTTGTCATTTTTTCAATCATTCAATAACACCCCTTTGGTCAAATATAGTCAGTAAATTTTTCCTATAAAAGTAGCTCTCTTTAAGAGCTTAATTATATTATATACCTTTGGTTAAGAAAGGTCAAGGATTTTTTGACCATTTTTGACTATAATTTTAGATAAAAAAAAGGACAAAAGTAGTCATGAACTGACCTAACCTTTTGTCCACTTATTTAAAAGATATTATTTAGATTTAATATAAGTCGTACCATTAGCTGCTGGTCCTTTAGAGTTTCCAACAAACCCAACTAATACAAAGATGGTGATGACATAAGGCGCAATTTGTAAATAAACTGAAGGTATGTTTTTAATAAATGGTATTTGTGAACCTACTACCGCTAAACTTTGAGCAAAACCAAAGAAAATAGCGGCCAACATCGCACCAATAGGATTCCATTTACCAAAAATCATTGCTGCCATTGACATGAAACCTTGTCCAGTAATCGTCGTAATAGCGAATTGTGAGTTAATTGATTGTGCCATAATCGCTCCACCTAAACCACCCATTAAACCAGATAACAAGACGCCTAGATAACGCATTTTGTATACATTAATACCTAAAGTATCAGCTGCTTGAGGATGTTCCCCAACAGAACGTAATCTTAAACCAAAACTCGTTTTAAAGACAATAAACCAACAAATAATCGCTACAACAATCCCAACAAACGCTGGTTGAGAAGTTTGACTAAAGAAAATTTTTCCAACAACTGGAATTTTTGAAAGAAGAGGTACACTCCAATAACCAAATTTTTGTTTAATAAATTCTGTTTGTCCAGCGCCATCAAACATAACACGGGTCAAGAAAACACCTAAAGATGGTGCTACTAAGTTCAATACAGTACCGGAAATAATATGATCAGCGCGTAAAGAAACCGTTGCGACCGCATGAATAGATGAGAATAATACACCAATTAAACCACCAAACAAAGTAGCAATCCAAGGTGTCCAACTTCCAAAAGTTTGAGCAAACTGAAGGTTAAAGATAATCGCACTAAACGCACCCATTACCATAATTCCTTCTAAACCAACGTTGACAATCCCACTACGTTCCGAGAAAACGCCACCTAAAGCTGTATAAATTAGAGGTGCTGAATAAACAAGAGTGGACGAAACAATTAATGCTAACATATTTACCATGCTACTCTACCCCCTAATTATTTGTTTTCTTACGATCTAAGAAGAACGTAATGATATATTGTGAACCGATAAAGAAGATGATGGATGCAATTGCGATATTAACAATTTCTGATGGTACTTTGGCAGCTAATGGCATTAACGTACCTCCTGTTTTTAATCCACCGAATAAAATGGCAGCAAATAAAGTTCCTATAGGGTGGTTGCCCCCTAATAATGAAACGGCCATCCCATCAAATCCTATAGCGGGTGCTACACCGTTCATCAAGAAGATATTACGGAACTCACCTAAACCGTTCATTACTCCCCCTAAACCAGCTAAACCACCTGATATTACCATTGCTAAGATAATATTACGTTTCGCATTCATCCCAGCATATTGAGCGGCAAAACGGTTTTTACCAACTGTCTTTAATTCGAAACCTAAAGTCGTTCTTTCCATAAAAATCCAAACTAGAATAACAGCAACAACGGCTAAGAAAATCCCTGTATGCAAGGTTGATCCTTTTGTTAATTCACTTAACCAAGGTGCACGTAATGTGGCATTGTCACCAATTTGAGGCGTTACATCCCCTTTATTAGTTAACACGTTTCGTACCAAATAGTCACTAATATAAACAGAAATATAGTTTAACATAATAGTCACAATAACTTCACTCGTATTAAAGTAAGCTTTTAATACCCCGGCAATCGCAGCCCAAAACGCACCTGCAATCATTCCGGCAATAATGGCTAATGGTAAGACAATCACTCTAGGTGCATCCGGTAAGGCTAAAGCCACCCAAATAGAAGCTAACCATCCAGCTAGTGCTTGACCAGAAAGACCAATATTAAAGAATCCTGCTGTATAGGCTACTGAAAAACCTAACCCGGTAAATATTAAGGGAGTGGCTGCTCTTAATGATTGTCCAATATTAAAGGGTGAACCCGCTGCACCCGTCCAAAGTGCTTTATAACCAGCAATCGCATCAAATTTGAAAGCCCACATGATTAACGCTCCAAAGAAAAGTCCAATGAAGACAGTTAATATGGGAACTAAAATACTTCTAAACTGTTTGTTCATTGTTTACACCGCCTTCTTCACGCAATCTTAATACTTCATCATAGCTTGTTCCTGCCATCATTAAACCAATCTCTTGTTCATTTGTCTCGTTCGCATTTAAAGTAGCGATAATTTTACCATCATACATGACAATAATGCGATCTGAAACATTTAAAATTTCATCTAATTCAAAACTCATTAACAAAACAGCTTTATTTTGATCACGTTGTTGGATTAATGCTTTATGAATATATTCAATCGCCCCTACGTCTAATCCACGCGTTGGATTGGCGGCAATGAGTAAATCCGGTTTTAAATCTAATTCACGAGCAATAATTGCTTTTTGTTGGTTTCCACCTGATAAGGCACGAGCTGGAACTTTTTCAGAAGCCGCACGAACATCATATACTTTCATTAAACGCAATGCTTTTTGATTGATTTCTTTAAAGTTTAAGAAGCCGCCTTGTGAATAAGGTTTTTTATAATATTCTTGTAACACGAAATTATCTTCTAATTTTGTTTCTAAAGAGAGGCCGTACTTATGACGGTCTTCAGGAATATGAGCCATGCCCATCTCAGTAATTTCACGGGTTGATTTATTGTTAATTTCTTCCCCTTTAAAATGAACTGCTCCAGAATCAATTGGCATTAATCCAGTTAAAGCTAACACAAGTTCTGTTTGCCCATTGCCATCAATACCGGCAATTCCGACAATTTCTCCTTTACGGACAGTGAAAGATAAATTACGAACGGCATCTAAACCTCGCTCATTTTTCACCACTAAGTTTTCAACTGCTAGCATCACTTCGCTAGGATTAGCTTCAGTTTTTTCAGTTCTAAAATTAACTGAACGGCCTACCATCATATCCGCTAGTTCTTTAGAAGTCGTTGTGGCTACATCGACAGTATCAATTGATTCACCACGACGAATTACTGTACAACGATCGGCTACTTTTTTAATTTCATCTAATTTATGGGTAATAATAATGATTGACTTACCTTCATCAGCTAAAGATCTTAAAGTTAACATCAGATCATCAATTTCTTGCGGTGTTAATACAGCTGTTGGTTCGTCAAAAATTAGAATATCTGCACCACGATATAATGTTTTAATAATTTCTGCACGTTGTTGCATCCCCACACTAATGGTTTCTACTTTAGCGTCAGGATCAATTGACAAACCATAACGTTTCGATAACTCTAAAATTTCTTCTTTTGCAGATTGCTTATCAATAATTCCAAATTTTTGGGGTTCACTACCAAGGATAATATTTTCAATAATTGAGAAGTCTTCAATTAACATGAAATGTTGGTGAACCATTCCGATTCCTAATCGATTAGCCGTTGTTGGATCGACAATCTCAACGGGTTTATTATGCATGTATATTTGACCGGATGTTGGTTGTAACAAACCGCTCAACATATTCATTAATGTTGACTTACCAGCACCATTTTCACCTAATAACGCATGAATTTCACCTTTACGCAATTCTAAATTAATATTTTTATTTGCATAAAAGTCACCAAATTGTTTGGTAATGTCACGCATCTCAATAACTGGATAGTTAACTTCAGTCATTTGGCAACCTCACTTTCTGATAGTAATAATAATTTACATCATCTATATTTTAATATAATTATTAAATAATGGCTATACTTTTTATGAAAAAATAAAGGGCATTCGATTGAATGCCCTACTGTTTAACTATGAATAAATTAAAAATTATTCAGCAGTTGTGTCTTAAATGGCTGTTTTCTTCTGATTACTCAGCAGATTCTTCAGTTTCTTCTTCAGCTGTTTCTTCTGAATCTTCAGCTGCAGTTTCTTCTTCAGTCGCTTCTTCTGCATCTTCAGATTCTGTATCATCAGTAGATTCTACTTCTTGTCCTGGTGCTTCTGGAACTTTAATGTCGCCAGCGATAATTTTATCTGAATACTCTTTAACTGCTGCTAAAACTTCTTCTGATAATTGACCATCTGTTAAACCAACACCACCGTCTTCTAAACCGTAAACTTTATTACCAGCTTCGAAATTACCAGCTTTTGTTTGCTCAGCAAATGATTTAACTGCTGCACCAACTTGTTTTAAGGTTGATGTTAATGTTAAATGACGTTCTTCACCATCAATTTCAACAATACCTTCAGCTTCTTGGTCACGGTCAACACCGATTACATAGATTTCACGTGAAGGATCTGCTGTTACAATATCTTTAGCTTCTGAGAACACACCATTACCAGTATCTCCTGAAGCGTGGAAGATAATATCAACGTCGTTCGCGTACATCGCTGCTGCAATTTGTTTACCTTTAGCAGCATCACCGAAGCTACCTGCATATTCGATAACAACTTCAACATCTGGGTTAACGGCTTCAACACCAGCTACAAAACCAGCTTCAAAGCGGTCGATTACGAACCCTTCTTGTCCACCTACGAAACCAACTTTATTAGTCTTAGTTGTCATTGCTGCTGCAACACCTGCTAAGAATGATGCTTCGTGGTCTTTAAATGTTAATGATGCAACGTTTGGTAAGTCAATTACTGAGTCAACAATTGCGAAATGTTTTTCTGGTTGCTGTTCAGCCATTTCTCTCATTGCAGTTTCTAATTTGAATCCAATACCAAAAATTAAGTCAAAGTTAGATTGAACAGCTGTATTTAAATGTGTTACGAAATCTGAATCACTATTTGATTGTAAATATTCGTAACCATTCACACCACGTTCTAATCCGTTAGCTTCACCAAACTCAACCATACCTTCCCATGCACTTTGGTTGAATGAACCATCGTCCACCCCACCGATATCAGTTATCATCACTGTTGAGAAATCTTCCTCTGCTAAAACTGGTGTAGCAAAAGATGCTACTAATAATGCTGACGATGCTAAACTTACAAATTTTTTCATCGAATCCCTCCAAAAGATTGTGTTATCGAAACCTTGTTTCACTCTTCATTATAATTGATACCTTCTATAATTGCAACAAAAAATTAATTTTGAAAACGATTAAAGACGAACTTTGTTTTTGCTGTTTTTTATATTCAGTTAAAATAACGAATGAAAAACGAATGTTTTTATTTAAATTGATAGGTATTATAACTTTTTCTTGACAATGCATCCTATCTTTGGATAAAAAATGATAATTTTTTTACTGAGATTCTTTAGCTGTCCAAAAACAAAAAAGAGATTAGGCAGAAACATTAATCATTTCTTTCCTAATCTCTATAAATCTGGATGTAAAGAGTGGAAATTTAAAGCAACTATGCGTAATTTATCAGTCATCTATCTGAAGTTTAATAAATGACATCATTTAACCTAAAATACCACTCATTATAAGCTTTTTTACTTAGCATTTAATTCCACGATTTTAATAATCACTTCTGTCGCTTTGACCATTGATTCGACTGCAACAAATTCATAACGACCGTGCATATTTTCGCCGCCAGCAAAAATATTAGGTGTCGGGATACCCATAAAACTAATTTTAGATCCATCTGTACCACCACGAATCGGCTCAATGACAGCAGGAATATCTAGTGCTGCGAAAGCCTCTTTAGCTAAGTCAACCGGACGCATATCTTTTTCGATAACTTCTGCCATATTATAATATTGATCCTTAATATCAACTTCAATGACTTCATAAGGATAGCGTTGGTTAATATCTTTGACTAATTGTTCAACAAAAACTTTACGTTCTTCAAATTTTTCACGGTCATGATCTCGAATAATCAATGATAAATGACCTTCATCGACAGTCGCTTCCATATTGGTAATATGATAGAAGCCTTCGCGACCTTCTGTTTGTTCAGGTACTTCTTTTTCAGGTAAACCATTCATAAATTTATTGATAATACTAATGGAATTGATCATTTTACCTTTAGCAGTACCAGGATGGATATTTTTTCCTGTGATTTTTAGCGTTACCCCAGCCGCATTAAAACTTTCGTATTCTAACTCCCCGACTGGACCGCCATCCATCGTATAAGCAAAGTCAACTGCAAAACCTTCCGCGTCAAAATGATCTGCTCCACGTCCAATTTCTTCATCCGGACCGAAAGCCACTCTCACTTTTCCATGTTTAATCTCTGGATGAGCAATTAAATATTCTAAGGCTGTTACGATTTCAGCAATCCCAGCTTTATCGTCAGCTCCTAATAAAGTTGTGCCGTCGGTCGTAATAAGTGTTTGACCTTTATATGGTGGTAAATTTGGAAAATCTTTGACTGACATTACAATATTTTCATCTTCGTTTAAAACGATGTCTTTACCGTCATAATTTTCATGAATTTGAGGTTGAACATTGACTGAATTAAAATCAGCAGTGTCCACATGCGCGATAAAACCAATTGCTGGTAATGGTTCATCTGTATTAGCAGGTAACGTTGCCGTAACAAAAGCATTGGTAGGACTTAATTCTACCTCTTCTAGACCTAATTGTTCTAATTCAATCACTAATAATTTTAATAAATCAAATTGAATCGCAGTTGAAGGAATAGTATCACTGCTTTCATCTGAGCGCGTATTAATTTTTGTGTACTTTAAAAGACGTTCTTTTGTTTGATTAAAAATATCGACCATAATTTAAACACTCCTATTCATATCTAAAGGGATTAATATTCAATTCAGTAGCTTGAACTGTCACCGGCCACTGTTTTTCATTTACTAATAATTGTATCACTTCAGCTGCCTTTTTGGCAAAAATACTTTCTGTATAATGACCAACATCAACGGTCATCATTGGAATATCTTCTAAAGCCTGCGCAGTATGATAAGTAATATCACCCGTTAAGAAGACATCGACATCTTGGCTAGCTACTGCTTCCATTAAACTCGAACCACTTCCACCAATAATCGCAATCGTTTGATAAGATTCTTGAGGTGTTTTCTCGATAATGGGTAATTCATTTCGTTGATAAGTTGACTTTAATAAATCTAATAAAGCAGTTCGGCTCAAAGGGGTAGCCAATTGACCGATACGACCTAAGCCCGGTAACTCGTCGGTGGCCTGCACATCCAATTCTCTAATATTGATTAAACCTAATTGCTCAGCTAACCAATCATTCATACCATTATGGGCAATGTCTAAATTAGTATGCATCGCAAACACTTTAATATCATGTTTAATTAATTTTGCATAAAGTTGATTGGTTAAAGACGATATATCAAACCGTTGAATAGGTTGAAACAATAAAGGATGATGCGCGATAATCGTATCTACCCCAAGCTTAATCGCTTCGTCAACAACTGCATGACGAACATCTAAAGTGGTCATGATTTTGTTGACTGGTGCTTTTGGATCACCAAAATGTAAACCGATTGGGTCCCAATCTTCTGCCAAAGTGGGTGGATATAATTCATTCAAAGCATCGATTAAATTTTGAAATGTTACTTGTGTCATTTTAATTAAGCACTTCCTTAATTTGATTAATTTCCTCTTGCATTAATTGTGTTTTAGGATGATCTGCCCCTGTTTTTTCAACGATTGATTGATATGTCGTCTCAAGTAATGACAGTTCCTTTTGCCATTTTTGATAAAAAGCAACTGTTGGATTTTCCAAATTATATTTGCCAAATTGCAACTCATTAACCGTCAATATTTGCTTATGATGAGAATTCTTTTGAACTACCATAATTTCATATTCACGATGATGATCTTCCACCACCGTTTCATTAAGAAAGACAAACCCATTTTGATTGAGCCATTTTCTTAATTGATAGCTCGCCATATTAGGTTGTAAAACTAAAACTGTATTTTCACGAATGATAGCCTTATTTTCATCTAAAATATTACGAATTAAACTGCCACCCATTCCACAAATCGTAATAGCATTGATTTGATCTGTTTCAGTGATAACCGCCAAGCCATCCCCTTTACGAACATCAATGACTTCAGTAAGTCCTCTGGTTGCGACTTCGGCTTTAGCTGATTGAAAAGGACCTTCTACTACTTCGCCAGCAATCGCAAATTCAAGTTGCTTATTTAATGCTAAATGACAAGGCAAATAAGCATGGTCACTGCCGATATCCGCTAAGCGAATCGCATCTTTTTGATAATGAACTAAAAATTCACATACTTTCGCTAATCTTGGTGATAATTTTTCAGAATTCATTTAAAATCCCCTTTTACTTTACTTACTCATTTATTGTATCAAATCGTTCGCTTCAATAAAACATTTAACACTTTATTTTGTTTCAATAAATAAAAAAAGACAACGTCTTTAAATCAAGCTACCAATAGAATCGCTTGATCTAGTACGTCATCATTTTAAAGGATTATATCAATCTTTCGCTCTTTTATTGATAGTCTTGGCGAACAAGCATATGAATCCCATTATTGTCCTTAATAAAATATTCTTTGGCTGATTGATTAACGATATATTCTGGATGGGTCTCAGTCGCTTCAAGGAAACGATGCCAGTCAGTCTCATCTTTTACCTTCACTACAAAGTGATTCAAACCGGGTGTATGAATGTCTTGAATTTTATTCAATACGCCTGCCCATTTATTGGCAGCAATATGATGATGGTAATCTCCATTTGCTAACCAAGTCGCCTGATCTCTCATTGAAAATTTTTCATCCATATCTAACATTTCTTTGAAAAAAACTTGACTTTCAAGTGGATTTTCGACTGATAAGTGAACATGTCCCATCTTGGTGCCTTCTGGCATGAAATAAGTTTTTTTGTCTTCTGCTAAAGCTAATACACCTTCAGCATCCATCTCTTCAGTAATGCCAATAATTTTATCGCCTTGATAATTCCATACTGATTTAGGACGATCGTGATAAATTTCAATACCATTGCCCTCAAGGTCTGCCAAATAAATTGCTTCACTATATCCATGATTCGAAGCACCTTGTAATGGTGCTTGAGCTTTGAGTATATGTAATAAAGCATCACCTAAATCTTTACGAGAAGGAACTAAAATTGCTAAATGGTATAAGCCATAGTGATGTCCTTTAGGCAAGTTAGTCGAGAGTAAAGTAATAAGTGGTTCTTTATTACCTTTAACCCCTAATTCAACTTTATTATCCTCTTCTTTTAATACCGATAAACCAATAATATGTTGGTAAAATTTTTTCTGTGCCTGTAAGTGTTTGGTGTTTAATACAACCGCTCCTAATTCTATCATTCAAATGCTCCTTTTAATGTGAATGAGTATATTAAAACAGATTATTCTAACCATGTCAATTAATACTAACTAGAAATAAAAATAAATTTTATGAGCTACATGACAATAGACAAAATCATCTTATATTCTCAATTTTATTATTGCATCATATCATTCATTTGTTTAACAAAAATATATTAAAAACAGGCTAGGCAAAATCTTAAAACATTTAGCCTAGCCATCATTTGATAATTAAAATTGCAGTTGTTGAGTGTCATCAAATTTTGTCTTAATGACTGACTTGATGCCTGCACATTATACAGGATGAGTAAACAAGGCGAAAAATATTCACTTTATACTGCTGGCTAGCTCTCAAACTTTTCAGAATAAGCACATAAAGATAAATTTATTCACTTTCACTGCTGACCATCTCATAACCTAGAAGGCTTATCAGACAAAGCGAAAATCAACTCATTTTCTACTGCTACCCCGCTTCTACTAATCAACTATAATTACTGCTGATTCTAGCATGAACTTCCTATGGATTAATTCGTCATTTATTATCTTGCTAATTCATCCATAATGCTTACCAGTTTGGTGAACATCGCATCATCATAAGGTGTATGAGAACCTAAGGCAACGATATGCAATTTAGCTTTTGGACAAAGCTGTTGTAATTCATAGGCACCACTTAAGCGACAATCGACATCATAGCGCCCATGTACAATATCCATCGGAATGTCTTGCAGCTTATCTACCCGATTCAACAAATAATTATCTTCTTCCCAAAACATCTTATGAGCAAAATAATGTGATTCTAATAGACCAATTGAACGATCACCATTAGTAACGGTTTGTCTTAAATCTTTAGGATTTTGGACTAATTTAACAATAGCTGTTTCCCATTGACTCCATTCATAACACGCTTCGTCTCTGACCGATTCATCTGAATCAAGCATTCGTTGATAATACGCTGTTACTAAATCATCCTGTTCAGCTTCAGGGATATAATTTTTAAATCGTTCAAATTCTTCAGGATAAAAGTAGCCTGCCCCTTCTTGGAAAAGCCAATCAACATCACTTTGACGGCCTAAGAAAATACCTCTCAATATTAAATGTTGAACTTGCTTCGGATAATGAATCGCATAAGCTAATGCCAAAGTAGTCCCATAACTGCCACCAAATACATACCATTGTTCTATTTGCAAATATTGTCTAATTTTTTCAATATCAGCGACACTATCGAGCACGGTATTGTTTTCTAAACTCAGAAAAGGTTGACTTTGTCCGGTTCCTCTTTGATCAAATAAAATAATACGATATTTTTCCGGATTAAAAAAGCAACGCGAAGGTTCCCCAACTGATCCTCCAGGTCCGCCATGCAGAAATAAAACCGGTTGACCCTCTGGATTACCACATTCCTCAATATAAAGAGTATGAGTCTCATCCACCTCTAAATGATAAACTTGATTGATTTTTGTATTCAAATAACCAGCCATCGTATCCCTCCTATTCCATAATGAGATGATTTAGTTGATAGCCCAATTTATCTAAGCGATTTTCAGCATCACTTAATTGTTCGGACATCACGACAATGACCACCGGAACTTCTGATTCAACTTCATACAATAAGGCATCGTGAAGCATCCCCTCTTGCATTGCTTTCGCTTTTAAACCATAAAACAATTGATTATTGTCTAAACTATTAGCAATACCAATGGGGCCATGTTGTGAATACATCGTTAAAGCTTCTTGGTTAATATCTTCATCAAATAATACCCCTTGGAATAAAGCTAGTAATAAATTTGCTAAGTCACTCGCTGATGTTTCATTATATTGATTAGCGGCCCCGGATAATTCCGTCGCCATATTATTGACCAAGGACGTTTGAATAAAGCCTAACTCTTGAATTTGTTGATTTACTTTTTCGAGGCCACCTAATGATTCTATTAATAAATCGGTTGCCATATTATCATGAGATTGTAGCATTAATTGAACCAGTACTTTTAAACTATAGCTTTTATCTTGTGGTAAATTAGCTAAAGTACTTCCTGGTATAATTTCTTGATCAGCAATATTTACCATATCATCTGCGGTTATTTGTTTGGTTTCTATTTGATAAAAATATACTGCCGCAATGAATAATTTTATTAAATCATCGGCCGGTAATACTTCCGTCGCATCTTCTGAAGAAGAAAGTTGATGGTTAGCCGCTTGTACAAAAATGGAACTTGTTTTTGACTGTTCTTTAATAATGCTTATTTGATCCACTATTAAACTTTTCGTTTGATCGTTAAACTCTTCAATCATATTAGAAGATGATTGTTCTTCGAAACTTTGATTAATTTCTGGCCATGAGACTTCCGTATCTATAATATATTTTGATTCTGAGGTATTAGATTCATTAGATTCTGTTATCTGATTGGTTTCATTAGCTTCGTTTGTAATTGACGTCATCTCGGTTGCCTCGGTTGTCGTGATGTCTTGAGCCTTGATAGGTTTCTCATTACTAACAGTCCAAAATGTTAGACTTAAAAATAAAAAAGTAAACTTATTCATGTTTTTGATACTCCCTTACGTTCCCACCATTCATATTGACGAGGGATTGTGTTATTTTCATCTAATACACCCGCTACTACTTTGACTAATTGCCACTCCGTTTCATCGATGGCTGGCATAAAAACATCGCTCGGGAATTCTCTTTCAATGAACGTTCGAATAATTTGATCGGCATATGGTAAAAATAGCTTAAAAATATCAGCACCACCAATAACCATTAATTCTTGATCTTGAGCTAACTCAAGTCCTTCTTCTAAACGATGGATAACCGTTAAGCCTTCAATGTTTTTTTCATAATTTAAATCTCGCGTCATCACCACCGTTTTTCGACCGGGTAACAAGCGTTTGCCCATCGATTCAAATGTCTTACGCCCCATTAACATTGTGTGTCCCATGGTCGTTTCTTTGAAAAATTTTAAGTCATTGGGCAAATGCCACGGTAATTGATTTTGATAGCCAATGCCACCACGTGATTCTTGTGCATAAACAAAACTAATCATGGTTCTTATCCTTTCTTAAACTGCAATCGGTGCTTTAATCGTCGGATGAGGATGATATCCTTCCAAACGAATCGCATCCGCTTCAATTTGGTCAAAGCCATTGAACCGATTAATGATCAATTTTGGTAAAGCTTTCGGTTCTCTTGTTAATAATAACTTCGCTTGTTCAAGATGATTTTGATATAAATGTGCATCGCCTAAAGTATGAACAAACTCTCCTACTCCCAATCCAGTCTCTAAGGCGATTAAATGTGTCAGCAAGGCATAACTGGCAATGTTAAAGGGCACACCTAAAAAGATATCGGCACTCCGTTGATAAAGTTGACAACTTAACTTGCCATCATTCACATAAAACTGAAATAGGGTATGACAGGGTGGTAAAGCCATGGTTGGGATGTCCTCTGGATTCCAAGCTGAAACGATTAAACGTCTAGAATCAGGATTTGTTTTAATTTGATTAATAACCTCTTTAATTTGGTCAAGTGTTTCACCATTACGTAATTCCCATTGACGCCACTGTTTACCATATACATCACCTAGTTCACCATGTTTAGCAGCGAAAGCTGCATCCGATAATATTTTTTCTTGAAACAATTTCATTTGAGTTTCATATTCTGCTTTAAACGAAGCATCTTCTAAGACTCTTAATCCAAAATTGGTCATATCCGGTCCTTGATAGTCTTCACTTTTAATATAGCGTTCGAAGGCCCATTCATCCCAAATATGATTATGGTGTTCCAAAAGATATTTAATATTGGTATCCCCTTTTAAAAACCATAATAATTCACTTTTAATTAATCCAAATGGTACTCGTTTGGTGGTGACCATTGGAAAACCATCGTTTAAATCAAACCGCATTTGGTACCCGAATAAACTATAGGTCCCCACGCCAGTACGATCTCCTTTAAAATGTCCATTTTCTAATACCGATTGGACAAGTTGTTGATATTGTTCCATCATAATGCTCCTTTTAATTGAGCGTTGCTAATTCCTCTTGTCTTTCATATAAGGCCATTAACGCTTCTTCTTTTTCTTCAAGTTCACGCTGTAAATCCATTAATTTACCCGCGTCACTCGTGATTGTGTTCATTTCTTGTTGAATTTCGTCTAAACGTATTTCCAATTGCTCAATTTCACTTGGCAGTTTCTCTAATTCTTTCTTTTCATGATAACTTAATCTTCTCGCTTTCTGTTGAAGATCATTCTGACTAGTATCCGTATCTTGTTTCGCTACTTCATCTATTTTAACGATAGCTTTGAATTCATTATTAGTTTGTAGAGCGGCTTCTTCTAAATATTCAGAATAACTACCCCAGTAAATATCATAGGCGCCATTTCCCTTAATATTTAACAAATAATCCGTCGTCTTATCTAAGAAATAGCGATCGTGAGAAACGACAAATACCACCCCTTCAAAATTAGCTAAATAATCCTCCAGTACAGTTAAAGTATCAATATCTAAATCATTGGTCGGCTCATCTAATAATAAAACATTTGGTTGCTGAATTAAGAGTGAAAGTAAATAAAGACGACGTCTTTCTCCACCCGATAAATATTGAATTTGTGTACCATGAGTATTTCTTGCAAAATTAAATTGCTCCAATAATTGAGAAGCACTTACTAATGAGCCGTCTTCACGTTTAAAATTATCGGCGATTTTAGTTAAATAATCCAATACTCGAACATCACTAGGCAAATCTTGATCCAGTTGTCGATAATAGGCCATACGCACGGTTTGACCCACTTGGCAAACGCCACAATCAAGCGGATGATAACCGGCTAGAGTATTCAAAAAGGTTGATTTCCCCACACCATTTGCCCCGATTATGCCAATACGATCTCCTTTAACAAAATTCTTAGTATACCCTTCAATCACTTTTTGCCCATTGATTGAGATGGCAATATCTTCTAATTCAATGACACGATTCCCAATACGCTGTTGTTGGAAGTCAAATTCAATTCCTTCAGCTTCTTGATGACGATTCGCAATATTTCCTTTTAACTCCTCGAAACGATCGATACGAGCTTGTTGCTTAGTGGTACGAGCTTTAGCGCCTTTTCTCATCCAAGCTAATTCTTGTTGAAATAATTTATTCTCTTTTTCTTGTACTTTTTGATTAATGGCTGCTTGTTCTGTCCGTTTTATGACATAGGTTTCATAATTACCAACATATTCAGTTAGTTTTCCATGACGTAATTCAACAATAAAATTTACCGCACGATCTAAAAAGTAACGGTCATGGGTTACTAACAGTAAGGCACCTGGATAATTTGCTAAATATTTTTCTAGCCATTGAATACTTTTGACATCTAAATGATTTGTCGGCTCGTCTAAAATTAATAAATCAGGTGATTCAATTAATACTTGAGCAATACCGATTCTTTTCTGCTCACCACCCGAGCACTCACCTACTCGACGTGATAAATTGGTTAACCCTAATTGTGATAAAATAGCTTTTGCTTTAACTTCTATATCCCAAGCATCTTTTAAATTCATTTCATCACTAACACGCGTAAATTGAGTTAATAAATCCTCGTCCATAGGATTAGCTTCTAATTGCTCACGGATTAATTCATATTGCAATAATAGTTGAATGTCTTGAGCTTGGCTATCATAGACCGTTTCTAAAATAGTTTTATTAGGATCCAGTTCTGGATGTTGGTCGAGATAAGCTACGGTATATTGATTCGGCTTAGAAATAGTCCCACTATCATAATTATCTAAGCCAGCAATTACTTTTAACAATGAGCTCTTCCCTGTCCCATTGGGACCAATTAAGCCGACGCGTTGTCCAGTTCTAATTGACCAGTCAATTTTATCTAATAATATTTTAGTACCATATGTTTTGGATAATTGTTCAATCTTTAATTCTTTCATGGGCTTCTCCTCGTTTTTTATTCTTGTTCATTATATCATAGTTTTACTTTAATAATGAATGATATTAGTTTAAGTAAACGTTACAATATGCTATGATTATTGTATTAGAAAAGGAGTGTTGTTATGAAAAAACATCGTAATAAAATTATGTTTTTTGGTTTCTTTATTAATATGATTCTTTTTGGTGTATTAGGTGCGACTGGTGTCATAGATATGTATACCAGTACGGCTTTAAGTAGCATTATAAACGTCATGTTGGCATTATTTTTATTTGGTGATCACCTTAAAGAAGAATGGGCTCGATTTAAAACACAAACAACCTTGAAGAAAATCCTTTGGCTTTCCTTTCTTTTATTTATCATTAACGTGTTCGCTCGAACTGTTTTAATGACGCTTTTTGAACCCTACTTAGACTTGGAATCATTAGGAATGAACCAACAAGCATTAGAGGAAATGCAAACTCAAATCAATCCTTTATTATTTATTTTCTTTACTGTTATTTCAGCACCTTTAGTTGAAGAGTTAGTCTTTAGAGAGTCTTTAAACGGTTGGGTCAATAAAGCGAACCGCGGACTAGTCGTTATCATGTGGATTGTTTCTACTTTATTATTTGCGGGAGCCCATGTGGTTTCTTTACAAGACTTTCTTATTTATCTGCCATTATCGATTTCATTACTTTATATGTATGTAAGATTCGACCGTAATATCTGGGGATCCATTAGTTTTCATTTTGTCAATAATGCCTTATCCGTTATCTTAATGTATTTAGTACAATTAATCCCCCAAGAATTATTAGAAGAAGCAGCGACTGGTTTTATTCAGTTATTTAAATAATCCAACATGGATTAAAAACAGTGGCAACAAGTAGAAAACTAGATGATTTTTGCTTCGTCTGCCATCCGTCTCGCATCTAAGAGTCAGTAGCAAACTATCCATTAAGATACCATTTTTTGCTACTCAAACAACGCTTGATAAATTTAATAGCTGGACCAAACTGGTATTTTAATTTTGGCCTAGCTTTATTGTTAAAGCAGATTATGATGGTTTATATATTGATGACTCACCACATGGCAGGTTATGGTAATTAATACCTAAAGAAAAAGCAACTACTTCAAACGAGTAGTTGCTTCTTTTTAATTCGCTATTATTTTTTCACTTCACGGTGTAAAGTGATTTTGCGATCTCTTGGGCAATATTTTTTAACTTCTAAACGGTCTGGGTTATTACGTTTATTTTTGTTTGTTAAATAGTTACGTTCGCCACACTCTGTACATTCTAAGTTAATGTTTACGCGCATTTTGTTCCCTCCAAACTGTTTGGTAATTTGTTTCATCGAACAGTACCAAACAATTATAACATTGTCTATTTTTAAAAACAATACATTTTCAGAAAATATTGTAACTTTCAGCGAGTTTTCTTAAGCTAAAAGGCCTTTAAATCCAACTTGAAGGAGTGAGCGAGAAATAACGTATCGATTAAATTCCGCAATTTTCCCTACCGCCGAAAAGTTGGAAGTGACCAGAAGTAGAAAAACGAATAATTTTCGCCTCGTCTGTCTAGCCCCCATAGTTGAGAGTGGGCCAAAAGTAGAAAATTAAATAAATTTCGCTTCTTTTACCTAACCTCATTAAGACGCCGTTTGTTACCACTCAACCCCTGCACTATACAACCAACAGATGGATTGTTAAAGTGTTGGTCCAATCCCTTTAATCACTTAACTTAATAAACTTGTCTTTAATTTCCTAAAATAATTCTTTTAATGAAAAGCCATTTTTAAAGCGATGAATTTCTTCAAATATAATATTTTGGTCATGATGATCATCATGATAAGTAGCAAGTATTAAGCGTCCACTAGATGCACCTATATCAACTGCAATATGGTAACTCATAAGTCCCCTCCTATCTTTACTCTTAATGATTTCCCTTACAATTACTATCTAAACCTAAAATGAATTATGATACAATGACATTTGAACAGTATTAAAGTATCAAATATACAGATGAAAAATGAAAACAATCACAAATTATTTATTAAAAGAAACCCAGCAAGAAAAAGAACAAAAGGCATTAGGCGGTTTGTTATGCTGATATTCCTGGAATTTCGGATTTACCAACCGGTCATGTGCCTCAGCATAATGATGCTCTTTTTTTCAAAATAAAGATATTTATATTAGTAAACATAGCCGTTATGCTAAATACCCTGAACATTCACATAATTTCTTAGAATTAAATCACATGGTTCATGGTACTTGCCAACAAGTGATTAATGGTGAACTCATCACCATTAATGCTGGTGATTTATTATTAATGGATGTCGATAGTATTCACTCTATCCATGCATTAAATGAAGAAGATATTATGTGCAATATTCTTTTTCAAAATAATCACGTTTCCATAGAGTGGTTAAACCAAATAAAAAGTCGTAATAGCTTGTTATACCAGACTCTATTAAATCAAACGAATTCTAATCAAACAAAGGAACAATTTGCCTTAATACGTTCACAAGGTGAAAGTAGTCAAATCAATCATATTTTAGAACAAATTTTAACCGAATACTTCCTACCATGTGACTTTTCTGAAGCCATATTCAACAGTACTTGCCTATTTTACTTTATGAAATGGCTCGTAATCTACCAGAAATCGAAAAAGATTCCTTTGAAGCACATTCCCCTTATTTACAAGTGTTAAATTTAATCGATACGCAGTATCAAAAACTCACACTCAATGAAGCCGCCATTCAGTTAAATTTTAATAAAAATTATTTAAGCAACTTAATAAAAGAAAAAAGTGGCAAAACATTCACTGAGTTACTTAATAAAAAAAATTACAAAAAGCCCAATTGTTAATTCAATCCACACGCTTACCGATAAATGAGATTAGTCATATCGTCGGTTTTACTAATCGAACCTATTTTTTCCGAGAATACCTAAACTTCTTCGGTCATAAACCAGGCGATGATTGTTAGCTTAGTAAACACTATTTAATTAATACTTCTGCTAAGATAAACAATACTTTGCCTCATTAAACATAATCTAAACAAACAAGATCGAACAGAAATCATTAAAATTCTGCTCGGTCTTGTTATTTTCTATTATTCAAATTCGATAGTATTCGTGTCTTCTAAAGATAACATTTGACGCATTCTTGGTAATATTTCAACATATTGTGTGTCACGATCTTCGATTGCGACACCTTCCGCTAAAGCCGCGATTGTTTGTAAATTAATCATCCAATTCGTTAAACTAATCGCTGCATTCTCATCGACAATTTCTAACCAATTAGAAAAATTAATCAACGTTGTTGTTTCAGTCGTTCCCTTTAATTCAAAAGCAATCGTGCCCTCTTGCCAAGTGAAGGTGAACAATACCGGTGGTTCAATATCTAAAATCATAAACGAATGCTCTGTTTCTAATTCATCGGTATATATCAATTTACCACCAGGACGGTAATCTTCAATCCGTAAGCCTTGGGACCATTGGGTAATATACTCATTCTCAGTTAAAATTTCCCAAACACGATTAATATCCGCTTGGACTTCACCATCAAAATTGATAGTTAAACCATGATGCGGTTCATAATCATGGTGGTGATTGTGATGATGACCACAACCACATTCATGGTGGTGATGCTCATGCCCGTGGTTGTGATGATGGTCACAGCTACACTTATGATGATGTTCGTTAGCATGATCATGATGATGGCCGCAATTACATTCATGGTGGTGATCCTCATGCACGTGATCGTGTTGATGGCCGCAATTACATTCATGGTGGTGATCCTCATGCACGTGATCGTGTTGATGGCCGCAATTACACTCATAGTGATGTTCATGCCCGTGATCGTGTTGATGGCCGCAATTACACTCATAGTGATGTTCATGCCCGTGATCGTGTTGATGGCCGCAACTACACTCATAGTGATGTTCGTGCCCGTGGTCTGAATAGCCACAACCACTTGTTTCGGTTTGATTAAATGCTAATTCTTTTTCATTGGACATAGCAAGGCTCCTCTATTTAAATTTCGGTTTATAAAATTGACGACGTTCTAATGCAAAAATTGGTTCAGTAAATTCGCCACCTTCAACTTTTGCGGTTTCGCTTAACATCATGTTTAAGTTGGCATCCATTAAGTCAATTTGATGAATCAATTCAGCTTCAACAATTTGAGGGACTACTGGACTGCCAAATTCTAATTTACCATGATGCGCTAGAACGACGTGTTTCAATAATACAATTGATTCCATTTCAGAATTAATATTGATTTCGCGACATGCCTGTTCAATTAATTCCGACATGATGACAATATGTCCCATCATTTTTCCTTTTAAAGTATATTCCGTTGAAACCGGACCACTTAATTCAATTGTCTTTCCGATATCATGAAGAATAATCCCGGCAATTAATAAAGATGCATTTAAATCTGGATAGATTTTTAATAAGCTTTTAGCAATTCTTAACATTGAAACCGTATGGAAACTTAAACCTCCAACCATTGCATGATGAAATCTTTTCGCTGCTGGATAACTATAAAAGTCCTCTTCTACGGTATTCAAAATTTTATGGACAATACGTACAATATTAGGTTCTCGAATTAAGAAAATGGCTTCATCAATTTCACGTTTAATATCTTCACGTTTGACTTCAACACGTTCTAGATAGAGAGAGGGATCATTTGGTTCGCCTTCGTCAGCTAGTCGTAATTGTTTAATCTTCACTTGCGATTTTCCTTGATAACTATCGCGCATACCGCGTACAAATACAACTTTTCCGGTTTGGAATTTGGCAATTTCCTCATCAGTAGCAGACCAATACATACCATCCATCGAACCTGACTGGTCTTGGAAACTAAAAGCGATAAATGGTTTACCAGTTCGTGCAATTTTTACTTCTGCTGATTTTATTAATAAAAAGAGGTTAAAATCTTCACCTGTTTGAATATCATACAAATAAGTCATTATTCCACCGCCTTTTCTTCTACTTGTTCAATCTCGGATAAATTAATCGTCTGTTCTTCTCTAAATGATTCAATCGCTTGTGGATCAAAAGTAAAGAACAAGACTTGGGTTGTTTCACTAAATTGCTCTAACACTTGGTACATGCTTGTTTTTCTAAATTCATCGAAATTAACAAATGCATCATCAATAATAATCGGTAATTTTACCATTGAAGTAGCACTTTCAACAAATGCTAATCGTAATGCGACATACAATTGCTCTAAGGTACCTTGTGATAGTTCATGTGGTTCAAATAAAATACCACTAAACTGCATGACTTTAACACCTTGTTTATTCAGCTTGATTTGCGTATATCGTCCATAAGATAAACGTTCAAATATTTCATTCGCACGTTCAATCATGGCAGGTACTGGATCACCAATCCCATGACGGAGTGTTTTGAAAATTAATTCCATCGCAATACGTTTAGATGTCCACTCTAAAACCGCTTCTCTGACTTCAGCTTCTTTTATGGCTAATTGCTGTGTTAGATTTTGATACGTTCCATCTGATTCTAGATTACGAATCGCTACTTCTAAATTAGCACGTTCAGAATGATGAGGTACTAATTGTTCGCGTGTTAATTCCATCTTCGCTTCTAATCGTTTATATTCTTCAACTAGCGCTTGTTTATTCACTACTTCTGCAAGTGCTTCTTCGAAACCAGCCATTTGTTGTTGATATAACTCATGTTTTTCTGTTAATTCTAAAATACGTTCATTATCACGAACTTTGTCAAAGAAAATTAATTGATTTTGACTGTTAGTTGTCGCTAAAATATCATCAATTAAAGCTTGATTATCGGTGGCATTTTGTTTCAATTGTGCAATTTTAGCTTCTGCTTCAGTAATGCGATCATTTAAATTTTGACCTCTGAATTGCGTTACTTTTAATTGGGCTTCTAATTCTTCGACATAGCGGATTTGAGCTCGTACCGATTCATCATCAAATGGAAAACGCTCGAATAATGGTTGTAATAAAGCATGCCAATCTTTAATCAATTGTAGATTATGTTCTTTTTCTTCAATGAACTTTTCTTTTACTGATTGCGCTTCGAAATAGGCTTTTACCGGATTGGTTTTAAGAACTAATTCGGGATCAGCTGTTGGATAAAATCCAATTGAAACTAACCATTTTTGTAAAGCTCTATTAACTTCTTCGCGTTCTTCAATAATTTTTTCTAAGGCCTCATCACGTTGATTTATTTGAATACCAATGGCTTTACTTTGTTCTTGATAATCGCTTTCTTTCTCTCTTAATTCTTGTATTTTGCTAACGATTGGGCTATTGTGGAAAATATTAAATCGTTTACGATGTTCAAAGAAGACATAGAGTGAACTCACTAAGCCGATAACTGTTAGGACGGCTCCCAACCAGAATAAAAAATTCAAGTTAAAGACTGAATTAATCAGTTGTGAACCCATTAACATTAAACCTAAAATCAGGAAAACGACACCCATTAAGTAGTGTTTTAGACTGGTTTCTTCAATCAAGACTGCTTCATCATTCATGCGTTGATTTTCAAGTTTCGCGACTTGCGAACGGATAATGGCACTATAATGCTGTTGTTCTTTACGTTGTTCTAAATAAACTTTACGCTCGGATTTCAAATTTTCTTCTTGTTTGGCTAAATCAATTTTTTTAGATTGAATATCAAGTCCACTTTCGACTTTTATTTGATATTCATTATCATCGGCGACGCGCTCAGGATAAAATTGGCCTCTGGCCGCTAATTCGTGCATCAATTTTTCTTGTTCATCAATCCTGGCTTGCGCATACTCAATTTTAGCTTGGATGTCTTTAGCTTGTTGAGTTTTTGACAACCATACCTTACGTTCCTCTTCATGGTTCACTGCCCAATTTAAACGGGTCATCGTTCCTAATTCCCCACGAATCAACTCAATTTTTTCTTCTAATTGCCTAATTTCTGAGTGATTGTCAGAAATATCACGATTCGCTTGTTTAATCTTTTCTGGCATCTCGTCTTCAATCTCGGTAAAAACGAGTTGATCTAATTCACGCACAGCTGCTCTATCTTTGATAAAGATGTCATAGCGTCCGACTAACTTGTCTAATTCGCGCATAGAGTTATCTAATTCTTTAATGTTAGTGTTTAATTCAGCAATCGTTGTTTCTTCATCTTGTCTTTTTTGCAGTAATTGATCATATTGTCCCATGGTTTCTTTGGCAGCTTCAACTTTATAGGCTAATTGATCATATTCACTTAATAATAGGTTAAGAGGACGATTTTGTGCTTGGGGACGATAAAAATCATCGGTTTCTTTTTCTAATGACTTGGCAATTTTTACAAATTGATCACTTCCCACGGTCCCGATACTTAAGAAATAGTCATTAATTTGCTCGGTGTCTAATTGTGAAAGTTCTTGTAAATTTTGCAAATTAAATGCATAAAATGTATCAAATAAACGTTCATCTAGACCAGATAATAAAGTTTCCAATAACGCTGGATCTTTTTCAACTCCATCAGCTGTTTGAATTGAAAATTTAGAATCCGTTCTCTCAATCCATAAATCGCCTTCGGGGGTATCGATTAATAAAATACGCCCACCATAGCGACTGCCTAATTTAGGCTCATAGCGATTGAGTTGATTGACACGACGGTGTTTGGTAGGAAAACCAAATAAAATACTACGGATAAAAGATTGTAAAGTTGATTTTCCAGCTTCATTCGGACCGTAAAACAACTGTAAGTGTTCATCAATTTCAAAGCTTTGGTCAACCCATTTACCATAACCATAAATATCTAACTTTTTAATTTTCATGGTTATCCTCCTCTGATTCGATACTCAAAGTTTGCAGTAATCGTTGATTAGCTTTTTCAAGCGCATCATTTTTTAAATCCTCGGTTAGAATACTCTCTTTTAACCATTTTCTCATGACCGGATGTTTCGTAATCTCTTTAATGACAGTATCATATAATGCTCCATCCTTAAATTCTTGAAGAGTCGCTAAATAACTCTCATTCAATAATGGGTCATATTCAAAAACCTCTAATTGATTGTCTGTCACTAATTTGATTTTAACTACTTTAGTAAAGCGTTTCGCCTCATAATTCGGATGAAATACTTCTGCTAATTGCCCCGATTCAATTTGCTCTTGTAAAGAATGGGCTAATTTATGAGCATCATTCAAATGAATTGTTAATAAGTAAGACTGCTGAGTCCCTTCAGATTCTGCTTCATAATTGGTAACAATGTCTTGAATTTCTGAAATAATCCGTTGTTGATCCCAATCATAATTGCAATATAAATTGGCTGTTTCCCAGACAATGGATGCGAGCGATATAAACTCATTTAAGGTAGGTTGATTTTGACGTAATTCAACTATATAAGCGCCTTTATCTCCCGATTCTTTGGCATTCTTTCCTTGAATAATCCCTGGATATTGAATTAAAGGTACTTCGTTTAGAACCATAGCTTGATGAATATGGCCAAGTGCCCAATAATCATATTCCTTGCTTAATAAATCTTGTAAGCTAAAAGGTGCGTAATTGGCGTGTTCGTTTTCAGTAGAATCTAAAGAACCATGTAATAAACCAATGGTGAAATCAGTTGCTCTCGGATTAATCGGATACTTTTCAATCATTCGTTCTTTAATCCAACGATGATTATAGCTAAAACCATAAATGCGGATGGTTTTATTATTTTTAGTGGTAATATCAAAATGCTTCACCAATTCTTCCTCAAATAAATAAACATTGTCAGGATAATTCATTGATAAGTAATTCGGCTCGTAATAATCATGATTACCATGACCGATGACGACTGGAATTTCTGCTTGTTTTAGACGATTCATTTGCTGAAAGAAAAAATGCTTAGCCGCAATGGTTTGCTTCGTCGCATCATAGATATCGCCTGAAACTAACATTAAATCTACTTTTTGATTAATAGCTATTGAGACACATCGTTCAAAAGACTCAAAGGGAGCTTGAATCAGCTTTTGTTGTAGTTGGTAATCCTGTTTAGCAATCCCACTAAAAGGAGTATCTAAATGTAAGTCAGATACATGTAGTAATTTCATAGCTGACTCCTTTCATTTTTGTTTTAAAAAATACCAACTGACGCAAATCGACTTCGATTGACACGCAGTTGGCAATTCAGATGCAAAATAAACTATTGTTCGTTATTTTCGCTATAAACTTCTTGCAATGGTAATGTAATGATGCGATTAATGTCTTCCATAATTTGACTTAACTGACGTTCACTTTCCATTAATTTATTAATAGACTCATTGGCCATCACTTTTTCTGAAAGTTCTTGATAATCTTTAATTTCATCTTCTGTTGGTTGTTGACCAGTCATTTGCTTCATTTGGAAACTTTGTCCCATTTGTTTAAATTCTTCAAATAATTCATTAGAAGCACTATCTTCTTGAATTGCTTTCATTGTTTCTACTAAATTTTTATAAGCATCTAAGTTACGTAAATCACGTTCTAATTGATTAGCTGTATCATAAATGTTATTTTGTGTCATTTTCTAGTCATCTCCTTTTAAGTTACGTTACTATCATATCAAAATATAGACCATTCTACAATGATGCTGAGCATAAACTTGATAAATTTAGTTAAGATTATAGTTCGTTAATTAACAGCGCACTGGTTGAGTAGTATCAAACTGCGTCTTAACGAGAATGGGTATAAATATGAAAAATTCAATCAAGTGATTGCTCGATAATTAAAAGCGCAGTGGTTGAGTGGCCTCAATCTGCGTCTTAATGAGGTTAAAGATAAATTTGGTAAACTCAATCAGGTTATTGTTATTAAATTA
>NZ_FUWO01000024.1 GCF_900167405.1 Globicatella sulfidifaciens DSM 15739
TGCAGTCCAAAATCCTGACGTATCTGATGATACAAGGCGTTATGCAAAGTCGTTTGACCTAATTCAAAGTCATGGTCAAAGATATATGTCGAAACAAAATTACAAGCGTTTAAAAACTGTTGTTGGGTTTCTTCGAATTTTTCAATATCACTAGCACTTGGGTATAATTGCACTTTAATCGTTTTCGTTAACTGCATCTTGTCACCTCTTTTCTCTTAAATACATTATACTATCTATTTAGTAAAAACATAAACGATAACCTAGTAAAATCAATAAAAATAGCTGTCTATTTCGCTAATTCCTCCTAGGTATTAATACCTAGGTTTCCTTAACTGACAGCTTGTAAATGAAAAGCGCTATGGTTTAGTGGCCTCAAACTTCGTCTTAAAGGGAGTGGGCAAGAAGTAGAAAATTAAATAATTTTCGCTTCGTCTGCCCACCCCCTCACATTTGGGAGTAGACCAGAAGTAGAAAATCGAATGATTTTCGCTTCGTCGGCCTACCCCCGCACAGTTTGAGTAGTCCTCATATAAGTCGTTAAGACGCAGTTTTAGACCACTCAACCACTGCGCTTTTAATTAACTAACAATAATCTTAATTAAATTTATCAAGTTTATGCCCAGCCTCTAAATAATTCTATCAAATGGTTTTTTATAATTGACAGAAGTAAAATAATATAGTTTAATTATACCCATAGGGGTATATAAAATTAAGGATCAGATTACAAGGAGGTAGCTTATGTGGTTTTTTGGACCCAGAGTAGAAGCAATTAAAGCTGATGAAATCAACAATCAGCTATTAAAAAAGTATCAATTATTGGATGTGCGGACACCAGCAGAATTTAAAAGTGGACATATAAGAGGTGCAGTCAATCATCCTTTAGCGCAAATACAATTATTTCAAGGCAGTAAAGACAAGCCTATTTTAGTGATCTGCCAAAGTGGTATGAGAAGTCGTCAAGCAGCCAAAGCTTTATTGAAAAAAGGGTATCAAGTGAAAAATGTTAGTGGTGGAATGAATGCCTGGCATGGGCAAATAAAAGGAGGAAAATAAATGAAAAAGATTTTGATTGTTGGTGGTGTCGCAGGTGGAATGTCAGCTGCAACTCGATTACGTCGATTAATGGAAGATGCAGAAATAATTGTGTTTGATAAGGGACCTTATGTGTCATTTGCTAACTGTGGATTACCCTACCACGTATCTGGCGAAATTGCTGAGCGACAAAAATTAATCGTTCAATCACCTGAAGCTTTACGCGCTCGCTTTGATTTAGATGTTAGACCGAATACGGAAGTATTATCGATTGACCCGCAAACGAAAACGGTGACAGTTCAAAGTGAAGGGCAAGAATCAACTGAACAATATGATGTGCTAATCTTATCACCAGGAGCCAAGCCATTTGTCCCGCCGATAATTGGATTGGAGGCATCTAATAACACCCATGTTTTACGTAGTATTCCTGACTTAGATGACATCATGGCTAACTTGAATGATGATGGAGTTAAACAAGCAACGGTAATTGGTGCTGGCTTTATTGGCATTGAAATGGCAGAAAACTTAGCAAAATTAGGTTTAGCAGTTACAATAGTTGAAAAAGCCCCGCATGTTTTACCGCCATTAGATGAAGAAATGGCTCAACATATCTTGTTAGAACTAGAAAAAAATAATATTAAAGTTATTACTAATCAATCAGTAGTTGAATTTAAAGAGCAAGGTCATACCTTAGTATTGGAAGATGGCACTACCTTAAATTCCGATTTAAATATTTTATCGGTCGGTGTGCAACCGGAAAATAGCTTAGCCAAAGAAGCAGGAATTGAATTAGGTTTGCGTGGAGGGATTGTTGTCGATGACCAATACCGTACGAATGTACCCGATATCTATGCAGTCGGAGATGCCATTGTGGTGAAACAACAAATTACCGGTCAAGATGCTTTGATTTCGTTAGCATCCCCAGCTAACCGTCAAGGGCGTCAAGTGGCTGATATTATTGCTGGTTTAGAAAGTAGCAATAAAGGCAGTATTGGAACAGCGATTGTGCGCGTATTTGAAATGGCTGCTGCTTCAACTGGATTAAATGAACGTTCAGCTAAATTAGCTGATTTAAACCCATTAGTGGTCCATATTAGTGGTAAGAGTCATGCTAGTTATTTCCCTGGTGCTGAAGATATTCATTTAAAATTAGTCTTTAATCGCCAAACCGGTGAAATTTATGGCGCACAAGCCGTCGGTAAAGATGGTGTTGATAAGCGAATTGATATTATAGCAACGGCCATTAAAGGTGGCTTAACGATTTTTGATTTGCCAGAATTAGAATTTACTTACGCACCACCATTTGGTTCAGCGAAAGACCCCGTTAATATGGCGGGTTATGCAGCTTCTAACTTAGCAACGGGTGTGACGGACTCCATTCAATGGTATGAATTAAACGATGAATTGGCTAAAGGCAAAGTATTGATAGATGTACGTAATGATGGGGAATTACAACGCAATGGTCGTTTTAAAGAGGCGATTCATATCCCACTCGATCAATTACGCGAGCGATTAGAAGAATTGGATAAGAACCAACCGTATGTTATCACTTGTCATAGTGGCTTACGTAGTTATATTGGTGAGCGTATTTTAAAACAACATGGATTTACGGTAGAGAACCTAGATGGAGCATTCTCACTGTATCATTTAATGAAACCGGAGGAAATTGTACATGTATAATAGCAAAATGATAGATGAGTTTGAACAAGATTTAAAAAATGATGATTTGACCGTACTTGATGTTCGGGAATTGGATGAGTATAATAATGGACATATTAAAAATGCCCTCCACCTACCTTTGAGTCAAATAAGTGAGTTGGTCAAGGATTTAGATTCATCGAAACATTATCATGTTATTTGTCATTCTGGTGGACGCTCAGCTATGGCATGTGAATTTTTAAGTGCACATGGGTTTGATGTGACCAATGTGATGGGTGGAATGTCGGCATGGAAAGGTGATGTTGCATTTGACTAGTTGCGATAAATCGATTTTAAATCGATTAAAAAGAACTGAAGGTCAATTAAGAGGAATCCAAAAAATGATTGAAGAAGAACAGGATTGTATAGATGTCATTACTCAATTAAGTGCAGTTCGTTCAAGTGTTGATCGCATAATGGGCATTATTGTGGCACAAAATTTGCGTGATTGCTTAGAAAATCCTGAAGCTGAACCGGAAGTACAAAATGCCAAAATTAATCAAGCAATTCAAATGATTATTAAAAAATAAGCAAAATATGCTGGGCAATAACCCAGGGGGTAGACGAAGTTAAAGTTTTTCAATTTTTAACTTCTGAACCACTCCAACTGTGCGAGGGAGGGAGCCCATAGCGAAAATCAATCAAATTTCTACTTCTGGCCCATTCTATTTATACAGCTCATTTTTTGCTTTCTGATTGGAAATATAATTTAACGAATATTTCGCTTGGTTTGTGAAAATGATTTGTATTTATGTACCTATTTAATGACAAGTGTGTTACAATATTAAAGATGGAAGATGACCTTGGTCATCTTGATTGACAAACAGAAGGTAGGATGAGTGATGAAACAACCAAAAGAGGGTGAATTCATCACTATTAAGAGTTATAAACATGATGGCTCATTACATCGTACTTGGCGTGATACAATGGTTTTAAAAACTAGTGATCAGTCGATTATCGGTTGTAATGACCATACGTTGGTAACTGAATCTGATGGTCGCAGATGGGTAACTCGTGAAGCAGCGTTACTTTATTATCACAAACATTTTTGGTTTAATATTGTAGCGATGATTCGCAAACGCGGTGTTACTTATTATTGTAATTTGGCTTCTCCTTATTTAATAGATCAAGAAGCCTTGAAATACATCGATTACGATTTAGATATCAAAGTGTTTCCAGATGGCGAAAAGCGATTATTAGATCTTGATGAATACGAAATTCATGGACGAAAATATCATTATCCAGATGAAATTGATCGTATTTTAAAATATAATATCCAAGAGCTAGTACGATGGATTGAAGAAGAGAAAGGACCGTTCTCACCGGAATTCATTGAAATCTGGTATGAACGTTATATCCAATTAACCCATCGTAAAAGAGGAAAATTTAACTAAAATAGTATGAATTCACTGTTTGTTATCACCGCGAATAGCGGTGTTTTTTTATATTCAAAAGTATGTTATAATATTGAAATATAAGCTAGAACATAGGCATTCTAATTGCTCATTTTATTAGAGTTATCTATAATTAATGAGAGAGAATAGACAGAGGTGAGGGAGTATGCAATTGTCAAAGTTTAGTCACAAGCAATTAGGTTTTGGGATTGCTGGCGGAGTAATTCTTTTATTATTATTGATTTATGGAATCGGTGTCTTATATTATCAAGGGCATTATTTACCAAGTACTACAGTAGCCGGACAATCGATTAGTAATCAATCAATTGAATCAGCAAAGACTAAAATTCAGAGTGAACTAGAAAATAAAACCATATTATTTAGTGAAAAAGAACAACCCATTGGGACTGTGGCCTTGAAAGATTTAGGCGTAACCAGTCATTTCGATGAACAATTAACCCAATTAATGGCCGAACAAAATGCTACTGATTGGCCATTAGCATTACTTAAACTGAAGCGGTCAGAACTGCAAGTGACTCCAGAAACCGTTCGATTTGATGAGGCGATCATTACGAATTTAATTTATAGCTTAGGGGTCAATAATGAAGAAAGAACGCCTGCTGAAGATGCCTATATTTTAGATGATGACAATGTCTTTTCAATTATTCCAGAAGTGTACGGTAATCAAATTAATAACGAAAGTATGACTCAAACATTGTTTTCAGCTCTTAATCATAATCAATTAGAAGTCGATTTGAAAGATGCCTATATCCAACCACAAATTAAAAAAGAAGACTCAACATTGAATGATAATCTGAAGAAAATTGCTTTAATGGAATCAAGTCAAATAACCTTAACTTTCGATGGTAATGAAGTTACCATACCAAAAGAGAATATTGCGAGTTGGATTTATATTGATGAAGAAGGTGCACCGCAAGTCGATCGAGCGTTAGTTGAAGACTATGTACGTGAATTAAATTATCAATATGCCGGTCTTTTTCAGCCTCGTCAATTTATGAGTACTTATCAAGGAGAGGTTACAATCCAACCAGGAACCTATGGGTGGTATATTGACCGTCATACCGAGCCTGACAATATCATTGCTGATATTCATGAGGGAGCGACCATTACTCGTGAACCTGTTATCGGTGGCGATGGTTATGGTATGGGGGATAGTGTCGGTAATTCTTATGTTGAAGTCGATATTTTAAATCAAACCATGTTTATTTACTTAGACGGTGTTCTAGTATTGCAAACACCAGTGGTAACTGGAAAAACAGGTACCAATACTATACCGGGAGCCTATCGGGTATGGAATATGGAGTCACCCTCGGTATTGCGAGGCTATAATCCACATACAGATGTTGATTATGAACAACCGGTTCAATATTGGATTGCCTTTGACGATCAAGCCCAAGGGATTCACGATGCTAATTGGCAAGGGACTTTTGGTGGACAAGCTTATTTAAATTCGGGCTCCCTAGGATGTGTTAACACACCACCAAGTGTGATGGGACAAGTTTTTGAATTAGTATACTACGGCATGCCAGTCATTATTTTCTACTAGAGAAAATCGGTCTATTTATATCACTGATGGAGTGAGCGGGAAGGGGAGTGGGCAAGAAGTAGAAAATCAAATGATTTTCGCTTTGTCTGTCCACCCCCGCACAGTTGGGAGTAGACCAGAAGTAGAAAATTGAATATTTTTTGCTTCGTCGGTCTACCCCCGCACAGTTGAGTAGGCCTCAAACAAGTCGAAAGACTCAGTTTGAGACCACTCAACCACTGCGCTTTGAATTAAATAGATATGCCTGAAAAGAATTTAAAAAGTTTTGCACAGCCTTACGTATTCGCTTACTCATTGTTATTTTACAAATCGAATACGTAAGGCTGTTGTCGTAGTCAAAGCCAACGCGAATATCCTTTTTTATTTTTCAAGATAGCTTTCCGGTTTTTCTGCAAGATCAGCGGAAATGATTGTTTTCATTTTTCAAGATTATTCCCAATATATGTTTGCGTTTTCATAAAAACTTATGAAACCAACTGTTATAATGGTAATAAAATTCATATAAAATTTACATATTTAACTAATTTTACATCTTATTTTCAACAAAAATGCAAATGTTTTTGTTATAATGATTTTGAATTAATCAACAAGGAGTGTTTAAATGGCTTTGGATTGGCAAAATGATGTAGAATATATGGCGTTGATTGAAGATTTAATTGAATTAGAAGAGGTACAATGCCTAAAGAATTACGTTCATCATTTAGTGACAGACCGTTTATCGCATTCTTTATCGGTATCGTATCGTAGTTATCGTTGGGCAAAACGTTTTAATCTTAATGCACGTGCCATTGCGCGTGCAGGTTTACTCCATGATTTGTTCTACTATGATAGTGCAGATAAACATCAAGTAGGGGGTAAGGGGCACAATTGGGAACACCCACGAATTGCCTTACAAAACGCTTTAAAAATTACTGAGATATCAGATCTTGAACAAGATATTATCGTTAAACATATGTTTGGTGCAACTAGAGAGTTGCCTAAATACCCAGAAAGTTATATTGTCACAGTCATGGACAAACAAGCCGCCATCTTTGAGTTGGGTGCAGGCTTTTATCATTTCTGTTTAGATCAATCGGCTAGACAGAGTAAAAAATTAGTGAGTTTTCTATTATAATCAACGGATTCTACCAAATTATATATATAAAATGACTGAAGAGTACTGAAAAGTGCTCTTTTTTTTCAGTTAAATGAGAATTTAAATAAAAATCAACAAAATAGCACTCAGACAGTGTGAAATTTGATACAATGACGAAGTAAAACTTATCAGGAGGATTAATATGACAAAGATAAACAATATTGAATGGTCTGAAAAAGTTCAGTACCTTAATGATATTATGAATTTAAAACCAGTTTTCTGGGTCAATAAGCATAAAGATAATTTTGAAGAAGCATCTAAAAAGGTAGCTTATTCAATGGCAGATGTTCAAGATGCCGAAGCTCGTTTAGAGCGTTTTGCACCATTTATTATGCAAGAATTTCCTGAGACGGCGCCAATGAATGGTTTAATTGAATCAGGCTTAACAAAACTGACACCATTAAAAGAATATTTAGAAGATAAGTATAATACGACCATACTAGGCGAGTTTTATTTAAAACGTGATGACACTTTGCCAATTGCTGGAACGATTAAAGCACGTGGTGCTATTTACGAAGTGTTAAAATATGCTGAAACATTAGCGCTAGAACATGATTTGTTAAATGGCATTGAAGATGACTATACCAAATTTTCGAGTGAGGAATTCCAGTCATTTTTCCGCCAATATAAGATTGTTGTTGGGACGACGGGAAACTTGGGAATCAGCGTTGGTGTGATGAGTGCTAAATTAGGTTTTGAAGTGACAGTTCATATGTCGATTGAAGCAAAACAATGGAAGAAAGACTTATTGCGTTCTAAAGGTGTGACCGTTATCGAACATGAGACCAATTTCACTGAAGCAGTATGGCAAGGTCGTGCTCAGTCAGATGCAGATCCAAAATCATATTTTGTCGATGATGAACATTCTGTAGAATTATTTTTAGGTTATACAGTGGCTGCTCTTCGCTTAGAAAAACAACTAGAAGAAATGGGTATTAAAGTAAACGCTGATCACCCATTGTTTGTCTACTCACCATGTGGTATTGGAGGCAGCCCTGGTGGTACGGCCTTTGGTTTAAAACAAGTGTATGGTGATAATGTTCATTGCTTCTTTGCTCAACCGACTCACATGCCGTCAATGTTACTAGGGCAAATCACGGAACAATTTGATAAAGTATCGGTCGATGATTTTAAAATCGATGGAAAAACATGTATGGATGGTTTAGCTGTTCCTAGAACGTCAGGATTTGTTGCGGAATTAATGAGTAATTTCTTCGATGGTGGTTACTCAGTAGAAGAAGAGGAAGTGCACCTTTTATTATCTAAAATGGTTGACTTAGAAGCGATTAATTTAGAACCAGCCGCTCTAGCCGGTGTACCTGGACCAGTACGTCTATTTACCACAGCTGAAGGACAAGACTATATTAATATGAAGAACTTACAAGATAAAATGCAAAACGCCACTCATATTGCTTGGGCGACAGGTGGTAGCATGGTTCCTGCTGCTGATATGGAAGTTTTTTATCAAGAAGGTTTAGCTGTCATCAATAAATAAGTCATTAAGGTAGAATATCTTAAGAATTTTCGATATTGATCAGATTTAAGCAGTGCATTAGAGGATTGTTTATGCTTTGTGGTTTTGTTTTTTTAGTTGGGTAGCTATTAAATAAATCCTTTAGTGATTGTTTAAAATCATAAAATTAATCGGTAAGGGTGATTTTGAAATTGAGATGACATCCGTAAGATGCATCGAGTTAATAAACCATAGGAGAACGTCTATTAGACGTCGATCCTATGGTTTTTAGTTGAGTATATAGAAACAAAAAAGAGGAGTGGGCAAGAAGTAGAAAATCAGTTGATTTTCGCTTCGTCTACCCACCCCCGCACAGTTGGGAGTAGACCAGAAGTAGAAAATTGAATAATTTTCGCTCCGTCGGCCTACCCCCGCACAGTTGAGTAGGCCTCAAACAAGTCGAAAGATGCAGTTTGAGGCCACTCAACCACTGCGCTTATAAATATCGAGCAATAACTTGATTGAATTTTTTATGTTTATAACTAACTCGTTAAGACGCAGGTTGAGACCATTCAACCACTGCGCTTTGAATTAAATAGACATGACTGAACAGAATTTAAAAAGTTCGTGCCCGCTCCCTTTGATATGAAATTTTTAGATGATAGCTAAAGCAATAAAGTTAATTGCGAATAAAACGACTGAGATCCATAAGATAGGGTGGATTTCTTTGGTTTTACCTTGAACCATTTTTACTAAACAATAAGCAAAGAATCCTGCTGCAATTCCGTATGAGATAGAGTAAGCTAAGCCCATGAAGATGGAAGCAAAGAATGCCGGTACAGCTTCAGCAAAGTCAGTCCAATTAATATCAGCTAATGATGATAACATTAACACCCCGACTAAAATTAAAGCTGGTGCCGTTGCTGATGCTGGCACAATGCCGATAATTGGTGCGATAAAAATTGAAAGGATAAACATTGAAGCAGTTGCAACAGAAGTTAAACCTGTACGTCCACCTACACCGATTCCTGCTGCCGATTCTACATAGGTTGTTGTATTCGATGTTCCGAATAAAGCGCCAATTAAAGTACCGATTGAATCGCCAAATAAAGCACGGTCCATTTTTGAATTAAATCCAGAGCTAGTTTCTAAAGCATTGATATCCTCATCTGAGAAAATACCGGTACGACGACCAGTCCCAATGAAAGTACCGATTGTGTCGAAAACATCTGATAAGCTAAAAGCAAAAATAGTGATTAAAACAATTGGTAAACGAGAGATATCACCAAATAACGAAGGTAAACCTGCTGGTGTGAAAATAACTAAGAACGTTTCATCTAAAGCTGCGAAAGCACTCGCAACAGAATTACCTGTCCAATCAATTGAACCTAAATCTACTACGCCTAAAGGAATTCCAATTAATGTTGTTAAAATAATACCTAATAAAATAGCTGATTTTACACCACGAATCATTAAAGCAATCGTAATAGCTAAACCGATAAGCGTTAGTAAAGAACTAGGATTGGTAAAGTTAACTAATTCTGGCACTGCCCCACTATTCGCAAGGACTGATGAAATACCACCAGGGAATGATTCAGCGGTAGGATCGCCCCCATTGACTGAAATTAAATTAATCCCATCGATGGTAAATTGTAATAAGTTACCATTTTTAATTCCGATATATGCAATGAAAACACCAATCCCAGCTGAAATAGCATGTTGTAAACTTTCTGGGATAGCTTTAATTAAAGATTTACGTACTTTAGTAACCGTAATTAAAACATTAAAGACCCCACAAATAAATACCATTGACAACGCTTCTTGCCAAGTAAAACCTAAACCAAATACAACCGTAAAAGTGAAGAATGCATTTAACCCCATACCAGGTGCCAAAGCATAAGGGACATTCGCTAATAAGCCCATCGCTAAAGTTGATACAGCAGCAGCAAAGACCGTTGCTAAAAAGACTGCTTGATTTGGCATACCCGTTAACGCAAGGATTGACGGGTTAACAAACATGATATAAGACATTGCTAAGAATGTCGTAATCCCCGCAGAAATTTCAGTTGAAACAGTGGTGCCATTTTCTTTTAATTTGAAAAATTTATCCACAAAAAAGACCTCCTAAATTTTTGAATACAGAATGAGTATAACAAAAGAATCAGAACGTTCAACAAGAAAATTAAATATATCATTCGTTTCGAATTGAATGTTCGTGTTTTTAGAAATAGAGTGCATAAAATTAGTCAAAATGAGTGCTTAATGGCTTCAAAGCAGTAGAAATATGTTATAATCATCATTATGAAATGATTTAAAAGTTGTGTTTAGTATACAAATCAGAAAGAGGATATTATGTCAGAATTATTTAATCAACAGATTAGTAAAGAAACCGGTATTTCAATCAAACAGGTTGAAGCAACATTAAAATTATTAGCAGAGGGCAGTACCATCCCTTTTATTGCCCGTTACCGTAAAGAGATGACTGGATCATTAGATGAAGTTCAAATATACACTATAGAGCAACGTCATCAATATTTAATTAACTTGTCAACTCGTAAAGAAGAAGTGACGAGATTAATTGAAGAACAAGATAAATTAACCGAAGAATTAAGAGTGGCAATTGAACAAGCCCAAACATTACAACAAGTAGAAGACTTGTATCGTCCTTATAAACAAAAACGTCGTACTAAAGCAATGGTGGCGATTGAACAAGGTTTAGAACCATTAGCAGACTGGATATTATCAAATAAAGAACCGATTAATCTCAGCGATAAAGCGAGTGAATTTATTCAAGATGAGGTGACAACCGCTGAAGAAGCATTAGCAGGCGCTCATGAAATTATTGCTCAGAAAGTATCCGATAATGCAAAATACCGCGAATTTATCCGTAAATACAGTCGCTATAATGCGATCGTTCAAACAAGTTTAAAGAATCAAGAAAAAGACCCGCAACAAGTTTATCATATGTATTATGATTTCTCTGAAAAATTGGATAAAGTCAAAGAACATAATACTTTAGCCATTAATCGTGCGGAAAGAGAGGACGTTATTACGGTAAAAATCAACATTGATGAAGAGCCGGTTTATCGTTATATTGAAAAACGTTTTATTGAAGCAGATTTACCTACAGCGCAAGTAGCTTTTATCCAAAATGCCATTCAAGATAGTTACAAACGATTTATTGGGCCGGCTATCGAACGAGAGTTACGTGCAGAAACAACGGAAAAAGCAGATTTACAAGCGATTGAAGTGTTTGGTGAAAACTTACGTAACTTATTATTAACTGCACCATTAAAAGGCAAAGTAGTGTTAGGTTTTGACCCGGCTTATCGAACAGGATGCAAATTAGCTGTCATCAATGAAACTGGTGCGGTATTAGAAAAAGCTGTTATCTACCCACATGAAAAAGCGGTTGGAGCTGATACCAAAGCACAACATGAAGCGAAATGGGCTAAAGCTGGCCAACAATTAACTGATATTATTAATCGTCATCAGGTGGAATTAATTGCGATCGGCAATGGAACGGCCAGTCGTGAATCTGAATTATTTGTTAGTGAAGTGATTCATTCTCTGGATCGAAAAGTTCAATATTTGGTGGTAAGTGAAGCCGGAGCTTCTGTCTATAGTGCCAGTGAGATTGCGCGTCAAGAATTTCCGGATTGGGAAGCTTCTGAACGTAGTGCGGTAAGTATTGCTCGTCGAGTGCAAGATCCATTGGCAGAATTGATTAAGATTGATCCCAAATCAATTGGTGTGGGTCAATATCAACATGATGTAGCACAAAAATCATTGAATGAACAATTAGATTTCGTGGTGAATATGACTGTCAACCAAGTAGGTGTCGACATTAATACCGCTAGTATACCATTATTACAACGCGTTTCAGGTTTAACTAAGACTACAGCCAAAAACATTGTAGATTTGCGTGAAGAGTTGGGTCATTTTTCAAATCGTGAACAAGTGAAAGATGTCAAACGGATGGGACCTAAGACTTATGAACAAGCCATTGGCTTCTTGCGTGTCTTAGGGGGAGGTAATCCACTTGACCAAACGAATATTCACCCGGAAAGCTATCCGATTGCTGAGCAAATTTTAGCGAAATTAGCGATTGACCAAAAAGCGTTAGGTTCAAAAGAAGCGAATGAACAATTAGAAAAATTAAATTTAAATCAATTAGTTAAAGAATTAAACGTCGGGAAAGAAACCTTAATCGATATTATTGAAGGGTTAAAAAATCCAACGGCGGATATACGTGATGGACAACCGACACCACAATTAAGAAGTGATGTCTTAAAAATGGAAGATTTAAAAGTTGGAATGGATTTAGAAGGGGTGGTACGCAATGTCGTTGACTTTGGTGCCTTTGTTGACATTGGTGTAAAACAAGATGGCTTAATTCATATTTCTAAATTAACCAATAAACGTCGTGTGAATCATCCGAATGAGATTGTAGCGGTGGGGCAAATTGTCGATGTTGAAGTCATTCAATTAGACTTAGATAAACAAAGAATAGGATTGAAATTAGTTAAAATTCATTAATTGGAGGTGCCACATGAAAGAGCGTGCTTTTGTAATAGGTGATATACATGGGGAATACCAAATGTTAAAGCAGCTTTTAACCTATTGGTCTCCTGAAGAAGAGGAATTAATCTTTGTGGGCGACTTAATTGATCGCGGACCGCAAATATTTAAAACACTTGAGTTAGTTTGGTCATTACAAAAAGAGTACGATGCAAAAGTGATTAGGGGGAATCATGAGGCGCTTTTTCTTGATTTTTTACAACATCCTAATCAGGCATGGGATTTGTATCAAAGAAATGGAGGAGCTACGACTTTAGCTTCACTTAATCACTTAGCCCTGGATGAGATAAATGATTATCCATTGGATAAGTTGGTTAATTTAACAACCGAAAATTATCCTTATTTGATGGCTTGGTTAGAAAATTTACCTTTGTATCTTGAATACGGTGAATGGATTATTGTTCACGCGGGGGTCGATTTACAATTAACCAATTGGCAGCAATCCAAACCAAGTGATTTTTATTGGATTCGTGACCCTTTTCATCTGGGCGATAATCGAACTGGTAAAAAAATTATTTTTGGTCATACACCTGTTAAGTTTTTAAATGCCACACCAGGAGATTTATCAACTTGGCATCATCAAGGAAAGTTTGGTATCGATGGTGGTGCTGTTTATGGCGGTGACTTAATTGGGATTCATATTACACAATCCGGAGAACTATTAAAAGAAGATCATGTCACACATCATTAAAATAGAACGCTAAATGAGAACATACAAAACCATTGAATCATGATGTTCAGTGTGTGGTTACAACAGTTAAGGAAGTTTTGTAAAGTTTCAGTGTAACAATCATTGGTTAATGAGGTTCAAAACGTGGCTACAATTCAGTAGAGTAGAATAGATAACAAACAAAAATCAGGCAAAAGTGAAGTTTTAGTTGCTTCTCTTTTGCCTGTTTTATCTTTTATTATTTAGTTTGAGAATGGGCGATACGACTAGCCGCTGCAGCAGCAAGTGCTCCAACAACATCATCGATGAAGGTGTTACATTTTTCGCCTTTTTGACTGTTTAATTCTCCAATAATCCCAGGTTTAATTTTGTCGACATAACCAAAATTGGTCATCCCAATCGAACCATAGACATTGACGATGGATAGTACTAGGATTTCATCGATGCCGTATAAACCTTCATCGCGCATTAATAAGTCACTTAAAGTAGGTGAGAACACCCCTTTTTCTGCAGCGATATCAATTTCAATACCGGTAATGACCGCATTTTGTACCTCACGCTTTTTCATGACCATTTTTAAATTATGAATACATTCTTCCATCGTTAAGTCTTTGACATAAGGTGCTTGTAATTCATAAACGATAGTTGCGATTTCTTCAATCGAAACACCACGTTCAGCTAATAGATTATAAGCGTGTTGTTCTAAAATTTCTTGTTCTATTAATTTCTTAGACATACTAATTTCCTTTCTAATTTAAATATTACTGTTCAAATAAACTGGTACTATGAATATGTTGACGACCAGCTCCAGGGTTGAATTGTTCAATTGCATTACCTACAGCAGTCGGACCTTCGCCAAAACCAGTAGCTATGATGCGAATTTTACCAGGGTAATTGGCAATATCTCCTACCGCAAAAATACCTTTAACATTCGTTTCATAAGCAGAATTCACGGGAATTAGATTCCGTTCAACATTGATGCCCCAATTTTTCACATTACCAATACTTGACGAAAAGCCGTAACTAATTATAAAATGATCCGCTTTTATTGTTAATTTCTCGTCACCTCTAGGTTGAGTGATTTCGATCGCATTCAACGTATGACCATCCCCTATAATCTGACTTGGAATGTAAGGGGTCATGACTTTAACTGAAGATTGCATCAATTGATTCACGCTGTGTTCAAGCGCTCTAAATTGTGGACGGCGATGTAATAATGTAACAGACTTAGCGATGGGTTCTAACATTAATGCCCAGTCCACGGCCGAATCACCACCACCACAAATCACGACCTCTTTATTGGCGAATTGTGATAATTGATTAACATAATAGTGTAAATTTTGCGCTTCATATTGAGCGGCTTCAGGTAAATTCAATTTACGAGGACTAAAAGCACCATTACCAATGGCGATAATCACCGTTTTTGAATAATGTGTTTCCTTATCTGTTTCGATTAAAAAATGCTCTTGGTCATCTTTGATGATGTTTATCACTTTTTGACCTAGTACAATATTGGTTTCAAATAATTCCAATTGTTTAACCAAGTTGTTTGTTAATTCGATACCTGAAGTAGCTGGATAAGCCGGGATATCGTAAATCGTTTTTTCAGGATAAAGATGTGCCGGTTGCCCACCTAAGTTTTCTAAACTTTCAATAATTTTAACTTTTACTTGTCTCATTTCCGCATAAAAGGCGGTGTATAACCCGACGGGCCCACCACCTATAATTGTTATATCAAATAATTCCAAATGTCGATGTTCCTTTCATATTATTGCATTTCTATAAAGAATCTAAAGATTCGGTTTAAAAAGAATGCTACCATAATTCCTGTCATAATGCCAACAATGACTTCACTGGGTTTATGGCCTAAATATTTCTTGATAACCATCGCCTTATATTTATCGTAATCATAATCACCAATCGAGTGGTTAGGATTTTCTTCTAAATGTTGCTTGGCAATTTGATCTAAAACTAAACCTTGTTCACCACTTTGACGACGAACACCCATCGAATCAAACATTACAATAATGCCGAACACGGTCGCAATCGCTACATAGGGCGAGCTAAAACCGTATTGCAAGATTAAAGCTGTAATGAGTGAACTAGTAGCAGCGGAGTGAGAACTCGGCATACCACCGGTGGAGGTGACGATGTCAATATTGGTATTTGAATTTCTAAAATATTTAGCAATGGGATATTTAATAAATTGAGTAAAAATAATCGCAAAGAGCGAGCTAATAAGTGGAAAGTTCATCCTTGATAGTTCCTCCAATTTCTTGTTATCTTATATCATAACAAAAAAACCTTAATATAGCACCAAAAAATTTTGAAACTTGAATATAATTAAGGTAAGATAGAATGGAAGTAAAATTGAAGGAGGCGGACAATTGATGTTCCCACAAATAAATGTAGAGAATTTAGAATCGAATGTAATTTTACATACAAATTATGGTGATATTGAATTGGTATTATTCAAAGAACAAGCACCTAAAACTGTAGAAAATTTCATTGAATTAGCGAAAAAAGGTTATTATGATGGCGTTATTTTCCATCGAGTGATTAAAGACTTTATGATTCAAGGTGGTGACCCAACCGGTACCGGAATGGGTGGAGAAAGTATTTATGGACAGTCATTCGAAGATGAATTCTCGCGTGATTTATTTAATTTGAGAGGTGCTTTATCAATGGCGAATGCTGGTCCCAATACCAATGGTAGTCAATTCTTTATTGTAACGGCAAGCAATGTACCGACTCAAATGTTAGCTCAAATGAAAGATTTAGGTTTCCCAGAAGAGATCGTCGAAGCTTATGCTAAAGATGGTGGAACGCCATGGTTAGACCAACGTCATACAGTCTTTGGCCATGTTAAAAATGGCTTTGATAATGTTTTAGCCATTGAAGCTGTCGAAACTGGCGCCCAAGATAAACCACAAAAACCAGTTGTTATTGAATCAATTACTGTAAAGTAACATTGGCAAAACGACAAAACTGAAGTATAATTAAAAGTGGTTTTAGAAGGAGACGATATTGTGACAGAATTTAAAATTGGTGATATTGTCGAAGGTGTAATCACTGGAATTCAAAACTACGGTGTCTTTGTAAGTCTATCAGAAGAAGAGCAAGGACTAATCCATATATCTGAATGTCGACATGGTTTTGTATCTAATTTTGATGAATTTTTTAAGGTAGGGGACAAGGTAAAGGTTATCGTTGTTGATATTGATGAATATACTGAAAAAATCAGTTTGTCAATTCGGGCCTTGATTAAGGTCAATACACCTCCTTTTCCCGCCCGACCTAAGAAAAGACGCAAAAGGTTTACACCTTCGATAGGTTTTACAACCTTAGATAAAAAGATGCCGGAATGGATTGCTGAAGGCATTGAAAATATAGAAACAGATCGCTATAACAAAAAAATTCAAAAGGAGCATAGTAATAATGGCACATATTAAATTTGATTATTCAAAAGTAAGCAATTACGTAGGAGAAAACGAATTAGCTCAATTACAAACTCAAATCACAGCAGTAGATAAAATGTTAAGAGAAAAAACAGGTGCTGGTGCAGACTTTACAGATTGGGTAGATTGGCCAGAAGCTTATGATAAAGAAGAATTTGCGCGTATTAAAGAAGCAGCTGAAAAAATTAAAAACGATTCTGAAGTATTAGTTGTAATTGGTATTGGTGGATCTTACTTAGGTGCTCGTGCTGCCATCGACTTTTTAAACCATTCTTTCTATAATGTAAAAGCAGGTAAAAAAGGTATGCCACAAATTTTCTTTGCTGGTAATAGTATTTCATCTACTTACTTACATGACTTATTAGATATCATTGGTGACCGTGATTTTTCTGTTAACATTATTTCCAAATCTGGTACTACTACTGAACCAGCCATCGCGTTTCGTGTATTCAAAGAGAAATTAATCGAAAAATATGGTGCCGAAGAAGCAACAAAACGTATTTATGCAACGACAGATAAAGCACGCGGTGCATTAAAAGAAGAAGCCAACGCTGAAGGATACGAATCATTTGTTATTCCGGACGGTATCGGTGGCCGTTTCACCGTCTTAACCGCAGTAGGTTTATTACCAATTGCTGTATCTGGAGCTGACATTGATCAATTAATGCAGGGTGCTGCTGATGCAATGAAAGAATATAGCACTCCAAATTTAGCAACTAATGAAGCTTATCAATACGCAACAATCCGTAATATCTTACACCGTAAAGGTAAAGATATTGAAATTTTAGTGAACTATGAACCAGGAATGCAATATTTCTCTGAGTGGTGGAAACAATTATATGGTGAATCAGAAGGTAAAGACTTGAAAGGTATTTATCCATCAAGTGCGAACTTTTCAACTGACTTACACTCTGTTGGTCAAACGATCCAAGAAGGTAAACGCAATATTTTCGAAACAGTTGTTAAAGTAGAAAAACCTCGTCATGATGTTGAAATTCCAAAAATGGAAGAAAACTTAGATGGCTTACGTTACCTAGAAGGAGAAACAGTTGACTTTGTTAATACTAAAGCTTACCAAGGAACATTATTAGCTCATACTGATGGTCAAGTGCCAAACTTATTAGTGACGATTCCAGCGATGGATGAATATTCATTAGGTCATTTAATTTACTTCTTCGAAATTGCAGTCGCTATTTCAGGTTACTTAAATGGGGTGAATCCATTTAACCAACCAGGTGTCGAAGCATACAAGAAAAACATGTTTGCTTTATTAGGTAAAGAAGGATTCGAAGATTTGGCAAAAGAATTAAATGAACGCTTATAATATTTCTTTCAATATGAGATAAAATTATTTAAAACGCAAAAAAAGAAACGGAGCTAAAAAAGGCTCCGTTTCGCTTTTTTATGGAAAAAAACAGCTTTTTACAGAAAAAATGTAAAAAATGTAAAAATAAAGTAAAAAAAGTGTTGACGTGTGTCAGATATCATGATATTATAAGGGAGTTCCAATAGAACAAGACGAAAGATTGAAAAAGAAATAAAAAAAGTTGAAAAAACTTGTTGACAGTTTCAATCAAACGTGATATTATATAGGAGTTGCTTAACTAAGCAACAACGAAGCTCATTGAAAACTGAACAAAGACAAACACCAAAAATGTGTAGGGGATAATTCATTTGAATTATCACAACATACCCGAATATAAATTCGAGACAGAGTGGTAACTCTATAAACATACAAGCTAGTAAATAGTAAGAGTCTGAAACGACTCATGAAACTTTCATGAGAGTTTGATCCTGGC
>NZ_FUWO01000022.1 GCF_900167405.1 Globicatella sulfidifaciens DSM 15739
TACAAGACAGTATCTGCCACGCTTTCTTATGACCCAGTGGCTTGCCCCTGCTGTCATCAAAAAAATATTAATAACTCTATTTTGAAGCATGGCTTTAAGCAAGTAAAAGTGAAATATGCTTGTTCTCTTTCCTGTCCTAAATTAAGTCCACTAAAAAAACAACGTTTTATATGTAAAGCTTGTAAGAAAACCTTTATGGCACAAACGAATTTAGTAGAGCCAAATTGTCAGATTTCTAACTTACAAAAACAACTCGTAAAAGAACAATTGAGACTCGTACAATCTGCTTCACTGATTGCTCATAATACCTATGTGTCGATTAGTACGGTCGTTAGAGTATTAGATTCCTTGGAAAAACAGATGAAACCTCAAACTAATATACTGCCAACCACTTTATCCTTTGACGAACTACGTACAACGAAATCATGTAAAGGTGGTTTGTCTTTTATTTTATGCCAATGTTTCTACTCACCAAGTATTAGATTTATTAGATAGTCGTCAACAAGCAGATATAAAAAAGCATTTTTTCCGGTTCCCATTGGACGCACGTCGTCAAGTTGAATGGGATTACGATGGATAGGAACCTTCCCTTTATCAGCATTATCAAGACACTGTTTCGATGTGCTAAAATTGTGATTGACCGGTTCTATATCATTCAGTTACTCAATAGAGCCCTTAATAAACTAAGAATTCAAGTGATGAATCAATATAAAAAGGTTACATCGAAATGTGATTATAATAAGCTGAAAAATTTATGGAAATTAATCCTTAAAAACCGAGAAGATCTAGATTTTGAGAATTATCAAACCCATCGCCTGTTCGATGGGTTAGTGACTGAAAAAATGATGGTAGACTATCTACTTTCGCTTGATAAGGGACTAAAAAATGCCAATGAAAAAACAAATGATTTCAAATATGCATTATGACACACGATATCGAATTGCTCCATTATGACCTTCAAGTAATAAAAAAATATTCCTATCGTCAAGTGATTCGTACAGCGTTTAATACGATTACTCACTATCAAGAGTATATCACTAATGCTTTAACCGTCACTTTGTCAAATGGGTACTTAGAAGCAACAAATAATATAATCAAAACAATTGTGACTGCTAAACTGTATTATGCAGTTACTGCTAGATAATAATGTGCACTTTTATCCCATACTTTCGTTCTATTTGATAAACTAGAAGAGTTAGTTTTTCAAATGGAAGGAGAAGAAAAAGGTGGATTTTAGTAAAGTGAATAGAATTGCAAAAGTACATCATTACAAAAAAAAAGGATTTTCAAATGCAAAAATAAGTCGAATGCTTGGTATACATCGAAATACCGTTAGGAGTGATTTAGAAAAAAGACCAGATGAAGCAATCGCTTGGGTGGAAAACCTTAATACTCGGTCAAAAAAGCTTGATCCCTTTAAAGAGACAATTTTAAATTGGCTAAATGATGAGCCGGAGCTTTCCGCGGCTCAAGTCGAAGATTGGTTAGATGAACAGTTCAGTTACACCGAAGCAGCTCCAAGCACGATCCGTTCATACGTAAAAGAGCTCAGGGAAACCTACGGTATTCCAAAGGTTTTGACCTATCGAAATTACGAAGCGGTGCCTGAATTACCACCCGGCAAGCAAATACAGGTGGACTTTGGGGAAATAACAGTAAAACGAGGCTTAACTGATAGTCGAGTAAAGCTTTATTGTATTGGCTTTGTTCTTTCCCACTCCCGTTATAAATACGCTGAGTGGCAAGAGAAGCCCTTTACGACAAACGACGTGATTCGGGCACATGAGAATGCTTTTGACTACTTCGGAGGACGAACAGAAGAAATCGTGTATGATCAGGATAAGCTGATGATTGTCAGTGAAAATCATGGAGATATTTTATTTACTAAACAGTTTCAGGCTTATGTACTGGAAAGACAGTTTATTGTTCATGTCTGTCGTGCCGCTGATCCAGAATCTAAAGGAAAAGTCGAAGCCGTCATTAAATTCGTAAAGTACAACTTCGCCCGTGGTCGTCGCTTCTATTCCATTGAGTCATGGCAGGAGCAATGTGAGTCCTGGTTAACTCGCAGAGGCAATTATAAAAAACATGAAAAAATAAAAAAGAGACCGATAGACGTGTTCACTCTGGAAAAGTCACACCTCATCTCGATCTCTGATAAACCTATTCTCTCGAATAATGAAAGTATAACAAAGACCGTTCTGAAAGACAATACGATTCAATTTAAGTCTAATTACTACTCGGTTCCAATCGGAACCTATCGACCAAGAAAAACAACTAAAGTCCGTGTAGTAATAAGCAATAATCGTTTGTCTGTGTTCGAACTGAAAAGCAGTCATCAACTCGCCGATCATCCCCTGGCTAAAGGGAAAGGCAAGCTGACTAAAGACCCTAATCATGGACGAGAAGCAGAAAGAAAACAGAAACTTGAGCAGCATATTAGTAAGGTACTTAGTCATTTCCATAATAAAGAGGAAGCGACCATTTTTATCAACCAGCTCAAAATTAGGTATCCAAGGCATATGAGAGATCAGTTACGTGTTATAGAAACCGTTATAGAACAAAATAATAACGTACTAGACAAGGCGTTGAATGAATGTATCATATTAAATTTATTCAGTGCAAATTTCTTAAGAGATGTGGCTAGCGAATTAGCTCGTCGGCAACTTCAGACAAATCTCCACGATATAGAGAGTGATAGTTTGTCCGAAAGGTATCAATCGATTACCGCTGTAGAACGTTCTGTTGAGTCATATCTACAAGTGTTAGGAGGGAAAGAATCATAGGTACTACAGAAAGCCTTCAATCTCAATTCAAACAGTTCCGCATGACAGAAACGGCTCAGGCTCTCCCAGGTTTTCTGCGTGAAGCAGAACAGCAATCTTGGACTTATCAAGAGCTACTTGTGGCACTATGTAATCACGAAGAACATCGTCGAGAAGAAAAGACACGACAGAAGTATTTAAAATGGGCACAGTTTCCTTTTGAAAAGTCCTTGGACGACTTCGATACTATCGAATCAATGTCACTCAGTAAACGACAAATCGATCAACTTCGAGAATACGATTGGTTAGACCAACTTTTCAATCTCGTTCTCTTAGGTCCACCTGGAGTGGGAAAAACACATATAGCCATTGGTTTAGGGTTGGAAGCCATTGAGCGAGGTAAACAAGTCGCTTTTGTATCAATGGGTGAGTTGATTTCTTTGCTCAAAACCGAAGGTTATGTTCGAAAGTCGGCAATTCGCCTCAAACGTGTGAGACAAGCTGACTTAGTCATTCTTGATGATATGATGTTCATGGCTATGGAGACAAACGAAGCGAATCTCTTTTTCCAGTTGATTAGCGATTTATACGAGAAGAGTTCAATCATTTTAACATCTAATAAAGGCCCTGACAGCTGGGGTAAGATGCTTGGAGATCAAGGAATCGCAACAGCGATTCTTGATCGGCTTCTTCATAGATGTGAAGTCATCCATATGAATGGCGAGAGTCATCGAATGAAATATCGAGAAACAATTTTTGAATAAAAAAGTGCACAAAGTTATCTAGCAAAAAGTGCACAATTGTCCTTGACAGTTACAAACAATCAAACGAACAGGACATGGATACACAAATTTTAGACATTTACGGTTTAGAGCACGATACATCTTACTAAGTAAAGATTGGACGAAAAAGGGATAACGACCGTTATATTTTTCTCAAGAAGAAAAATTACAAAACAATAAAGTCGCATAGATAAATAAAAAAATAGCCGTTCAATTTTTTGCATATTGAACGACTAAAAATTCCGTGACCCACACTAGTTGTCAAAGAGCCAGTTTACGCAACTCTCGATTAGAAATCTTGTTATAGGATCTTGCAGATGCCTTAAAGCCAACAAGTTACTTTTTAACTTTTTTATACTTCTTGAAAACCGCCCCACATTAACATCCCTCATCTTATTTTTTCTGATTCTTCGACCATGCGACTCTTCCGTTATCACTTATTTTCTTTGCAGGAACACCAGCAATTGCTATGTTTTCTTCAAGAAATGTTTTATTAACAACTGCATTGGCACCTATGGCAATATTCTTTGCAATCTTAATTGGACCTAAAACAACTGCCCCAACTCCAATTACAATTCCATCTTCTAGTACTGGTGCACCATTATCAGGTCCTCCTGCGACAATACTTGTATTAATATGGATAGAAATATTTTTTCCGGCCTTCACTTTCCCATTTACTAATATTGGACCTAAATGCATTATCTTTAGCCCACATCCAAAAGAATTTGTAGGTATATGCAACATATGTTTGTTCTGAAATCTTTTTAAAAGTATTTTATAAATTAGTCCCATTATTGTATTTTTTGTATTAATGTAATACTCTGTTTTTCTTAAGAGTATATTATGCCTCCACAAATAATCACTTTCAGTGATTAATATAAAAGGATTTCTAGTATTTCTTCGTTTATACTTTTTAGATTCAATTAAAAGAAACTAATTAAGATCCTTTCTAGATTGAATTTCACCCTTTGGATACCCGTTTTCATATTCTAATTCCATCAGTTCCTCCTATCTGGCAAATCAAGCAATTGTCCTAACTTGTAATCCCACTCATCTGGAGTAAACTTGCCCATTCCACTTAACGGAAAAAAAGTCAACTCACCAAATATAATTTCATCTTGAACGTAGTAAAAATCAACTCGAACAAATGGGAAATCACCAGCTAGCTCTTTTGCAAGTTCAATCATTTCCTCATACTTCCCAGGCTTATTAAATCTCTTGTCAGACATAGGAAGGTCTCTAAGTCCATTAAAGGGCATATGGTTCCATTCTATATCATAAAAATCAATTGTTTCATTTTCTCCTCTACCACGAATTACTTGGCAGTAGATTGGTTCCCCATTAAAGCAGAAGAACTTATAATCTATAAGATTGTTTTGATTTCCTCCTTCAGAAAGATACTTTTCACATATAATTCTGGGTTTAATATCTTTATAAACCCATTCACGATTTTGCCAAAAGTAATTTTTCTTTAACCAACGGTCCATTTCTTGCTTTGCTTCGATCTCATTAAGGTCTTCTTTGTTTCTGCAAATAATATTAAACCCAGATCCATGAGTCCCTTTGAGTACAAATTGATTTGGAAGACTTTCAAATGGTATATCCTTCGTTGAATCATAAATATCTATGATTTCATTGAGATATCTGTCTCCGATTTTATCTGTAACATATTCTCTTACTGAATACTTATCAGCACATTTAGTTGCAAGCGGATCATACCAGTTTAATTTTAGCCATTGTAGTTTGTCAGTAAATCTTTCAGGTGTCTCAAGATTTACATTTCTACCTAGTCTTTTATAATAAACTATTTTAATTCGACTTTTGTCATTAAAAAGATATCTATAATACATTTCTCTTATCTTATCTTTTACACTAGTAATTGATTTTTGTATATACATACTATTATACATAGGAATATTCACCTCACTCTACTATCTTTGTTATTCTTTCTATCTATTAATGAATTGCTTTATTTTTTTCTTAACATATAATAACGAATTGAATTTTTTAACCTTTAAATAGTTCAGTATACTATTAAATCTACCCATATAAAGTGAAGGTTTTCTCGTCGATGTTCTGTTATTTGCAAAAAATCTATTATAGTTCATCATAGGAATATCAGAAATATCTTCAAGTTCGAATGGTTCGCAAATTATAGTTTGAGAGTTTTCTGAGCAAAAATAAATATTCTCAATTAGATCATTTTCTACATCCCAGCATACACCAAGACCATATCTGCTAAAAATACTTGCTGTTCTATTATTTTTATTTTGATTAAAAAGTTCTCTTCTACTTCCAAAATAAAAATTGCCAAGCCCATAAAAAATGCTCCTACCTTTATATAATTCATATGCCTGTACTATATGAGCATGATGGCCTATGATGATATCTGCACCAATATCTACTAAATTGTGAGCTAATCTACGATGAACGGGTAAGGGATACAACTCGTATTCATAACCCCAATGAAGATTTACAATGCTGTAGTCAACTTCATTTCGCATCTCTTCAATTTGTTTACTTAATTTTTTATTTGATAGAGGAGCAACTCCAGCTTTATTACGTTTTGAATAAACACACATCTCCACATCCCAGCCTGCACCAATAAATCCAATTTTTTTCCCATTTAAAGTAATAACCTTATGTTGTTGTGCCTCATCAGTATTCATACCAGCACCGAAATAAGTAATATTGTTATTTTTTAGAGCTTTAATAAGATTATTTAATCCTTCTGGTCCCCAGTCAAGAATATGATTGTTTGCTAAATTTACCGCTACAACATTTAATTTTTTCAAAACATCTACTACTAAATTTGAATTCGCTAGATTAATCCATTTTTTTAACTGTTCGTTGCTTTTTAATGGAGCTTCAAGATTAACAACTGTATAGTACTCATTTTGTTTGATGAACTCACTTAACTTTTCTATATCATCATTTATAGTATTGTAGTCGTAGAGTAAATCACCTAAAAATAGTATCTTCATATCTACTGATCCTCCACATTTAATATTTTCAATATTCTCTTCTCACAATAATACACAGAAAATAAGAATGTTATTATTAAAGATAGTGTCGTTGCTATAGCCGGCCCAATAAGACCAAATAATTTAATAAACACTATGTCTAAAAATAAATTTAATATTGATCTAACAATATTGATATACTGAAGAACTTTGTGCTTGTTATTTGTATTATAATACAACGTATAAAATACTGCTAAATATCTAAACATACTTCCTATCATCAATACATTAAAAATCGCAACTGATTGAATATACCTATCCCCATACAGTGTTGTAATTATCGGTTTTGAAAAAATCATAACAAGTATATGTGCTAGGGTACTTAATCCAAAAATAAAGAAGCGCTCTTTGTAGAAGAACCGTTTGATCTTGTCGCTTTCATTATTTATAAAATACTGTGAAACGCTCCCTGCATAATAACTACTTATAACAAATGCAAAATTTGCTACTGAATTAAAGAGCTTATATGCAGCATTATAAATACCTACATCTTCTGTTGTCATGAAATGCTTAATGACAGCGGTATCTCCAAAGTTAATCAAATAAAGGCCTGAAAATCCAAAAAGTTGCCATAATGAGAAATTCAAGATTTCCTTGAACCAATCTTTGTCGAATTCAAACTTACCAATATCATTTTTATTAATTCCAAATATATAGAAAAGGACTGTTGCGTGGCTAACAATGTTCAATAAGATCAAAGTCTTTGCATCAAATGTAAAGATAAAAATCATTACTATGTAAATAACTTTTGCAGTTATTGAAAGAATACTAGATAATAACTGCTTCTTAACGGCTAAAAAGTATTGACTTAAATAGTCCTCAGCTACACTTATGTAGAGCCATATCAAGATTAACAATGCTACATCCAAGCCAATATAGTCATTAATTTGATTTCTAAACAAAGCGAATAGAATTGTAGTTAGCACAAGACTAACAGCTATAATAATATTCCTAGCCCAAAAGGTTTTATTGATTGAACCTGTCTTGGCTTTCTCTCGACTTCCATAGTAAAGAATTGAGGATGAACTCCAACTAAATCCAAAAGTGGTTATCAAGCCTACGAACATTAGTGCGACAGAAAATACCCCAAAATCATTTACAGTTAACTTTCTTACGATGAATATGTTGGTTATTAATCCTAAAACCATTATTAGGACTTTTAACAAAAAGAATATAATAAAATTACGTCTATTATTAATAAAGCTCATTATCTTCTGCATTTAAAATTTCCCCTTAAAGTGTTTTATTAAATCACACTTTCCCACTCTTTAATAATCTTACTGATCTCAAAATCTTTGATTCTCTCTTGAGATTGATTTGAAAAGTGATTCCAAAGTTTTTCATCTTTCAATAACGAGAGTATTGAATCTGCTATTTTTAATTCTTCTATCGATATTGCATCTTTCGAATTGTATTTTGAACCATCACATACAGGCGTAAGAATACCATATCTTTTTTTATCTATTTGATAGTCTATATTTTCATTATCGAATTCTGTAGGAGCTAGTATCTCTCTTGGGCCTGACTTACAGTCACTAGATATAACCGGCACACCACATGCCATTGCCTCAGCTAATGCATTTGGAAACCCTTCGTGAAATGATGACATTGCAAATACCTTTGATCTAACTATGTACTTAAATGGATTTTTTTGAAAACCTAAAAAGTGAACATCATCAATAATATTTAGATCTGATGCTAATTTATTTAAGTAAGACTCAAGGTCGCCTTCCCCTAATATGACTAACTTAGCATTTGGAATTGCTTCTTTTACTTTCGAAAATGCTCTAATAAGATGCCAATGGCCTTTTTGCTTGTTAAGACGCCCCACTGTTATAATGACTGGATGGTTAAATATTCCACTGTATTTGTCTTCAATTTCTTCTTTCGCCATTTCTCTTATGCCCTGAAGGTCATACGAATTGTATATTACTTTGATTTTATCTGCATTAACATTATAATTATCAATTAAATCACGTTTAATTTCTTCAGACACAGCAATAATGAGATCTGCTTTAGGATAAAGATATTTAATGGTTGAATTCCATAGTTTAGATTTGAACCCATTATTATGCTTCGTAGACATATGGTTCCTAACTGAAACTATAGATCTTCCACTTCTAGAAGTTAAAGTATTAATCAAGTTGGGATATTCTAAAAAACTGATCGTCGTTGCATGACTGTCCAATCTCTTGATTTTTTGGACAGTTATTATTCTAGAGAGCACAACTTTCAATTTACTTAAAATATTCGAATGACTATCTTTGTCAAGATAAATGAGTTCTCCCTCATAAGGATAGTCAATTTTTGATTTTTCTCCAAACATTAGTATTATCTTTTTGATATCTTTATTTAAGTTTAATGAAAGATTGGAAACTACTCTCTCAGCACCACCTGTAGAGAGCGTTCCAATAAAAAAATTTACTTTTCTCATGATATTAACCTCTTTACTTGTTATTTGATTGTAAGAAACTTTTTTTATTTTTCTTTAAATTTACTTTGTTAAAGAAGACCAATATTAGCCAAATAATAAAATAATTACGCCATGACCCAAAATGATTCATAAAAGAAAACATTAGTATGAATAAACAAAGGACATTAATTATCGGGTTCTTACTTCGCTCTGATATTTTAATAAATTTATTTATAAGTGCTAAAGAAAATGGTATTCCAAACCAACCTAGATTAGATAGCGCTTCTCCAAAAATACTTGTTTGAAAATTCCAGCTTATCAAAGTTCCAGGTTGATATCCAAGTGCTGCTGCTGTAACGTAAGTATCATACGGATAAGGTTTGTTTTGCCATAAACTTCTAGGAATATAAAAAATAATATTAAACAAATAGCTTTGCCCCCAATAATCAAGCACCTTATATTGTTCTGGGTTTAGTAATGCGTAGATAGAAAATTTAACATCGACATCTCTAAAAAAATATAGTCTTAAATTATCTATGGTAGTGACATTAGCAGTGTGTTTATCGATTAAAAAAGCATATCCCAAAAAGAAAATAATGATAAATAGTCCGCTAAACACTATTCTTTTTAGGGGGAATCTACCTTTAGGAGATTTTAAAATATCTACCGCTAAAATTTCAAATATAATAAAAGCTAACAATGTTCTTTTCCCATTTAATATTCCAGTGATAATGGCCGCAAAATATATTAAAAAATTATTGAATTTAGTATTCTTGCTAAACAACTTAGTCATTAAAATAGATAATAATGAGACAATTTCGCCTATTCTCATAATATTTCTATGGTACCATAATTCAGGGTTTGTCGCTAAATCTCTGAATTTTTGAAAATATGCATACTCAAATAAATATTTCTCAGGTGATGGAGCTATTAATGCAAGCATAAATGGAAGAAACATTAAAATTACACCTATTACATATAATTCTCTCTTTACTCTAAGATTTAGTATTGTTGACCTTATATCTTCAATTATAATTCCTTTGCTTCTATTCTTTTTCCCTGAAATGTAAAATATTATTGGTGTTATTATTACGAACAAGCTATATATAACATTTGTTTTACTATCATTTAAAGCCATATGGAACCCTGGAGATTTATAGCTATAATCTTGAATTCCAAAAAACCATTCTAGAACTATTGGGAAGACAAATACCGCCTGAAAAATCAGCAAAGCTATATATGCAATTCTTAAGTTGTATTTAATCTTTTTAAATGTTCTAAAAAATAATATTGCATTGATAAATACTGCAATAATTTGAAATAATATACTCATTGTCTGCCTTCTTTCAACGATATCAATGTGCATTTAAATTAATCTAACAAAGGCTTAGATTTCTTGAAATCCTCAAAAAACTCTCTTCTTCTCTCTTCAATTATTCCTTTGTCATACTTCTTTGACTCTTCATAATTCCTTGTAGCTTGCTTAGTCATGGTTTCTTTATCAAAAGACTTTAGTATTTCACAAATCTCATCTATATTCTTTCTTGTATTGCTAAAAATAAATTTATCATCTAAAAGCTCGGGTATACCTGCAGTCCTAGCCCCAAAAGCTGGAACTGCTCTGCTCATTGCTTCTACCAATGCACGTGGTAAACCTTCTTGTCTACTTGGTTGTACATATAAATCTATAGAATCTAGCCATTCGAAAACCTTGTTATGTGGCATCGTTCCAAGAAATCTAATTTGATCACTGACACCATGCTTTTCAGCGATTTTTTTTAAATACTCTTGATTACCACCACCAACTAAGTGATATTGATAGTTTGTAATACCTTCAGATTTAAGTTTACCTAACGCTTTAATAACATATTGTTGTCCTTTATGCTTAACATCAATTGCTGCGGTTGTACCAATAATAATAGGTTCTTGTGTCGTTTTGTTTTCAATACGCTCCATCCTTTTTCTCAAGACATCTTCATTAAATTCTTGTAAAGCCACGTTAGAGCAGTTTGTATTCATTCCCTTTGTTGGATACCTTTTTTGTAAAAATTTCTCTGTTACATATACAGTAAACTTAGATTCTTCTACAAGTTGTTTCATTTTGTAATATGAGAATGGTGCAACAACTTTTCCTTTTAAACTATGGTTCCATAGAGCATCCCAAGGGCATGCAACCACTTCAATTAAATAAGGTATATTATTCTTCTTGGCAATTTCAATTGCAATATTCCCAATTGAACTAGGTAATCTAGCAATAATTGCATCAGAATTTATCACTTCTCTTTCAATAATACTTTTTGCTTCTGTAATTTTCACATAATTTATTAGTGACTTAAAGTTAGGTACAGGAGTAAAGTCAACATTATCGGTAGAAGCTACGGTTAGTTTTTCATTGAAATACTTTAATGCTACTTGCCTACTAACAATTTGCACTTCATCAAAAACACTAGTATACCTTTCTATCATCTCTTTCGAAAGACCACCAGTACTATACATAACATCATCAAATCTATAAAAAATATGATCATGCGCGAATAATAGTCTCATATATTATTTCCTTTCCTTAATTAATTTTGCAGGAATGCCTCCCATAATAGACTTTGCTTTAACTCGATTTTTAACAACTGCCCCTGCCGCAATGATGCTACCAGATTCTATATAAGTACCAGCTAAAAGGCGACATCCCGCACCTATCCATACATTATCTTCGATGGCTGTTTTCTTATAATCACACCCTTGGTCTTTTATATTCATATTTAGATCTGTATACTTATGTTCTTCTGACAATATTGTTGAGTTATGTGCGATTGATACATCATTTCCGATTATAATTCCACCAGCTGCATCGATATAACATAACGGATGTATACTCACGTTATCTCCAATTTCAAGATTATGAATTTTAAGTAAATATACATTTGAAAAAATAGCAACGTTATTTCCACAACTTTTGGCACAGTTCTTTAGACAAATAAATCTAATGAACATAGCAATATAATTATCATGGCTTCTAATTAGTTTGAACAACCTTAAATAAAAACCCTTTGGAAGTGCTTTTGAAATTTTTACAATGACACTTATAATTTTTGCATGTTTCTCAATTATATCTCTTTTTCTATTCATAATATTAACCCTCTAAGTATCTTATTTCTTCTAAATATCTTCCAATAACTATTTGTCTATCAAATTCTCTCTCAACCTTAGCTCTGCCAGTTAATCCCATTCTGACTTTTTCCTCAAAGCTTAAATCCAAGAATTTCTTTACTTTATCCGTTAAATCTTCTGCGTTACCTGTTTCAAACAAGTATCCGGTCACTCCATCATCAATAACATCTTTAGACCCATTGATATTTGAAGCAATACATACTCTTCCCATAGCAGCGGATTCAAGGAGTACATTGGGCACGCCTTCTCCACCATGAGACGGGAGAACTGTACAATGACACCTTTCTATCCAAGACTTAATATCTTTTTGAAAGCCTATGTATTTTATAATTCCTTTTGAATCATGTTCATCTATAATAGGCTTGTACTTTTCTTCCTCAATAAAACCCGCAATATAAAAGTTCGTGTTTGGATATTCAGCTTTTACTACTTTTGCTGTTTCTAAATACTGATCTATACCTTTTAGCGCCATAACTCTTCCCATAAAAATGAAGTTTGTCTCTTTATCTGAGGGTAATTCGCTTACCTGGAACTGTTCTAAATTAACGCCAGATCCCGGAAGCATGGCATAGTTATCTTTAACCATGTTGTTCTTGACAAATAGGTCCTTATCTCCGCTGTTTTGAAAAAACACCTTATATGATTTTTTAATTGACATTTTATATAGAAGCTTTGCAACTTCACTAACAAAATTTCTTTTCAAGAAAGTACCACCAGTACCAGTGACGTTGTTAACCTGCTTGTTCTTAGTAATATTAGATGCTACGGACCCATAAATATTCGGTTTAATGGTATAAGAGAATACAATATCCGGATTAACTTCTTTCATGATCCTTGTATATGTCATAATTAAAACAATGTCTCTTAAGGGATTAATTCCTCTTCGATCAACAGGCGTCTCAATGATTTTGCATCCCATATCCTTAAAGAATTTATTATCATCTGACTTTGGCATGGAGATGTAGACTTCATGTCCTTCATCATTTAGTCTTTTAATTAGTTCTTTTCTAAAGTTATATAAGGTTATAAAATGATTCGACAGAATTAAAATTCTCTTTTTATTAAGGTTACTCATTTCGTAACTGTCTCCTCTGCTTTATTATTCTCAGTCATAGCCTTAACCCCAGTCCCACCTTCAACAACACCATCACTTCTTAACACACTAAATATCGTCCCAAAGAAGCATCTGACATCCATCAGAAGTCCAATCTTCTCAACATACTCTCCATCAAGTCTTGCCTTCACATCAATCTCAAGTTCATCTCTACCATTAATCTGCGCCCATCCAGTAAGTCCAACTGGCACGTCATTTGCATCGTACTTGTCTCTTTCTTCAATCAAATCATACTGATTCCAAAGAGCAGGCCGAGGTCCGATGATGCTCATTTCACCCTTGAAGATATTGATGATTTGTGGAAGCTCATCTAAGCTCGTCCGTCTTAAGAACTTACCAACCTTAGTAATCCATTGATCCGGATTCTCCAATAGATGTGTGGGGGTGTCCTTTGGCGTATCTATTCTCATAGTTCTAAACTTCAATATATGAAAATGACTCTTATGGATCCCGACTCTCTTCTGTTTAAAGAGAACAGGTCCAGGGGAGTCAACCTTGATTGCTATAATGAGTACTAAAAAAACAGGAGATAATATGATAAGTCCAAGTGTAGAAAGTATGATATCTATTAATCTTTTGATTTTTAAATAAGCCATGATAGTTCCTCCTGCTTGGGTTATGTATGTTTGTGGTGTATAGGACACCTCTAATTTCTTAATTTATGTATAAAACCAGTTCAAAATCTATATATTGTATATGAAATGTATTTCAGTCCCATTTTATGCTGTATCTTATGTTTATCCTTTCACCATACTCACGTCGCGCCCGATTATGGTGAAAGGATGTGTTTTATGCAACATATGGTAGTCAAATATTTTTGACCCACTACATCTTGTGGTTTTGTATTATGGCTCTTAACCAATAATTTGCATGTTTTCCTTCTTTTTCAGTTATGAAGGATATTTCTTTTATTTCACTTAACCCCTCTTGGTATGCTTTAAAAATTTCCCACTTCTTATTAACATGATCTGATAGTACTTTTAATTGTCCTCTACCAATACCAGCAGCTAACACATTACTCAATCTATAATTATAACCAACTTCTCTATGTTCATAATGTCTAAAAGTCTCACGAGATTTAGTTGACCAAAAACGCGCCTTATCAATTCCAACTTTATTATTTGAAACCAACATACCTCCACCAGAGGTGATAATTATTTTATTACCGTTAAATGAAAAGATACCATAATCACCAAATGTACCTGTCCATTGACCATCCACTGTTGAACCTAAACTTTCGGCTGCATCTTCTATTAATGGTGTATTATATTTATCACAAATCGCTCTTATTTTCTTAATTTCAGCTGGAAGTCCATATAAATGAACGACAATAACGGCTTTTGGCTTATATTTGGTAAAAGCTTCTTCTAGGGCTTCTGGATCCATATTCCAGGTTCCAGGAGCTGATTAAATAAAGACTGGTGTCGCATTTTGATAGATAATTGGGTTGGCTGATGCCGAGAAGGTTAATGATTGACAGAATACAATATCATCTTAGCCAACGTTTAAAGTTTTTAAAGCTAAATGAATCGCAGCAGTATCAGAAGATAGAGCCAAAGCATGACCACCATTCGTCATTTCTACTAATTCTTCTCCAAATCCATTCACATTAGCTCCTAATAGAGCAATCCATTTAGTATCAAAAGCCTCTTTAATATATTCTTGTTCGTAACCCACGTCACTCATATGGGGTGATGATAAAAAGATTCTTTCATTCATTATTAATTCTCCCCCTCATGTGAATTCGCAAAGTTGACAATTGTTTCTTTTAGTTTTTGTGGATCATCTTTTTGTAATTCCTTAATAAATGTTTCTATCTCAGATAAAGGTCTTCTAGCCACATTTCCGACAAAGATTTTACCTTCAATTTGACGATCGCCTTTTTCACCATCTAAAAGAATCTCTTCAAATAATTTTTCTCCTGGTCTAATACCTGATTCGACAATTTCGATTTCATTTTCTGAATAGCCACTTAATAAGATTAATTTTTTAGCTAAATCGACAATTTTAACCGGTTCTCCCATATCTAGCACAAATACTTCTCCACTTTGTGCAAATGCCCCCGCATGAATAACTAACTTACTTGCTTCTGGAATGGTCATAAAGTAACGTGTCATTCTAAAGTCGGTAACGGTAACCGGTCCACCTTCTGCAATTTGTTTGATGAACACGGGAATCACACTTCCACGACTACCTAATACATTACCAAAACGTACCGCACAGAAGATTGAATCGCTTTGTTGGGCAATCCCAGTAATAATCAATTCCGCTACCCGTTTTGAAGCACCCATCACATTCGGTGGATTGACCGCTTTATCGGTTGAAATCATCACCATTTTCTTGACACCAGTCTCATGAACTGCGGTCGCTACATTATAAGTCCCTAAAATATTATTCTTATAAGATTCAATTGGATTCATCTCCATTAATGGAACATGCTTATGAGCGGCTGCATGGTAGACGATATCTGGTTGTTCATCGCGCATAATTTGGAGTAATCGCTCTTTATCTTGAATATCCGCAATCACCGGCACATATTGAATCATCTTTTGTTGTTTCAACATCTCATGGTAAATTAAGTAAATCGAGTTTTCGCCATGACCTAATAATAAAATTTTACGGGGATTAAATCTTGAAACTTGACGGACAATCTCCGAACCAATCGAACCACCGGCACCAGTCACCAGAATCGTTTTATTTTCTAATTCCTTACGTAATAAAGTCTCATCTAATTTTACTTCTTCACGGCCTAGTAAGTCGGTAATCTCCACTTTAGGTAAATTTTGATTCGCACGAATTACCCCTTGAATAACATCTTCTACTTTCGGCATCTTATAGACTTTTAAACCTACACGATTACATTCGGTTAAAATTTCTTCATATGCTTTAGAACTCAATGAAGGGATCGCAATGATCACTTCTTCTGCCCCTTGTGCTTTTAGTTCAGGCAATTTATCCAAATTCCCTAATACGGTTACGCCTCCGATAGCTTGTCCATGTTTCGATTTATCCGAATCTAATACCGCCAAGACTTCGATATTACCTGGGTTCCTTCTGTAGGAATCCAGAAAGTAGGAACCACCATCACCTGCTCCCATGACAATAACCTTTCGTGTTTTAGGTTTTGACATTATTTCAGCCTTATTCTGACCAAAGTATAATTGTTGCCATAGGACTCTGATGGCTAAAGTAAGCACCGCTGCAATAATCATCGATAATAAAGTGAATCGGATGGAAAACCATTGAAAACTAACAACAATCACAATACTCGTTAATAATTGAGCCACACACGTTAATAAAAAGATACTAAATAAATCATTAATATTTAAATAACGGTTAATTTGACCCAATATTTTCGTTTGATGCCCAATAATGGCAAATAACAAAAAGCTCAAGATAGTATAAGAGATTAATAATAAATTGCTAGGTTTAATAATGTTCCATAAAATAATCATTGAAACGATTGTGCCTAAAATAAAGGCCAATAAGTCTCCCAACATCCAAATGGCTAATCGTTGATTTCTTGATAGTCTCCCCACTATAGTTATCAATAGATTATCATGGTTGCGTTTTTCTTCCACTTTCTCATCTCCCAATTAATATAGAATTATTGCTCATTCAGCTCATTTTGTATGGCGTATTTTACATCTTCTAATACTTCCGCATCTGGTACTTCATAATAAATATTCTCAATCATTTGTGGATAACCACTGATTTGATAAGTCGTCACATTATCAACAGAATCATTAAACTCTTTATACAATCCCATCAATGTTATCAAATCAAAATCTGTTTTAATGTTTTCATTCAATGAATAGAAAATGTTTTTTAAATTAAAAATATTCTTATTGTTGCTTATTTGATGAATGACAGCTGTTACCAATTGTCTTTGTCTTTCTTGACGTCCGTAATCGCCACCGGAAGTATAGCGTTCTCGAACATAAGCTAGGGCCATCTCCCCATCTAAGGTAATGGCTTGTCCTTCTACAAAATGATAACCACTAATGCTAAAGGTACTCGGTGGAATGACTTCTACGCCATCTACTTGATCAATTAATTCAGATAGGCCTGCCATATTGACCAATATATAATGATCAATTGGTATGCCTAAGAATTGTTCAACCGTTGCGCGTGACATCTCAATTCCACCAAAGGCATAGGCATGGTTGATTTTATCCATCATGCCTTGACCCACTATTTCAACATAGGTATCGCGGGGGATACTGGTTAAGGTAATATGGTTAGTATTGGGATTTAGAGTCATGACCATCATCACATCACTACGTCCTACCTCAGTACGACCTAAAGAGCCGCTGTCGATGCCTAATAATAGCACGGACATCGGCTCTTGAGTTTCGGTGGCATATACGGTCTGATTGTTTAAAGAAACAATACAAATTAATACAACTAATAGATTAATCAATCGTTTGTTCATCTAATCACTTCATTTCTGATCTTTTAAAATAAGCCAAAGCGCTTTTTCTTTTTCGGGCGCATCGTTACAATATCATCACCATTAAAAACAGCAGCCGCATTGTGTTTAAAATATTCGGCTAATCGTGAGTCATAATCAAGTTCTACTTGCTCATAAGCTTTCTGCATATTAAAGGGACGATATTCTAAATGATGAGCATCTGAAGAGATGATATGAATTAAATTATGTTCTATCATCTCTTGACTAATTTTGCGTAACTTTTCTCCATAAAAGCCAATATACGAATGACTGGTTACTTGCGATAAGCAGCCGGCTTCAATAAACTGATACAATAAGCGAATGTCCTTGGCAAAGGCATGATTACGTTCTGGATGCGCAATAACCGGCACCATACCTTGTTGGATCATCTTTTTAATTAAATCTAATGCATAATCAGGAACGCTCTTAGTGGGCATTTCAATTAAGTAATATTTGCCACGCGCATCCAATGATAAATAATCATCCTTATATAAGATATTATCTAATAAATCATGATGAATACGGATTTCTTGGGAAGGATAGACTTTCAGATTAATGCCTGCTCGATCATAGATTTTTTGTAATTCTTCGGTCGCTTTTATGACATCATATTTATGATTAACATATTGGTTATTATAATGATGAGGTGTCAAGATTAAATGCTCGACACCTTCACTCACCGCAACTTGTGCTAATTCAATTGAATTTTCAATATTTTTGGCGCCATCATCTACCCCGGGGAGGAGATGGCTATGAATATCTACTAACATCTTTAGGCCTCTTCTGAGTAACCATAATAAGCATAATAGCCAGCAGAATCTGATATTTCTTTACCATTTAAGACATACCCAAAGATACGAGCATTAACATTATCTAAAGCAGCTTTTGAATTACGTAATTCGTCTTTTGTAACATAGCCTTCACGCACCACTAAGACCACCCCATCCACTTTAGTGGCCATAATTTGGGCATCGGTTACCGCACTAATTGGAGGTGTATCATAAATAATTAAATCAAAATAGCCTTTTAATTCTTCCATAATACTGTTCATCCGTGCTGAAGTTAATAATTCAGCCGGATTTGGTGGAATCGGTCCAGCAGGCATAAAGTAAAGATTTAGATCGGGGCTAAATTGGACTACTTCATTAAACTTCATTTCCGGTTGTGAGATTAAGGTTGATAAGCCTTTTTCATTGTTTAAAGCAAAGGTACGATGGACGGTTGGTTTACGCATATCGGCATCAACCACTAATACTTTTTTCTCGGTTGCCCCCATCACATAAGCTAAGTTAGATGAGATGGTCGACTTACCTTCTGCCGGTATACTTGAAGTCACAATCATCGACTGAACAGGCTTATCAATATTCACAAACTCAATATTAGTACGAATCGTTCTAAATTGTTCCGCATGAATTGATTTTGGATTATTGTAAGCAATTAAAGGGGCACCGAATGATTGTTCTTTTTGTAAGTTTTTTTCTTTTTTTCTACGTTTATTTCCAAACATTATTCAATTACTCCTTTACTCTTCTAGTCCCACGTTGACTTAAGCGGGCATTTTTGGCATCACGACTGGAAATAATATTAATCTCCCCTAAATTAGTTAAGCCTAATTGTTGTAAGAACTCCACATCTTTCACTGTCGTATCAGTCATTTCCGCAATTAATATATAGAGAACACTTAAAGCTAGACCTATTAAAGTTCCAATCGCCAAATAACGAATTGCGCTTGGTGAAACAGGATTGGCATCAAATGAAGCTGGCTGTAAGACATAGATATTCGATATATCGGCTTCATAAATTGATCTCAATGTTTGATCAAATAGCGTGGTAATATGAGCCAATACATTTTGTGCAGCACTTGGATCATCCAAAACTATTTTAACAGTAAACATTTGTGAATTAGTTTGTTGATCTACCGTTACAGCGTCTGTCAATTGTTCTGTAGTATAGACTCCACCCATGTTTTCACTAACTTGTGTTAATAATTGTTGACTACGAATAACATCACGATAAGTATTAATTAACTGAATATTCGACTGAATTTCATTATAGTTAATTGATTGTTGTTCTGTACTTTTTTGATTAACCAATAGTTGTGCTTCTGATTGATATTTTGGTTCCACAAAAAAGTTCATAAATACTAAGGACAAGATTGCCCCAATTAATGTTAATGCAAAGATTGTAAACACATGCTTTTTCACAATGTTAAACAAATCTTTTAGACTAATTTCTTCTTGCATAATGGCCTCCCAAAATCTCTTGCGTGAGATAGTTTTTATCCATTCTATTTTATCGTGTTTAACTAGGATATGCAATAGAATCTAATCTTTTCTTTTAGTTAAAGCGTTTTTCATTGCCTTTTTATTAAAATGATTAACAAAAAACATTAACTTTTATCACGATTTGGACAACAAAAAAACAGCACGGATTGGATAAGAAATAGAAAATCGATTGATTTTCGCTTCCTCTGCCCAGCCTCATGCTGTTTATTTTTTATTATTTATGGCTTTACCCAATGGTTGGGTTTAATTTCAATCATTTCACTTTGTAAATCGATTGTACTTTCATCAAAGATAATACGTTGGCGCTCGCGTTCATAATCAGGATCCGGTAAGGGAATCGCCGATAATAAACTTTGCGTATAAGCGTGTTGAGGGTTGGCATAGAGTTCCTCCGCATCGGCTAATTCAACCAATTTACCGCGATACATCATGCCAATTCGGTCACTAAAGTATTTAACCATTGATAAATCGTGAGCGATAAATAGATAGGTCAAGCCTCTTTCAGCTTGTAATTGCTCTAACAGATTGATAATTTGTGCTTGAATGGATACATCTAAAGCTGATATTGGCTCATCACAGACGATAAATTGTGGTTCGACTGCTAAAGCCCTCGCAATCCCTATCCGTTGACGTTGCCCTCCTGAGAATTCATGAGGATAACGCGTCGCATGGTCAATATTAAGTCCAACTGTTTCTAATAATTGATTCACTCGATCATTGCGCTCTTTCTCATTATGGGCTAGTCCATGAACATCAATCCCTTCAGCAATGATATCACGCACTTTCATGCGTGGATTTAATGAAGCGTAAGGATCTTGGAAAATCATTTGAACTTCTTTATTGAATAAGCGTCTTTGCTTTAATGAGCGACGATCTTGATTACTTTGACCATTAAATAAGATTTCACCTGCGGTCGGTTGATATAAATTGACAATAGCACGACCAATGGTAGATTTACCTGAACCGGATTCACCGACCAAACCAAAGGTTTCGCCTTTATAGATATCAAAGCTAACATCATCGACTGCTTTGACTTCATTAGGAGTTCCTGCATCATAATATTGTTTTAAATGTTTCACTTGGACAAGTGGTTCTTTTTTCATGACTGTCTGCCTCCTTGTTGACATTCGCAGCGATAATGTTCATAACGATCTAAAATATTTTGTGGTGGCATGACCGCGGGCGCTTGAGGATGTAATAGCCAAGTGGCCGCATAATGCGTATCACATACTTGGAACATTGGAGGCTCTTCTTCAAAATCAATTGCTAATGCATACTCATTTCTTAAAGCAAAGGCATCGCCTTTTGGTGGATTCAATAAGTCCGGTGGCGTACCGGGAATCGCATAGAGCTCTCCTTTTTGATCTGGGGTCGGCATCGCACTTAATAAGCCCCAAGTATAGGGATGTTGTGGGTGATAATAAATATCGTCCACGCCCCCTATTTCGACGATTTTACCAGCATACATCACGGCCACCCGGTCTGCCACATTCGCCACCACTCCTAAGTCATGGGTAATAAAAATAATGGACATGTCTTTTTGTCGTTGAATTTCTTCTAATAACTCAATAATTTGCGCTTGAATCGTCACATCTAGTGCAGTCGTCGGTTCATCTGCAATTAAAATCTCAGGGTCGCCCGCTAAAGCAATCGCAATCACAATCCGTTGACGTTGCCCTCCTGAAAATTGATGAGGGTATTGTTTCAATCTAGCTTCAGGGTCGCGAATACCACATAAAGTTAATAAATCAATCGTTTCTTCAATCGCTTCACTTTTAGACATCCCTCTTTGTTTGGTTAAGATTTCCATAATCTGTTGGCCAATAGTTAAGGTCGGATTTAATGAGGTCATCGGGTCTTGGAAGATCATTGCAATTTGCGTTCCACGAATGTCTCGCATTTGACGTTCTTTATATTGTAATAGATTATCACCATTAAATAAGACTTCTCCTGATTTGATGATGGCATTTTTACTTAATAATCCCATAATGGAACGAGTGGTGACCGTCTTACCAGAACCTGATTCACCAACAATCGCTAATGTTTCTCCTTTATGCAAATCGAAGCTCACACCACGAATAGCCTGCACTTCACCGGCAAAGGTTTTAAAACTAATTTGTAAATTCTTAACACTTAAAATTGGTTGATCCATGTTCGTCACCTACTCTTTCATTTTAGGGTCAAAGGCATCCCGCAGCCCATCCGCTAATAAATTAAAGGATAACATCAAGACCGAAATCATCGCCGCAGGATACCACATTAAATGCGGTAAGAAGCGGAAGGTCTTATAGCCATCACTAATTAAGGTTCCTAACGAGGCATCGGGTGCCGGAATACCGATTCCGATAAAGCTTAAAAATGCTTCAAAGAAAATCGCACTTGGTAAAGCAAACATCACTTGCACGATAATAATCCCAATCATATTTGGTAGAATATGTTTTAACATAATTTTAATCGGATGTTGCCCTAATACTTGTGCTGCTAAAACATACTCAGTTTGTTTCAAACGTAAGGTTTGGGCACGGACAACCCGTGACATGGTAATCCAGGATGTTAAAGCAATCGTAATAATAATTGAAATTAAGCCTGGTTTTAAGACTAATAACATTAAGACGACAATGACTAAATTTGGTACCCCTGATAACACTTCTAATAAGCGTTGCATAAAGGTATCGACTTTGCCACCTAACCAACCTGAGGTTAATCCGTAAATAATCCCAAATACTAAGTTAATTAAAGCCGCCACAAAAGCCACTAATAATGAGATACGTGTCCCATATAAAATACGTGACAATAAGTCACGACCTAAAGAGTCTGTTCCTAAATAGTAATAGGTGCCGGCAGGGACATTGGCTTTTTCATAAGTATCGATTAATTTCTTACCACGACTCATTGCTTTACCATCAAACCACGTCGTCCACTCTAATCCGGGAATTTTAGGTGCTAAGTTGGCATGGGCTGGATTTTGAGCATACGGTGAAGCCGGTGCAATCAATGGCGCCAGGATGGCAATGAGCACAATGAATAATACTACAAATAAGGCAACTATCGCCCCTTTATTTTTCTTCAAGCGTCGCCACGAATCTTGTAAGAAGTTCAGAGATGGCGCATGGATTTTTTCGCTTTCTTGTCGTGTTTGACGATGGTCAGGTGTTAATAATTGTTCATCTATCGATAGCTTCGCTAATAATTCTTCATTATATTTTGAATCTAATAAAGCCTTTGCCATTATTTACCCCCTCCCATTCTTAATCTTGGATCAATGATACCGTATAAAATATCGACAATTAAAATCATCACAATTAATATAGTCGAATACATAATCGTAATTCCCATAATCGTTGGATAATCATTGACTAAAATAGATTTAGTAAATTGTTCGCCAATACCAGGGATAGAAAATATTTGTTCAATTACTAATGAACCCGTCATTAAGCCAGCAGTCACTGGTCCTAAAATCGTTAATAAAGGAATTAAAGCATTACGCAAGGCATGTTTTAAGATGATGTAAAATTTAGAAAAACCTTTCGCTTTAGCTAATTCAATATAATCACTATTTAAAACTTCAATCATTTCCGTACGGATAAACCTTGCCGCTTCAGCCATTGGCGAAATCGATAAGGCTAAAGTTGGTAAAATCGTTGACTTAAAGCCTTCACGCCAAAACGCTATCGGTAACACTTCTAACACAACCGCAAAAACAAACTGTAAAATAACAGCGAAAACAAAGTTTGGCACACTTCGTCCAGCAATCGCGAAAATAGACGTAAAGGTATCAATCCAAGTATTTTGTTTAACCGCTGCGATAACACCTAGAAACGTTCCTACAACTGTCCCTAAAACCATCGCTTGTAAGCCTAATTGAATCGAAGGACCAGCCCGATCCGCGATAATCTGGGTCACAGGTAAATTATTAAATTGGAAAGAATAACCAAAGTCTCCCCTTAATATATTACCCAAATATGCCAAATACTGATCAAAAATTGGTTTATTCAACCCATATTTTTCATTCAATAATTCTAATTGTTTTGCAGTCAATAAATCTTGATTAGCAAACGGCGTCCCTGGTAAGAATTGTAATAAGAGAAATGTTGTTGTGATAATAATAAATAAGGTCAATAACATATAAAAAATACGTCTTAACAAATATTTCCCATACGCATTCATTTAGCCACCTCTTTCTTTTAATAAAATTAAACTATTGTTAGTATACATGAAATTCTATACCTTGTTAAATGATTAGTTTCTCAGTTTCAAAACACATAAGCTAAGGAGTGAGCTAGAAGACGACCATCACATGATGAGAGCTTCCTAGGCCCACCCCTTAAGAGTTGCGTTAGTATAATGGGAGTGAATCAGAAGTAGAAAAGGAAATGATTTCCGCTTCGTCTGTTCAATCTCCGTGAGACGTGGTTTGATGTCACTCAACTACTGCACTTTTAATAATCAAGCACTAACTTGACTGAGTTTTTCAAGTTTGTTCTTAGCTACGTTAAGACGCTTTTTGTGGCCACTCAACCTCTCGGATATACTTGTCGATGTTTGGGTAACTTTTAATGGTGAAACCCCATATTCATTAGTATCAATTAGAGATGAGACTTAATGACTTTACACTACTTTGAAGACACTATAATTGATCCGATAATTATATCTTACGGCCACTCCAACATAAGACTATTAAATAAGGAAAGGAATTAAACTAAATTGATTCAACTGATTTTATTGATACGTTAAGGTTGTAAAATCAACACCCGAACCATCAGGATTAACTTCAATATTATCAATTTTATCAGAAATCAATAAAGAGGTATTATTTTGAATTAATGGCACTAGAATTTGACGATCTAATAAATAGTTTTCTGCTTCATTTACAAGCTGTCAGTTAAGGAAACCTAGGTATTAATACCTAGGAGGAATTAGCGAAATAGACAGCTCTTTCTGTTGATTTTACTAGGTTATCGTTAATGTTTTCACTAAAAAGATGGTATAATGTGTTTAAGAAGAAAGAGGTGACAAGATGCAGTTAACGAAAACGATTAAAGTGCAATTATACCCAAGTGCTAGTGATATTGAAAAATTCGAAGAAACCCAACAACAGTTTTTAAACGCTTGTAATTTTGTTTCGACATATATCTTTGACCATGACTTTGAATTAGGTCAAACGACTTTACACAACGCCTTGTATCATCAGATACGTCAGGATTTTGGAATGCAATCGCAAATGGCCCAGTCCGTGATGCGTACGGTAATCGCGAGATATAAGACCGTAAAAACACAGTTTAAACAAAAACCTAAGCGTTATAAAGATATCCATACAGGTAAATATCATACGCTATATAAAGACCTTTACCATTTAACGA
>NZ_FUWO01000007.1:0-70936 GCF_900167405.1 Globicatella sulfidifaciens DSM 15739
TGATGGGGTGCCAGTCAACCATCCCTTAGTGTCTTTAAACGGTTGGAGATATGACATCGTTTGTACAACCACCATGTTTAGGACAAACTCTCTGTTTTAACAGAGAATAGTTGATTCTTTAATCTACTACACAAACCTAATTGATATGCTATTGTTATTTTTCTACTTATTATTATTTTGTTGGTCTTTCATTTTTAGCTGTAGTTTAGCATAAGTACGGTTAATGTAAGGAATTAAGAAGTTATTTTCTTTAATCTCTGCAATTAACTGTGCTTTATTACAAAATTCAGCTGCTTTAGTAAAATCATCTGCTATGATTGCATTATCAGCCAATAATAAATACAATGAATCGATGCGTTGTAAATCTTTTGTTTGAGCAGATAGATGAACCGCATTTTCTGCATAAAAATTAGATTCCATTATCTTTAATAGATAGGAGTTTGAACGTGCAAGTCCAAATAGAATTTTAATCTGATAGTGTAAAAAATTTGTTTTATTTTCAACTAATTTTAGTGCTTTTTCAAAATATTCAATCGCCTCATTGTAGTTTTCAAGCGAAAAATAATAATCAGCAACCGAATTTAATAAATTAATATGAAGTTCAAGGTCACCTAGTTCGGGGCGATTTTTATTTTCTAAGATCCTAATCGCCTGTTCACAGTTTGCGATTGCCTCCTCTATGAGATTATAATTATTCGCTAAGATGATGGATTCAATCCATAGTTTATAAGTTGAACTGATTGGAGAAAAGCTTGCGTCATTCACCACTTCTTTAAAGAAATGTTCGAGAGCTAAATATCTTTTTTCTTCAATAAAAGTATTTATTTTTTGTTGAAATTTTGGAATAGAAGCCGTAATATTTTGCCCGACATCATCTACTTCACCAATCAAATAACCAACCGTTACATCAAGTTTTTGCGCTATTTTATGTAAAATTTTAATATCAGAATCGACTTCGTTTTTTTCGATTTTGGAAATCAGTCCCTGACTACAGATGTCTTTCGCAAGGTCTTTTTGTGTCATGTTTTTTTGGAGACGTAGTTTTTTGATTTTTTCCGCATAATTAATATCCATTTTAATCTACCTCTATTTAGTAATTTCAAATGGATTATATCGAAAAAACGCTTTAAATAGCAAGAAATTAGGTTTTTAACAAGGCATAATATTATAAAACAAAATACGGGACTTGCTAGAAATTTATTCATTTCTAGTGAGTCTCGTTTTGGCTGATACAAAATTCGTAGAAAGTACTAGCAACTAGCGTCTTTAGCACCTTATTAATGACCTATTGGGAAGGTGAGTAGGCAAGTCAGATAATATCACCATAATAAACGGCTTAGATTGGTTTTATTTACCTAAAATCTTCTGGGTATTAGCAAAATGCAATTTAGCTGTTTTATCTAATACTTTAGGGCCAAATTGTTTAATTAAACGTCTTCCAATCTGATCAACATTTAAACCCGCACCGGATGGTAGGATGATGTTGTAAGGTTTACCTAATTCAGTTAGCGATTCTAGAAAGGCAGCCCGTGCAATAATAGAAGCACAAGCAACTGCTAGGTGACGACTCTCGCCTTTTTTTTCAAAATAAATTTTATCTTTATATGGATTTGCTTCGTTTTTTAAATATTGATAATAATTTTTTTCGCTAGTGAATTCATCAATTAAAATACCTTGTAATTGATTTTTTTCATTGTCTGATAGTTTGGCTATTAATTTTTGTAAAGTAAAATTATGTAAAGATACTTTGATGGCATTGGCATTACGTGTTTGATTGGCTTCATTGTATTTTTCAGGAGAACATACGGTTAAATGATAAGGCACACATTCTTTAATTTGCCAAGCCAGCTCAATAATTTGTTTATCAGTCAATAATTTTGAATCTTTAACTCCTAGTTCTTTCATTAACGGCTGCTTTTCTTTCGGTAAATAGACGGCACAAACGGTTAAAGCACCAAAATAACTGCCATTCCCTACTTCATCACTCCCAATGATCGTCCAATCAGCAAAATCATGAGGTAAATGACTAGTGGGAGGGGTTTTTGACGAGGGTGTTTTTTGACTGGCAGTTCCCCAAATAGCGGCTTCATTTTCGGCACCATGACCTTGAAAAAGAACTTTACCACTTTGATACGCGGTAATGACAATGCCGTTTTTTTTGGCACGGAAAATACTATAAGGAACTGGAGACTGCATATAATGTTGATAATATGTGGCCATTTCCTTAATTTTTTCAGGACTTAATACGAGTGTTTGACTAGACAATCGAATCCCTCCTTATTTATAAATGCTCTTTTATTATATCATAGGGTTAGTAAAGATTAAATTATATATGAAACTTCTTAGAAAACGTGCAATAAACGCTGTTTTCTGATAAAATGTAGTGTATATATAAGACTACTATAACAGAAGGGAAGAAGATTGTGAGCGAGAAACGTCGTTTTAATGTGACGATTGCTGGGCGACCATATACAATTGTTGGTGAACGTTCAAACGAACACATGGAGGCAGTAGTTGAATTAGTGAATACTCAATTAAGTCAATTATCTGAATTAGCCCCTCAGTTATCTATTATGGATCACAGTATTTTAATGGCAGTCAATGCTGTCAGTGATCAACTCGTAAAAGAAGCTAGAATTATGGAATTAGAAGCAGAGCTTGAACAGTTAAAAGCGGCTTCAACATCATCTAAATTAAATGCTAATATTCCATATCGAAAATAATTTTAAAGAGGAGGCTGTCTGATGTTAACTTTTATAATTTTAATTATCTTAGCCTATAGTTTTTATACCGGATTTAGACGTGGTTTAGTAATGCAATTGGTGCAATTATTAGGTTATGTTATTACTTTTATCTTAGCTACCAAATATTTTGAACCCTTATCTCAATATGTTGAGATGATTATTCCATTTCCATCCGTTCAGCAAAATACTAATTTGATATTTTATGATGAAGCACAAAGTTTCTTAGTAGACCAAGCATTTTATCGCGCTGTTACTTTCGTTGTTATTGGACTAATCGGTTGGTTATTGACGAAGTTTTTAGCCGTGTTTTTCACTAGAATTACATATTATAATGTTTTAAGCATTGTTAATTATATTGGTGGTGGCTTAATCAATCTACTGATTGCTTTTGTCATGATTTATATCTTTTTATTTATTTTATCGTTAATTCCAATTGAGTTTATTCAACAACAGTTTGTTGATAATCCACTCGCTTATCGCATTGTTGCTGATACGCCTTTTCTATCAAAATGGGCGGCAGAAACGTGGTTAACGGTTAATCCTTTTGGATAAACAAATGATAAGGCTGGACAAAACTTTAAAAATTCTATTTAATTCATCTGTTTATTTTATAGCGCAGTGAAGAGTGGTCTCAAACTGTGTCTGAAAGAGGCTGGTCATCAACATAAAAATTCTATTTGGTTCCAGCTGATTATTTTATAGCGTAGTGGTGAGTGGTCAGACGAAGCGAAAATCAATTGATTTTCAACTTCTTGCCCACTCCTTTATTGTCTTTTTGAAGGAGAGTGTCCGATGAGTTCCAATACAAAAATTTATGAAACATTAGAATTTGCTAAAGTACAAGCACAAGTACAACAATATATTCAAACAGAATTAGGAAAAGATAAAGTACAAGCCATGCGGATTAGTGCGGATTTAGATCAACTTGAAGAATGGCAACTAGAAACTGAACAAGCATTAGGCATTTTAACACAACGTAAAGTCATGCCGATACCTCGTTTAAATAATTTAGCACCGGCTTTAAGACGTTTAAAATTAGAAGCTAGTTTAAATGCACTGGAGGTTGCACAAGTAGGTCGCCTGTTAAAAACTATCAAACAATTAATTACTTTTTTTGACGAGTTGGCTGAGGATGATAAAGTTTATCCGGCTTTGTCAAAGTGGGTCGACCAATGCGTTCATTTGCCTCAAATTGAAAAATTAATTGAACAATCGATTACTGAAGAGGGTAATGTACTGTCGACTGCTTCCACTGAGCTAGCTTCAATTCGCCGTCAACAAACACAAACAGAAGAACAAATCCGTAATCAATTAAATCAATTAGTCAAATCAAAAGCGAGTCAACTATCCGATACATTAGTGACCATGCGTAATGATGTGTATGTTTTACCGGTTAAAGCAGAATACCGTAATCAATTTGGCGGCCGTATTCATGACCAAAGTAGTACGGGACAAACGCTCTATATTGAACCACAAGCAGTGATGGTATTAAATCAAAAACGTTCTGAATTATTAGTGGCTGAACGTAAAGAGATTGAGCGTATTTTGATGGAAATTTCAGTCGAATTGATGCCGCATTATGACTCTTTAAAACACAATCAATTAATGGTGAGTGAATTAGACTTTATTCAAGCAAGAGCAGAACATGCTCGTGCGTTCGAGGCAGTAAAGCCGAAATTTTCAGTGGAAAATCATGTAGCGTTGTGGCAAGCGCGTCACCCATTAATTGATGTTAAAGATATTGTAGCAAATGATATCATTATCGGCGAAGAGTATCGTGCTCTGATTATTACGGGACCTAATACCGGTGGGAAAACCATTCTCTTAAAAACACTAGGTTTACTACAAATGATGGCGCAAACGGGATTGCATATTCCAGCTGATCGAGGAAGTCAAGTGGGTGTGTTTGATGATATTTTTGCAGATATTGGAGATGAACAGTCGATCGAGCAAAGTTTATCGACGTTCTCGAGTCACATGACCAATACGGTCCGTATTCTAGAACAAGCGACTTATCAATCACTAGTCCTATTTGACGAATTAGGTTCAGGTACCGATCCGCAAGAAGGGGCGGCTTTGGCGATGGCGATTTTGAATTATTTCCGTAAAGTCGACGCGACAGTCATGGCCACTACACATTATCCAGAACTCAAATTGTATGCACATGATACGCCAAAAACCATTAATGCCAGTATGGAATTTGATGTCACGACATTATCGCCAACTTATCGTCTATTAATTGGTGTGCCAGGCCGTAGTAATGCCTTTGACATATCTCAACGTTTAGGACTACGAGCGGATATTTTAGAAGAAGCACGTGGAGGCATTGACACTGAAACTCAGTCCGTCAATGAAATGGTAGCGAATTTAGAACGGGAGCGTCGCGAAGCTGAATTAGCCCATGAAGAAGCTTTAGAACAACTTGCTTTAGCTGAACAACTTCATAAGGACTTACGAACAGAGTACAATCGTTGGTTAGAGCAAAAAAATCAAATCGTTGAAAAAGCGAAACAAGAAGCGAATGAAAAAGTAGAAGACGCTAAAAACCAAGCAGAAAAAATACTTCAAGAAATTCGTGAGTTACAATTAGAACAAGGTAGTCGTGATAATATTAAGGAACATGTCTTAATAGATAAGAAAAAAGCCTTTGATGATTTGAAAATGCCAGAAAACCTTAAGAAAAATAAAGTACTTCGTCGTGCGAAACGTCAACGCCAATTTCATGAAGGCGATGATGTCGAAGTCATTTCTTATGGACAACGAGGTACCATTGTTGAACAGACAGGTGCCGAAGAATATATTGTCCAAATGGGTATCTTGAAGATGAAAGTAAAAGCTGATGAATTAGAACCACTGGATAAAGTGGAATCGAAAGTAAAAGTGAACGTTCAGCGTAGCGCAGGTCCGAAAGTACAAACCACCTTGGACTTACGTGGCGAACGCTATGAAAATGCCTTACATCGCTTAAGTCAATATTTAGATAGTGCCTTATTATCGCATCACCCAATGGTGACCATCATTCATGGAAAAGGCACAGGGGCCCTCAGACAAGGGGTTCGTGAAGCTTTAAAACGCCATCCACAAGTCGATCATTTTGAATATTCAGCGCCGAATGCTGGCGGCAATGGTTCAACCGTGGTCTATTTTAAATAATTAAGCGAAGTCAAAATTATCACTCAATATTAATAAAATAGCTTATCGATCAATCTTGAGAGACATTTCTCATTAGGTACTCTTTTTCGCTGACGCACATCAATTTCTAATCCATTCAATAGAATAAAAAACGAGCAAGCTCTCAGCAATAAAGAGTATGCTCGTTTATTTTATTGGATTATTTACTTAGTTTAGTACGATTAAATTAAGTTCTTTTCAATGACTAAGTTTAAAAGATTAGTATTCGAGTCATTAATAACACTGCAATAATTATATGGTATGCTGATTGAGACAGAACCTCGTTCGAATTCCCGTCAAAGTACGAAAATTTGTGATGGAACTAGGTGATTATTCTAAGTACGTAAGTTTAGGCTAGAAAAATAGGGTAACTAACTTGAGTGAGATATTGATGTTAGACCAATAGGGTGATTATCCTTCGTAAAATAAATAATCGCTAGCAAATTCAGATTCACTGGTCATCATAATTCCTAAGTTACGATAAGATTCTTCATCAGATTTTGCTGGAATGACCGTACTATGAGCTTGTAATGTTTTTAATTTATCGAGTTGCTTTAAAGCCAAGTCAGCAGTGGGGTTGGTAACGGCTGAAATACTTAATGCAATTAGAATTTCGTGGGTATTTAAAACATGATTACGGCGTTTTAAATATGTACTATTTAAATCGTCAATCGCTTTTAAAATCATTGGTGTTAATAAATGTAAATCATCACTGATATTGGCTAAAGCTTTAATCGTATTAAGAACACACGCAGCCGAAGCCGTCATCATTTCACTGCTTTTACCGGTTATAATGGTCTGATTTGGTAATTCAATGGCTACAACCGGAACGCCTTCTTTTTCCGCTTTTTGCAGTGAGGCCGCAACTACTGGACGATCATCAGTTGTCAATGCCATTTCGTCCATAATTAATTTACTTCTTTGAGCAGTTGCGAGGGTAGCAGTCCCTTTTTTATAAGCGGTTTGAGATTCAAAATAGCGTCGAATAATTTCTTGTTTAGCGGCATCTTCCACGACATTTTGGTCAGTAATCGCAAACCCTACTCGGTTAACGCCCATGTCCGTAGGGGAGTGGTATTCAATTTCGGCACCGCCATTAATACGTGTTAAAATTCTTCTTAACAATGGGAAAGCCTCAATATCTCGGTTGTAATTGACCGTTGTTTCGCCATAATGCTGTAGGTGGAAGGTATCGATCATATTGACATCTTCTAAGTCAACCGTAGCGGCTTCATAAGCGATATTTACTGGATGGTCGAGAGGTAAGTTCCACACAGGGAAAGTTTCGAACTTGGCATAGCCAGCTGAATGACCATGTTGTACTTCATGATAAAGTTGATTTAAGCAAGTAGCTAATTTACCACTATTTGCTCCTGGTGCAGTTACAACAACTAAAGGTTTAGTGGTTTTGATATATTCATTTTGACCATAGCCTTCTTCTGAAACAATAGTATCAATATCCATCGGATAACCTTGAGTATGCCCATGTGTGTAAACTTTAATTCCGCGACGTTCTAACTTAGTTTTTAATTGTTGTGCAGGTGATTGGCCAGTAAAGCGAGTAATGACAATACTGTTGACACTTAAATCCCAATGACGTAAATCATCAATTAATTTTAATAGATCTTGGTCATAGGTAATTCCATAATCGCCACGAACTTTGTTACTTTCAATGTCTCCGGCATAAATACAAATGATAATTTCAGCTTGTTCACGTAAACGGTATAATAGCTTAATTTTACCGTCTGGATCGAAACCAGGTAAAACTCTAGATGCATGATAATCCCCGATTAATTTTCCACCAAACTCGAGGTATAATTTATCATAATGATTAACACGTTCCATAATGTATTGACTTTGTTCATCAAGATACTTTTCACTATCAAATCCAATTTTCATATTATCATTCCTCTCGCTATAACTCATTTAACCATTGTACCAAAATTAATCTAAAATAAAAGTCCTATAGTTGGGTAAAAACGAAAAAATATTTTTGGTTCCATCTATTTTATGTTAGCACTGTGGTTGAGGGGATCAAACAGCTTCTAAAGGCGACGATCATAAACTTGATCAATTCAGCCAATTTATAGTTCGTTTATTTGATAGCGCTGTGCTAGTGTAGTTATTGCTATCCTAACGCGATGTCAATTAACCTCAAATATTATTAAAAAAATATAACATAAGGTTCCAATATGAATTTCAACTTTTTCAAAACTATTCGCTACTAATAGTTGAATCATTTACTGTTGGACGTACTTTTTATTTCATGATGGCATTAAGTGAGAATGATCTCTAATACTTGAAGATTGATGAGGGATCAAGCTTGATTAGTGCTTGAAACTATCCGGTTATTTTGTTAGAATGTAAAACATAATATGAATGCGATGAAGAGAAGAGTAGTCAACGCTTTTTCAGAGAGAAAACAGTCGGTGAAAGTTTTCATAGTTGATGAAGGTAGCTTGGAGCTTTAAAGTGTGAACTAATAGTAGTACTTTACGCAGAAGATACTGTGTTAACAACATGGAGAGACACTCGGATTTGTGTCTGAAATTAGGTGGTACCACGTTATTTAAACGTCCTTTGTTCAACAAGGGGCGCTTTTTTATTTTTAAATAACTAGCATCCAACTTAATCAGTAAATCGCAATGAATGAAAGAAAGGAAGTTTCTTATGAAAAAAGAAATGTCAACCAAATATAATCCGCAAGCGGTAGAAGCGGGAAAATATCAACAATGGGTTGAATCAGGTGTCTTTAAACCTTCTGAAGACCCGAATGCGGAACCCTATTCAATTGTCATCCCACCACCAAATGTCACTGGTAAATTACACTTAGGTCATGCTTGGGATGTAACGTTACAAGATATGATTATCCGACAAAAAAGAATGCAAGGCTATGATACTTTATGGTTACCAGGTATGGACCATGCTGGTATTGCGACTCAAGCTAAAGTAGAAGAAAAATTAGCTAAAGAGGGGATTAGTCGTCATGATTTAGGTCGTGAAAAGTTCATCCAACAAGTATGGGACTGGAAAGAAGAATATGCTAAAACCATCCGTCAACAATGGGGTAAAATGGGCGTTTCTGTTGATTACTCTCGTGAACGTTTTACTTTGGATGAAGGTCTTAATAAAGCTGTCAATCGTGTCTTTGTTGAGTTATACAAAAAAGGCTTAATTTATCGTGGTGAGTATATTATTAACTGGGACCCGAAAGCGATGACTGCTTTGTCAGATATTGAAGTCATTCATAAAGACATTGAAGGAGCATTTTATCATATTAATTATCCGGTTGTGGGTAGTGATGAAGTATTAGAAATTGCGACAACACGTCCAGAAACTATGCTCGGTGATACGGCAGTCGTTGTTCATCCTGAAGATGAGCGTTATCAACATCTAATAGGTAAGACCGTGATGTTACCATTAATGAATCGTGAAATTCCAATTATCGCCGATGATTATGTCGATGTAGAATTTGGAACGGGAGCGATGAAAGTAACACCCGCTCATGATCCAAATGACTTTGAATTAGGCAATCGTCATAACTTGCAACGTCTAAATGTAATGAACTTAGATGGTTCAATGAATGAAAATGCGGGTCAATATGCTGGAATGGACCGCTTTGTTGCACGTAAACAAATCATTAAAGACCTTGAAGAATTAGGATTAATGGTTAAAATTGTAAGCCATCCACATAGTGTCGGACACTCTGAACGTAGTGGAGCGGTTGTGGAACCAATATTATCGACGCAATGGTTTGTTAAAATGAAGCCATTAGCTGAAAGAACCATTCAAAATCAATCTGAAGAGGATGCGGTGTCATTCTTCCCACCACGCTTTAACCAAACATTCTTAACTTGGATGGAAAATGTTCACGACTGGGTTATCTCTCGTCAATTATGGTGGGGACATCAAATTCCTGCTTGGTATCATAAAGAAACCGGCGAAGTTTATGTTGGAGAGGTTGCACCTGAAGATGAAGAGAACTGGGAACGTGATAAAGACGTCTTAGATACTTGGTTTTCTAGTGCTTTATGGCCATTTTCTACCATGGGTTGGCCTGAAGAATCAGCCGATTTTAACCGTTATTTCCCAACTAGCACATTGGTAACCGGATATGACATTATCTTTTTCTGGGTGAGCCGGATGATTTTCCAATCATTAGAGTTTACTGGTCGCCGACCATTTAATAATGTCTTATTACACGGTTTGATTCGTGATAGCGAAGGGCGTAAAATGTCTAAATCACTTGGTAATGGGATTGATCCAATGGACGTCATTGATGAATTTGGAGTCGATGCTTTACGTTGGTTCTTAGCCAATGGTTCGGCTCCGGGACAAGATGTTCGTTATAGTGAAGAAAAATTAGCAGCGGCTTGGAACTTTATTAATAAGATTTGGAATGCGAGTCGTTTTGCTTTGATGAATGTTGGCGAGATGACCATTGAAGATATTAACATTGGTGAAGATTTAACATTGGCAGACCGTTGGATTATGGCACGTTTACAAAATGTGATTGAAGATGTGACGCGTCTTTTTGATAAATTTGAATTCGGAGAAGCAGGTCGAGTACTTTATCATTTTATTTGGGATGATTTTTGTGACTGGTATATTGAAATGACGAAAGAACAGTTACAAGATGATTCACGTGATAATACTACTACCAAATCGATTTTAGTCCATGTTTTAGATAATATTTTAAAATTATCTCACCCAATTATGCCATTCGTTACAGAGGAAATATGGCAACAAATCGCCCCAGCAGGTGAATCAATTGTGGTGGCTAAGTATCCAATAGTGGATGAAAACTATCGTGATGCTCAATCAGAAAAAGCAATGGAACAAGTTATGGAGATTATCCGCGCAGTGCGCATGATTCGCAATGAAATGAATACGCCATTATCTAAGAAAGTGGACCTATTCATCAAAGCGAATGATGAAGCGACAATGGATTTATTAACAGCCAATAAAGCTTATATTGAACGCTTCTGTAATCCTGATGCATTAGAAATTGCCTTAGCTCCGAACGCACCAGAAGAAGTGGTGTCTCAAACATTACCATTTGCACAAATTTTAATGCCGCTAGCAGGCTTAATTAAAATCGAAGATGAAATCAAACGCTTAGAACAAGAAGTAGTGAAACTTGAAAAAGAAGTGGATCGCGTTGTTAAAAAATTAAGTAATCAAGGTTTCGTAGCCAAAGCCCCAGCAGCAGTAGTGGAAGCTGAACGTGCAAAACAAGTTGATTATGAACAACAATTAGCAGCAGTCCAAGAAAGAATCGCGCATCTTCGCCAATTATAGACTAGGCATCATTCAATCAAGTTGATAATCGATAATCAAAAGTACAATGGTTGAGTGCCCTCAAACCGCGTCTTAAAGACTTGTTTGAGACCCACTCTCAACTTCTACGAAGAAGAACAGATGAAGCGAAAATTTATGGATTTTCTAGTTCTGGTTCACTCCTAAAACCGTTTGTTAAACTGTATCAATACTTTTAATAGTATGTTGTATTTTTATGGATACGACATACTATTTTTTATGCCTTAATACAATGGTTTTTTTCACAAAGTTTGATTAAGCGTTAAATGGTATAAAACCTTGATATTAAAGCCTTACACTGGTTATTATAGCAAAATATAAAATTATTTTATGCTATTTTGGAATTATTCTTATTTACCTTAAAACGCACATACTTGTGGTATAATGTGTTCATTATACAAGGAGAATATTATGAAAATATTGTCAACTTATTCTTAGGATTAGTAAGTTTATTAGCAGGTAAGGTAGAAGTTCAAGCGACAGATGTGAAAGTTACTGATAGTTTAGGAACTGAATTGGTCTTTGAGCAGACACCTGAACGGGTAGTCATGTTAGGATATTCAGAATACGATACTTTGAAAGCTTTAGGTCTAGAGGAATTAGTCGTGGGTGCACCTAAAAAGAACGTTCCCGCATATTTAGGTGCATTACCCGAAAAAATCACCGATATCGGTTCTTTAAAAGAGCCAAATTTAGAAACTATTGCCGAATTAGCACCGGATTTAATTATTGCAACGGGGAGAACAGCAGCTTTAGCAGAAGAGTTGAAACAAATTGCGCCTGTATTTGTCAATCGTTTAGATAATGTTAATTTTTGGGAATCCTTTAAATCCACAAACTTAAATTTAGCAACCATTTTTAATCAAACTGAAAAAGCTGAAGCGGTGATAACGAGTCTTGAAGAAAAAGTCGAACAAGTTAAACAGACGGTTGCCGATCAAAATCAAACAACTTTAGTGTTAATGTTAAATGAAGGGAATCTCTCTGCCTTTTCAGCTAATTCTCGCTTTGCTTTAATTTACCAAATATTTGGTTTTAAAGCTGTAGATGATAGTATTGAAGATGGGACTCATGGCCAAGAAGTGAGTTATGAAGGTATTTTAAGCTTAAATCCTGAACGTATTTTTTACTTGGATCGTACGGCAGCTATTGGCGGTGATAAAACTAAAAATGCTGACTTCCTTACAAATGAATTAATCGCGCAAACAACAGCCAGTCAAAATGATGCGATTAATGCTTTAACGAGTGATTTATGGTACTTAACTGGCGGAGGGTTAGAATCATTATCACTGCAAATAGATGAAATTGAAGCCTTCATTCAATAGTATCGTTTCAACTTTGATACGCAATTCAATATAAAGGAAAATATTTAAAGACAAATAGATTTTTTGAATTGAAAGATAGGTTAAGAAGTGAAAAGTTAAATTTTTGCTTCTTGCCTGTTTTCTGTGTTTGGGGAGTGGGCAAGAAGTAGAAAATCAGTTGATTTTCGCTTCGTCTGTCCACCCCCGCACAGTTTGAGGCCACTCAAACACTGAGATTTGAATTAAGTAGATATGCCTGAACAGAATTTAAAAAGTTTTTTGCCCAGCCTCGTTTATTTTAATGTTCATTTGGTAGTCTAATTTTAGCTATAAAATTCTCGAAATATTGATTCGATTTCTGTTTGTAAATGTCGAAATGAATAAAGTAGCAAAACCTTTATCATTTATAACTATTTGGTCATTCGAAATCTACTTTATCGACTTTTTAAATCATTATTGAAGTAATCTTTACCAAGATATGGCATAATATGATTAGGATTTGATTATATCGGCCAGTTATGTAAAAAATAGCTCAAATAACAGATGCTTCAGTAAAAACTAAATTGCTGATTGTTAATATAGCCTTATGATGGCGTAACTTAATGAATCAGGTTAAACACTTCTTGAAATTGGCAAGTGAATGATCAGGTGCATTTTTAATATTGAAATGTTAAGTTGACAATTTTAAATATAATAGGTGAATTTTAAAACTAAATCAATCACTTTTAATGTATGCTGATTTATCACTACTTTTGCTAACTGAGTCAGCGATAGTCATCATGACAAAAGAATGAGTGAGTAAGCAGATAGAAGATTAGGACTTTTTGAGGCATCATTGGCGCGGTTTTATGTGGCATTTTGATGATTTAGTCACAAGATAATGAGATAATCAACAATAATAGAATCAATAGATGGAGTGAAGTGAATGCAAGAAAGAAATAGACGTTTAGGAACGGCACCGATTGGACAATTGTTAGTACAATTTTCAATTCCAGCAATTATCGGGATGGTCGTGAATGCTTTGTATAATATTATCGATCGAATTTTTATTGGTAATGCTCCTGACTTGGGAGCTAATGGGTTAGCAGGAATTACTATCGGTTTTCCTATTATGATATTACAATTATCAATCGGCTTACTTTTTGGGGTTGGAGGCGCTACTTTATTTTCGATACGATTAGGTGAACGCAATGAAAAAGGGGCAACCCAAGCATTAAATACCGCTTTTGTATTGTTAATCTCATCAGGAGCATTATTTATGATGATTGGTACGATGTTTTTAGAGCCATTATTAGTATTATTTGGTGCCAGTGAGACCGTTTTACCTTATTCAGCAGCCTATATGCGCGTTATTTATTTTGGATCTATTTTTCAAATTTTAGGATTAGGGATGAATAATTTTTTACGTGCTGATGGACAGCCGAAATTAGCAATGATGACGATGTTTTTTGGAGCAGGTACAAACATTATCTTAGACCCTATTTTTATTTTTGGTTTGAAGATGGGTATGGCTGGTGCTGCCTGGGCAACGATTATTTCTCAGTTTATTTCCATGAGTTGGACCTTATTTTATTTTATGAATCCTAAAAATACTCATCATATTCGTTTAAACCAATTGAAGTGGAATTGGCAAGATGTCTTGAATATTATGGTATTAGGAATGCCAAACTTTTTAACTAATATTGGGAGTTCGATTCTTAATTTAACCCTTAATAAAACATTATTGATATATGGAGGAGATATTGCTGTTTCCGGAATGGGTATCGTCAACAGTATTACAACTTTCTTGGTGATGCCAGTGATTGGGATTAATCAAGGGGTGCAACCGATTGTTAGTTTTAACTTCGGTGCCAAACAATACTCGCGTATCATTACTGCTGAAAAATTAGCCATAATGGCCGCTACTGTGATTACGACAGGCGGATGGATTCTGACTCGCTTATTCCCAGAGCTTATTATTGGTTTGTTTAATAAGAGTCCTGAATTAATGGCTTTTACTAAACCAGCATTACACGCGTGGTTATTATGTTTACCGGTAGTTGGATTTCAAATATTGGGAGCCAATTTCTTCCAAGCGATTGGTAGTTCAAAAAAAGCGATGTTCTTAACATTGACCAGACAATTGATTTTCTTAATTCCTGCAATTATCATCTTTTCTCAATTATGGGGATTACAAGGGATTGTGTATGCTGCACCTTTTGCAGATGTGTTAGCTTTTATTATTACGGCTTATACTTTTTATAATGGTATTCAATATTTAAAGCATCGACCAAATAGTAAATTTGAGGAGGTTCTATAATGGAAATAATAGCGATTAATGCATTAACCGATAATTATATATGGGTGATCAAAGAAGCTAATGGGGCGATTGTCGTTGATCCTGGAGAGGCTCAACCGGTGCTTGATTTTTTAACAGAGCATCAATTACCTTTAACTGCGGTACTCATTACCCATCATCATGACGATCATACAGGTGGGGTGAAAGAGTTGTTATCAAACTATCCTGACGCACCTGTCTATGGGCCAGTTGAAGTAGAAGGAATGACTTATATAGTCGCTGATGGTCAGCAGTTTGAAATCAATCAACATCAATTTAAAGTTAAAAAAACAGCTGGTCACACGGCAGAACACATTAGCTTTTTAATGGATGATCAACACCTATTTTGTGGTGATGCTTTATTTTCGGCAGGTTGTGGACGAGTCTTCACTCAAGATTATCAAGCGCAATATGATGCACTAAAATATTTTGAATCATTAGCTGATGAAGTCAAAGTCTATGCTGGTCATGAATATACCTTGACTAATTTAAAATTTGCTAATAGCATGGAACCCGATAATTTAGTTTTACAATCAGCTTTACAATTGGTTGAGCAATTGCGGTCGGATAACCTTAAGACCTTACCTTCTACCATTGGTTTAGAGCGAGATATCAATTTATTGATGATGGCGCCTAATTTAGAAAGTTTTATCGAATTAAGAAAGGCAAGAGATAACTTTTAAAGGCGATATTATTTTTTAGCAAAAATGAGGTGATAAATATGGATTTAAAAATGTTTAAGTGGCTCGTTAAAGAGCCAGTGATACCGACGATTATTGAAATTGAAGGGCGATTATTTCCTAAAAATGCCATCCAGACCTTACCACTTTATTATCTGGCATTTGAACAAGATAATCTTGAATTGTATCAAATGAACTCGTTCTTTCAAAAAAAGAATTCTGAGCCACTCCTTTGCTTGAGGTATGATCAAATCGATTCATTTGAACTCGGTATCTCCCAAAAAATGGAAATTGTCTATTCTTCACCTAGTGAAAATACGTATTTAGCTGTTCAAATAGTGTTAAAAGATCAACAAAGCTTAATCTTTGAATGTGAAGATGTCAGTGTTGCAGCTCAACTTCCACCGTTCTTAGAGCAACAACATATCTCTTTAATAGACCCATTAGGCATAGTATTTTATTTTCAGCAAAATGAAAGTTATCATGAGACAGTAAGTAAATTACTTGATACACTCAATGAAAATAGGTAACAATTTTCAAAATTGCGTCTCATACATTTAAAATATTTCATCAACTCATTTATTGTAGTGAATCATTATTAAAACAGCTTTAGTTTGAAAATAATGATTCTTTTTTTACGCTTATATCAGAGAAAACAATGAAAATAGAAAAGGCCATAAACAGATTGTAAACGCTATCAGAAATGTGGTATAATAAGTTATCATCAAATTTTGTAAGTTGGTGAATCCATTATGTAAAAAACACGTAAAACATTATATTTTCATGAGAAAAAAAGCAACTTTCGTTTACATGGTCATAATTTAATATTATAATGAAAATATAGTTTTATTTAAGGGGGATGATTTAAATCGACACTACATTAATTGATAACATGACCGATCATGTTTATTTTTTTAATAACGGCGTTCATCGAGATGCTTATAAATTTTTAGGTAGTAAAAAAACAGTGGTTAACGACCAAACAGGCTATTTATTTTCAGTCTGGGCACCTAATGCTTATAATGTCTTTCTCACTGGGGATTTTAACCATTGGGATCGAACGCAAATGGAACGCTTAGAAGGCGGTGTTTGGAGTGTTTTCGTAGCGAATGCTACTCCAGGGCAGTGTTACAAATATGGTATTGATCACGGGAATGGCTATATTGAATATAAGATGGATCCTTTTGGCTATCGCTTTGAAATTGCACCGAAAGATGCCACTATTATTGAAGATTTGCCAGATTTTAATTGGACTGACGGTCAATGGATGTCTCGTCGGGAACGTGTGAATAAATTTGAACAACCCTTAAATATTTATGAAGTTCATGCAACGAGTTGGAAACAACATCCGGACGGTCGCTATTATACTTTAACTGAGTTAGCTGATAGTTTAATCCCTTATGTAAAAGAGATGGGATATACTCATATCGAATTAATGCCGATTATGGATCATCCACTGGAAGCTTCTTGGGGTTATCAAATTACAGGATATTATGGTCTTTCTGGACGGATGGGGCGTTTCAGTGAATTAAAATATTTTGTTAATTTAGCACACGAAAATGGGATTGGTGTATTTTTAGACTGGGTTCCGGGTCATTTCTGTCGCAATGCCTATGCTTTAGCTTATTTTGATGGGACGCCGACTTTTGAATACCAAGATGTTAATCGAGCAACCAATGTTGGCTGGGGGACTTTAAATTTTGATTTAGGCAAAACACAAGTTCATAGTTTTCTTATTTCGAATGCTATGTTTTGGCTAAAAGAATTTCATATTGATGGTATCAGAGTGGACGCCGTTTCGAATATGATATTTCTTGATTTTGACCAAGGTCCTTGGACACCAAATATTTATGGTGGTAATGAGAACCTTGAAGGGATTGGCTTTTTAAGAAAACTAAATCAAACAGTTCATGAAGAATTTCCAGGCGTTTATATGATGGCTGAGGAAAGTTCTAATCGTGAACATATTACAGGGTCATTGGAAATACCAGATAGTTTAGGTTTTGATTATAAGTGGAATATGGGGTGGATGAACGATACCTTGCGTTTCTTCGAATTACCACCATACGAACGACCTAAAAATTTACAGTTAATTACTTTTGTTTTTATGTATCAATATAAAGAACGCTATATTTTGCCTTATTCACATGATGAAGTCGTTCATGGAAAACATTCACTATTAGGAAAAATTCATGGTACTCGTTACGAACAATTTTCAACCTTAAGATTAATGCAAGGCTATATGGCAGCTCAACCTGGGAAAGTCTTAAACTTCATGGGGAATGAATTAGGACAATATCTCGAATGGCGCTATTATTCTGAATTAGAATGGATTGATTTAACGAGAGAATATAATAGTGAGTATCAGCAATTCGTTAAAGATGTGAATCATTTTGTCCTTGAACATAAAGCAATGCATCAATTAGATCATGAAGAAGCCGGATTAAGAGTATTAGAAGCTGACACTTATGACGATGGGTATTTAACGCTCATCCGACAAGGAAAACAACCACGTGATTTTGTAATTGTTGCTTGTAATTTTGAAAATAAATGGCAAAATAACACGCCGATTGGGGTGCCTTATAAGGGACAATATCAAGTAGCATTAGATTCGGATGAAGCTAAATATGGCGGTCAAAGAACCGAAGAACATCCGATTTATAAAACCAAAGAGGGACCACAAAATGGTGAACCTTTCATGATTGAACTCGATTTGCCACCGTTATCAGTCATTTATTTACAACCGAAAAGAGTCTATGGCGTGAATAAATAAGGAAGGAGCAAGATTACAGAATATGTAAGGCGCCTTTACATAGTAATCAGTGATTTGAATGAAACAAGAAATGTTAGCGATGATCTTGGCAGGGGGCCAAGGAACTCGTTTAGGAGTGCTTACTAAGCAAATCGCCAAACCTGCTGTGCCATTTGGCGGTAAATATCGTATTATCGATTATGCAATGAGTAACTGTGTTAACTCTGGCATTAAACGAGTAGGGGTCGTCACTCAGTACCAACCCCTTGAACTAAATGAGCATATTGGCAATGGATCTGCGTGGGGCTTAACTGGGCGTAATGCTGGAGCGACTATTTTACAACCTTATTCTTCTTCCGATGGTGAAAAATGGTTTAAAGGAACAGCCAATGCTATTTATCAAAATATCTCTTATATTGATTCAATTAATCCAGAATATGTTTTGGTCCTTTCAGGCGACCATATTTATAAAATGGATTATTCTGAAATGCTAGAAAATCATAAAGCGAATAATGCGACTTTAACCGTAGGGGTTATCCCAGTACCTATTAAAGAAGCTTCACGTTTTGGAATTATGAATACGGACCATGCGAATCGTATTATTGAATTTGAAGAAAAACCAAAAGAACCAAAAAGCAATTTAGCGTCTATGGGTATCTATATCTTTAATTGGAAAACATTAAGAAGATATTTAGTGGAAGACCAAGCTAAAGCCCGTGAAATGGAAGATTTTGGTAAAAATGTGATTCCAGCTTATCTAGATAATGGGGAAAATTGTTTTGCTTATCCATTTGAAGGATATTGGAAAGATGTTGGAACAATTGAAAGTTTATGGGAAGCTAATATGGAAACATTATCTCCAGATCACCCGTTAAACCTTTCAAAAGATGACTGGCGTATCTATACTAATAATCCTGTGACACCACCACAATTCATTACAGCAGATGCTAAATTAAATGATTCATTAGTTGTTGACGGTTGTTATGTTGCCGGAGATATCGAACATTCGATTCTATCACTAAATGTTAAAGTAGGTAAAGGATCTAAAGTAAGTGATTCATTAGTTATGTCAGGTGTTACGATTGGTGAAAATTGTACAGTTGAATATGCGATTATTGGTGAGAATGCGGTGATTGCAGATGGTGCTTCAGTGGTAGGGACTAAAGATAAAATTGCTGTTGTAGGGTATGAAGAAGTAATAGGAGGTCCGAAAAACGATGGTGAAGAATAAATTATGTGCGATTGTTAACTTAACAGAAAATGAAGATCAATTAAAACCGTTAACCCATCTTCGCCCGATTGCGGCCCTGCCATTTGCAGGTCGTTACCGGGTAGTGGACTTCTCTTTATCGAGTATTGCTCATGCAGAAATTGATTCCTGTGCGTTATTTATTTCAGAGTCTGGACGTGCGGTATATGACCATATTCGTTCAGGTGACTCATGGAATTTTGACTCACAAATTACCGGTGGGATTTTTACATTTTCTCAACAAAATTGGAAATTACGCCATTTACGAGAGCGTGGTAAGGGTGATTTCTATGATAATCATCGTATCTTTATGAAACGTAGCCATGCAGAGTATGTTTTTGTTTCAGGATCAAAAATGATTAGCAATGTGGATATTCGAGCGGTTTACAAGCATCATATCGATAGCGAAGCCGATATCACAGCAGTTTATAAACCTGTTATTTTAGATAAAGTTCGAGACTATACTGTTGACATGAATCTTAAATTAGATGAATATGGGCAATTGGTAGACGTAGTACCACTAAAAGAAGCGAGTGTGGGTGAGAAAGTCAATATGAGCTTAAATATGTATATTTTAAGTGTTGATAAAATGAACGAGATTATTCAACGAGCAGAAGCGGAAGGCAATTATCAAGAAGTTGATAGTTTAATTGAAGAATGCTTATTGGATTATACTGTCAATGTATATGAATATACTGGTTATTCAGCTAATGTCGAAACGACGGATCGTTTCTATCAAGCGAATATGGATATGTTAGACCGCTCTAAATTCAATTCATTATTCTATACGAGTCAACCAATATTAACCAAGATTAAAAATGGTGTACCAAGCTACTATGATAATGATTCAAAAGTAACGGAATCGATTATTGGTACAGGGGTTAGAATTGATGGTGAAGTGACGCGTTCAGTTATTAATCGTAAGGTATATGTCCACAAGGATGCTGTAGTGAAAGAAAGTCTGATTTTCCAAGGAACAACAATCGGGGAAGGTGCACAAGTGGAATATGCCATTGTTGATAAAGCATGTACGATTAAACCAGGTGCTAAAGTAATTGGGACGCCGGATAATATTAAAGTGATTGGCAAAAATACAGTAGTAGAAGCGTAGGTGTAGTTCATGACAATGAAAGTATTATTCGCTTCGGGAGAAGCAGCACCGTTTTTTAAAACGGGAGGATTAGGTGATGTTGCCTATGCTTTACCTAAAGAACTAGCTAAGCAAGGTGTCGATATTCGCGTTGTATTACCTAATTATGTGCAAATGCCACAAGAATATAAAGAACAATTAGAAGAAAGCCGTCATTTTAGATTTCAATTAGGTGAGAAAAATGTTTATTGCGGAATTAAATCACTGAAATTAGAAGGTGTAACCTATTATTTTATTGACAATTTAAGTTATTTTGATCGTCGTTCATTGTATGGTGAATGGGATGATGGGGAGCGATTTGGCTATTTCTCTACTGCGATTATTGAAATGTTAGAAGTAATTGATTGGATTCCAGATATTGTTCATTGTAATGATTGGCATACAGCAATGGTACCAGTGTTATTAGTGGACCGTTATCATTGGAAAAATCGTTTGCGTCATATTCGTAAAGTTTTCACCATTCATAATTTACGCTTTCAAGGGATATTTGAACCAAGCATTTTACCGAATGTTTTTGGAACAGGTTATAATACCTATACTCATGATGGTTTACAATGGAAAGATTGCGTAAACTTTATGAAAGGAGCGATTAATTTTTCCGATATTGTGACAACGGTAAGTCCCACTTATGCCAAAGAAATTATGACACCAGAATTTGGTGAACAATTAGAAGGCGCCTTACTTTATAATCAATGGAAAGTTCGCGGGATTATTAACGGGATTGATTATGATATTAATAATCCTGAAACAGACCCATTAATTCCTTATCATTTTAATGTTGATGACTTATCAGGTAAAAAAGCGAATAAGCAAGCATTACAAGAAAGTGTTGGTTTACCAGTACGCGACGATGTTCCGATTATTGGGATGGTTTCACGGTTAACGGATCAAAAAGGATTCCAATTAATTGAAGAACGTTTAGAAGAATTACTCAGTCAAGCTGAAGTTCAAATCGTTTTATTGGGTACGGGTGAGGCTCGCTTTGAACATTCGTTTAGATATTTCGAACAAAAATATCCTGATAAAATGAAAAGTTTAATCAAATTTGACTTAAAAACAGCACAATTAATTTATGCTGGTAGTGATATGTTTTTAATGCCAAGTGCCTTTGAGCCATGTGGTCTGTCACAAATGATGTCGATGCGTTATGGTACTTTGCCTATTGTTCATGAAACAGGCGGATTGAAAGATACGGTCCAGCCATATAATCAATATACAGGAGAAGGCACTGGATTTAGCTTTAATGGCTTTAATAGTTGGAACTTATTATCCACAATTTATCGTGCATTAACCGTGTATTATCAGCGACCTGATCATTGGGCTGGTTTAGTTCGTCAAGCGATGGAAAAAGACTTTAGTTGGCAACAACCAACTCAGCAGTATTTAGATATTTATCGTAGCTTATTGAAAGAAGGATGATTAAACTGAAAAGTTTTAAATCATCGCTCAATTTAGAAGTCTTTATTGTCGTGTACGTAGTAAAAACTATATAGATCATGTCAAGATAAACTAGTCGAGTAGTAACGGTAGTTGCTATTCGGCTTTTTTGTCATGAAAATCCTAGTTGTATTGAAGATGGATAAAGTCTACTTGAAGAGATAGAAGGAAGTGTTGCTAAGAAATCAGCTTTTCTAAAGATTATTTTGTACAAATACCGTACTAGACTATGTAGATGGAGGTAGTTAGATTATTGTCGGATGATAAAGTAAAAAGAGAGGATTAAATTTAATTAAATTTGATATGTCAAATCCTACAAGGACTATTAATACTTTAAAAAATCGAAAAAGTGAGCAAGAAGTGAAATCCATACGATTTTCTACTTCTTGCCCACTCAATTACTGAGTTTTTAATTAGCAATCAGTGACTTGACTGCATACCTAACTCATAAAAAGCAGTAGATACAACTTTCCACTCGCGATATTTTTAGCAGATGCAACCTAACAAATTATGATTATTTTGCTGAGCAACCAGAGGTTAAAAACATTGAGACTTAAACTAAAAATAAAAGTTACAATAAGATTACCCTATTTGTTGCACGTAATTTTTATACTAAAAGCTTAAATATTATAATATGGGGTTTCTTTTCTTGCTTTAATATGATGTTTAGCATCATTGGCACGTTTAACCAAATCAGCAAAAATAGCTAAACTTTGTTCATTATTTTTCAGTGCATTCAATTCAGGATGCCATTGTAACCCTAAAATACTCTGATTGTTTTCAAATAATTCAATCGCCTCAACGACTTTATCTTGACTCCAAGCCGATACGGTTAATCCGTCTGCGACATCTTTAATGACTTGGTGATGGAAAGAATTCACATAGTCGCCTGTTTGAAAGATTTTAGCAATATGTGATTTTTCTTTTACAGCGATAGAATGAGTTGGATGATGGGGCTTTGTTTTTTGCACATGTTGAATGGTAATGTCTTTGTTTTCAGATAAATCCTGATAAAGTGATCCGCCTAAAACTACGTTAATTAATTGTAAACCACGACAAATGCCTAAAATCGGTTTTTGTTGTTTCATTGCTTCTTTTAACAATAAGATTTCGCTACGATCACGTTCTGGGGACGTAGGGCCAATGACCATTCGCGGTTCTTCATTATATAATTTAGGTGATACGTCTTCACCACCAGTTAATAATAAGCCATCTACAATAGAAATCAACTCTTCAGCATTATCTGTGTCCATGATGGGTAAGATAATAGGTGAGCCACCTACTTTTTCGATAGCTTTGCTAAAACCCAAAGGCGAATAATTAACATTAAAGGGTTGTGCACTAGATAATAATGAAATATTTCCGGTGATACCGATTACTGGTTTCATGAAGTTCCTCCTTGTAATATATATATAAATATAAAATGTTAAAATTATTCTTTCATTATAACGTATTAAAGCTTTTACGCAACCTTTAAAAAAATTGTAATGAAAATTTGTGAAATAACGGGCTCAGAATAGCTGTTGTTAAATGAAAGTGATGGTTTCATTTACCAAAGTAATAATCGATAAACTTGTATAAATAATCATTATTAATTACAATGAAACTACATTGATAAAATTGAGAGGATGTTACAGATGAAATTAGTTGTTTCGGAAGCAGCTCAGGCATGGTATGCAGAGGAAATGGGGTTAACCCCCACGACTGGTATTCGCTTTTTTGGGAAAGTCTATGGCAATTCACCAGTTCATGAGAATTTTTCTTTAGGGATGGAGGTAGCCGAACCAAGCCGACCTTTAGTCATGACTGAAGTAAAGGGAACTAAATTTTTTATTGAAGAAAGTGATGAATGGTATTTTGATGGTTATGATTTTTATGTAGACTATGATGAAAAATTACAAGAACCAACTTATCATTATGAGCCAGCTGCCGGTTCGCATGCACCGCATGCCGATTATATAGTCGATACGACCACTGGCTCTTCTAAAAAAGACTAAGTTTAAATAAACCGTCATGTAGTAGTAAGCCAATAGATATTGGAATAAATATCATGTGGAATAGAATTACTATTTAAATAAACCGTCAACTAGTAGTGAGCTAATAGATTTGTGAGTATTAGTTTATAGATATCGTGACTTTTTAATATGAATTCAGAGATACCTAGTATTAGTAAAAATAGGTATAATAATTAATAAAAAAGGAGGTTACTATGAAAGTACAAGAGGCAATTAAACAGATCAAGAAGGGAGAGTTTCAACCTAATTATTTATTATTAGGCTCTGAAAGTTATTTACAATCTACTTTTATGTCAAGTTTGACTGCGGCACTCTCAGCAGCGGATGAGTTAGACGTGATGCATATTGATTTGAATGTCGATACTATACAAGCTGTATTAGACGAAGCCGAGTTATATTCTTTTTTTACAGAATACCGTTTGATTATAGTAGAAAATGTGACCTTCTTAAATGCCCATCCTAATCAAAAATTAAGCGATTCTGAACAAAAACAATTAATCGCTTATCTTGATAATCCTAATCCCAATTCGATTGTAGTTTGGCGAGTAAGTGCTGATGAGTTAGATAAACGTAAAAAAATAACGAAAGCATTTAGTACCAAGTCCACGATTGTTGATGTTGCTGCTATTAAAGAACAGGATGTCAAACGCTATTTAAATTCATATATTCAAGAAAATAACTTAAAGATTACCTCTGATGCTTTAAACGAATTATTGAATCGCGTTCAATCCAATTTAAGTACCGCTATGTTGGAAATTGTTAAATTAAAAAGTTATGCCATCAGTGGGAAAGAGGTATCTATCGACGTGGTTCAACAATTAGTACCACGCGTCTTGGAATCGGATGTATTTGAACTAACCAATGCTTTATTAAGCCGAAAAGCAGCAAAGGCTAAGCAAATTTATGATGATTTAATATTGATGAAACATGAACCGATTGCGATTTTGGCCTTGTTAATCTCGCAGTTTCGTTTAATGCTTCAAGTAAAGTTATTATCAAGTACCGGACAATTAGAACAGAATATTGCCAGCCAACTAGGGGTTCATCCGTACCGTGTGAAATTAGCAAGTCAGCTAGCAGTTAAATATTCCCTAAAGGACATCCAAAGATTTTATCAACAATTAATTGAAACGGATTATCAAATGAAGACGGGCATTGGGGATAAAGAGATGTATTTTTATTTATTAATGACTCAATTTATGCAAATGAAATGAAAATAGCCATTGATTTCAAATTAAAACTTGCATTTAAATTAAGAAACGATTAGAATTTACTTATAAATTTAATTGAGGTGATTTGATGAACAAAATTAAAATAGGTATTATTGGATATGGCAATCTGGGTCGTGGAGTAGAATTATCTGTCGCACAACAACCAGATATGGAATTAGTAGGGATTTTTACACGACGTGATCCCCAAACAATTGAGCCACAAGATCCAGTAGTTAAAGTTCATCAAATAAATGAAGCACAACATTTTAAAGATAAAATTGATGTTATGATTTTATGTGGGGGATCTGCAACTGATTTGCCTGAACAAACGCCGGAATTTACTCAATGGTTTAATACCGTCGATAGCTTTGATAATCATGCGGAAATTGCCCAACATTTAGCAAAGGTTAATCAAGTGGCAACAAACGCTGAAAAAGTAAGTGTTATTTCAACGGGCTGGGATCCGGGTTTATTTTCATTAAATCGGGTACTCTTTTCATCGATATTAAGCAATCCACATTTTGATACATTTTGGGGCAAGGGGGTATCGCAAGGTCACTCGGATGCGATTCGTAGAATCGAAGGTGTTCAAGATGCCAAACAATATACGATACCTGTCACAAGTGCCATTGAACACGTACGTTCTGGTCAATCTCAGCCCCTTACAGCACGTCAAAAACATCGTCGAGAGTGTTATGTAGTATTAAAAGAAGGGGCGGATGAGCATCTTGTTAGAGAAGCCATCATCACGATGCCAAATTATTTTGAACCTTATGAGACGACCGTTCACTTTGTAACTCAAAGGGAATTAGATGAGAAACACTCTGGATTACCTCATGGTGGTTTTGTGGTAGCCAGTGGTCAAACAGGTGTCGATAATCAACAAGTGATGGAGTTTAAATTAGATTTGGATTCTAACCCTGAATTTACAGCTAGTGTCTTAACTGCTTATGCAAGAGCGGCTTATCGATTAGCTAATGAGGGGCAATTTGGTGCTAAAACCGTTCTGGACATTCCAATCGCGTTATTATCGTTTGCCAGTCGTGAGGAATTAATTCAATCATTGTTATAATATGAAAAAAAGATTTCTGTGCTTATAGTCTTCATCAAGTGAATTTGATAGAATAGCACAGAAATCTATTTGTTTATGAATGATTACCAAGCTTTATTAGTTAATCCTAGTGATTGGACAATAATAGAAGCTGATTCTTCGATACTACGTTCTGCAGTATTCACGACTAAACACCCTAATTTTTGATAGAGTTCGCTTGAAAACTTTAACTCTTCATTGACTCGTTCCATAGAGGCATATTTAGTACCTGATGGTAATCCATATTCTTTCATACGATTTTCGCGATGTAAATTGACTACGGTATCTGAAGTTGTCAATCCAACTATTTTTTTGGGATCAATTTCAAATAAGACTTTAGGAATAGTGTTTTCAGGGATTAGCGGAAGATTGGCGACTTTATAGCCCATGTTGCCGAGATACATACTTAAAGGGGTTTTACTTGTTCTTGAAATGCCCAGTAAGACAATGTCGGCCTCAATTAAACCATTAGGGTCTTTTCCATCATCATAACGCATACAAAACTCCATTGCGCTCACACGTTCAAAATATTCTTCTGATAAATCGTGTTGAGCACCGACTATTTTACTGGGTCCTTTGGATGTTCGCTTAGTAATCTCATTAAGAACAGGTTTCATTATATTGAAGTATGTTAATTTATGTTGTACGCAATAATTCTCAATATATTCTGCTAACTCGTTATTAACCAAGGTTAATAAGAGGATACCGTTACGCTTTGTCGCTTCTTTTAATATTTCATCTGCAGATTCTTTGTTTGAAATAAACATAAATTTATGCAATACTGTAGTAACAGTAGGAAATTGGGCAATGGCTGCTTTGGCTAATTTACTAGCAGTCTCACCAATCGAATCGGAGATAATATAAAAATCTATTTTGTTATTTGGGTTTTGTTTTTCCATTAGGAACCTCCTGAATGATTATTATTTTAACTATACCATAAATGTGAGGGATTTAAATGAAAAATCATCATCATTGTCGTGATCATGTGCATTATGATGCGCGTGAACAACAATCAGTTAAAGAAATCGTAGCAGATGGCTTAAAAAAATTCAAAGAGGCCGGTTACAAAAAGACCAAAAAACGTGAAGAAATTTTAACTTTTTTCGCAGAAGAAAACCGTTATATTAGCGCACAAGATGTCCATCAACATATGGTCAAAAAATATCCTACGATGAGTTACAATACGACTTATCGTAATCTTTATGATTTCGTTGAAACAGGCTTATTAGAAGGAACAGAATATAATCAAGAACAGATGTTCCGTATCAGTTGTGGAGCGGATCATCATCACCATCATTTTATCTGTACCAATTGTGGTATTGCGATACCATTAGATGCCTGTCCAATGGATCAAGTAACGACCAATTTATCAGATGTTGAAATTGAATGGCATCGATTCGAAATCTTTGGAAAATGCGAAAAATGTAAACACCTAACCAACTAATATTTTCTTTCAATTAGAACAGTATTCTCACTTGATTTTACACAAAGGTTTCATTATTTTGGGAAATTGTGATATTTTTTCAGGAAATAGTTGTAAAGTTTATGAGATTTGATATAATTATAAAAGGACTTATTAGATAAATAATAATCTAAGAAAGGTTACTCAATGCTTGGAGGGAGGGGAATCATATGTCAAAAACAGTAGTTCGTGATAACGAATCATTGGATGACGCTCTTCGTCGCTTCAAACGTAACGTTTCTAAAACAGGTACTTTAAGAGAAGCTCGTAAACGTGAGTTTTACGAAAAACCATCAGTAAGACGTAAGAAAAAATCAGAAGCAGCTCGTAAACGTAAGTTCTAGAAAACGTCTTGAGCGATATAGACAATTTGATATATCAAAAAGATTTAAACACTACTCAGTAATGGGTGGTGTTTTTCTTTTATTGGGAGTGTTATTTTTATTACGATATTTTTTCTATCGATTAAATTGATACCGCTAACAAACATTATAATCTCACTGTTACCGGTATCATTTTGAGATTTTAGCTAGCAAATAAAATTTTAAATTGATATTATTTAAGTAAACGATTACATCTCATGAGAGGTAAATGGAGGTATTAAGAAATGACCGGTAAGAATAACCTTGAGGTAAGACGGGCGAAGTTATCGCAGAAAGTCGAAAAATTTGGAATTCGTCGTTTTAAAGTTGGGACTGCTTCGGTATTAATTGGTGCAGGCTTATTTTTTAATGCGAATTTTGTTTCTGCTCAGACAGTGACGGATGGCACATTGAGTGATTCAGCTGATAGCGCCTTAGTAGCGGATGCTAATGCCACAGAAGCTGAAGTGCCACTAGTGGATACAGCTGTATCATCAGAAGTTAATGCGGATGCTATAGAGGAAACACCAGTAGTAGCGGAATCGAATACTGAGACAGTTGAAGAAGAAGCAGAAACAGAGTTAGCAGAGACATCAGATACAGAGGTTTCAGAGATACCAGAAACAGAGCTAGCAGAGACCACAGAAGCAGAAATTGCTGAAAGTGTCGAAGAGTCTACTCAATTACTTGAAACAACTATAGTAGATACAAACACTGCCGTTGAGGATGAGCCGATCAATGATGCAACGACAGTCAATGAACCTGTTACTTTATTAGCAGAATCAGTTGAAACATCCATTTCAGAAGAAGTGACGGAAGATTCAACACCAGTAACATCTAATTCAGATGAAGCAGTCAATACGATCGCTAGCAATGAAAAGCTAAGTGTAGCAGCTGCAATCAACAACATTGCAACGGATGTTGAACCAATTGAAGAAGGCATGATACGCCTACACTTTGAAAATTTACCTGAAGATAAAATAGGTACTTTAGGTATTTGGTATTGGGGTGGTGTAGAAAACGAATCTGAAGGTTGGCCGAAGGGTGCAACGCTCTTTGATCCTAATAAAAAAGATGAATACGGCTATTATATCGATATTGCTCAATCTGCTAATCCGGCAGACATTGGTTTCTTATTATTAGATACGGCCGGTACTGATGATGAAACGATTAAAATTACGCCAACAGATCAAACGGTTAAATTATTAACCGGTGAAATGAATGAAGCTTGGATTGATGCTGACTTCCAAACAAATAGCTATCAACCACTTAAAGACGAAAATGTTCTTAGAATTAATTATCTTCGTTCAGATAATAATTATGAAAATTTAGGTGTTTGGTCTTGGTTTGATGTAGAAAACGAACCACAAAATTGGCCAACAGAAGCTTTAATGTTTGAACAAGAAGGTCAATATGGTCGCTACGTTGATTTACCTTTATCGAAAGGCCTTGAGTCTAGCATTGGATTTTTAATCGTCAATACAGCGGATGGATCAAAACCTTTAACCGATTTAGCTTTTTCTGATCGTAAAACACATAGTCAAATATTCTTACGTGATAATGATCAAACCGTTTATACCAATCCATACTTTGTTGCTGAAAATAAAGTAGACCCAAGTACAGCGACGCCTGGAGTCCATAATGTTACAGTAGAAGCAAGTGTTAATAAGGAAGTGGAATCCAATCATTTTGCATTATTAGATGTGACCATTACCAATCCTGATAATGCTGAGATTAAGCAAATTATTGCGGATACTTCTGCGTTGGGGACAAGTGCTGAAGTTAAAATTTCTCCTGAATTAAATCGTGTGACGATTACTGCAACACATGATACAAAACCAGGTGAATATCAAATACCGATTCGTGTCTATGATGCCGATAATGGTTACTATGAAACAACAGCCTCAGTAGTCGTTAAAGAGCATGAAAAAGCTGAAGGTGAATTAGATTGGGACGAACAAGTCATCTACTTTATGTTGACTGACCGCTTCTTTGATGGTGATTCAACTAATAATAATCCCTATAATCTACCTTATGAATCAGCAAAAAATCAAGGCGGAGTCTATCGAGGCGGTGATTTTAAGGGAGTCACAGCTAAATTAGATTACTTGAAAGAATTAGGAGTTACATCAATTTGGGTAACGCCAATTGTTGAAAACATTAAGTATAATGTAGGCGGTACTGAGAATGTTGATGAGTTTTATGCTTATCATGGTTATTGGGCAAGTGATTTTGAAGAATTAAACCCACATTTAGGAAGTTTAGCAGATTTTCATGAATTGATTGATGAAGCAGCTGCTAGAGGCATTAACATCTTAGTCGATGTGGTGTTAAATCATCCTGGATATGGATTAAATGAAGGAGAGTCTTTACCAGTAGAAGGATTCCCGACAGCTGAAGATCAAGAGCGCTTTGCTGATTTAATCCGTCAAGAAGAGGGAATGGATCCAGATACTCAACGTAGCTTAAGTGGCCTTCCTGATTTCGAAACGGAACGACATGAAGTAAGAGAACAATTGGTCGCTTGGCAATCACAATGGTTAGAAAAAGCTACTACAAGTAAAGGTAATAGTATTTATGGTTTCCGAGTTGATACTGTGAAAAATGTGGATAATACAACTTGGCAACATTTCAAGAATGTATTAACAGAATTAGATTCAGATTTCCACTTAATTGGCGAATCATGGGGTGCAAATTATACCAATGATAATGACGATTTAGGTGAAGGAAAAATGGATAGTTTGTTAGACTTCGGTTTTAAAGAAATTGCTAAACAATTAGTCAATGGCGATTTAACCGGAGCTCAACAAGAATTAATTAATCGTAATGGGTTTATTACCAATGCGGAGTCTCTTGCACAATTTTTAAGTAGCCATGATGAAGATGGTTTTACCTATTCGTTAGATGGTGATTTAAATAAACAAAAGATTGCTGCTACTATTCAATTAACTGCTAAAGGGTTACCTGTTATTTATTACGGGGAAGAACTTGGTTTAAGTGGTAAAAATAATTGGCCTTATTATGACAATCGTTATCAATTCGATTGGGATAAGGTTGAAGGCAATGATATGCATGAGCATTATACGAAACTATTAGACTTTAGAAATGAACATTCTGAATTAATGGCGCGAGGAGATCGTACAACTTTAGCCGGAAATAATTCTGAAAAATGGTTAATTGCTAAACGGTCTTATAATGATCAAAATGCCTATATTGCAACTAACTTAAACGAAACAGCAACACCTTTAACCATTGAAGTGTCAGGAGAAGACACTGTCTTATTTGATCACTATTCAGGCAACTCTTATAATGCAACACTATCTGAAACAGGTCAGTATGTCGTTAATATTGAAGCCCCAGCGATTAACGATGGCGGAACCTTACTCTTAACGGTGACGAATGGTGACATTATTAATGCCAAATTAGCCTCAGAAGAAGAGCCACCAGTTGAAGAAGGCATGCTACGAATTCACTTTAAGGAATTACCAGATCAAGCACATGATACCTTAGGTTTATGGACTTGGGGTGATGTTGCGACGCCATCTGAACAATTAGGATCATGGCCGACCGGAGCAACTAACTTTGGCGAAGCAAGACAAGATGATTATGGCTACTATCTTGATGTTCGCAAATCAAGTTTAGAGGCTAAAAAGATCAATTACTTAATTAATAATAATAAAGGGGATAACATTACCGGTGATCAAAGCATTGATATTATTTCACCTGCGATGGATGAAGTGTGGATTGATGCTGATTGGGGTGTGAATTATTATAAACCGATTGAAACACCAAATACGGTACGTATTAATTACTATCGTACGGATGGTAACTACGATAATTTAGGTCTTTGGACATGGGGATCTTCTGAAAATCCAGGAGAAAACTGGCCAGATGGTATTGACCTTGACCGTGAAGGTGAATATGGCTATTATGCCGATGTCAAATTAAGTGATTTAGCTGAATTAGGATTTTTAATTGTTGATGAATCAACCGGAGAGAAAGTCCAAGAACAAGATTTTATCTTTAAAGATTTAGAAAATCACAGCCAACTATTCATCCGTGATAATGACCCAAAAATTTATACCAACCCATACTATGTTAGCCAAATTCAACTGAATAGTGCGGAACAATTATCAGAAAATACGATTGAACTTCAATTTTCAAGTACTGAAGGTTTAACTAATGAAGAGTTATTAAATGGCTTAACCGTCACGAGTTCAACGCAACAATCCGTTACCCTTGACTCTGTTGCTATCCAAGAGGGTGGCACTACTGTCTTATTAACAGGTGATTTCGCTATTGCCGATGCACCATTTGGTATTACCTTTGAGGATATTACAGTTAATACACGGACAGGATGGCGTTTAACTGACGAAGTATATGGTTATGATGGCGATTTAGGAATGAAATTAAATGAAACAGGCACTATCGCAGAAATGAATCTTTGGTCACCAAGCGCCCAAGAAGTGAATGTGGTTGTTTATGATAAAGATGATAATAATGCTGTTGTTGGACGAGTTGCGATGACCGCTTCAGATAAAGGCGTTTGGAATGTTAAGTTAGACGCAGGTAAAGATTTAGGGTTAGAAACCTTGACAAATTATCTCTATCATTATGAAATTATTCGTGATGGTAAAAAATATTTAGTATTAGATCCATATGCAAAATCAATGGGAGCATGGGATAATACTAATCCAATGCCAGTACCAGAAGATGTGGTGAGCAAACCAGTTGGAAAAGCTGCTTTTGTAGCGCCAGATCAACTAGGACCTAAATTAGATTTTGCCAATATTGAAGGCTATAAAAAACGTGAAGATGCGATTATTTATGAAGCACATGTTCGTGATTTTACCTCTGATCCTAATATCGCAGATGAATTAACGGCGCAATTTGGAACCTTTGCTGCTTTTGTGGAACGTTTAGATTATTTACAAGATTTAGGCGTAACCCATATTCAATTACTACCTGTAATGAATTATTATAATGTCAATGAGTTAATCAATGACGAACGTTTATTAGAGTATGCGTCAAGCAATTCTAATTATAACTGGGGCTATGATCCACAAAACTATTTTGCATTAACAGGCATGTATTCTGAAGATCCAACTAATCCAAGTAAACGGATTGAAGAGTTTAAGAATTTAGTGAATGAAATTCATAAAAGAGGGATGGGTGTGATTTTAGACGTTGTTTATAATCATACAGCTCAAGTTCACATCTTTGAAGATTTAGAACCCAATTATTATCATTTTATGAAAGCTGACGGTACACCTAAAGAATCATTTGGTGGTGGACGTTTAGGAACCACTCATAAGATGGCTAGAAGAGTTTTAGTTGATTCTATTAAATATTTAGTTGATGAATATAAAGTGGATGGATTCCGTTTCGATATGATGGGGGATCATGATGCGGCCTCTATAGAAGAAGCTTATAATGCAGCTAAAGCGTTAAATCCTAATATTTTAATGTTGGGAGAAGGATGGGTCACATATGAAGGGGATGATGGTTTACCAGAACAACCTGCTGACCAAACGTGGATGCAATTGACTGATAGCGTTGCTTCATTCTCTGATGAAATTCGTAATGAATTAAAATCTGGTTTTGGTAGTGAAGGACAACCACGCTTCTTAACCAATGGTGCGCGTAATTTAGAGTTAATCTTTAACAATATTATTGGACGCCCAAGTAACTTTAAAGCGGATGATCCAGGTGACGTGATTCAATATATCGCTGCCCATGATAACTTAACCTTGTTTGATGTCATCGCACAGTCGATTAAGAAAGATCCAAAAGATCATTCTGACGAAATATTAAGACGCGTCCGCTTAGGAAATAGTATTATTTTAACGTCACAAGGAACACCATTTATCCATTCTGGACAAGAATATGGAAGAACAAAACAATACTTACATCCGGATTATCGTACAACCGTAAGTGATGATTTAATTCCGAATAAAGCAACTTACATGGTTGATGCTGATGGTAACCCATTTGAGTATCCATATTTTATTCATGACTCTTATGATTCAAGTGATGCGATTAACCGTTTCGATTGGGAAAAAGCGACCAATGCTGAAAAATATGCAGAAAATGTGTTAACGCATAACTATACAAGAGGTTTAATTGCAATTAGACGTTCTACCGATGCTTTCAGTCATGATTTAGCAAGTGAAATTGATGAATATGTATCGTTAATTACGGTTCCTAACACAGATCCCAACGCTAGAGTAGAAGCCAATGATTTAATTATTGGTTATCAAGCTAAGGCATCTAATGGAGATATTTATGCTGTATTCATTAATGCGGATGATAAAGAAAGAACGGTTAATTTTGGCGGAGTCTTCAAACATTTAGCTGATGCGAAAGTCATTGCGGACGCTAAGCAAGCTGGAACCAGTGTGATTGAAACACCAGAAGGGGTCGTATTAGATAAAGATTCTATCACCTTAGATGGTTTAACAACTGCTATCTTGTTGATCAAGAAAGCAGAAGAGATACCAGGTCAAGAAGAAGAAACACCAGGTCAAGAAGGAGAAGCACCAGGCCAAGAAGAAGAAACACCAGGTCAAGAAGGAGAAGCACCAGGCCAAGAAGAAGAAACACCTTCTAAAGAAAAAGAAACTGATGCTAAAGCCAAACCGATTGAAAAAGTGGAATATGCAGCTGTTTTACCAAATACTGGTGAAAAAGTAAACACATCCATTTTCACAGCAGCTGCTTTATCGGTACTAGTCGGACTTGGTTTAATTGTCAAAAAAACCGAAGAAGAACAAGAATAGGTAACGAAATGAGCTAGTCGTAAGCGCAGGAATAGGATTGCGAATGCTATGTTTATAGTCACTGAATAAATGAATAAAAATAAAATTAACTATTAATCGCAACGCAACTAGTAGGAAGTGAGCACTCGAAGGGAAAATCATATGATTTTCTTCTTCTAGTTCACTTCTTTTTTGTTAATAACAATAGTAAAAACATTTCTTCACAAATTATATCGAATTTTAATTATGTTTCACAAAATTCGCTTTGAAAATTTAATAAATCTATGAAAAATATAACAGTTTAAAAGTTGTTTTATAACAGAGTAAACAAAAGCCAATGCTTTATTTATGAAAAAGTAAGAGTTTTTATTTAACATATAATTAAAAAAATCAATATGTGGTTCATATCACAAAGTCGATTGAAAGCCTATTATAACAATGATGTAAGCTATATTATACTTGCATTTACGAAGAGTTAGTGATACATTAAATTATGGAAGTAGAGATAATAACAGAAATTCGGGCTGTTTTATTTCGCATTAAAAAAAGGAAGGAAAGTGTACAAGTATGGCAAATAAGAACACTACTGTTTCAATCGAAAAGTTATTAGATCCAAATAACTTCGATTTTAGCACTGTACAAATCATCGATGAAGAGGGTAACGTTGTAAACGAAAACTTATTACCTGATTTATCTGATGAGCAATTAGTTAAGTTAATGGAGGATATGGTTTGGTCACGTATTTTACATGAACGTTCAACAGCGCTAAACCGTCAAGGACGTTTAGGATTCTACGCTCCAACAGCAGGACAAGAAGCTTCTCAATTAGGTTCTATCAATGCATTAGAACGTGAAGACTACATTATGCCAGGTTACCGTGATGTTCCTCAATTAATTAAACACGGTTTACCGTTACATAAAGCATTCTTATGGTCTCGTGGACACGTTGCGGGATCTACTTTTGATCAAGATTTAAATGCTTATCCACCACAAATCATCATTGGTGCTCAATATATTCAAGCTATGGGTGTAGGATTTGGATTAAAACGCGATGGTAAAAATGCAGTCGTTGCGACTTGGACAGGTGACGGTGGTTCATCACAAGGTGACTTCTACGAAGGAATTAACTTTGCTGGTTCTTATAAAGTACCTGCTATCTTCTTCATTCAAAATAATGGTTGGGCAATCTCAACACCACGTTCATTACAAACAGCTGCTCCAACATTAGCTCAAAAAGCTGTTGCGGCAGGTATTCCTGGTATCGTTGTTGACGGTATGGATATTTTAGCTGTTTACGCAGTGACAAAAGCTGCTCGTGAATATGCCTTAGCAGGTAATGGACCAGTTTTAATCGAAACATTATGCTACCGTTTTGGACCTCATACATTATCTGGAGACGATCCAACTCGTTACCAACCAGAAGGTGTTCAAGATGAATGGCAAGCAAAAGACCCATTAATTCGTTTCCGTAAATACTTAGAAAACAAAGGTTTATGGTCTAAAGAAAAAGAAGACGAAGTGATTGAACGTACACAAGAAGAAATTAAAGAAGCTGTTAAATTAGCTGATCAAGAACCAAAACAAAAAGTTTCAGATTTCTTAAAAAATATGTTTGAAACTCCAGACGTGTTCTTACAAGAACAAATCGCAAAATACGAAGCAAAGGAGAATAAATAATGGCTCAATTAACAATGATCCAAGCAATTAATCAAGCATTAGCGACAGAATTGCGTAACGATGACCGTACATTAATTTTCGGTGAAGACGTTGGTAAAAACGGTGGGGTTTTCCGTGCCACTGAAGGTTTACAAGATGAATTCGGTGAGGACCGCGTATTCAACACTCCTTTAGCAGAATCAGGAATTGGTGGTTTAGCGGTTGGGTTAGCTTTAACTGGTTTCCGTCCAATCCCAGAAATCCAATTCTTTGGATTCATATTTGAAGTTATGGACTCTGTTGTGGGTCAAGCAGCACGTACACGTTACCGTTTAGGTAATTCTCGTCAAATGCCAATCACTTTCCGTGCACCATTCGGTGGTGGTGTTCATACACCAGAAATGCACGCTGATAACTTAGAAGGATTATTAGCACAATCACCAGGGATTAAAGTGGTAATTCCTTCAAATCCATATGATGCAAAAGGTTTATTAATCTCTGCAATTCGTGATAATGACCCTGTGTTCTTCTTAGAACATATGAAATTATATCGTTCATTCCGTGAAGAAGTGCCTGAAAAAGAATATACCATTCCTTTAGGAAAAGCGAATATTGTTAAAGAAGGTAATGATGTTTCTGTCATTACTTACGGAGCAATGGTTCGTGAAGCAATCAAAGCTGCTGAAAACTTAGAAAAAGACGGAATTTCAGTTGAAGTTATGGACTTGCGTACGGTATCTCCATTAGACTTAGAAGCAATTTTAGCAACTGTACAAAAAACTAACCGCGTTGTTGTGGTTCAAGAAGCTCAACGTCAAGCGGGTGTTGGTGCACGTGTTATTGCTGAAATTTCTGAACGTGCTATCTTAGACTTAGAAGCACCAATCGGATTTGTTGCAGCACCAGATACAATCTTCCCATTTGGTCAAGCTGAAAAAGATTGGTTACCAAATGCAACAGATATCGAAGAACAAGTACGTAAAACTTACGAATTCTAATTGACATTATGCGAATCGATTGACCAGAGGTAAACCTGTTTTACCTCTTTGGTTAGTCTTAATATGAAAATTAAAAGGAGACAAAAATCATGGCATTTTTATTCAAATTACCTGAACTTGGCGAAGGTATTGTCGAAGGTGAAGTAGCATCTTGGCCAGTAAAAGAAGGCGACGAGATTAAAGAAGATGACGTTTTAGTTGAAATCCAAAACGACAAATCAGTTGAGTCTATTCCTTCTCCAGTATCTGGAAAAATCTTGAAAATTCATGTTCCTGAAGGAACAGTAGCAGTTGTAGGGGATGTATTAGTTGAAATCGATGCACCTGGTCACGAAGATGAAGCACCAGCAACTTCCCCAGCAGCACCAGCAGCGGCTGAAGTAACAGTGGCAGATTCGCAAGCACCAGCAGCGGGCACTTTCCAATTCAAATTACCTGAATTAGGAGAAGGAATTGTCGAAGGTGAAGTAGCATCTTGGCCAGTAAAAGAAGGCGACCATATCAATGAAGACGATGTTTTAGTTGAAATCCAAAACGATAAGTCTGTTGAATCAATCCCATCTCCAGTATCGGGTACCATTACTAAGATTGTGGTTCCTGAAGGAACTGTAGCCGTAGTAGGTGATGTACTAGTTGAAATTGCAGCTGAAGGACATGTCCCAGAATCAACACTAGCAACACCAGCAGCAACTCAAGCGGCTGCATCAGCACCAGCTTCAACAACTGCAAGTGCTCCAGTTGCAGCAGCAGATCCTAATCGTCGTGTATTAGCAATGCCTTCTGTTCGTAAATTAGCACGTGACAAAGGAATTGACATCTCATTAGTACCTGGTACAGGTGCCAATGGTCGTGTAACAAAAGCAGACGTTGAAAACTTTGATGGTTCAGCAGCAGTAGCTACACCAACAGCTCAAGTTGCTTCTACACCATCAACACCGGCTCAAAGTTCTGCCGCTCCTGCACAACAAGCAGCACCAGCGAAACCTTATACATCTAATTTATCAGATTTAGAAACTCGTGAACCAATGACACCAATGCGTAAAGCAATTGCTAAAGCAATGGTAACGTCTAAACATACTGCGCCACATGTTACTCACTTTGATGAAGTGGAAGTATCTGCATTATGGGATCACCGTAAGAAATTTAAAGCAGTGGCAGCTGAACGCGATACTAAATTAACATTCTTACCTTATGCTGTTAAAGCATTAGTGGCTGTTGTTAAGAAATATCCAGCTTTAAATGCTTCGATTGATGACGCAACGAATGAAGTTGTATACAAAAACTACTATAATATCGGTATTGCAACCGATACGGATCGTGGTCTATACGTGCCAGTTATTAAAGACGCTAATACTAAGTCAATGTTTGATATTGCAGATTCTATTACTGATTTAGCTGGAAAAGCTCATGAAGGTAAATTAACTGCCGGTGAAATGAACGGTGGCTCAATCACTATTTCTAACTTAGGTTCAGCAGGTGGTAAATGGTTTACACCAATTATCAACTATCCTGAAGTAGCTATTTTAGGATTTGGTGGTATCGTTCAAGAACCAATCGTTAATGCTGAAGGTGAATTAGCTGTCGGCCGTATGTTAAAATTATCATTAAGCTACGACCACCGTATTATCGATGGTGCAACTGCTCAAAAAGCAATGAACGAGTTCAAACGCTTAATTGCTAACCCAGAATTATTATTAATGGAAGGTTAAGGTGTAAATTATGGTAGTTGGAGATTTCGAAATTGAATTAGAAACAGTCGTAATTGGATCTGGCCCTGGTGGATATGTTGCTGCCATTCGTGCTTCTCAATTAGGACAAAAAGTAGCCATCATTGAAAAAGATTACATTGGTGGTACTTGTTTAAACGTAGGATGTATTCCTTCAAAAGCATTAATCAATGCAGGACACACTTATCATAACGCATTACACGGAGATTTCTTCGGAGTAATGACGAAAGATATTACAGTGGACTTCAAACGTACTCAAGAATGGAAAGACAAAGAAGTTGTTGGTAAATTAACCGGCGGCGTTCGTATGTTATTAAAGAAAAATAAAGTTGAAATCATTGAAGGGGAAGCATTCTTCGTTGATGACCATACTTTACGTGTTATCAAAGGTGATTCAGCACAAACTTATTCATTCAAAAATGCGATTGTTGCAACAGGTAGCCGCCCAATCGAAATCAAAGGATTTAAATTCAGTGAACGTGTGATTGATTCAACAGGTGCGTTAGCATTAACTGAAATTCCTAAAGAAATGGTGGTTATCGGTGGTGGATACATCGGTTCTGAATTAGCAGGTGCCTTCGCAAACTTTGGTACGAAAATTACTATTTTAGAAGGATCAAACCAAATTATTCCGACATTTGAAAAAGACATGGTTCAATTAGTTGAATCAGAGTTCAAGAAAAAAGGTGTTGACGTTATTACCAACGCAATGGCTTTAAACTCTGAAGTTAATGGCGATCGTGTAACGGTTACTTATGAAGTGGGCGGTAAACAACATAAAGTGGAAGCTGACTACTGTTTAGTAACTGTAGGACGTCGTCCAAACACTGATAACTGTGGTTTAGAAGTTGCTGGTGTTGTGATTGGTGAACGTGGTTTAATTAACGTTGATAAACAAGGACGTACCAATAAAGATAATATCTTTGCAATTGGGGACGCTGTTCCTGGTGCGGCTTTAGCGCATAAAGCTTCTTACGAAGCAAAAGTAGCGGCGGAAGCTATTAGTGGACAACCAAGTGCCGTTGATTACGTTGCTATGCCAGCAGTATGTTTCACTGATCCTGAATTAGCTTCAGTGGGTTATACAGTGGAACAAGCTAAAGAAGCTGGTTTAGATGTGAAAGCTTCTAAATTCCCATTAGCAGGTAATGGACGTGCGTTATCATTAAACGCAACTAGCGGATTTGTTCGTTTAGTAACAACTAAAGAAGATAATGTTTTAGTTGGCGCACAAGTAGCAGGGGCTAACGCTTCTGATTTAATTGCTGAATTAACACTTGCGGTTGAAGGTGGATTAAATGCCGAAGATTTAGCATTAACCATTCACTCACATCCATCATTAGCAGAAACTGTTATGGATGCAGCTGAATTAGCTTTAGGTCACCCAATCCATATTTAATTATTTAAATAAGATTGCAAGCCGAGATTTATTCTCGGCTTTTTATATTGCGAATAACATTTGCGGAATAATATTAAACATATTTGTAAAAAATATCGAATAAGCGTTATAATATGAATATTGAGGTGAAAAAACATGAGTCTTAAGCAATATACCAAACCTTATAGTAACACGTATCAACTAACAGAAAAAGATGCCCAGTATCCTGGCTCAAAACAAGCGGATTTGACCAAAGTATTAACGTTAGTGTTAACGACATCGGATGATCATGATCAAGCAGTCAAACAGACACTAAATGCTGATGATTATATCATTAATGATCAGCAAACATGGGTTATTACCCAAAATCGGATGGTGATTCATCAATGGCCAGAGATTAGTCAAGAAATTAAAATAAGTACGTATGTGATAGAGGCAAATCGCTTTTTCATCACACGAAAATTTGTGGTGGAAGCTGACGATATAGAATTAATGACTTTATTTTTTCAATTTGCAGCTATTGATTTTACCTCACGTAAGATGGTGAGACTAAATTATGAAACATTACCTGAATTGTTAAAATTAAACGCCGAAATTAAAGTGAATTTTAGCCGATTAAAAGTACCTAAAATTGCGCAAAAAGTAAGTGAAATGGCCTTGAAAATTCTACCAAACGATATTGATGGCAATCAACACGTGAATAACTTAGTCTATTTACGATGGGCATATAATGCAATAAGAGAGCGTTTATCAGCATCAGGTCATGAATTAACCATTGTAGAGGTTAAATTTGGCAATGAAGTATTATGGGGACATGAGCCGAAATTGTTAAATTACCAATCAAAACCAAATGAATTTGTACAAACGGATCAAATCATATATAATAAAACATTGGATAAAGAAGCGTGTCACATAAGAATGACATGGAAGAAGGAGAAATAAACATAAATGATTACATTAAAATCAGAACGTGAAATTGAAGCAATGAAAAAATCTGGAGAGTTACTAGCTTCCATTCATGTTGCACTAAGAGATTTCATTAAACCTGGTGTAACGACGGCTGAAATAGATAAGTTTGTTCAAGCAAAAATTGAAGGAGCCGGCGCAGTAGCAGCTCAAATTGGTTATGAAGGGTACGAATTTGCAACTTGTACAAGTGTAAATGATGAAATTTGTCATGGCTTCCCTTCAAATTATAAGTTAAAATCAGGAGATATTGTCAAAGTAGACTTTTGTGTCGATTTGGATGGTGCTATTTCAGATAGTTGTTGGTGTTATGCTGTAGGAGAAATTAGTGATGAACATCAACGCTTAATGGAAGTGACGAAAGAAGCGCTGTATCGTGGGATTGCCCAAGCTAAAGTTGGTAATCGCATTGGCGATATTGGGCATGCTATTCAATCGTATGCGGAAGGCGAAGGCTTTGGGGTCGTGCGTGATTTTATTGGACATGGTATTGGCCCAACGATTCATGAAGATCCACAAGTTCCACATTATGGCTTGCCTGGAAAAGGTCTTCGACTAAAAGAAGGGATGACCATTACCATTGAACCAATGATTACGACCGGTACTTGGAAAATGAAAATGGATAATAATGGTTGGACAGCCCGTACGCGCGATGGCGGTTATTGTGCGCAATATGAACATTCCTTAGTCATTACAGCGGACGGTCCCGTATTATTAACCGAACAACCTGAATAAGACTAAATCAAGTTCAAATAAAATAATATTCTTTAAAAAGAGGTTAGGCATCAACTTAATAATTTAAGTCAAGTTAAGATTGGTTAATTAAAAACACAGTGCTTAAGTGGCATCAAGCTGCATCTTAATGATTTGTTTTAGACCTACTCCTTTTTGCGGGGGTGGACAGACGAAGCAAAAATTATTAAATTTTCTACTTCTGGTCCACTCTCAGTATTAGCTTTAGCTAGAGTAACATTGAGGGATTGAAGCAATAGCAATTAAATGTTTTTAAATGATGCTTCAAATTCATTTTCCTTTGAAATTTTAATCGGGATAATACCAATTTAAGTGAATACTTGTTTTGTGCTAATTAACTATATTATTACGCGAATTTAGACTGGATAAAATTTAAATGAATGCTCCTTGTTTATTTAACAAGTGCGTTCATTTAAATTTTATCCATCTTTTTTTATTAAATTAATTATGATAAACATAATTAGAACTAGATTAAAAATATCATTAATAAAATGAAATAATGATAAAATTAGAAAAACATTGGTTTAATAAGCTTTCACTAATAAAAAGATATTGGAAAATACATGTTTTCACATTTTTTTAATTTATTTTTAACTTTATGCTTGATTTTATCGTTTACATGAGTTAATATAACATTATAAAGTTTTATTTATAAATTTTTTGGAGGGAACATTATGAGAAATTCTTTAAGAAAACTAGCCGGTTTAACATTATCGGCATTAACACTTGGCTCTGTTGTTGCTAATTCTTCACTTACCCTTGTTTCTGCGCAATCGAACGTTGAATTAGAAACAGCCGTAAAAAATGATGCTGAAGAAATTGAAGGCGGTACTTTACGTTATGCATTAGTAGGAGATCCATTTGCGGGTGTTTTAAATAACATGTTATATGATGGTAATCCAGATGCAACGATTATTGGGTTCTTTAACGAAGGATTGTATGGTTATGATGAAAACTTTACAATTGATGATTCAGGTTTTGCTAAAGTTGATTTTGATGTTGAAAATAAACAAGTAACCATTACCATTCCTGAAGGACAAAAATGGGATGATGGTGAAGATTTAACGATTGATGATGTTATCTTCCCTTATTATGTAGTCGGTCACCCAGACTATCAAGGTATTCGTTATGGAGAAGATTTTGAAAATGTTGTAGGTATGAAGGATTACCATGAAGGTAAGTCAGAAGAAATCAGTGGTTTAGAACGCGTAGATGATCACACCTTAAAAGTTACTTATGAAAACTTCCCTAACTCAATGTTACAAGCAGGTGGTGGAATATCATCTTATATCGAACCAGAACATGTCTTTAAAGATATTCCAATTGGTGAATTATTAGATTCAGAACCAGTACGTACGAAACCAGTTGGTTTTGGTCCATTCCGAGTAACCTCTATTACACCGGGTGAAGCTGTTACTTACGAAGCAAACGAATATTATTGGAGAGGTCGTACGAAAATTGATGGTGTTCAATTAGAAGTAGTTAACCAATCAACAGCTATTGCGGAAATGCAAGCAGGTAATTACGATATCGCTTCTTTACCAGCTGACTCTTATGACTCATATAAAGATTCTGAAAACTTTACGGTCTTAGGGGACGTGCAAAATGCTTATACTTATATTGGATTTAAGTTAGGAAAATTAGATGGAGACGAAAACGTTCCTGATGAATCATTAGTTGTATCGGATAAAGCAATTCGTCAAGCAATGGCCTATGCAGTTGATAATGATGCTATCGGGGAAAGATTCTACCAAGGTTTACGTTGGAGAGCAAATGCGCCAATTACACCAAACTTTAAAGATTACTATAATGCTGAATTACCTGGATATACTTATGACCCAGAAAAAGCAAAACAAATCTTAGCTGATGCAGGTTATACTGATGCAGATGGTGATGGATTCATTGAAGATAAAAATGGTGAACCATTCACTTTAGGATTTGCTTCAATGTCTGGTGGCGAAACCGCACAACCATTAGCAGAATACTACATGCAAGCTTGGGCAGAAGTGGGGATCGATGTTCAATTAGTTGATGGACAATTAATGGAATTTAACTCATTCTATGATGCTCTTAAAGCAGATGATCCAAAAATTCAAGTTTACCAAGGTGCATGGGGAACTGGTGGTGATCCAAACCCAACTGGATTATACGGACGCACTGCATCATTTAACTACACTCGTTGGGCTACGGAAGAGAATGATAAGTTATTAGCAGCTATCAACTCTGATGATTCATTTGATGATGAATTCCGTAAACAAGCTTTCAATGATTGGCAAGCTTACTTCATGGAAGAATTACCAGCGATCCCAACATTATTCAGATATAGTGTGGTAGGGGTTAACAACCGTGTTAAAAACTACGATATCAAAGTCGGATCAGATTTAACTTGGGTTGACGTAGCTCTTACAGCAGACGCACCATATTAACATAATGTTGCCTCCAACAGGGGACTCGTAAGAGTCCTCTATTTTTTATGAGTTATTTTCTTACTATCTAAGTGTATTGAGTAATTTTTTGAAAAAGGGTACTATTAAAAATAATAATACTATTAAAATGGTTGGAAACCTCTAATTGAATTTCTTGATTTTATCATAAACTTACGCTATCATGAAACTTGTAAGATTATTTTACTTATTTTGGAGGGATAGTATGAAAAAATCTTTAACAAAAAATTTTGCTGTAGGAGCTTCTGCTTTAGCAATTAGTTCAATTGCAGCTAATTCAATGGTACCGTTTGTTTCTGCTCAAACGAATGTACAATTGAATACGACTTTTGAAAATAATGAGGAGTCAATTGAAGGTGGCGTTTTACGTTATGCTTTAGTTTCTGAATCTCCTTTCGCCGGTGTATTAAACTCAATGTTTTATGATGGCGCACCAGATGGGTCTATTATCGATTTCTTCGATGAAGGATTATATGGTTATGATGAAAACTTTACCATTGATGATTCTGGTTTTGCTAAAATTGATTTTGATGTTGAAAATAAACAAGTAACCATTACCATTCCTGAAGGACAAAAATGGGATGATGGTGAAGATTTAACGATTGATGATGTTATCTTCCCTTATTATGTAGTCGGTCACCCAGACTATCAAGGTATTCGTTATGGAGAAGATTTTGAAAATGTTGTAGGTATGAAGGATTACCATGAAGGTAAGTCAGAAGAAATCAGTGGTTTAGAACGCGTAGATGATCACACCTTAAAAGTTACTTATGAAAACTTCCCTAATTCAATGCTTCAAGCGGGTGGTGGGATTTCAAGCTACATTCAACCAAAACATGTCTTCGAAGGTATCGAAGTGAAAGATATGTTAGATTCAGAGCCAGTACGCCAAAAACCAGTAGGATATGGTCCATTTAAAGTTACATCGATCATTCCAGGTGAAGCTGTTACTTTAGAAGCGAATGAATATTACTGGAAAGGCCGTCCAAAATTAGACGGAGTTCAAGTTGAAGTGGTTAACTCATCAACTTCAGTCGCTGAAATGCAAGCAGGTAACTATGATATTGCTGAGTTACCTACTGACCAATATGAAACTTATAAAGATGCTGAAAACTTCCAAGTTTTAGGAACAATTGGTAATAGTTATACTTATATTGGCTTTAAATTAGGAACATTTGAAAACGATGAAGTAGTCCCTGATGATTCTGTCGTAGTAGCAGATAAAGCAATTCGTCAAGCAATGGCTTATGCGATTGATAACGATGCTATTGGTGAAAGATTCTACCATGGTTTACGTTGGAGAGCAACTTCACCAGTAACTCCTAACTTTACTGCTTACTTCAATGATGAAATTGAAGGATACAACTATGACCCAGAAAAAGCTAAACAAATCTTAGCGGATGCAGGTTATACAGATGCAGACGGTGATGGCTTTATCGAAGATAAAAATGGAGAACCATTTACATTAGGATTTGCATCGATGGCAGGTGGCGAAACAGCTCAACCATTAGCTGAGTACTACATGCAAGCTTGGGCTGAAATCGGTATTAATGTCCAATTAGTTGACGGCCAATTAATGGAATTTAATTCATTCTACGATGCTATTAAAGCAGATGATCCAAAAATCCAAATCTTCCAAGGGGCATGGGGTACAGGTGGCGATCCAAACCCAACAGGACTATTTGGACGTAATGCTTCATTTAACTACCCACGTTGGGCAACAGAAGAAAATGATAAGTTATTAGAAGTAATTAATTCTGATGAATCATTCGATGAAGAATTCCGTAAAAAAGCTTTCAATGATTGGCAAGCATACTTTATGGAAGAATTACCTCTTATGCCAACATTATACCGTTATTCAGTAGTAGCAGTTAATAATCGTGTTAAAGGCTATGATATTCAAATTGGTGCAGATACACCATGGTATGATGTAACATTAACATCAGAAAATCCATATTAACACTGAATCAATGAATGTGAAGACTGGACAGAAAATGAAATTCTGTCTGGTCTTTTGTCTTTTTATCTTATTGCATTGTGATTGAATCGTATAAAATGGTGCCCTTTAGCTTTTATTTTAACCAGGTTATATTCTTACTCCCAAGCAACGACGAATAAAGCGGAATTAAGATTATCGGTACTTAATCATAAGATTTATGAAGAAAGAAGTGAAGTTTTTTATACGAAATCATGAATAATAATCAGCTTTTTTGTGTAATTTATTGAGTTTAGTTGCAACCAACGAAAAAATTAGTTAAAGTGAAACTAACGATAATGAATGGAGAATGTCTCATGCAATTTGATAAAAATAAAGTAAAAAGCTTGAATGATCCCCGATTAATTTCATCAGAACAAATTTTTGATGGACACATACTTCAGCTTTATGTTAATCAATTAAAGTTAGAAAATGGCGCCATTGTTGAACGCGAAATTATTCACCATTTGCCAGCTGTGTGTATTTTGGCAACTGATGAAGATAAAGTGGTCTTAGTGAAACAATTCAGACCAGCGGTTGTAGCAGACATCTATGAAATTCCAGCAGGAATATTAGATTTCCAATCGGAATCATTAGAACAAGCTATTGATGGAGCGAAAAGAGAATTAGAAGAAGAAACGGGCTATCAAGCAGAGCAGTGGCAAGAAGTTAATTCTTTTTATGTATCACCAGGATATTTAGATGAAAAGATTACTTTATTTCATGCAACAGGTTTAAACAAAGTTGAAAATCCACTACCACAGGATGAAAATGAAAATGTTACAATACACGAGTTTACTAAAGCTGATATTCGTCAAATGATGTCACAAGGCAAAATAGTCGATGTTAAAACGCTTTATGCTTTACAATATTGGTTAGCACAATAACAAATGGAAGTGATCAACATGTTTTTTAAACGCAAGCAACAACAAAATATTAACAACGAAGAACATTCACCAACCCGAACTAATGATTATTCTAATCAACTGTATCAAAATGAGCCAGATGAGAACGATTGGGATTTTTCTAAAAATTATCATCAAGTTAGGGAAGATGAAAATCAAACATTGTATGACGATTCTTTAAGACAGAACCATTATTATCCAGATAATAATGATGAGAATCGATACATGGGCAATCATTATATGGCACCAGATGATGGCGAAGATAATGAACAATCTTATAATAATTCTTCGATGACGCAAGATGATCACTATCAAGTGTATTATCAGGAAGAAGGTTATGAACCGATTGCCTCATCAACTAACACACATTATTCTGATGAATTGGCGCAAGATAATCCAGAGGTTAGAGGAAAACGAGCGAAGTACCATGCGAAAATCGATCAGTTTTTAACCAATGGTATCATCATAGTTGGTGTATTATTGTTAGCTGTATTATTAATTGCCTTTTTAGGCTAAACTATTTTTGAGGAGTAAACAGATGAAAATTGGAATTATTGGCGCAATGGAAGAAGAAATTCGTCTTATTAAAGCAAATTTATCAAAATTAAAAGAAATTCCCCATCATCAAGTAACCTTTTATCAAGGTTATTTGGAAAATCGAGAAGTGATTTTAGTTCAATCAGGTATTGGAAAAGTCAACGCAACCATTACGACTGTTCTATTAGTTCAACAGTTTAATGTTGATTTAATTATTAATACTGGGACGGCTGGAGGCGTGCATAAAGGCTTGAAAGTTGGGGATATCGTAATAGCGGATAGTTTAACTTATCACGATGTCGATGTTACCGGTTTTGGATATGAAAAAGGTCAAATGGCTGGTATGCCGGCATTGTATTATCCTGATTTACAATATAGCCAATTAGCCAAAGAGGTTTGTCGTCAATTAGAAATTGAACCAATCTTTGGACAAGTCGTTTCAGGTGATCAATTTGTTAATAGCCATGAAAAAGTGGCGCAAATTGCCATTGATTTTCCTAAAGCAAAAGCTTGTGAAATGGAATCAACTGCCATTGCCCAAACCGCTCATGTATTGAAAGTGCCATTTGTCATTATCCGAGCAATTAGTGATGCTGGTGATGATGATGCAGCTATTTCATTCGATGAATTTGTGGTAGTAGCAGGTAAAGCTTCCGCACAAATTGTAATGAATTTAGTAATAAATATTGAATAAAGTAGCACAAATCTTAATAAATTTGATCAAGGTATTGTCGCTTAATATAGAGCGCAGTGGTTTAGGGGATTCAATTTGTGTCTTAGAGAGGCAGGGCCTTAACTTGCTAAACTAAGCCAAATTATTGGTCGTTAATGTAGATCACAGTGGTTGAGCGGTGTCAACTTTCGGCTTAAATGTGTTAGGCATCAACTTTTCCCCACAGCCATCTCCAGGGGGGAGGCAGATGATGTGAAAATCATTCAATTTTCTACTTCTGTTCCATTCCCAACTGTGCGAGGGTAGGTAGACGAAGTGAAAATTATCTAATTAGCTAAATTTTACCCACTCACTTGCAAAAAAATTAAAATAATTACTAATCAAGCATTGCAATCTAGTCACTATTTATGATACAATAACACTTGTGTAAAATAATGCAGCGTGAAAAAAGAAAGCGCGTCAACAGTTCAACCCTTATTAGGTCAATGAGTAACCGCGGCTGCAAAGGCGAAAATTGAAGTTGAAATGCACGCATTCGATTTTTCAAAAGGATTATTTTACTCCAAAACAACATAATTGGAGGAATTTATAATGTCAAGATATACAGGTCCAACATGGAGATTATCACGTCGTTTAGGTATTTCTTTAACAGAAACTGGTAAAGAAATCGCAAAACGTAACTATGCACCAGGTCAACACGGTAACCAAAGAAAGAAAATTTCTGAATATGGTTTACAATTACAAGAAAAACAAAAATTACGTCATATGTACGGCATGTCTGAACGTCAATTCTACACTTTATTCAAAAAAGCAGGTAAAATTAAAGAAGGTAAACATGGTGAAAACTTCATGTCATTACTTGAAACTCGTTTAGACAACTTAGTTTACCGTTTAGGTTTTGCTAACACTCGTCGTCAAGCTCGTCAATTAGTTAACCATGGTCACGTGACTGTTGATGGCAAACGTGTTGATATTCCATCTTACTTAGTGACACCAGGTCAAGTAATTGGATTAAAAGAATCTTCACAAGATTTAGCTTTAGTTAAAGAAAACTTAGAAAATACTGTTAGCCGTTTAGAATTTGTTTCATTTGATGCAGACAAATTAGAAGGTACTTTAACACGTTTACCACAACGTGCTGAGTTATCGGCTGAAATCGACGAATCATTCGTTGTTGAATACTATAACAAATTAGGTTAATATTATATGCCCCGAAAGTCTGTTATATCAGGCTTTCAGGGTCTTTTTTTATGCATTTGATAAAGAAATGATAAAGCAATTGCTAAAAGTTAACGTAATTAGCAAATTTTTGAGCCATATTTTCTTCTTGTTTTTTAGTAAAATGAGCATACACTTTTGTTGTGATTTCAAGAGAACTATGCCCAAGTCGGTTTTGTATTTCTTGCATATTAAAACCAGCTTCAAACATAAGAGAACATGCTGTATGTCGAAATCCATGTAACTTAATACATTTAAAATTATTAGTTTCGCAAATAGACTTCAAACGGTGATTAATTGTCATTTTAGAAAGTAATTCATTGTTAATAGGGTTAGTAAATAAAAATTGATCTTCATTGTTTGAATTATGACCGAATCTAAATAATTCTTTTCTTTGTTCTAATTGCCAACGTTTTATGGCTTTGATGGTGTTATCATCTAAGCTTATAACTCGAAGGCTTTTTTTAGTTTTAGGCTCTTGAATCAAAACACGCTGTTTAATACCATAAGCAACAGTCTTATTTACTGATAATGTTTTGTTTTTGAAATCTATGTCTTTATATTGCAAGGCCATCAATTCGCCTTTTCTTATGCCTGTAAAGGCTAGAATTCGAAAAATGGCATAATACATTATGTCATCCTCAACAAGCTTCAGGAACTCAATTAATTCCTCTTTTGTATAATACAAATCTTCTTCATTGGTGGTATCTGGTTTCGCTTTAGGCAATTTAACATGCTTAAATGGATTATCTTTGATAGCCCCACTAACCACAGCATAATCGAAAATTTGCGTCATATAACAATAGTATTTGCGATAGGTAGCATATTTATCATACCAATCATTAACTATCTTCTGCGCTGTTTTAATCGTGAATTTTGATAACTTCATTTTACCGTATTTTTCTAATATTCCTTTTTTAACGATTGAAGTAACAACATTCAATGAACTTTCCCTAACTGTAAGTCGATATTGTTCATACCAGCCTTCATAGGCATCCATTACAGTTAGATTGCTACCAGTATTCTTGCCATGCTGTTGATAATTAGCTATGGCTAAGCGTTGAGCCTTTGTTGCTTCACGATGTGTTTTAAAACCTCTTTTCGTGGCAAATAATTGCTTTCCAGTTATTGGATCAGTACCAAGATAACATGTGTACATGTAGTATTTTTTATTATCTGATTTTTTTGTGTATTCTTTAATCATTTATATTTTCCTTTCGTATCCACGACCAAGTGTTTTTGAAAGGTTAATGAATTTAATATATATATTGCGGATTTTTAATAAGTTTGAACCATGCATCATAGGTTAATTTTAAGTTAGTATTCCAATCGTGATTAAGATGGATAACATTAATTAGTTTTTCATTTGTGATATTATGCAAGTTGTCAACTTCTTTATTATTAATCTCAATAATAAGATTATCATATTGAGATACATCAAAATTTATATCAGAAACAGTTAAATCTTTTTTATTAACTAACACATAAATAACATTATTATAAATATAAAATTTGTACTTAGGGTTAGTTTCTAATTCTTCAATTTTTTCTTCTTTATACTCTATAGAAGCACCTAGTGACCCATTTATACTAAGTGCTTCTTCAGGTTCTAGTTCGCCTTTTGATAGCAAGTAATTATTGTAGTCGATTTCTGATTGAATTGAAATAATTTCTTTTTTTAATCCATCAATAAGTGTTGTTTTATTATTTATAAAACTCTCTGTTTCATTAGAATTTTCCCTTGCCTTAATAGTTTCAATTATTAGGTTTCTAAATTCATCCAATTCTTCTCCTGTATCAAAAGTCATTATTTCTTCTTTTACTCCATACAATAATTCATAAACAGTTGTTTCTAGTTTATTTGCTAATTTTTGAACAGTTTGGACACTAGGATTTTTTCTATTATTCTCTAAATCACCTAAATATGATCTAGAAATATTAAGAAGATTAGCAAAATCCTCCTGGTTCATTTTTTTGCTTGTTCTAATTTTTTTTAAGTTTTCACCTAGGCTCAATATTACACCTCCTCTTTACTATATAATACAATTAATGACGCCGATTGTAAATAACTATTGACGCCGATAGAATAAAAATGTATACTGTAAATATAAAGACGCCGATAGTGTCAGAAGTAAAGGAGGTGTATTAATGGAACTAAATTATAATAAATTCGTTCAAAGTATGAGTGAGGCAATGATAATTGGTAGAAAAAGAAAAAAACTAAATCAATCAGAAGTAGCAAAGTTATTAGGAATATCAAGGGGACATTATTCCGATTTGGAAAATGGGAAAACTATCCCAAGTTTGGTTGTTGCTTTAAAAATAAATGAAATATTTCCTTTTTTTTCTCTTATAAATGACGCCGATAGAGTCAGTAAAGATTTATCATAAACTAAAATTATCGTTACTGAAGGAGAGGTATTATGAAAAATAAAAATATACACAAAATTATAATTTCACTTTGTACTGTAACATTATTGATTTTGTCTATTTCTAAAATGCTAACGGCTATTTCCGATAGATATGAATCTGTCAATTACTGCTATATGTTAATGTATGGACGAATCGAAGAAGAAAGGGGTGATATTGAATGTTGGAAAGAGTAGAGCAGCCACAATTACAAGTGATTTTACCTAAGGAAATCGAACAACAGATTTATCAAGTGTATTTAAGTATAGCAAGTAAAGCAGTTGATGATGTTACTAAGAATATAACGGTCAATCGTCGTTATTTAAATAAAAAGCAATTAGCTAAGTATTTTCAATGTAGTCCGTTAGTAATTGATGATTGGGTAAAGAACGGGCTTAAATCGTTTAATAAAGGACGAGAAATTATGTTTGATATGCATGATGTAGAAGAATTTTTAGAAACATTAAAGTATTAAAAATAACCACGACCAAGTGTAGACACAAAAAAAGCATTCGAAAGACGGCAATCTCTCAAATGCTAGGGTAGTTATATATACCTTAACTATCCTCTATTGTACCATATTATATGAAAAGAGGAAATGAGAATGGAAAAAGAAAAAGCAACTGAACTAGGTAACAAACTGGCGAATCATCTTAAAATAATGGAACTGTATCAACAACAAATTGATGCATTGTCATTTGAATCTAGTGATAGTTTTCAACGAATTGCTCGAGCAGAGTTAATTAAAAAGTTCTTAGATACTCAATTTGAGTACAACCAAACGATAATGGAAGATTTAACAGATATTTACATGTTATTGATGGGTCACCAACAATAAAAATGAATCAATTCAAATTGGAGGTGATAGTTTGAACTATGATAATATTGATGCTAAATATTTAACAGATGAACTGAATGTTATAAAACAAAACATTGATAATGTAAGTCGAACAAAGAATTTAGCAACAATAAAAGATATATTAAATAAAATATTCTTTGTCGATATAAATGATATGTTCCAAGTTGCAGAAAATATTGGGGAAGCCTATGTAAGTAGATTTAGAAGGGAACCCGATATTTATAGTAATGTTCCTTTATCATACATTATCGAACCAAAAGAACTTGGTGCTTTCTTCGGTATCTTGTATACGAAAAAGGATAAAGACGGAAACGAGACTAAGCACAGCAAGACTGAATACTTTAATAATTATGCTAGGTTTTTCATTGACTTAGCTTCAAATAAGGTTATTTATTCAAAAAAAATAAAAACTTTTGTCGTTGTTAAGGAACATAGTTTTAAGCCATTAAAACATGATAATTTTAATGAATATTACCCCGTTGGTAAAAATTTCGCTTTCCACATTGATGATTTTTTCGATGTAGCCTTAGAACTTTATTCAGATCATATGCAAATGAGACATTCATACCAATTGTTAGAATATTCAATTTCGGGCAAAGATTGGCGCTTTGATTGCGAACGGTTAGTAATGAAGCACGAGCCACCAAAAGAAAATGAATTGTTCTTTGAATACTTTGATGTTGCAAATGATGATCTAAATATTACATTCGCTGATAGCATGCTTACTAATATTGCGAATGAAAGTGAGAGCCTTAATAACATTAGATTGTTACATGCTTATATATTGTTGAGGAAAATGAAGTTAATTCCATCTGAAAAGTGGTTCTTACTTAAGGACTTCGGACGAACTGGAAAGGGACTATATATGAGGACTTTAAATGAAATTTTTAAAGTTAACCCCGTCAATATGGATGCTCTTGTTAACAATCAAGGCGCTTCAACAGAAAATGCTTGGCTTTCATTCATGGGCGCTGATGTAGCCCACGCTAACGAATCGGGTTCAATTGATACTAAAGGCATGCGAGTGTTAAGGAAAATCGCAACAGGTGAAATAATAACAGGAAGATCATTAGGAAAAAATGCCGTAAGTTTTAAAAATGAATCTGTATTAGTTTTAGACACAAACGAAAACGTGGATATAGGCGATATTACTGCGAATACCTCTAGAACTGTAAAAATAGCCTTTAAAGACCGTCCAAAGAATGAATCGAGTAAAGATAGGCATGAATACTTTAAACCGTATTGGGACTTTATTGAGCCGAATAATGAGTTATCTTTAATTGCTTCCGTTTCCTTTCTAATAAATAGTTTAAACTATCTTAACGAAATAGGTGGGAAGTTTATATTTAAAGATACGGTGCTAAAAAATTATGCAAGTGCTGAAGATTTAACGGAAACACAACGAATTATTATATTAACTATTGCGCAACATGGTTTTATACTTGCCAAAGACGAGATTCTTAAAGCGGCTATCTATGAAGATTATGGCAACTTAAGATTTAAAGAAGCTAAAGAGGATATGAAGAAAATTGGTGTGGCGATCAATAAACCGAAATGGGTAGATGGATTGACTTGTAGGGTACACAAAATAGGTGATAAAAAAATATTCGATGCTGCCTTAAAAATGTTAGAAGAATACGATAGTCAAAATAAATAAATCATTACTCTTAATAAGAGTAAGTGGCGGAAATCCTTACTCTTATTAATTTTTCGCAAGAGTAAGCCTTACATAAAATTACATTTAAAAATACGCTTAAAAGATTGATATATCAATATCTTACTCTTATTACTATAACCTCTAAGACTACTGTATTTTATTTTTAAAGAATGGCTTTAAATCAACGTTTTCTATTTTTTTTATAAAATTCTTCTTTAGGGGTATCGAATTAAGCGTAAGGTCATAAAATAGCTAAATAATTGCAAGTCAATAAATGGCAAATAGGGGTGGAAAAATGAATGGATATGAACTAGCTATAGAGCTATCGGAATATGGTTTACAAGTAATACCACTAGACAAACAAAAGAAGCCAATTGTTTCATTTAAAGATAAAACCATTGATCAAGAATTTATCAATCGCAATATAGAATCTTATTCAAAAGTATCAGCACTAGGAATGTTAACTCGTGGGGTGTGGTGTATCGATATTGATTTGCACGGTGTCAATGGGTTTGAATCATTAAAGCGAAACCCGTACTATGATGAATTGGTTGAAAATGCCAAAAATACGCTAGTACAAAGCACTCCGAGTGGTGGGAAACATATTATATTCAAGAAGCGAAACGGCATTGAATACAGCCAAAAAATTGGGTATTTAGACGGTGTAGATATTAAGGCGCACTATAACAATTACTTTGTTTTTGGTGGAAGTGTTACTAAAAAAGGTAAATATGAAATTACGAATCTATTTGAGCCAAACTTTTATGATGGTGAATTTGAGAACCACATTTTTTCAATACGAGGTAATTTTGAAGAACAGAAGTTTAATAAATATTCAGTTGCAGCAACATTGGTTAATTATGACTTTTCACATTTAACAGGTTCAGGAGGGCTAGGTAAGAAAGCTTACGAGCGAATTATTAAAGGTGAATCGATTGAAAGGAACAATGATTTGTATCTTGCTTCAAGTTATGCAAAGCAATGCGGCAAGCCAATTGAACCGTTAAAAAAATTAATCGGTAGCGTTAAGAACGGTGATGTGTTTACTGAATCTGAATGGATAGCGACAGTTGAAAGTGCAAACTAAACAGGAGGAATAAGATATGGAAAAAGAAATTAAGCTAGAAGAAGTTCATAAAGAATTAAAGGAATTAAGAAAAGAAATGGTGAAACTGAACAAAAGAATCGATCTTGAGAGTAACAAGCTTTATAACGTGATTGATAATGTTGAGTTTCAACTAATCAATAAAATAGAAGAAAACCACATGGATTTAGAATTTCAAATAGCATCAGTCTTATAAAATGGCAGCCTTAATTAAAGAGAATCTAAATAAAGGAGTAGTTAGAAGTGAGAAAAGAATACGAATTGAAGTTTAAGACGGTAGGAACTGATTCAAAAGAAATAATCGAGTTGTCGCATTATCAGGAAGTTTATACAGATAAGGATTCGGCTGTTTTAGAAACAGAAGTGGACTCAATTCATTTTGATGAAGTAATATCAGCAATCGCTCATGATTTTGAATATGATCCGATTTTTGAACATTATCTTCACATGGGTTGTTACGATTTCCCCGATATTTCTTTTGAGTTGATGGAAGAAGATAAGTTAACGAGAGTAACCATTAAATTTTACGCAATCTAGAATTGTAAATCACAGTAGAAAAAGGAGTTTTAATAATGGATCAACCAATGGCAAATCAAGCAAATTTTTGTGTAGTAGCAGCAGATAATTCATTGTCACCACAAATTAATCAAGGGGATGAAGTGTTTCTTGTTGATGCTACTGAATGGGCAGTTGGCGATATAGTGGCAGTTAGGGATTTAGACAACAATATAATGAGATTGAAGAAATTAGCAGCTAAAGATTTATCCGATAACCAGTTATTTGAAGGCAAAGCGATTGGAGTTTACAAACCGTTATAAATCAGTGGAAAAGATAAGGGGTAGTTAAAATGAAAAAGCAGATTATTTCAGAAGATTCAAAATCACTTACAGCCTTAGTTTTACATGAGTTGAACTTTCAGTTTTTGAAGGGGTATCAACCAACGTACATTGATAGAAATGGTTATTGCGTAACGTTATATTTCAAAAAAATAAAATTAAAAGAAGGTGCGATTTAATGCAAAAATTAATGGAAAGTTTTATCAAATACAGAAAACATCCAATGTTTGAAAATGTTAGTGATGAATGTTTATTTCTCATCCTACAATTGCTATGGATTGAAGAACAAATGAAACCAGCTGTTGGCTTTGAACGAAGTATTGATTAGGAGATTCATATGGAAGATAGACTAATTGAACGGTTAAATAGTTTTGATAAACGCTTGGATGAACTTGAAAACGAAGTACAAAGACTAACTAATTTATTGAATGAGTTTGAACATGCAACTTTACAGATGGTTGATGAGAAAATAGAAAGTGCTATGATTGGCACAGTTTCTGAAGATGATATTGATAATTTAGAGTGGGACTTGCGAGTTTGGACGGAGGGGCTAATTAATGAAAAAAGAAGCAACGATTAAGATTGGTGAAGAAACTTATTCTATGCCATTACCTAAATTTGGGGAAATCGTCATAAAATTCAACAATGGAGATTTAGTATTAATGGAACATAAAGAAACAATCAAACCAACTATTATAGATAAAAAATAAGCCGAATGGAACAACCATAGGACGAATGACTGAATAGAGTTATTTGTCCTATTTTATTTTTAAGAGGTGAGTGTGTGGATGACGAATTAATTGGAATGCTTAAAGACTACCTACAACTTCCCCAAAAGATACATATAATCGAATACAAACTAAAAACATACAGCAGATATTACTACGCTACTCATTCTCTAATCGGAACGGTTATTTTCGATAGGGATTCAGGTGATTACCAAAGAACACGATCAGTAGAGCATTGTGTTGCTGAGATTATTGGAAAGGAAAATTCATTCAGAATCAACCTAAATAGCCTTAAGAAACGATTTGAATTGTTTACTCAAGGAATTACCTTAGATGAACAAACAAGCCTTAGAAACGATTTATATGCTGATTTAGAGTTGTTGAAAAAAGCTACTGATTGGGTCATTGAATTAGAAGAGTACAATCAATTTCAAGAAGCAGCGTTAGAATTAAAAATTGAAAATAGGATGTTCCAACTTCCAACAGCAGAAGATACTAAGAAGGTGGATGAGTTAGAAATGGAATTGGAGGTATTGTTTGGCTAATCGAATTATAGCTAAGAATCGAAATGTATTGGTCGAGGTTAGCAAAAGAACGTTGAGTAAGTTCGCCATTATGTTAGAGCATAAAGATGAATTGAATGCTACGGAATTGCTTGAACTATCAGATTTTATGAAAGCATTGAAGTTAATCACTCATGATGTTGCTAAGTATATTTATTTAAGATTTATCAAATCATCAGTGATTGAACAACGCTACGACAATGTTATTAAGAATAGAAAAATTAAACGTATTGGCGATAAATATAAGTGTAAAGTATCATCAATAACCGAAATTAGTAAAGTGATGAATAAATCTAGATCAGAGTTAAAAAGGATAGAAGAAACTGGCTATAAAGAATTGGCTGATTTATTACTAAAGTTTCAACTGGAACGAATGGATCTTTGGGAATATGTAGCTTTTGAAAGAACACTCTATGATTTATCATACGATAAAGCAAAAAAACGATTTGATAATTTGATTGGTGATGATATGGCTTTTAGTAGATACGAAATTAAGTATCGCAAAGTATATGACGACTTAGACATCTATTGTTATAAATTAATTTTATTTATAGAAGAATGGAGGTTAAAAGATGAAAGGAGGAAATACATATATCAAGAAGGTACGCACGCTATACAGCGACAGTGCGACGGGTTTAGAGGAAGAAATCGAATATTTCAAAGTTGAAAATAATATTAAGCCGTACCACATTGATATTATTGCACACTTAAACGGACATTTCACAGCGTTAGTGTGGTATCGCAAACCACAAAAGAAATAATAGTACAAAAAGGAGAAATTAAGATGAAAGAAATTTACGAAACAGATATTGAACGCAAAAAGGCATTAGAAGAATTTGAAGCATATAGCAAAATGAATGAACTAGAACAAAGACAGTTTAACCTACAAAAGAGCAGTATTCATGGCATTGATACTGAAGCAATCCGTATTGGCGCCGAACGGTGGGAACAAGCTAGACAAGACTATAATCACAAAATGAGAAAGCTTCAACAGCAACGAGAAGAAAAGAAACAATCTGAAGATTCAGCTTTCATGAAACAACTTGCGGACAAAGTCAAAGAAGATAACCGACTTAAAGCTGAACAAGAATATCAAGCAGAATTAGCTAAAGCAGAAAAGGAATTGAAAGACACGATTAACCAAAAGCATAACGTAAAAACGAATGAGGAAGAAAATATTGATAATGGTCTAAGAAATATATTATCAAAAATGAAGTTAAGTAAGTAACTATGAATACAATTTGATAACCAATAACTAGAGTGGAAGATTGCAAAAGACATTCTAGAATTAGATCGTAGGGATATACTAGTGAAGTGTTTGAGGACTTACTCCCGATACCAACTGATGAGGAGCTAAGAGATAGGATAGAAAGCCTATCAAAGGAACTAAAATGTAATATTGAAATGATTAATAAGACAAATCGAATATTAAATATATTTGATGAGAAAGATCAAAACATTTTAAAGATGAGATACATTGAAGGAAAAACAAACTCCCAGATTGCCTATGCAATGGGGTACTCCCATGGATATATACGACTAAGGATTACAATCTTAATGGAGTTTGTTGATCTAATAGATAAGTAAAATAATCTAAATATTTAATTTTAAAAAAAGATAATGGTTTTAATCAATTAGAACGCACTAGGAAGCTGGTAGACAAGAACGGGCATACCTCCCCAAAGGTGGGTCTATTCAGACCTTCAAGCCGCACTGTACATATATTCGCACGTTATAAGATGTAAAGGCAAACTACTTTACAAAAATAAGCGTAAACATTGATATATAGCCCTTTAATAAGGTTATATGTAGCTAAAATCTTAATAAATAACTTTAAAATCTACTTAATAAAGGGGGGTTGAGATTATTAGAACAGTAGTATGTGAAATATGCGAGAAGCCCTTTGAAACGAGCGCAAGAAATGCGAAATATTGCAGCGATGAGTGTAGAGATGAAGGCACACGTTTAAAGCGTGAGAAGTGGGAAGAAGAAACTAACTACAATGAGCGCCAACGTATGCGAATGGCTGAACAGCGTAAAGCTGAACAAGAAGCAATAAGGCGTGTATCAACTGAAAAGCACCGTAAGAAACGAAAGCAACAACAAGAAGCGGATAAACGCAACGAAGAACGGCTGAACGCACTCAAACAAAGGGCTGAACAAGGCGATAACTTAGCTTTAATGTACCTAGCCGAGCCTAACAGCTATGAGTATTGGGAAGCTTACCGAAATTATGAGTTAGATCAAATGGAAGAATACGAAAAACCAAGAGTAATGCATGTTAACGATATTAGTATCTTTGATGATAACTTTTCAGAGAAAGTAGTATCAATCATAAAAGAGCAAGGCAGAGTATCTACTCACTTACTAACGTTATAAAAACGGGCGTTCACTTGTGATGTAAGCCCCGAACCTTGTTTTAATACCGAACTCTTAACAGGGCTAGTTATAACGAAATGGCAAATAGCTAGCCTTATGTATGGCTAAGCGTAGTAAAGGGGCATTGAATGAAGTTTAAAGATGAAACATATCAAGATAATTTAACAAGCTAATTCTACTTAGATAAGCGAATAGCAAGCATATATGAAGCGATAGAAGATGCACAGCGCAGGTTAGACAATCAAAACCATTACACAAGAGTAGAGTTTTATGATTTAGGCTTTAGTGTTAGAAATTTTAGCTTAGAAAGAGAAGTAATAGATAACACAGATGCAGAACGCCTAGCGCTTAACCGTATTGAACGACTAAGAAAAAGGCAATCACGCTTTAAACACTTGCTAAATAAATTAGATCCACAAGAACAGTTTTATTTAAAAGAAAAGTACGAGCAAGGCAAAGACATTAAAGAACAGCCCAACATTGAAGAAAAGGCGCTTGCTATCTATGAAGAAATGGAAGAATACAAGCATGAGTTAAGCAGGTACAGCAAAGTAGCTTTGAAAGGGCTGAACACTTTGTAGAAAAGGTTATGTTGAGTATTGAAGAACAAAGGATTATAAGAAGTGGTTTTAACTATTGAAAAAGTTAAAAAAGAGAGTTTTTCTAAGGTTTAGATCATGTAATTTAGTTAACGAATGACTAAATCCACGTTCTAAGGCTATTTCAGAACGATAGACGGACAATGTATCATGAAACTAACTTATATCCCATCATATATTGGTGGGGTATTTTTATTTATATTAATATGGCCTATGTATATGATTCATGTAAAGTATCTTTTGGAGGGATAATGTTGTCTATTGAAGAATTGATTGAACTGAAAGAAAAAGCCATTAGAATGGAGTGTGAGCTACAAACACAAAGGCTTAAGGATGAAATGGAATTTGGATCAGTTGGCGATATGAATTGGCTAAAAGAACGTTTAGGGATTAAATCGAGTGAAGTGTTAAGAGAAAGATTATTATACCCATTTAGAAAAGAACTAGAAGGCAAGATTGTTTATTATTCTGATAAGAACGGAGTCCCTTGGGGGGTTAATAAATCACCTTTTAATAAGTGGTTGGTTGATTTTTTTGAGCGTATCGAGTGGGGTGGAAGATAAAAAATGTAAATGAAATAGGCAGATAAAATTTATTAGTTGACAATTATTAGCATTATGTTAATATATAGTTAAAGAGCGGTGATTCTCTACCATAAAATGGGAATTAAAACGAGGGCGAAAGTCCTCTCTTTTTTTAGGAGAAATATAATTATGAAACTTTATTATGTTGACGATCAATACATAAATTACTTGCTAAAAAAATGAAAGAGTACAAAATTAGTTAAGTTATGAATGACAGGCAGCAGCTTCTGAGAAGTTAGTTTTTTTGTTACTCTAGTTGACTTTAAAAATTTATTCACTCGGTCGTGGATTAGTGATAAGTAATTGATAAAGCAATTGCTTATCAGTTGTTATTTTATGTTAATTAAAAATTTTTCTTTCCTTTATATATACGCTATTTTACACCAGTGTTAATCATTGTTATTTATCATTACAAACAAATTAGGTTAATCTTAATCTTAAGTTACCACATAGAAATGTTGATGTATCAATGTTTCTATGTGGTTTTTTTATTTGAATACGTTTTGAATACGTTATTGCTAGAATTGAATGTATTTTACTAGTTCTTTGTCAAATGGTGTGGATCACGAATTTTACAAAGAACCCTTAATCAGAAAATTAAAATACTCGCTTGATTTAAAGTTGTTTTACTCTAGACAAATAAGTTATTTTGTGTTAGTTTTTTAACTAACAAGGGTAGGGTGATAGTATGTATGATTTATATTTTGAGGAGAAAATGATGAATCAAGATAAGTTTGTACACGATTATCTTCGTTTTGCAAAGCCGGTAGACTTTTATATTAATTGGGATAATATGTGTGCCATGATTGTGAGAATTATTAATTTAACGGATGACAATTTTTATACTTTATTTCGTCATGAAACAAAAGATGGATTTGAACATAGTTTCGAGTTTCAAAAAATTTACTATAATAATAAAACTTATACTTATTATATAGGGCATCTCTAAATTTTGATAATACTGAGTCAAAATCCGACTTTAGTAGCATCTTCTTGACTATGAAAAACTAGTGATTTGTTATATAATTTAATTTGAGCGCATTTAATTCAACATGCGAAGAAAGAAGGTATATTATTGAAAGAATTACCAATTGGATTTATTGATTCCGGATTTGGCGGTTTAACAGTTGTTAAACAAAGTCTCAAACAATTACCAAATGAATCCATTATATACTTAGGGGATAGTGCTAGATGTCCTTATGGACCCCGTTCTTTAGAGGAAGTTAAGGAATTTATTTGGCAACTTACCCGTTTTTTATTAAATAAAGGAATTAAAATGTTAGTCATTGCCTGTAATACAGGAACAGCCGCTGCATTGAGTGAATTAAGAGAACAATTATCTATCCCTGTAATTGGTGTCATTCATGCTGGTAGCCGGGCAGCTATAAAAGAAACTCAAAATCAACGAATTGGCATTATTGGTACTGAAGGTACCATTAAATCCAATTTATATGAGAAAGTCATCTTAGAAAAAGCCGATTCCTTGAAAGTAATGAGTGTGCCAGTACCAGAGTTTGTTGCGATTGTTGAAGAAAATAAAATAAATGATCCCGAAACTGAAATAATTGTTAAAAAGCGTTTGAACATTTTTAAAGAAAAAGATGTTGATACTTTGGTTTTAGGATGTACTCATTATCCGATTATGAAAAAAGTTATTGGAGAATATATGGGTGAAGAGGTTCGCTTAATTGATTCTGGTGTTGAAACTATTAATGAAGTCAGTACCATGTTAGATTATTACAATATTAGCCGTTCAGCACATGACGCTAAAAATAGACCGGCTACGATTGAAGTGTATACGACCGGTGAAGAAGATAAATTTGCTGAGGTGGCAACAACTTGGTTAAATATGCCGAATCTAACAATTAAAAAATGTGAAATAGAAGGTGATCAAGTTGTCGAAGCTATTAATCGCGAGTCATAATAAAGGTAAAATAGCAGAGTTTGCAAAATTATTTGAGGCTTTTAATATAGAGGTAACCTCATTATTAGATTATCCAGAAATCGAAGAAGTAGAAGAAACAGGGAGTACTTTTGAAGAAAATGCACGTTTAAAAGCTGAAACCATCGCCAATATGTTAAAAACAATGGTTTTGGCGGATGACTCTGGCTTATCTGTCGATGCATTAGAGGGTCGTCCAGGTGTTTTCAGTGCTCGATATGCTGGCGAGCATGGTAATGATGCTTTGAATAATGAAAAGTTACTGAACGATATGAAAAGCAACAGTCATCGTGATGCACATTTTACTTGTTGTCTCGTATTAGCTCATCCAAAGATGCCGTCATTGGTTGTAGAAGGTCAGGCTGACGGTATCATTTTAGAGGAAATAAAAGGAACTGAAGGATTTGGCTATGACCCACTTTTTTATGTGGAAAGTGAGCAGAAAACTTTTGCTGAACTGACAGCTGAAAGAAAAAATGAGATTAGTCATCGTGGTAAAGCGATTAAAAAATTGATGGCTGCAATGCCAGAATGGTTAGAGGAGTTGAATAGTAAGTGAAATGGTTAATTATAAGTGACAATCATGGTGGATGGTCAAAATTAAATAATTTAATCGAACATTATCGTCCAAAAGTGGAACTAATTCTTCACTGTGGAGATTCTGAGTTTCCAGCTGACGATCCTATTTGGGACAATGTCGATGTGGTTGTATCAGGCAATATGGACTTTGATCCACAATACTTTAATCGCCGGATAGTTGAACATTCAGCAGGAAATATATTGGTTGTTCATGGTCATCGAAATGGTGTGAATAGTGGTTATGAAGAATTATTAGCTGAAGCAAAAGATATTAATGCAAAATTTGTTTTTCATGGGCATACTCACCAATTATATGCGGAATATGTTGATGGGGTGTTATTGATTAATCCGGGGAGTATGAATCATTCTCGTGGACCAGTTCCACATAAAACCTATGCGATTTTGGAAATCTCGCCAACGCAATATAAAGTAGAGTTTTACGATGATTCTATGAATTTATTAACAGATTTAACGAAAGTGTTTGAGCGTCAATGATTGATCCATTATTAGAAAAACAAATTGTGGACCCTATTGAAAAATTATTAATACCAGCTGATAATGTAGCCCATGTGTTAGATACCAATACTTTAAGTCATGGGATGTTAATTCTCTCAACTGTTAAATATTCCATGATTCCAGTATTGTCAACTAAGTCAAAATTAATGGGATTGATTAATATGCCGATGATGATTAATGCGGTAACAACAGTAGAGGCGATTGAAATTGAAAAAATGGACCAAATTTTAATACGAGATGTCATGGAAAAAGACCCTGTAACGATTGTTGAGGGTGAACCTTTTGAAAAGATTTTACACCGTTTAGTTGATCAAAACTTTATCTGTATGATTGATCATGAGGGTAATTTCAAAGGGATTATAACCCGACGAGAATTATTGAAACGAATCAATCATTTTTTACATGAAATATCCATTCCTGAAAAATCAAAAGAACTATTATTGAAGCTAACACTTTCTGAGAGTTTAACTTCTTAATTTTCTATCTTCATACTTTATTCAAGATTTTTTCTTGGTAGACTCAATCACATTTTTATTTGATTATGTTATAATGAGTGTATAGAAGAAAAAGAAAAGAGAGGTGGCTAGTGAGCATGCATTTTTTTATTAAAAATATTTTTAAACGTGTGCTTTTTGCTTCCATAATAGGGGGAGTGTTTTCTGTTATACTAACTGGACCGATTGCTGCCCAGGAAAATAGACATGACCCTCAATTAAATCAAACTTCACTACCAGCTATTTCAGGAACGTTTTCTGATTATATACCTTATTCTCAGTTTAATAATTATCAATACTCAGGATTTGGTAATAATTATGAGAGTCAATATACAATCTTAGAATATACTCCAGATGAAAATGGTCTATTTCAAGTGGCCATTTTAATAAATGATCAAGCAATGGCTTATGTTTATCAACAGCGAAGTAATGGCTTATATGAACTTGGTTACGTTGAGAACTATGGAGAAGTTCAAGATTTACGCTATTCTAACCTTGTGAATAGTGGCCAAGAATCACTTATCTTATCCAGTAATATGACAGTTGGTTATCAATATTATTCCGGCTATCACAATGAATATCTTCGAACGGTCAAGAGTATTTTACCAACTTATGAGAAGAATGGAGTCATTTATCAGGAAGTGGTGGCAATTGAAGAAACAGGATATGCTGATGGGAGTGCCACGTGGTATTACTTAGCACCAAAATATGGGATTATCTGTATAGAAAGAGTGGATAGTCAAGGCAATTCTATAGCCGAAACATCATTATATGAAGTTTATAACGATGTATATGCACCATAATATTTTACGATTTTAGATAAAAAGGGGTTAATGGTTTCAAAAAACTATTCCCCTTTTTTAAATAATTTTGAATAACTTTTTATATGGGTGTTTAAAAACGTTTGATAACATCAATTGAAAATTAATCATGATTTTGGTACAATGATTAAGTTCAAGTTGATTGAACATCATTTCGATTATATATGAAGTTATTAATGCAGTGTCACAATGGTTCGATCTGATTAAGTAAATAGTAAAGATTTTTTGTAATGTCGCCGTAGTGTAATGGATATCACACAAGATTCCGGTTCTTGTGATGGGGGTTCGATTCCCTCCGGCGATGTATTATTTTTATGTAGATGTGTTTTTTATTATGTCTTTGATTTTATAAAGTCGAGTGATTGAACATTCTCAAGGGTATCTATATTGAGCCTAACCAATAAGTATCAAATTCAGTTAAAGACAATTATTTCTGTTGGATTAGTAAGCAAGAAGGGGAATCGAGTTTGAAAAGAGGTCAGTATCATCTATTAGTATATATTGCGATGTTAGCAGCACAAGGGGTTGTTATTGGTCTAATTGAACGCTTAATTCCATCACCATTCGCTTTTGCTCCTGGTGCAAAATTAGGATTAGCCAATTTGATTACGATTATTGCTATTTTCACCTTACCTAAAAAATATAGTTTTCAAGTTGTAGCTATTAGAATTTTATTAACTACTTTATTAGGCGGAACGTTGTCTACTTTTATGTATAGTGGTGCTGGAGGTGTGTTGAGTTACCTTGTAATGATATTAATTCAGTATTTAGGGCCTAAAAGAGTGAGTATTGTGGGAATATCGGTTATGGGGGGGATTGCTCATAATGTGGGACAATTAGGCATGGCGGCGATTCTTGCACAATCTTGGGCAGTTTTAAATTATCTTCCAATCTTATCGATTAGCGGTATTCTAGCTGGTTTTGCGGTTGGTTTTGCTGGTAATTTACTTTTGCACAAAATCTCAGTCTTACGCGTTTATCATGATGATTTAATGCAAGCTAAATCACAAATTAATTGGTTAACAATAAACGAATAAAGTGATGATATCAAGCCTGAGATATCATTACTTTTTTTTATTCAAAAACATATTTAGATAACAAGTATTTGAATAAGTATGTGAAAAAAACATCAAAACAGATTGAATCGCTATTTTGTGTGTGCTATAATTATCAAGGAATTATTTTGTGTATTAATTTTAGGAGGAAGTAAAATAATGGCTAAAGAGATCGTCATTGTTGGTGCTGGGTATGCTGGGGTAGCTGCTGCTCAACAATTAGGCAAAACGTTTAAAAAAGATGAGTCAATCAATATTACTTTGATTGATAAACATTCTTATTTAACTTACATGACGGAGTTACATGAGGTTGCAGGCGGGAGAGTAGAACCAGATGCAATTAAGTATGACTTACGTCGTTTATTCAAAAAGTATAAAAAAGTGGATTTAGTAACAGATACCATCAAATCTGTAAATTATGACACCAAAGAAGTATTAGGTGAACAACACACTTATAAATATGATTACTTAATCTTAGCGATGGGTGGGGAAGCTAATACATTCGGTATTGAAGGCGTTAAAGAACATGGCTTCACTTTATGGTCAATTGAAGCGGCTGAGCGAATTCGTGCGCATATTTTAAACGCATGTTACCGTGCAGCAAGAGAACATGATGAAGAAAAACGTCGTGCCTTATTATCATTCTTAGTTTGTGGTGCCGGCTTTACTGGTGTTGAAATGGTCGGAGAATTAGTGGATTGGGTTCCTCGTTTAGCTCATGACTACAAATTAAATGAAGATGAGTTTTCAATTCATTTAGTTGAAGCAGCGCCAACAATTTTAAATATGGTGACCGAAACTGAACAAACTAAAGCGCAAAAATATATGGAAAAAGTTGGCGTTAAAATTAGTTTAGGTGACGGAATCGTTAAAGTGGCTGAAGACCATATCCAATTAGCTTCAGGTAAAACAATCCCAACTTATACAACTATTTGGACTGCTGGTGTCCAAGCGAATACTGAAACAGCTGAATTTGGTATTGAAAAAGCACGAGCAGGTCGTTTAGTAGCTAACCAATATATGGAAGCTAAAGACCATGAGAATGTGTATGTTGTAGGTGACTTAGTTTATTATGAAGAAGCAGATAAAGGTAACCGACCTGTTCCACAAATTGTCCAAGCTGCTGAGCAAACAGGACATACTGCTGCTTTAAATGTGATTGCAGCCATTAAAGGTGGCGAAAAACATGAATTCAAAGGAAAATATGATGGATTCATGGTCTCAATCGGTGCTAAATATGGTGTGGCTTACTTGTATGATAAGTACCATATGAGCGGATTCTTCGCTATGTTATTAAAACATATCATCAATATTAAATACTTCTTCGATATTAGAAGTTTATATAATATGGTAACTTATACTCAACATGAGTTCTTTGATATTAAGGATCGTCGTAATATCTTCGGTGGATTCTTGTCTTCAAAAGGTAATAACTTATGGATGATTCCATTACGAATTTTCTATGGTTCAATGTGGTTAATTGAAGGCTTGAAGAAAGTATTTGGATTGTTCGGTGCAAATAGTTGGTTTGGAGATACAACAGTATTCCCGTTTGAATGGTTACAAGTTGCTGATGTAGCATCTGGTGCATCTGAAGCGGCCGACGCAACTTCTGCAGCGTCTGATGTGGCGGCAACAGCAGCTGATGCTTCTCAAGCAGTATTTAGCTTAAACTATGCGTATGGTGAAGAACCAATGTTAGTATTTGATAAAATGCCTGATTGGTTTGCTTCTATCATGAAATTTATGATGCCGAATCTAGAAGTTGCTTTATTTATGCAAAAATTTATGTCAGTAGTGGAGTTATTAATTGGTTTAGCATTAATCGCTGGATTATTCACTTGGTTAGTAAGTGCAGGAACGGTTGTTTTAGTGGCAATGTTCTGTTTATCAGGTATGTTCTACTGGGTTAACATGTGGTTCGTTCCGGTTGCCATTGCTTTAATGAATGGTTCAGGACATGCATTTGGTTTAGATTACTGGGTAATGCCATGGTTAGGTAAACTCTTTGATAAATGGCTCTATGGTAAACCAAATCATATTTATAATGATAAATTTAAATAATTATGTTAAAGTTGAGAAGTAGAGAGTAATCTCGCTTTTCAACTTTTTTTTAGAAATGGAGTAAACAGTGTGGTTCATAAAATATGGGAATCATATCCAACGATTGAAAAAGCACTTTACGATGTGAAAAAATTGATGAAAAATTCAATAAAAGTGCCAATGGTTGAAGTTAATAATAAAATTTTGGAGTATATAGACGCCCCTGGAAAATATTTGAGATCAGGGTTAACGATTATGGTTGCCGATAATTTAGGTTTACCAATCGATCACGACGTTATTTCAGCTGCGGCGGGACTTGAATTAATGCATTTATCAACCTTAATACATGACGATGTGATTGATAATGCGGATACTCGTCGTGGTGTAACCGTTATCCACAAGGATTTTTCAAACAAAATTGCTATTTATGCTGGAGATTATTTGTTATCTCTTTCTGGTCGATTACTTGTTGAATCCAATTTAAAGATTAATCGAAATATGATTGATAATAAAGTAATTGAGCATATACTAATTGGTGAATTACGTCAGTTAATGAATCAAAATCGAGATGACATGACGATGAATGATTATTTAAGACAAATTAAAGGCAAGACCGCCACCTTATTTGGTTTGGCTGTACTGATTGGTGGGATTAAAGCAGAGTTACCAAGACGTGATCTGAAGCGCCTTTATTATGCTGGTCAAATGATTGGGATGGCATTTCAATTAAATGATGATTTAATTGATTACCATCAAGACTCAGCAATTAGTGGTAAGCCAAAATTACAAGATGTACAGAATGGAATTTATACGGCACCGTATTTGATGTTAAAAGAGCGAGTAGACAATATTAAAGACTTAGAATATGACGAATTACCTCGACTAATGAAAGAGTATCAAATATTTGATTCAGTTGAAGCCGTTATTACAAGTTATTTAAATAAGAGTTGGCGTTATTTTGAATTAGTCAATATTAATCCGACTAAAATTAAAGAATTGTTACGAAAATTAGATTACTAAAATATAATAGGAGTGGGTAAAAACTTGATAAATTCAGTCAAGTTTTTGCCCATTCCCTTTTTGAATTTAGCGTGCTAGTTGAAGAATGGCAATCGCATCTAACTTCTTGTCCATCACCCGGCTGAATTTAGTCTCATTTTACTTGTTAGATATTAGTTTTATCATAAGTAGATAATAAGTTTAAAGTCTTAATAAAGTCACAAGTTTTTAGTAACTTTATCAAGTGAAGCATTAGTTCAGATAGTTTTTTATTTTTAATATTATATAAAAATGGTGTTATATTAGACATAAATTCCACTTTATTGTATAATTATGATGCGGTTTCAAATAGAACGCAAAAAAAAGAAAGAGGGAATGATTATATGGAAATGAAAAAATTATTACTTAAGAGCTCTTTATTATTAGGTTCTGTTTTCTTATTAACAGCATGTGGTTCAAATGAAACTACAGAAGAAACAACTGTTGCTGAAACTACCGAAGCAGTAGAAGAAACAAC
>NZ_FUWO01000007.1:71288-106521 GCF_900167405.1 Globicatella sulfidifaciens DSM 15739
GAAGAAGAAACAACTGATGAAGAATCAGAAGTAGCTACTGATGGATTACAAGATGGTACTTATACTGTTGTTGGTAATCCAGACGAACGTGGTTGGGCAGTAAAACATACTATCGAAGTAAAAGATGGTAAAGTCACAACTTCAGATTTCGACTACTACAATGAAGCAGGCGACAGAAAAACTGAAGATGAAGAGTATAACAAAAATATGAAAGACAAAGCGGGCGTATCTTCTAAAGAAGCGATTGAACAATTAAATGCAGCTTTAGTAGAAGGGCAAGAAGCTGAAGTAGAAGTGGTTTCAGGTGCAACCCATACTGCAGAAAACTTTGTAAAATCAGCAACAGCTTTATTAGAAAAAGCAGCTAAAGGTGATACTGAAGAAACAAATATTGATGAGGTTGCTTTAGTTGATGGTGAATATACACTTAAATCTAATGAAGATGAACGTGGATGGGCGCATACTTTCACTTTAGTTGTTAAAGATGGAAAAGTTGCAGAATCTAAATACGACATGGTCGATAAAGATGGTAACTTAAAATCTGAAAACGAAGAGTATAACACTTCAATGAAAGAAAAATCAGGTGCTTCATTTGCTGAAGCAGTTGAAGCTTTAAATGCTGGATTAGTAGAAAAACAATCAACTGATTTAGAAGTAGTTTCAGGTGCAACTAGCACTTATGATGCTTTCGTTGAATATGCTAATTTATTATTAGAAGCAGCAGCTAAAGGTGATACTGAAACAATTGAAGTTGAAGTAGCAGCTGAATAATCTTTTAAAGCTAAAACTTTAAAATAATATGAAAAGTCTCAAACTGATTATCGTGTTTGAGGCTTTTTTTATGCATGGCATGATTTTTTATGCATGGCATGATGATGGTTAATATCCTACCAATGTTTAACTTTTAAGTGACAGTATAGTGAAACTTTAGTAAAATGGAGATGTTAATGTTTTTAAAAAGGTGGAATGTAAAAGAATGTTAAAAAAAAAGAAAGTTCAAAAGCTTAGCTTATTATTAATGAGTACTCTTCTATTTGTTCCAACGTTTGCAATTCAAGCGGAAGAATCAACTGAAGCAGAAGTCGTCACTGGTGCTTCAATCAAAAATGATCAATTACCACTTAAGGTCGTCAAAACACCTTTGTCGCGCACAGAATCATTATTACATACCGCTGTTCAAATCCAAATCTATCATGAAAATCAAGAAGAGGTAATGGACTTGGCTTTTGATTATATTGAACGTATGGAAAAATTATTTTCAACTAATCTAGAAGGTTCCGATGTTTATCGTATTAATCAAGCAGCAGGAAAAGAGGCTGTTAAAGTAGCTCCAGAAACATTTGAATTAATTCAAAAAGCGTTAGAAGTATCAGAGTTAAGTAAAGGTAAATTTGATATCACCATTGGAGCGGTGACTAATTTGTGGCGTATAGGTGATGAAGCGGCGCGTAAGCCTGAACAAAGTGAAATTGATGCGGGTCTTAAAAAAATTGATTACCATAAAGTAATTTTGGATGAAAAAAATCAAACAGTTAAATTAGCTGAAGAAGGAATGGTAATTGAATTAGGTGGTATTTCCAAAGGGTATATTGGGAGTGGTATCGTTAAATATTTAAAAGCAGCAGGTGTTAATACCGCTATTGTCAACCTTGGTGGAAATGTTATTGTGATGGGGACATCTCCATCAAATGAAGAAGGATGGAATGTTGGGGTACAAGATCCGGATGAAGTTCGTGGTGCGGTAGTTGGCACAGTAAGAATGAAAGATTACGCGGTAATCACTTCAGGCGTTTATGAACGCTATTTAGAAGTGGATGGTGTCCGTTATCATCATATTCTAGATCCAAAAACAGGTTATCCATTGGCTAATGAAATTTCAGGGGTGACTGTTTTTGCGCCCGAATCGGTTGATGGAGATGGTCTTTCAACGTCATTATTCCTATTTGGTATCGAAGAAGGAATTGAGTTTGTTGAGAGTTTAGAAGGAGTAGAAGCAGCATTTATCGATAAGGAACATCATGTGTATTTAACATCGGGTCTCAAAGATAAATTCAAGTTAACGAATGAGGAGTATAAAGTTGTTGAGTAAAGATAATATCAAAATATTTTTAAAATTTGTTGAGATTCAAACGAAGATTGCCAGCGTATTTCCCATGTTGATTGGGATAATGTGGGCACTTTATCGTTATCAAGCTTTTAATGGCTTCAATACGTTATTATTTATCATTGCAGTATTGTTTTTTGATATGTGTACTACGGCCATCAATAATACATTGGATTATTTTAAAGCAAAGTCTGAGCGATATATCAAAGAAGAAAATGTCATTGGTATCTATAATTTATCGCCAAGAAATATGGTCATCATTCTATTAGTCCTATTGGCGATTGCGATAATATTTTCAATTCTATTGGTCTTTAAAACAGATCCTATATTATTGATTTTAGGTGCGATTTGTTTCTTTATTGGGATTATGTATACTTATGGTCCGACGCCTATTTCAAGAACGCCTTATGGTGAATTTTTCTCGGGTTTTACGATGGGGTTTGGTATCTTTTTTCTGTCCGTTTTCATTCAAGACCCTGCACTTTTAATTTCGACTCAGTGGAATGTTCCAATGATGACTTTAAATTGGCATTGGTTAAATACTATCGAAATATTTATGATGTCGTTGCCTTTAGTGTCCTTAATTGCCAATATTATGTTAGCCAATAATATTCGTGATTTAGATACTGACATCGAAAATGAACGTTTTACGCTGGTTTATTATGTCGGTCGTCCTTTTGCAATCATCTTATATCAAGTGCTAAGTGCTTTACCTTGGCTATTTTTCTTATTGTTTTTATTATTAGGTAATTTACCTTGGTGGTGTGCGATTGCTTTTATTGGGGTGGTGCCACATTATCGAAGTGTCATGACATATCGCCAAAAATATATGGAGAAACCAGCTTTTGGTGAAGCGATAAAAAGTTTTATTTTATTTGCTAGTATTTATTTACTGATATTAATTATCGTGAATATCAGCACTTTATTTTAAAATTATAAAATCCTTAAGGGTTGTTCAAGACAATCTTTGAGGATTTTTTTACTTCAAATCCCATTAAATCAACATTTGTTAGCCGATGGTCTTCATTTAATAAAATTTTTTGAGTCAATAGTTGACAAAAGATTTAAACTAGGATAAACTTTGATTATCAAATAGTTTGATTATCAAACTAAATGAAAGAGGTGAATTTTTCGAATGGATTTTGAGATCATTGATGAGGTTAATTCTTATTTAGTCCGTATTTTTAATGAAATAATGCAAATAGAAGAAGAATCACTAAAATCAAGTGAGTTCAAAGATATTACAATTAAAGAAATGCATACGATAGAAGCCATTGGATTGGTAGATAATCCAACTTCTAGTCAAGTAGCCAATAAGTTAGGAATTACGGTAGGGACATTGTCCGTCTCGATTCAAAATTTAGTCAAGAAGGATTATGTTGAACGTGTTCAATCGGCAGAAGATCGTCGAATTGTTCGCTTAAAACTAACTAAGAAAGGTAAATTATTATATCGTTTGCATCATAAATTTCATACAGATATGGTCGAGAAAACCTTAACAGATCTTGAAATTGATGAAGCACAAGCTCTGATAAAAGCGCTGCGTAACCTTAACCAATTCTTAGATGAGATTAAGGGTAAACTATATTAAAGGATAAGAATTGATGAGTAGAATAATTAAGATGGGGAGTTATTTGCCCCAAAATAAGTTATCAAATCTTGATTTAATTGAAGAGTTTCAAATTGATTCAAGTGATGAATGGATACAACAGCGGACCGGGATAGCTCAACGCTACTTTGCAGACCAAGATGAAGAAGTAAGTCATTTGGCGATTAAAGCAGCTAAAGATTTATTGGATCCAACGGATCAATCCATTACAAGAGAAATTAAAACGATTATTGTGGCTTCGATGTCCTCAAAACAACCGACACCGAGTGTTGCAAATCAAGTGAGTTTGGCTTTAAATTGTGAAGATGCTTTTTGTCTAGATATTAATACTGCTTGTTCAGGTTTTGTGAGTGCTTTAGAGTTAGCAGAGCATTTAAGTAGCAATCAAACGACAGGTTATACTTTAGTAATTGGTGCTGAGAAGATGAGTCAGATATTAGATGCGAACGATCGTTCAACCAATATTTTGTTTGGTGATGGCGCAGGTGCCTTTCTTATCGAACATGATGGCATAGGACTATTAGAGTATCAGAGTGCGATGCATAGTGATGGCGATTTATCTTTATCAATAGAAGTGAGTCAAGCTACCAACTTTTTAATGCAGATGAAAGGACGGGAAGTATTTAATTTTGTTTCACGAAAAGTGATTCCAAGTTTAATTGATTTTATACAAAAAAATGCAATTGAAATGGATTATTTAATTTGTCATCAAGCGAATCAACGTTTTATTGATTTAATAGCCAAAAAATTGAGCCTGGACGAATTAAAATTACCGTCCAATATCAAGGAAGTCGCTAATTTATCAGCCGCAAGTATTCCAGTTTTATGTCATCAGTTAGTAAAAAATAAACAACTTAAACTCGATGGTACGCAAACAATTGTCCTATGTGGGTTTGGTGCGGGACTATCGTGGGGAAATATTACATTAAAAATTTAAAACATTATTCGGAGGAATTTAACATGGTATTTGAAAAAATTAAAGCAATTATTGTAGAGCAATTAGATATTGAAGAAAAAGATGTGACTTTAGAAACGAACTTTTTAGAAGATTTACAAGCAGACAGTTTAGATGTTTTTCAAATCATTAGCGAAATTGAAGATGAATTAGATATTACGATTGATACTGATCAAAATTTAAAAACAGTTGGCGATTTAGTTAACTATATTGAAGCTTTGTAAAAGCGTCAGTAGTAGATTATGACGTAAATTTAATAATATAGGATGACCGTATAAAACTATATAAAGACTCATATTTGTTTAGAGATTTTATTAGTGCATTATATGGTCATTATTATTTAACCTGATATAAAGGAAGAAAAAATATGCAAACAGCTATAACAAAATTATTAAATATCAAATATCCTATTATCCAAGGAGCAATGGCTTGGGTAGCTGATGCTGATTTAGCCAGTGCAGTATCCAACGCAGGTGGCTTGGGAATTATTGGAACGGGACATGATCCGGTTGAAGTTGTCCGCGAAAAAGTTGAAACGATGAAAAACAAAACCAATCAACCTTTTGCGGTCAATGTCATGTTATTAAATCCTCATGTAGAAGAGGTAGTGGATTATTTAGTGAATTCAGGGGTGAAAATTATTACGACTGGTGCTGGTAATCCGGGGAAATACATGGAACGTTTTAAAGAAGCGGGAATTGTCGTTATTCCAGTAGTGGCATCAGTTGCATTGGCAAAAAGAATGGAACGAATTGGTGCCGATGCTGTGGTCGTAGAAGGAATGGAAGCTGGTGGACATATTGGTAAACAAACAACATTGGCTTTAGTACCTCAAATTGTAGATGCAGTGGATATACCAGTAATTGCCGCAGGTGGTTTCGGTGATGGTCGTTCATTAGCAGCTGCTTTGATGTTAGGTGTAGAAGCGATTCAGGTTGGTACAAGATTTGTGGTGGCTAATGAATCAAATGCACATCCAAACTTTAAAGCCGCAATTTTAAAGGCGACTGATATTGATACCGTTGTGACTGGGACCATAACGGGTCATCCTGTGCGAGTTCTCCGCAATCGTTTGACTAAAGAATATTTAGCTTTAGAAAAATCAATCACCAGTCAAGAACAGCCGGATTTATCTGTTTTAGAGGATTTAGGTAAAGGTGCCCTAAGACGAGCCGTAGTAGAAGGCGATGTCAATACTGGATCCATGATGGCGGGACAGATTGCTGGTCTCATCAAAAAGGAGCAATCCTGTCAAGAAATTATTGAAGAGTATGTCAATGAAGCGAAAGCTGTTTTTCAAACAAAACAAAGTTACTTTAATTGAGGTGAAACAGTTGAAATTAGCAGTTATGTTTAATGGACAAGGTGCCCATTTTGAACAGATGGGGCAAGATTTTGTGACTCATTTTGAAGAAGCTAGAGCGGTCTATCAGCGAGCAGAGCAATTGACGCAACTCCCGATTACGAAATGGATAACAGAAGATATCAGTGCACTTAATTTTACCAAAAATGCACAATTAGCGATTAGTACCACTAGTCTGGCCATCTTTAATTCTATAAAAAAACATTTATCTGATATTGAGGCAATGGGTGGATTAAGTTTGGGTGAATACAGTGCTTTAATAGCCAGTCAAATATTAAGCGAAGATGATGCGTGGCCTTTACTGAAAAAACGTGGTGAATTAATGAGTGCACAGGCTCAGACTTTAACTCATTCCCAAATGGTGGCTGTTATTCAAGTACCATTAGACAAAATTAAGGCAATTATAAATGAAATGCAAAATGATACTGAAATTTATATTGCAAATTATAATGCGCCCACTCAAATCGTTTTAGGTGGTACTCAACTCGCAATCAAGGAGTTTAAACAATTAGCGAAAGCAAAAGGTTATAAAAAGATTTTACCATTAAAAGTAGAAGGACCTTTTCATACACCATTAATGAAAGAGGTACAAGAACCTTTTAAGGAAGCTTTATCAACGATTGCTGAATTAGAAACTAAAGGGAAAGTCCCGGTATGGAGTAATGTAACGGCAGAGCCACACCAAGCGACGACGATTAAACCCTTATTAGTCGACCATTTGGTTAAGCCAGTTAAATGGTTGCAAACGATTGATCAATGGCATCAACAAGGGATTACTCATATTATTCAAATCGGACCTGGGAATACATTAGCTAAATTATTAAATCAACAGTATCCTACAATCAATCATTTAGTAGTGAATAAAGTAGAAGATATTGAAAACATTTCAGTATTTTTGAAATCATGAGAATTAGAGGTGGAAAATGAGTTTAGTTTGTTTAATAACTGGAAGTTCTAGAGGCATTGGTTTAGCTATTGCCAAACATTTAGCTAAATTAGATTATCAAGTGATTTTAAACAGTCGTAGACCAATTGATGAAGCTATTTTGGCAGAGTTTGAGGATGCAAGCCATCCTGTTGATACAGTCATTGGTGATATTGGTAATTTTGAAGATAGCCAACGCATGGTCAATGAAATTAAAGAAAAATATGACCAAATTGATGTCTTAATCAATAATGCAGGGGTCACCAAAGATGGTTTATTTATAAGAATGAAGGAAGAAGACTATGATCTAGTCTTAGATACTAATTTAAAGGGGACCTTTAATATGTGTCGTCATGTGATTCCTTTGATGCTTAAAAAGCGGAGTGGGACGATTATTAATCTTTCAAGTATTGTTGGAATTATTGGTAATGCCGGTCAAGTAAATTATGCAGCGAGTAAGGCGGGAGTCATTGGTTTAACGAAGTCTTTAGCTAGAGAAGTTGCAAGTCGTAACATTACCGTTAATGCGATTGCACCTGGATTTATCGAAACCAAAATGACGCATGATTTATCTGAAAAAGTAAAAAATACAATGCTGAGTCAGATTCCATTAAAAAGATTTGGTCAAGTGGAAGAGATTGCTGATTGTGTTCAATTTTTAATCCATAATCGATACATGACCGGGCAAGTCTTAGAAGTTAATGGCGGCATGAATATGTAATAAGAAAGGAAAACGATAATGGAAAGAGTTGTGATTACAGGAATCGGTACAGTTTCTCCTATTGGGAATAATACGGTTGAATTTTGGGAGAATATTAAAAACGATCAGCATGGTATTGGGCCGATTACTAAATTTGATGCTTCAGCAACGGGGATATCGGTTGCTGCTGAAGTTAAAAATTTTAATGGAAAAGAACTATTAGGCAATAAAGAAGTCCGCAGAATGGATTATTTTTCACAGTATGGATTAGTGGCTGCAATGGAAGCTGTTGAAATGAGTGGTTATGATATTGCAGCGAATCCGATGCGTGTTGGAACATTAGTCAGTTCAGGAATCGGTGGATTAGTTGAAATTGAAAATGGCATTCGTAAGATGATTGAAAAAGGACCTAAAAGAATCCCACCACTATTTGTTCCCTTAACAATCGGTAATATGGTAGCTGGTAATATCTCTATGAAATTAGGGGCTAAAGGTATTAGTTTGGATATTGTCTCTGCTTGTGCTAGTGCAACTAACGCGATTGGTGAAGCCTTTTTAAAGATTAAAATGGGACTATTAGATGCGTGTATTGCGGGTGGTTCAGAAGGAACCATTAATGAAATCGGTATTGGTGGATTTGCAGCCTTAACAGCATTATCGACGGAATCCAATCCTGATTTAGCTTCACGTCCCTTTGATAAAGACCGTGATGGTTTTGTCATGGGGGAAGGTGCAGGGATTTTATTTTTAGAATCATTAAGTTCAGCTCAAAAACGAGGTGCCACTATTTTAGGCGAAGTAGTCGGTTATGGCTCCACATCGGATGCTTATCATATGACAGCACCTAGTGAAGATGGCTCTGGAGCAGGAGAAGCAATGAAAATGGCAATCCAACAAGCTGATATTGAAGCGACTCAAATCGATTATATCAATGCTCACGGTACCTCTACACCAACTAATGATTCAGCAGAAACGGTAGCGATTAAATATGCATTAGGCGAACATGCTTACCAAGTACCTATTTCCAGTTCTAAAGGATTTTTTGGCCATTTATTAGGAGCTGCTGGCGGAGTTGAAGCGATTGTAACAGTTAAAGCGTTAGCTGAGGGCTTTATACCAGCAACCCTAGGCCTACAAAATCCAGAAGATGTGTGTGATTTGGACTATGTGCCACATAAAGGACGATCAAAAGCGATTCACTATGCTTTATCCAATTCATTGGGATTTGGTGGACATAATGCGGTCTTATGTTTTAAACGATGGGAGGGTAATGAATGAATTATCAAGAGTTATTAACCTTAATTGATAAACTAGACCAATCAAAAGTAGCTTATTTAGAATTTACTCAAGGTTCTGATAAAGTTGTATTATCCAAAGAGGTTCCATTCGATAAAGGACCCGTATTACAGACCATGGATCACACGACTAAAACGGTACAGGATCAAGCAGAACCTTCACCATCGACGGTTACAGAAGTACCAAGTAAAGAAACGAAGGAAGTATCATCATCTGAAAATTCACAATATGAAGCGATTAATTCGCCAATTGTTGGAGTGGTTTATTTACAACCACAACCAGGCGAACCATCGTATGTGACCGTCGGTGATGAGGTAAAGAAGGGCCAAACAATATGTATTATTGAAGCCATGAAATTAATGAATGAAATTGCTGCACCTTTTGATGGCATCATTCGTGAAGTATTAGTAGAAAATGACAACGTAGTGGAATTTGAACAACCACTATTTAAGATTGAACGTAAATAAGGAGAGTAAATTATGACAATTTTAACTGCCCAACAAGTAATGGATATTATACCGAATCGTTATCCGATTTGTTTTATTGATGCGGTCGATGAATTAGTTCCTGGAGAAAAGATTGTTTGTCGTAAAAATGTCACCATTAACGAACAATTTTTCCAAGGACATTTTCCTGGAGAACCGGTAATGCCAGGCGTATTAATTTGTGAAGCATTGGCTCAAGCAGGGTCAATCCCATTATTGCAGATGCCTGATTTTGAAGGAAAGACAGCCTATCTAGGCGGTTTAAATAAAGTGAAGTTTCGTCAAAAAGTTGTTCCAGGTGATGTGTTAAGACTACAGGTTGATATCGTAAAATTAAAGCGTAATGCTGGAATTGGTATGGGCCAAGCATTTGTTGGGGATAAAAAAGTAGCGGAAGCAGAAATGACTTTTATTATTGGCGTGAAATAAAGTTTATAAGAAAAGTCAAAAAAGTAGGTGAATAGGATTGTTTAGAAAAGTATTGGTAGCCAATCGTGGAGAAATCGCAGTACGAATTATCCGTGCTTTAAGAGAGATGAACATTATCTCCGTAGCCGTATATAGTACAGCTGATAAGGAGGCCATGCATACCCAATTAGCGGATGAAGCTATTTGTATCGGACCAGCTAAAAGTTTAGATAGTTATCAAAATCCGGTAGCGATATTATCTGCTGCGATGGCGACAGGGTGTGATGCTATTCATCCAGGGTATGGATTTTTATCAGAGCGAAGTGATTTTGTTGCCATGTGCGAAGAACTGGGGATTCAATTTATTGGCCCTCAAAGTCAAACGATTGAATTAATGGGCAATAAGCAAAATGCTCGTCAAACAATGATTGCTTCTGGAATACCCGTTACACCAGGCAGTGAAGGTTTAGTTCATACTTGGCAAGAAGCTACAACGATTGCTGATCAAATTGGTTTTCCATTAATGATCAAAGCGGCTGACGGTGGCGGTGGCAAAGGCATGCGTCGTGTTGAAAACGCAGATGACTTTAAAAAACTGTTTGAACAAGCACAGATTGAAACACAAAATGTATATGGTAATCAAGATTTATATATTGAAAAAATCATTTATCCTGCAAGACATATAGAAATCCAATTGATTGCCGATCACTATGGTAAAGTATTACATTTAGGAGAACGCGATTGTTCACTACAAAGGCGTAATCAAAAAGTGATTGAAATTGCACCAGCTGTAACCTTACCTGAAGCAACGAAAGAAGCTTTATGGCAAACGGCGGTCAAGGCAGCTCAAGCAATTGAATACCAAAATGCGGGAACAATTGAATTTTTAGTAGATGATGACCATAATTTTTATTTTATGGAAATGAATACACGTTTACAAGTAGAACATCCGATAACGGAATTAATAACCGGTATTGATATTGTCAAAGAACAAATAAAAATTGCGATGGGGCAACCTTTAGCACTCAATCAACAGGATATTCATTTTACTGGAGTGGCCATCGAGTGTCGCTTAAATGCGGAAGATTCAAATTATGACTTTCGAGCTTCGAGTGGCCATATTGACCGGCTCATTTTACCAGCAGGACCTCATGTACGAATCGAGTCTGGAATTTACTCCGATTATTTTTTACCGCCTTATTATGATTCAATGATAGCGAAAATAATTAGTTATGGCCACGATCTAAATGATGCCATGTTAATTATGGAACGGGCTTTAAGTGAAGTGGTAGTAGAAGGGATTACCACTAATATTGATTTATTACAAGCATTGATCATGAATGATGAAGTTCAAACCTTAAATTTCCATACAAAATGGTTAGAAGAAAGTTTTCTGCCTCAGTGGTTAAAACGTGAGGAGGGGTTAAATGGAATTATTTAAAAATAAAAAAATAATTCGTTTAAATGCACAACCACCTACCTATCATGAAAAAAAATCAAAGATTCCAGATAATTTTTTAACAACTTGTCCACACTGTAAGCGTAATTTATTACCGTCACAAGTAACGGCGGATTATACTTGCGAAAGATGTCAGGGGAATCTACAGTTTCCTGCTAATGCAAGAATTAATTGGTTACTCGATGAAGGTAGTTTTGAAGAAGTAGCGAGTGACATTAGTAATCAAAACCCTATTGGTTTTCCAGATTATGAACAAAAGCTAGCCAACTATCAACAAATAACTAACTTAAAAGAAGCAGTGGTAGTAGGTACTGGGTTAATGGATGGTATGAAAGTAGCGCTTGGTGTTATGGATAATCGCTTTATGATGGCGAGTATGGGGACGGCAGTAGGGGAGAAGATTACCCAACTTTTCGAAAGAGCAACACAAAATCAACTGCCAGTCATTTTATTCATTGCTTCTGGTGGTGCCCGTATGCAAGAAGGCATTATGTCATTGATGCAAATGGCTAAAATTAGTCAAGCAGTAAATCGACATCATCAAGCTGGTTTATTTTATCTTGCTATTTTAACGCATCCGACAACGGGTGGGGTAACGGCGAGTTTTGCAATGCAAGCAGATGTTATTTTAGCTGAAGAAAAGGCTACAATTGGTTTTGCTGGAAAACGCGTCATCGAACAGACCATTAAAGCAAAATTACCGAAAGAGTTTCAAACAGCAGAGACTGTTTTAGAAAATGGTTTTATTGATAGTATTGTGAAACGAACTGAACAGAAAAATAGGATCAAATTTTTATTGAAAACCAATCAAAGGGTGATGCCATTATGAAAGCATATCAAAAAGTTCAAGCCGCTCGTGAACTATCCAGAATTTCTAGTTTAGAGATTATTGATAAATTGTGTAGTGAATTTATGGAGTTTCATGGTGATCGCTTAATGCACGATGATCGAGCAATCGTTACAGGAGTTGGTTTAATGGATGAACAAGCGATTACGATTATCGGTATTCAAAAAGGACATAATATGAAAACGAATATTATGCGTAATTTTGGTTCAGTGGGTCCAGCTGGTTATCGTAAAGCTCAGCGTATGATGCGTCAAGCAGAAAAATTTGGTCGACCCGTTTTAACTTTAATTAATACCGCTGGCGCACATTGTGCACCGGAATCTGAAGAAAATGGCATTGGTGAAGCGATAGCGAGCACCTTATTGACCATGAGTCAATTAACGGTTCCCAGCCTAGCGATTATTTTAGGTGAAGGTGGTAGTGGAGGGGCCATTGCCTTGGCGCTTGCTGATGAAGTTTGGATGTTAGAAAATAGTGTCTATTCGATTCTTTCCCCAGAAGGTTTTGCTTCGATATTATGGAAAAATTCCAAATTGGCCTCTAAAGCAGCAGATTATATGAAATTGACGGCTGATGATTTATTCGAGTTAAACGTAATCGATAAAATTATTGAAGAAGTAGACGAATTGGGTCAGCCTATTGACCAAAAACACTTAACCAATCACTTAATCAACGAAATTAAAGCGAAAATAAATGCATTGTTATCAATGAAACCTGAGAACCGTCTAGAAAAGAAATATCAGCGTTTTAGACAGTATTAAAAAAACAGTTAGCTAGATTACAATAAGTAAAACATTAATCCGTAAAAGATTGAGTTAATACTTAGTGTTAAGACTAGTTAACTGTTTTTGATTTGGTTGGGATAATAGGAAAAAGGAAAATCGGATAGTCAGGTTTTATAGACGTTAATCTAACACATAATTTAAATTAGCGGCCAGTCCCTCTTAAGTTTGCCAAGAGGACGATCGCTATTTAAGAATCAGTCATCCTCTAACGACAAGCGTTTTGAAGCTGAAAAAGTTAGCAAAGACAATTTTCACCCTTGTTTAAAAAAGATCTCTAATGCAAAAGTGGGAGTACACTAGTACAAGAAAATTAGATATTTTTTCTGTCTAATCCATCTCAGTTGCTTAGGTATCAAACTACTCTTCGTGACGCACTATGATGTCACTCAACCATTCACTTATAATTAACGCACAGTATCTTAACTGAAATTATCTATCTTTTACGCGTCTTATATGATTAATCTTCAGAATAATAACTCCATCCTTGATCATTATGATAAATCATCAGTTTACTCATTCCCCCATCAACGGTAATTGTTTGCCCATTAATAAAACTGGCTTTGTTACTAGCAAGGAATAAAATCAGTTCGGCAATATCCTCTGGAACGCCGACTTTTTTACTTGGATGTTGACTGACATCTGAACCACTAAATGAATGTTGGTAGGTATCAATCCATCCGGGAGCAATAGCATTGACTCTAATTTGTTCTTTACTTAAACTAACAGCTAAATTATGAGTAAGGGCTGTAATAGCGCCTTTAGCAGCAGCATAACTTTCAGTCTCTGCTTGACTTTGAAAAGCCCGTGTAGATGACAGATTAATAATGGAGCTACCTGGAGTGAAATGATTTAAGAGCAGCTGCGTTAAGTAAAAAGGTGCTACGACTCCTACTTGCAAAGCGTCATTGAATTCGGATAAAGAACCATTGTGAATTCCTACCGATAAAGGCAATGCATTGTTGACCAATACATCAATTTTTGATTCATTCTTTAAGATAGATTCAACAAATTTTTGAAGAACAGCCGGTTGACCGATATCTCCTTGATAAAAAGAACCAGGATTAAGATCAATGCCATAGACACGTGCACCAGCTGCTTCAAAGGCCTTCCGTGTGGCTAAACCGATACCATGTCCATCGCCTGTAACAACAACAACTTTATTTTTATACATCTGAACACCCACTTCCATAAAATTTATACTTCCAATATAGCAGATTAGTCCAAATTTAACACTAATATTGACATAATCGAAATCTAATAAATCCGTGTGTTTTGGTAACGTAAGTAGTTAAATTAAGAGTACGGAACTTTGTTAATTGGATTGAAGAGATACGCGTAGTCCTCAAGAATCATAAATTTACAACAATGGTTGAGTGGCATAACGAAAAAAGTATACAAAATATATGTTTAATAAAATTTTTTCTAGAAATCATTTTGAAAAAATAATGGCATAATAAAAAAGTCAAAAGATGAAAAAATTCGTCTGTTGACTCTTTAATGATTTTATTAGATGATTAAACTTTTACAGCAGTTCCGCTACCAATGACCATCATCATGCCATTATCTGCCCCTAAAACTTCATAGTCTAATTTCATACCTACAATAGCATTTGCGCCTAAATTCTTAGCTCGACGTTCTAATTCTTCCATTGCTTCTCGTTGAGCTTCTCGAAGTTCTTCTTCATAGCCTGCAGAACGTCCACCAAAAATATTTCGTAAGCCAGCTCCGAAATCTTTCATAAAATTAATCCCTACAACAACTTCACTAAAAACCACGCCAATATATTCTTGTACAGGTTGTCCTTCAATTGTAGGTGTAGTTGTAATAATCATTTAAAACCCTCCTATTATATGATACTATTATTTTAAAATAAAATTTCAATAAATGCATGCAACTTAAGTTGTAAAATTATATTTTTAATCATTTTTAGGAGGAAATTATGAAAAAATTATCAACTCAAAAAGCTCCAGCAGCAGTAGGACCTTACTCACACGGCATTCAAACAGGCAATTTATTCTTTTTATCTGGGCAATTAGGCTTAAATCCTGAAACAGGAAAAATGGTTGAAGGTGGTATTGAGAAGCAGACACATCAAGTTTTCAAAAATATTCAAGCGGTATTAGAATCAGAAGGCTTAACCTTAAATAATGTGGTGAAAGTCTTGGTTCTATTATCCGATATTAATGATTTTGCTGCTGTCAATGCTATTTATGGAGAATATTTTAATGAACCTTATCCAGCTAGAAGTGCTTTCCAAGTCGCTGCTTTGCCATTAGGTGGACAAATTGAAATTGAAGTAATTGCGGAACGCAGTGAATAATTTTCAAAACATTAAACGTTTTTCATGAAAATTAAAATAAAATGAGAAAACGATTGACAAACAATTAGATTTTATGTAGACTAGTCTTAATAAATTATTATTAACTTTCTCTAGGGGGACTTCTACTATGAAATTTAAAAAAGCAACTTCTTTATTTTTAGCAACCGTGGCTCTATCTAGTGCATTAGTCACGTCGGTCTCCGCCCAAGAACAGATTGTTATCGGTGGAAACTTTGAAATGAGTGGTGGGGCGGCTGCTTATGGTTCGGTCATGGCCAAAGCATTAGAATTAGCGGTAGAATTACGTAATGCTGAAGGCGATGTTTTGGATGGCTATCAATTAGCAACGACTATTCTTGATAATAAATCTGATTTAACTGAGTCTAGCTCAGTTGCAACCCGTTTGACTTCAGATGATAAATTAGTTGGAATCATAGGGGCGGCAACGACAGGCGCTTCGCAAGCTGAAATTCCAGTGATTACTGAAGCAGGTGTACCAGCCATTTTACCAGCGGCGACTGGGGATGGTATTACTTTAGCTAATGATGGTAGTGTGTTAGAGTATTTATTCCGTGTTTGTTTCGCTGATTCTTACCAAGGAACAGCAGGTGCATCTTACGCATTTAACGAATTAGGAGCTAAAAAAGTAGCTATTTTATCAGATCAGGCTACTGATTATTCTCAAGGTTTAGCTAACGCTTTTAAAGAAGAATTTGAAAAATTAGGTGGGGAAGTAGTAGCCAACGCATCTTATCAATCCGGTGATGCAGACTTTTCAGCTACTCTAACTACTTTATTAACGCAAGATTTTGACGTTTTATATATTCCAGGTTATTATACTGAAGTTGGTTTAATCATTAAACAAGCACGTGAATTTGGCTTAACACAACCAATCGTTGGTGGCGATGGTTTAGCAAGTGATACTTTAGTTGAATTAGCAGGACAAGCAAATGTTAATGATGTTTATTACACAGCGCATTTCTCTCCTAACTCTGAAGAAGAAGACGTACAAAACTTCTTAAAAGCATATAAAGAAAAATTCGGTCAAGAAGCGGACTCATTTGCTGCTTTATCATTTGATGCGTCTAACTTATTGATTGATGCCATTGAACGTGCTGGGTCGGCAGATCGTGCAGCTGTAACCAAAGCGATTGCAGAAACGCAAGATTTTGATGGTGTTACAGGAACATTTTCTATTGATGACCAACATAATCCGGTTAAACCTGTAACCATGATCAAATTAACTGCAGGTGAAATTGAATCTGCTGAAGAATATTCAGCTGAATAATTATTAATAATTGCATAGTTAAATAAATAACCAAGAAGTAGAAATAGGGATGAAGTCGTTTTGACTATCTATCACACTGATTCTTGTATAAGAGGTTAGGATAATTAGTTGAAAAATTTCTTTTTGTCTCTTACAGGTAATGTTGATCAGGTATCATTGTTTGGTGAAAAGCCACTTGATAACTCTCGACTTGGGTTGACCTTTAAAAGTAGATAAAAAATCTAAGCTTTGAAGGTCACTACAACTACTATTTTTATAAACAATACAAATGGGGTTTTGAAAGAAAATATCTTTCTAACCTCATTTTTGTTGATGCAGGATGAAGAAGGGGTACCGTATGAGGGGGGCTGACGAAGCAATATCATTCGATTACCTACTTCTGGATCACATACATAAAATTGATGAAAATCTCTATGAAATCAGTTAGCAGTTGCTTTAAAATGACTAGTAAGTCAATTCAATGTTCTAGAATAGGGTTCCATGCTATACTATTTTTAGAGCAAGAGGATTATTCTATCTTCTTAAATATAAAGGGGGATTATCGATGAAACTAAATATATTAGAACAAGTTCCATTGTATAAAGGTAATACAGCTGAAGAGACTTTAAAAGAGTTAACTACTCTGGCGCAATTAGCTGATCAACTTGGATACAAACGTTTTTGGTTAGCAGAGCATCATAACACGCCAGCATTTTTGAGTAGTGCACCGGATATTTTGGCGGGGCATCTATTAGCGAACACCGAGAAAATCAGGGTAGGTACTGGTGGTGTCATGGCAATGCACTATGGATCCTTACAAATTGCTGAACGCTTTAATTTATTAGCGACACTGTATCCTGATCGTGTTGACATGGGATTAGGTAGAGCACCGGGCACTGATTTAGCGGCAGCACGTGCGCTTAATCAGACACATCTACTTTCACCAGCTCAGATTAATCAAATTATTGAAGAAACCTTACACTTCATTCGAGGCGATTTCGAAGAAACACATCCTTATAGACGTTTCAAAGTGACTCCACAACCAGAAATATTACCTGAAGCTTGGCTATTAGGCTCTAGTGGTCAAAGTGCAGCTTGGGCAGGAGAAAAAGAAATGAATTACGCTTATGCTCAATTCTTTACTGGTCATCAAGATGAAGACGTGATGGATCATTATCGTCAATTTTTCCCTACAGATAGCAAGTTAACACCCAATACACTATCAGCGTTGTCTATTGTAGCAGCTGAAACTAAAGAAGAAGCGGATTACTTGGCTTTAACGATGCAAGAATTTCGCTATCGTTTAGAAAATGGCTTTAGTGTCGTCTTTAGAAGTCCGGAAGAAATTATGGCTGATGGTGAAGAGTACGTTGAGAAAATTAGACAATATACTACAGGTAGAAACAATGCGATTATTGGGACGTATCAAGAGGTGGCGGATAAAATTAAACAATTTGCAGAAGAGTTTCATACTGATGAAATTATGCTCATCACCTATATTGCTGATTTTGAAATAAAACAAACAATTTATCGTGAAATGGCAAAGCGTTTAATAAAATAGGGAGTAGGCAAGAAGTAGAAAATTGAATGCTTTTCGCTTCGTCTTTTCACCCCCGCAAGTTGGGAGTAGGCCAGAAGTAGAAAATTGAATAATTTTCGCTTCGTCGGCCTACCCCCGCACAGTTGAGTAGGTATCAAACAAGTCATTAAGACGCAGGTTGATGCCACTCAACCACTGCGCTTTTAGTTATTGAGCAATAACTTGTTTGAATTTATCAAATTAATACCTAACCTCATTAAGACGCAGTTTGAGGCCACTCAACCCCTGCGCTATTTATTAACGAACAATAATTTGACTAAATTTATCAAGCTTATGCCCAGTCTTATTAATGTATTCATTATTAATTTGTAGCGAATTGATTTTCAGTCTACTTTCATAGATTTAATTTAAAAGGCGCTTGAATTAAAATACCACACCCAGTAGCAATTTATTTAAGCTAAACTAAATTGTTATTTTTTTGTGAAAAAAGTATAATAAACCTACACCATCGAAGACTTTATGTTATAATGGATGAGATAATGACGATAAAGAGGGGACTACTATGAGTACACTTGGAAGTAAACTTCGAGATGCCCGTATTGAAAAAGGGTATACATTAAATACATTACAACAAATGACCAAAATTCAAAAAAAATATTTAGTTGCGATTGAAGAAGGTCAATTTTCTGAATTACCAGGTAATTTTTATATACGAGCATTTGTTAAACAATATGCTGATGTTGTAGGATTAAATGGTGATGAATTATTAAAAGAATATAAAGATGAAATTGAAGTCTATCCTGATGAAGACGAAATGGTCGAGATTGAAAATATTGAAACAGAAGAAATAGGTAGTCGTGTTAAATCACGTCAAGAAAATCAGGAAAAAAGTAATCTTGAAATTTTATTAACCTATTTGCCATTAGCCTTTTTAATAGGGTTGATATTAATGATTATTTTTTCACTTTCGATGGCAATTTCACGTATGAATGATGATGGCAAATCAAATAAAAATGATAATGCGAATACTTCATCTATTGTCTCCACCGTTGAACCAGAAAGTCTAGTGACAACGACTAGTGACACTAATGAAGAGACAACACAAGCACCCCAAGATTTAGCTGAAAATCAAATCAAAGTCGGTGATAAGGTATTAACTTTAATTTCAAATGAGGGTGAAGAATCTGTATATGAAATTCAAGGGGATTTCAAAGATTATACCTTTGGTGTTAAAGGAAAAAGCTATGTATGGATTGGGATGTACGAAGACGAAAATATTGTGGTAGATACTTCAATCTCCGAAGGAGAAGACTTTGAATATACTGTTAATGAAGGTGTTACTTCATTTAGAATTCGTTTAGGATATCAAGAAGGTGGTACATTCACAGTTAATGGTCAAGAATTAGAATTGAATAATCCGTACTTTGGAAGTACAGTTGTTTTCCAATTAGCAGATGATGCCGCTTCACAAGAAGTAGTAGAAACGACTGCAATAGAGGAAGTTGTTGAAGAGTCAGTGGCCGAAGAACCAATGAGCGAAACAGGTTACCAAGGACCAGCTGTATTACAAGGACAAGACGAAGGGAATAATAACTAATGAATATTGCGAATAAATTAACACTTTCACGAGTGGTGATGATTCCAATCTTTATTTTGTTGATGATATTTGAATTTGGCAGTCTTTCGTTTAATCAGCAAATTATTCCAGTATCACAATTTCTAGCGGGAATTATTTTTATTGTCGCGAGTGGTACGGATTATTTAGATGGATATCTTGCTCGTAAATTAAATTTGGTGACTTCATTTGGAGCATTTTTTGACCCAATGGCTGATAAACTCCTTGTTATTGCTGCTTTTATTTTATTAATTGATAAAGGTGTAGTTCCAAGTTGGGCCGTATTTATTATTATTGCCAGAGAGTTGATGGTTACAGGATTACGTGTTTTATTAGCAACACATGATGGTAAGGTTATGTCTGCCGCATTACCAGGGAAAATAAAAACTTTTACCCAAATGTTTGCCATCGTGTTTTTCCTTTTTAATAATTTTGGATTAACACTCGATATTGCTTCCATCTTCTTTTATATTTGTTTGTTTTTCACCGTTTATTCTGGGGTAGATTATTTTTGGAATGCACGTTTCTTATTTAAAGAACTTTAATTGATGAATGTGGGTAGAAATGAAGGAGTTAACTTTCATTTTAATACCCGCATTTTTTGATTCTTAATAGAAAATTTAAAATTGAAGTGATATGTAACTTGGATCGAATTTTATAGGAAGTTGGTTAATCTCATTAATGTAATCAAAATTCTGACCAATGCATGATAAAGCTTTGAATTTAGTTGCGTAATCTCACCATGCAATAAAAGTGATAATGCTTTGAATTATGATACCAAATATCACACCGTACGATAAAAATGAGAAAGTTTTGAATTTAGTTGCGTAATCTCCCCAATGCGATATAGAAAAATAGCCAAGCTAAAAGCTCTGAAATCATGGTTATATGACTTCAGAGCTTATTCTTTTTTTATATGATTATTGTTTTAATTGTTCAACTAAGTTTTCAATATACTCTTTTAACTCAGAGGCGATTTCAGGATGTTTTAATCCATATTCAACACTCATTTGTAAAAAGCCTAACTTACTACCAACATCGTAACGATGACCATCAAAACGCTTGGCGAAAACACGTTGAGTTTTATTTAAGGTATCGATGGCGTCGGTTAGCTGAATTTCGCCACCAGCCCCTGGGGTTTGATTTTCTAAAATATTAAAAATTTCAGGTGTTAGAAGGTAGCGGCCAATGATTGCTAAATTACTTGGAGCATCTTCAGGTTTTGGCTTTTCAACAAAAGCATCGACATAATAAGTACTGTCATCGAATTTTCTAGATGGTGCGATAATACCATATTTAGAAGTTTCTTCTGGATCAACTTCCATTACCGCAATATTTGAGGCATAGGTTTCATCGTATACATCGATTAATTGTTTAGTTAATGGTACTTCACTTTGCATAATGTCATCACCTAACATGACAATAAATGGTTCATTTCCAACAAAGGCTTTGGCTTGTAACACTGCATCGCCTAAACCTTTAGGGTAAGGTTGACGTACAAAGAACAGATTAATACCAGTGGCTTGTTTAACTTTTTCTAGAAGTTCCATCTTGCCTTGTTTTAATAAGTGTTCCTCTAATTCAATATTAGAATCAAAATGATCTTCGATGGAACGTTTACTTTTACCAGTAATAATCAGTATATCTTCGATACCTGAGGCAATCGCTTCTTCAACAATAAATTGAATGGTTGGTTTATCCACAATCGGCAACATTTCTTTGGCCATAGCTTTGGTAGCAGGTAAGAAACGAGTTCCAAGTCCAGCAGCAGGGATAACCGCTTTTCTTACTTTTTTCATATGTATCTAATCATCCTTTATTTTTGGTTGTATTTCGATAAATATTCAGATATTTCTGATTGACTTCATCCCAATTAAATTTGTTAGCATTATTCAGTGCGTTTTTGGATAGTGTTGCATAGTTTTGCTTAATAAAATCAATTGCTTTAGTAAAGCCTAATTCATCAGTTTTTGCAACACTGACACCAATATAGTGATTGTCAAAAAAGGAATCAAATCCTTCATTTTGAGTGTATATAACAGGCAATCCTTGACTCATTGCTTCTGGATAAACTAATCCAAATGTTTCTGGAGAAGAGAGTAGGGCAAAGACATCCATTGTTCGATAAAAGTCTTTTAGCTGCTCTTTACTCTTAGGACCGTGATAGGTGACACAATCAAACGCTTTTAATTGTTCAACTATTTTAGGATTCCAGGTGGGTCCGACAATGTTTAAATGAGCTTGTGCTATATTCTCGGAGTATGACTGGACCATTTTGGCTAATTGAACAAAACGTTTTTCATGAATTGTTTTACCAACAGAAACAATTTGAAGAGGGGAATGAATCGCCGGTTGCTTTTCGGTAAAGCGATTTTGTAACCAATAAGGGTCAATCCCATTGCTAATTACTTGTGTTTTTGCACGCAAAGTTTCTTTCATTCTTGAAGGAATATGATTAGCAAATACTTCATTATAATTATTACGTGAAATGAAGAAAACCTGACTGGCATTTGCTAATATTTTTAATCCCATTGGCTTTAACCATGGCATTTTGTCAAAAAATGTCCGAATATCAGCACTTCTTACTGCCACGACGTAAGGGGTCTTAGTTTCTTTCCATAATTGGTAGGCTAACCATCCATTTGAAAATAATGAATGAGCATGAATTAAATCATATTGTTCAGCTTGATAAGTATTTTTCAAATCTTTTAAAATATTATAATGTTTTAAATGAAAAAGATAGCGTTCAAGCTGATGATGGTTTCGTTGAATTGTTGTATAGTCTCCACTTGCCGCAATGCGTTCTTCAGGAAATTGATGGGAGATAGGAACGTAGACATCAATTTCTAAACCCGCATTTAATTGACGGTCATATAAATGTTTAAAAAGACCTGAGGTCGAAAAATAAGAATTAATATGTAAAACTTTCATTTTTATTCAGCTGCTTCCAATTCAGCCACCCGTGATTCTAACATCTCCACACGTTCGACTAATTCCATTGTTGCATCATCATTGAAAGTTGTTTGTTCATCATTTAAACTTAAAATTTCAATCATCCAATAGCCAATAATTAGAAAACCAATGACGATAATCATCAATGAAATCATACCACCACGGTCTAATCGCTTGTCGATTTCGTCAATTTGCTTACTAAATGCTTGATCTAATTTAGCATTAGTATTTTTATTGTCTTGCATCATTCTTACCCCCGATTATGATTGGCGAATTAAAATGCCCATTCTCCATTACGGAAAATAGCAAAAGTTTCACCATCTTTTGTAATTCCATCAATATTCATTTCAGCGTTACCAACCATAAAGTCAACATGGACAGTTGAGCGGTTTAAACCATTTGCTTTTAATTCTTCTTGCGACATTTTGGTACCATTTTGAACGGAAGTGGCATAAGCTTGTCCAATCGCTAAATGGTTTGAGGCATTTTCATCAAATAAGGTATTGAAAAATGTAATATTTGATTGAGAAATCGGTGAGCTATGTGGTACTAATGCCACTTCACCTAAACTACGAGCACCTTCATTATTTTCAATTAATGTTTTTAGGGTCGCTTCCCCTTCAGCAGCACTTACTTCAATGATTTCGCCATCTTTAAATTTGAAAGTCATGTCACGAATGACGACTCCATTGTAACTTAAAGGTTTTGAACTTTTAATAATACCCTCTGCACGACGGAAATCTGGTGCAGTGAAAACTTCTTCCGTTGGCATATTGGCAATAAAGATTTCACCTTGTTGATTCGTACTGCCAGCACTTTCCCAAACATGATTCAATGGTAAACCAACTGTAAAGTCAACACCTGGAGCGGTATAATGTAAGCTATCAAACTGTTTTTCATTTAAGAAATCAGCTTTTTCATTTAAAGTTGCTTCATGAGTTTCCCAAGCTGCAACCGGATCTTCTTCATAAACACGTGTCGTTTTAAAAATTTGATCCCATAAAGCATCAACTTGTGCCTCTGAGCTTTCTAATTCGGGGAAGACTAATGCTGCCCACTCTTGACCAGCAGCGGCACATACTAACCAACTCATTACATTAGCTTGTGAGGCAATACGTTGTTCAGAAAATGCTAATGAAGCAGCTTTACTTGCTGCTGCTAATTTTTCTGGGGCAATATCTTTTAATGCATTTGGATTTGCTGAACGTAGGGCAATTCTTTTGGCGCGGGTTTCAATATCGTACTTAGATTCAGCCACACGATATTCAGGAATATCTGTTAATGTTTCAACTGATTGATGTTGATAACCTAAAATACTAATGGCAGTATCAGTCCAATTAACTTTAACGTGTTTTGCACCTAATTGATAAGCATGTTGTGTCATTAATCTTACCAATGGCGCTTGTTCTATTTCAGCATTGATTAAAACATAATCATTTGTCGAAACATTTAATCCTTTTGTCATTAATAAATTTGCATATTTATCTAATAAAACATCAAAATTTTCTAATACCATTTTATACCTACTTTCTATGATTCAAAATGACTAGCAATGGCGTCTGCTAGGGCATTCAAGTTTTCAATATCTTCATCTTCAGCGTTTAAATTGACTTTTACACTTTCGCCACCTTTAGTTGCACCCGTTGCAACAAATTGATTTTCAAAGAAATCAACGGCAGCACAGAAATAATCATAAAAATCATCACCAGAACCAAAGACACCAAAGACTTTACCGGTTAAATCAAGTTCACCTAATTCTTCATGGAAATCAATCATTTCATCAGGTAAAACACCATCAACACCATAGGTATAGCTACCTATGATACAAATATCATAATCTAAAAAATCGTGTGCATCGGCTTGCATACAATCAACTATTTCAACATTAATATCATGTTCTTCAAGTCTTTCAGCAACGATATCAGCCATTTCTTCGGTATTACCGGTTAAACTGGCAAATACAATTAGGGCTTCAGCCAAACTAATTCCTCCTTACATTGCACCTTTTTTAAGGTTTTCGTTTCTATTATAACAAAGATTCCCTTCAATATATATATAAATTAAATATAGATTTGAATTTTAAAGGTGAAACCACTATAAATAATTTTTGATATCCCAATAAATTCGCTATCATTAACTTCTTATCTTGTGTTATAATGAACACTAAGAGTAAATAAGTATAGGAGTGGTATGATGTCAGTATTAGTTACTGGTGGAGCGGGTTATATTGGTAGCCATACAGTGGTTGAGTTATTAAATTTAGGAACCGATGTGGTTATTGTTGATAATTTTTATAATAGTAAGCCAGAAGTATTAGAGCGCATAAAAGAAATTACTGGCAAAGATTTTAAGTTTTATGAAGCGGATATTTTAGACAAAGAAACAATGACTAAAATTTTTGCTGAAAATGATATTGAATCCGTGATTCATTTTGCTGGTTATAAAGCGGTGGGTGAATCTGTTTCGAAACCTTTAGAATATTATCATAATAATATTGAGGGAACGGTTGCCTTATTAGAAGTGATGCGTGCAGCAAATGTTAAAGATATCGTATTTTCTTCTTCAGCAACCGTCTATGGTTCGGAAAATCCTTCTCCATTAGTTGAAAGTATGCCAGCTAATACGGCAAGTAATCCTTATGGTTATACTAAAGTTGTTAATGAACATTTACTAACTGATTTAACCATTGCTGATCCAGAGTGGTCGGTCACCTTACTACGTTATTTTAATCCTATTGGTGCTCATGAATCAGGACGTATTGGTGAAGATCCTCAGGGAATTCCTAATAATTTGATGCCATATATTACACAAGTTGCAATTGGTAAACGGGATCAATTAACCATTTTTGGCAATGACTATGACACTCCAGACGGTACTGGTGTGCGTGATTATATCCACGTAGTTGATTTAGCAAAAGGTCATATTAAAGCCTTAGAAAAGAACAAAGAACAAAAAGGTGTAAAAGTTTATAATCTTGGTACAGGAGTTGGCTATTCAGTGCTTGACTTAGTCAATGCCTTCCAAAACACTAATAATATTGAGATAAAATACGTAATCAGTGAACGTCGTCCAGGCGATGTCGCAACCTGTTATGCTGACGTTACGGCAGCCAATAATGAGTTGAATTGGAAGACTGAAAAGACTTTAGAGGATATGTGCCGTGATTCTTGGAATTGGCAATCAAATAATCCTCAAGGATATGACGAGAAGTAGTGTTCGCAAATGAAAAATAAACGTAGACAAACACCTCAACATATTAGTCCTAAATTTGAGCCAAATACCAAAAATAATCGTTCTAATGGCATGATTACGTTATTTATCAGTATGGCGCTATTTGTCACTTTATTTTTCTTTGGTTACCATTATTATATGGGGATTGAAAAAAGCTACTCTCATTCGATTGAAGAGATAAATTGGATTGAAAAAGCAGATCGTTTGTCCAAAAATCAGCCTACGACTTTTTTAGTCGTAGGTCTGTCTTTTCCAGATGGTGGCAGAATTGAATCTCAACAAGCAACGAGTTGGAATCTCATTACTTTAAATCCTAAGACAGGACAAGGGTTATTAAGCCAGGTAAATGCTCATTTAGAAATTGATAATAAGCCTTTATATCAATGGAACCCACGTCATCAAACGGATTTATTATTAAATAAATTAGAAATAATATTGGACCAAAATATAGATCATTTAACGGTTATTTATTTGTCAGAAACAAAAAGTCTTATTGACTTGTTTCCTAATATTACGATTACACCTCAAGTAGACTATTCCTATAATGATCTGCACCTACAAAAAAATCAAAACACTTTACTTTCCGGACGATTAGCTTTACAATATATGCTTAATCAAGGAGAAGAGACTGTTTCAGAGCGAAATCAACGAGTGAATGAGGTCTTATTAGGTATTTGGAATGAAGTATACGGTTTGAACAATTTACCGCATTGGAAGACTTATTTCGATGAAGCCAGTCAAATTGTATATAGTTCGTTATCTTGGCAAGATTACTTGCGGTTAAATTTTGGTAGTTACCAAAAAGCTATAAAGAATTTAACCATCCTTGAAGTGGATAAAGATAATTTGGAGGAGCTAAGAACAAAAGTCAAAGAAATAATCAATTAGTCGTATTATTAAGGAAGTTAATCAAATGAATCATGAAACAAATAAAAATAAAAAGAAAAAGAGAAATTGGCTGAAAATCCTAAGTGCAATCTTTGTGATTTTACTCGCCGTTGGTTTTGGGCTTTTCATTAAAGTGAACTCAGACATTAATGAATTAAAAAAATCAGTGGTGGTTGAAGATATTTCAGTTAATAAATTACGTGACAAAGAAGCCGAAGTAGATGAAGGGGAACCGTTGAATATTTTACTTTTGGGAACTGATGCGAATAATTTAGAACGAACCGAAGATCAAGGCTTTGTGAGTCGATCTGATACTATTATGATTGTCAGTTTAAATCCTCAGACACAAACAACAAAAATGTTAAGTATTCCACGAGATACTTTATCCTTTATTGAAGGCTATGATGAACCTGAGAAGATTAACCATGCGTATGCCTATGGTGGCATTGAGACCGCTATTGATACAATTCAAGCCTTTTTAAATATACCAATTGACTATTATGCTGTATTGGATATGTCAGGATTAGAAGAATTGATAGATGCGATTGGTGGCATTGAAGTCACTAGTCCTTTAACTTTTACTTATCGAGGCACCCAATTTAAAAAAGGTGAAACAAGGGAAGTAAATGGAGTCAAAGCGATGAATTTTGCCCGGATGCGTTATGATGATCCTGAAGGCGAAGTCGGACGACAAAATCGCCAAAAAATGGTTATTAAAGCGATTATGGATAAATTACTCAGTTTGAATGCTGTTACTTATTACCCACAAATTTTACAAGTGGTGGCCAAAAATGTTAAAACAAATTTTGATTTAACAACCATTTTATCGGTATATCCTAAGTATGTGTCAGCTCTCAACAATATTTCAGCTATTGAATTTGATGAAATGCAACCATTATATTTAGATGATATTTTTTACTTTAATATTCCAGTCTCAGCACGTTTGAAAGTTTCCAATGAATTACGAGCTCATACTCAACTTGAAGCGATACTAGCAAGTTCATTGGCTGACCCGATGGCTGATAATGAAAATGAGTTCATTAAGAGTGAATTGATTGTGAAAAATCAATATCCAAGTGGACTAACACAAGAGCAAATTGATGCTATCAATCAACAACAAGCTGAATTAGATAGAGTTCGAGATTTAGAGACTTCGTATAATGAAGGCGATATTTATCAACAACCAACCCAAGGATATGAAGCACCTTCTTATCAACCAAGTTATACTGAAGCGCCGTATTATCCACCACAAACCGAGCAACCTAGTGTTACTGAGCCTCCGTTCTATACAGAATCGGTAACAGAACCACCAGTTGAGACAGCGCCACCGGTTACTCAACCACCTGCGCAGAGTGAACCTGAGGTGACAGAACCTCTCGCAACCCAGCCACCAGCTGAATAGGTATGGGTGGGGTAAGATGACCAGATTGAATAACTTAAATAAACAAAAATAAATAACGAGGTTTGGCGATAAAGATGTTTTCGCTAGACCTCGTTCATTTTGAATGGAAATTAATATTGTGAAAGAATAGGTGGTGAACAGTTCTTCAATCCATTATTCGTTAGCATTGTTACTATCGATAAACATTGTTTTTAATAGAATGATGGCTAAATAGAAAAAATCAAACCAATTTACGTTGGATAAACTAAGGGCAATAGCGAGTATTTTTTTATTAAAAGAGTAAGTTTGATATACTAATAACTGAAATAAGCTGAAGTGAGGTGATGATCAACAATGAAATATGGTTTATTAACTTTCGAAGAACCGAATCCAGATACGACACGAAAAATTTTGCACGTCGATATGGATGCTTTTTATGCGAGTATTGAAGTGCGAGATAATCCTAGCTTGAAAAATCGTCCTGTAGTCATCGCTAAACATCCTAATTTAACCGGTGGTAGAGGGATTGTTGCTACTTGCAATTATATTGCTCGTCAATATGGCATTCATTCAGCAATGTCTGCTGTAGAAGCTTATAAACTATGTCCAAAAGCTATTTTTATTCAAGGGAATATGGATTATTATCGCGAGGTTTCACAACAAATCCGTGCAATATTTTTAAAATATACCGATGTTATTGAACCTTTATCATTAGATGAGGCCTATTTAGATGTGACTGTCAATAAAATTAATGAAGCCAGTGCTTTAAAAATTGCTCATTTAATTCAAAAGGAGATAGATGAAACTCTTTCGTTAACTTGTTCTATCGGTGTTTCTTATAATAAATTCATCGCAAAAATCGCCTCTGATTATCATAAACCACATGGCATTACTATTGTGACACCTCAAGAAGCTACTAAGTTTTTACAAGCACTCCCGATTGATAAGTTTTATGGAGTTGGCGTGAAATCTATTCCGCATTTTCATGAACTAGGAATATTTAATGGAAAAGATTTGTACCAACAGGATTTAGATACTTTGATTAAGCATTTTGGTAAAATGGGCTATTCCTTATATTTTAAAGTTCGTGGGATTCATAATGCTGCAGTAAATCAACAGCGAGATCGCAAATCAATTGGTAGAGAAAGAACCTTTACTCAATTTTTGAATGATGAAGAAAAAATTATCGTTCAATTTGAAAAACTTACCCATAGTGTGATGAAAAAAGTTAGAGTTTTAGGCTTGCTTACAAACTCTATTACAGTTAAAATAAGATATGGAAACTTTGAAACGATAACGAGACAAATGCAAGCAGAGGATTATTTTGATTCTTATGAAGAGGCTATTTCCATTGTGAAAGAATTATGGCTAAAACATGGGAATTTAGATCAAGAAGTGCGTTTACTGGGCGTGTCTGTTTCAAATTTATTAAATCCGGAGACATCCGCAATCCAATTAACTATTCACGAAGGGAGTGTTGATGAATGGCTTGGTTCATCGAATTAAATCCAGTTTTACAAGCGTTTCTAGCTGGTATTTTTACATGGCTTTGTACCTTATTTGGCTCAGCTGTGGTCTTTTTTGTTAAAGATGTAAATGATAAATTTTTAGCAGTAATGCAAGGGTTTGCTGCTGGGATTATGACTGCCGCTTCTTTTTGGTCTTTACTAGCACCGGCACTTGAATATGCTGAGAATAGTGTGTTACCTACCTGGGCACCAGTAACTATTGGCTTTTTAGCCGGAGGAATCTTTTTGCGATTATTAGATAAACTTGTTCCCCACCTACATATCAGTGGCGACCACGGTGACACGGATATCAAAAGTGTTAATATTTCTCGTACTGCCATGTTAGTTTTGGCCGTCACGATTCATAATATTCCAGAAGGGATGGCCTTAGGAGTTGCCTATGCTGCAGCTAGTATGCAAGTCAATGGTGCTACAATAGCGGCTGCCTTGGCATTAACGATAGGGATAGGCATTCAAAATATTCCCGAAGGGTCAGCCTTATCACTACCATTAAGAGCTGAGGGAAAATCAAAATGGCGTGCTTTCAATATGGGGCAATTATCTGCTTTAGTTGAACCAATTGGTGCTTTATTTGGTGCCGCAGCGGTGTTATTAGTTACGACTATTTTACCTTATGGTTTAGCCTTTGCTGCTGGGGCGATGATTTTCGTAGTAGTGGAAGAGTTAATCCCAGAATCTCAAGCTTCAAAATATACAGATTTATCAACTTTATGTTTTTTAGGTGGATTTGTTATTATGATGATTTTAGACGTCAGTCTAGGCTAATTATTATGAATGGCCATGTTTGTGTGCAGTAGTACAATCTCTTTATTGTATTACTATACATGCACAAACATGGTTTTTTTATTGGAACTTTTAAATTTGAGTATTATGACCATTATTGAAAGCCAAACAAGGAAACTAATTATTATAATGATGTAAAGGATTTATTAATCAAAATTATTAGTAAAAAAGTATTAATAAGTAATCGGTTTGTACTAGCAACTGTATTATAAAACTGTTATAATGACATCAGATTACTATTAACATTTTTTATAGAAGAGAAGGGGCAATTTTGTATGGCGACGAAACACGAACAGATTTTGCAATATATTAAATCTCTACCAGTTGGCAATAAAATTTCGGTCCGTGGGATAGCCAAGAAATTAAATATGAGTGAAGGAACCGCCTATCGAGCGATTAAAGAAGCTGAAACAAGAGGGTTAGTCTCTACTATTGAGCGCGTAGGAACGATTCGAATAGAACAGAAAGTAAAATATTTAACTGATATGCTAACCTTTAAAGAAGTGGTCAATATTATCGATGGGGATATATTAGGTGGATCAGATGGCTTATCGCGTCATTTAAATAAATTTATTATTGGTGCGATGAAAGAAGATGCAATGGTCCGCTATTTTAGTGAGCAGTCTTTATTAATTGTGGGGAATCGTACGGAAGCTCAATTACTTGCGTTAGAACATGATGTAGCCGTTTTGATAACAGGAGGTTTTAAAGCGAACCCAAGCGTTATCCAATTAGCCAATGAACGTAACTTACCATTAATCTCCACTTCGTATGATACCTTTACAGTGGCGACTATGATCAATCGTTCAATTTCTGATCAATTAATTAAAAAAGAAATTTTAACGATTGAAGACATTTATACTCCGATTGAAAAAACAGTTGCTTTAACAGCACAAGATAACGTTCGAACTTTTCATAAAATGTCTGATAAAACAGGATTATCCAGATTTCCTGTAGTCTATAATAATCGTTTAATTGGTGTCGTGACGGCTAAAGATTTAATTGGTCGCGATGAGACGGTATTGATTGAACGCGTAATGACTAAAGAGACAGTAACCGTTAAATTACATATGAGTATTGCTAGCGTGTCTCATAAAATGATTTGGGAAGATATAGAAATGATTCCCGTTGTTGCTGATAATTTACAGTTATTAGGGGTGGTTTCACGTCAAGATGTGATGAAAGCTATTCATACGATTCAACAACAACCTCAAATCGTCCATACCTTTGAAGATGATGTAGCTGTTCATTTAGATGCAATCAATCATACTAATAAATTTGGTGATTATGATTTTCAAGCAATCGTGCAACCGCAAATGATTAATAATTTAGGTACTATTTCATATGGAGTGTTATGCGAATTAATTACCCAAACGGCACAAAAGAAAGTGGTAGAGATAACGAATCTCAATAATATTATTGAAAAAATAGAAGTTCATTATTTTAATTTAATTCAAATTGGCAATGAAATCCATTTTAAAGTAGATGTATTTCATCATAACCGACGAAGCGCTTTAGTTCAAGTAGATGTCTTTCACGAAAATACTTTAGCTGCTCGGGCGATCATTACGAGTCAAATTATTGAAAGGGGTTAGTGAGTTTGAGCTACCTAATAGAATCAGAAGTAGAAGCATTTTTTCAAAAAGTAAAGGCATATGATAAGATTATTATCCATCGCCATCAAAGACCCGATCCAGATGCATTAGGTTCACAGCTAGGTTTAAAACATTTAATTACCAATGCTTTTCCTAATAAAAGCGTTTTGGCAGCTGGTAGCAATTCTAAAGGTTTAAGTTGGTTAGGTCAAATGGATAAAGTATCTGTAGAAGACTATCAAGAGGCATTGGTTATCATTACCGATACCGCTAATACCGAAAGAATCGATGGTGACCATTATCTGAATGGCAAAGATTTAATTAAAATAGACCATCATCCGATTGTGGAGGAATATGGTAGCTTACAAATTGTAACAACTGCAGCCAGTTCTTGTAGTGAGATTATTGTAGCAATGAGTGATTTCTTAGGTCAACGATTACCGCTTACACCACAGGCAGCCCAATTATTATATGCCGGTATTGTGGGTGATACGGGACGGTTTTTATATAATTCAACGACAGCAGCAACATTTAATTATACAGCTCTATTATTAGAACAAGGTATCGATGCTTTTGCGATTAATGACCAATTTCAAGTGATGAGTCCAGCAGAAGTCAAATTACAAGGATTTGGTTATGAAAATCTACAAGTTAATGATGCGGGCGTTGCTTTTTTAAGAATTAACCGAGAAGATTTAGAACGTTTTGGTGTTACTGAAGAACAAACTAATGGACTTGTTAATTTGGCTTCGAGAATTCAAGGCGTGTACTGTTGGGTGACCTTTGTACAACAAGAAGGGGAGGACTTTTTCTATCGTTGTCGTCTGCGCTCAAAAGGTCCCGTCATTAATGAAATAGCTGCCCTACATGCCGGAGGCGGTCATCCGATGGCGAGTGGAGCGAATGCCTATAGTGAAGAAGAATTGAATGAAATTGTAGAACAACTTTCACAAGCTTCGTTACTATATCAACAACAAATCAAACAATAACAATTTATTTAGAGAAGTCAGATTAGCAGCGGTCATCTATTAAAGATGACCCTTGTGTGACTTCTCTTTTTTGTCATTTAATTTGATTCGAAGGTTGGATGTAAGTGCTTATATTTTGTTACCGTTAACTTATATTTTATGTTTGCGTAAGCAAATATAATTCGATAAAGTGAAAGTATCAAAACCAAGGAGGTAAATATTTATGAGTATTCAACCGAATCAAGTAATTTATAGTATTTTTGTACGCAATTTTTCAAAAGAAGGGACATTTCAAGCAGTCATTCCTGAACTGCCAAGAATTAAAAAGCTAGGAGTTGATATTATTTGGTTAATGCCAATTCATCCAATTGGTGAACTCAATCGTAAAGGAAAAGATGGTTCTCCTTATGCCAATTACGATTTTCGCACTATTAATCCAGAATATGGAACATTAGCAGATTTTGAAGCATTGTGTGATGCTATACATAAAAATGGTATGAAAGTCATGATTGATGTCGTATATAATCACACTTCACCAGATTCAGTATTAGTTCAAGAACATCCCGAATGGTTTTACTATAATGAAGAAGGTAAAAGAGGTAACCGTGTTGGTGATTGGACTGATATTATTGATTTAGATTATCAACACCGTGAATTAAGAGATTATCAAATTGAATCGCTTTGTTATTGGGCAAAATATGTTGATGGTTACCGCTGTGACGTGGCACCATTAGTACCGATTGATTTTTGGATTGAAGCTCGGGCAGCAGTAGCCGAAGTGAAATCAGATTTCATATGGCTTTCTGAAAGTGTTGAATTTGGATTTATTAAAACTTTACGTCAAGCGGGTACAGTCGCTCATGCGGATGCTGAGATGTATCAAGCCTTTGATGTATTATATGATTATGATGTACATTATTTATTCCATGGTTACTTAAGAGGTACAAATAAATTAAGTGACTATATTAATCGCTTAAATTTACAAGAAGTGATTTATCCCGTTGATTATATTAAGGCACGTAATTTAGAAAACCATGATAACCCACGTGCAAAATATTTAATTGGCAATGAACAAGACCTTTTACAATGGACAGCTTTCCAATATTTTGAGAAAGGATTTGTCTTATTATATAATGGCCAAGAAGTTCAAGAAACTACCGAACAAACATTATTTGATATCGATCCAGTTAATTGGCAGGCTGGACGAGATATTTCAGCAGAAATCCGTCATTTAAATGATATTAAAAAGCAATATATTCCAACCACTTTAACCACTCGTTATGAATTAACGCCTTATGATGAGTTAGATGCAGTAGTAATTGAACATCAAGATAAAGCACAACATTTTGTGGCGGTTTGTTCCTTCAAAGGAAAAGAAGGTTTTGTTAATGTACCAATGGCTGATGGCGAGTATAGTGATTTAGTAACTGGAAATAAAGTATCGGTTCATAATGGAAAATTAGCACTCGCTTCTCATGCTCAAGCTTTTTCTATTTAATCATAATGACTGATTTTGAAAGAGACAAGTAGTTTAAACCTTTTTATTTAGCTTCTTATGTTTGAAGCTGGGCTATAACATAGTAAAATCATTTGATTTTCTAATCCTAATCCACACCCATTTGTTATGACACAATGGGTGTGCTAAACATTATTATTTTGAGACTTGGTAGAAAATTAGACATCTCTACCAAGTCTGTTTTGAAGATTGTAAAAAGCTAAAAATGAATGATTGTTCATATACAAGCTGTCAGCTAAGGAAACCTCGGTATTAATACCGAGGAGAAATTAGCGAAATAGGCAGCTATTTTTATTGATTTTACTAGGTTATCGTTAATGTGTTCACTAAATAGATGGTATAATGTATTTAAGAGGAAAGAGGTGACAAGATGCCGTTAACGAAAACGATTAAAGTGCAATTATACCCAAGTGCTAGTGATATTGAAAAATTCGAAGAAACCCAACAACAGTTTTTAAACGCTTGTAATTTTGTTTCGACATATATCTTTGACCATAACTTTGAATTAGGTCAAACGACTTTACACAACGCCTTGTATCATCAGATACGTCAGGATTTTGGACTGCAATCGCAAATGGCCCAGTCCGTGATGCGTACGGTCATCGCGAGATATAAGACTGTGAAAACACAGTTTAAACAAAAACCTAAGCGTTATAAAGATATCCATACAGGTAAATATCATACGCTATATAAAGACCTTTACCATTTAACG
>NZ_FUWO01000005.1 GCF_900167405.1 Globicatella sulfidifaciens DSM 15739
AAGGATAGCGGTTAAAATATGGAATCCATGAAAAAGCGTTCAGAGAATTAGTAAAAAGTATGGTAGAGGAAAACCAACAATAATTTGACACTATCATTTTTCTTGAAAAAGTACCATAAGACCACAAAATATGTTATAGTTATCTTGTTATACACTTTAAGTCAATGAAGGAGTTTTATTTATAATGAAAAAAAGTTTAGTAAAAGTAGTGACTGGATCGGCAGTAATGTTCTTATTAGCAGGTTGCACTCCTACAAAAGCGAATGAAAACACAGAAGCAACTGCTGATAGTCAATCTGAAGTCATTGCAACTATCGGTGACGAAACTATTTCGTTAGATGATTTTTATGCAGAGTTAAAAGCGAAAGCTGGTACTGCTACTTTACGCAGTATGATTATTCAAAAAGTGTTAACTCAAAATGTAGATGATGCTGAGGCATTGAAGAAATCTGCTGACGAAGAAGTAAACGCACAAATTGAAAGTGCTGGTGGTGAACAGGTTTTCCAACAATTATTAGCTTATCAAAACTTAGGTTCAATTGACGATTTTAGAGAGTCTGTTTATATTCGTAACTTATTCCAAGAAGTTATTGGTAAAAATGTAGATACTTCAGAAGAAGCAATTAAAGCTTACTACGAAAGTGATTATGCGCCAAAAATGGAAGCACAACATATTTTAGTAGAAACAGAAGAAGAAGCTAACGCAGTTATTGAACGTTTAAATAACGGTGAAAAATTTGAAGATTTAGCGAAAGAATTATCAACTGATAGCTCATCAGCAGATGGTGGTAATTTAGGTGAATTCTCAGTTGGACAAATGGTACCTGAGTTTGAAGAAGCTGTTAAATCAGTTGCTAGTGGAGAATTAGTGCCAGAACCTGTTAAATCACAATATGGATACCATGTTATCAATGTTATCAATAATGGTGAGAAGAAACCTTATGATGAAGTAAAAGATGAAGTGAAACAACAGTATTTAGATAGTAAATACAACGATTCTAATTTAGCTTATAACATTGTTGGTAAATTCATTAAAGAAAAAGGCGTAGAAATTAAAGATGAAGATTTAAAACCAGCCTTAGATGAATTAATGGCTGCAATTGAAGCAGCTGAAGAAAGTGCTAAAGCCGCTGAAGAAGCAGCCGAAGAAACGACAGCTGAAGGCGAATCAGAAGAAACAGAAGCAGAAGGAGCTGCTGCTGAAGACGAAGCCGCTGAAGAGACAACAGTTGCTGAGTAATTAAATAGATAATACAAATGACTAAGTTAGGTTTTGAGGCATTAAAAGGATTAACTTTTTAAAAGACTCAAGCCTGACTTTTTATTATTTTAGTAGTGAGATACAACTCCTAATATGATACAATTTATTTGTATGTTCTAACAAGAAGGAGAAAACAATGACAACATTTAAAGAATTAAATTTACAGCCGTTTATCCAGAAAGCATTATCAGAATTACAATTTGAAAATTTAACGGCTGTTCAAGAAGAAGTTTTAAAACCGGCTTTAGCAGGTGAAAACTTAATCGTTCAATCTCAGACTGGTTCAGGTAAAACACATAGTTTTTTAGTACCGATTGTCAATCAAATCGATCCTCAAGAGGCAAGTGTGCAAGTCGTTATTACCGCTCCCAGTCGTGAGTTAGCGAATCAATTATATGATGTGACGCGACAATTGGTCAAAGATGCACCAGAAGAAATTGTTGTAAATAATTATGTCGGTGGTACTGATAAAGATCGTCAAATTGAAAAGCTTAACAATCGTCAACCACATATTGTTATCGGAACCCCTGGTCGTATTTTTGACCTCATGTCAGCCAATGCCTTATGGGTTCAAACAACTAAGATAATGGTTGTTGATGAAGCCGATATGACGATGGATCTAGGCTTTTTATCGATTATCGATGAAATTGCTTCGAGAATGCCCCAAGAGTTACAATTAATGGTCTTTTCAGCTACCATACCTCAGCAATTATCGGTCTTTTTAAATAAATATGTGACCAGCCCTAAACAGATTAAAATTGAGCCAAAACAAGTATTAGCTGAAAACATTCAAAATTATTTAATCAATACGAAAGGGCAAGATCGTCGTGAATTAGTTTATCAATTATTAACGATGGGACATCCTTACTTAGCGTTAGTCTTTTGTAATACCAGACAATATGCTGATGAAGTGGCTGATTATCTAAAAGAACAAGGCTTAAAATTAGCTTTGATTCATGGTGGAATCCCACCGCGCGAGCGTAAACGCCTAATGAAGCAAGTTCGAGATTTGGACTATCAATTTGTAGTAGCAAGCGACTTAGCTGCTAGAGGGATTGATATACCTGGAGTTTCAATGGTGATTAATACTGAAGTACCTAAGGAATTAGAGTTCTTTGTTCATCGTGTAGGACGAACAGGACGTAATAATATTGCTGGGACTGCTTATACCTTTGTGACACCAGATGATGATCAAGCGATTATCCAGTTAGAGAAAAAAGGTATTGAATTTACTGAAATTGAGCTAGTAAAAGGTGAAATCAGACCAGCCAAAATGCGTAATCGCCGTCAAAAACGCCAAGATACTAAAAAAGATACGGATGATTCGGTAATCAAAGGCATGATTGCTAAAAATAAAAAACGTAAAGTTAAACCTGGCTATAAGAAAAAGCTAGATATTCAAATTAAAGAACAAAGACGTCAAACAGCTAAAAAGCAAGCACGTTCAATGAGACGGAATCAGGGACGTTCAGGTAAATAATTCTGAATCGTGTTAAATATTTTAGCTAAACCCATTCTGAGTATTGATACGGAAGGGATTCTTGTTTGTAATTAGACGGATTACATTCACTATTGTAATTTGGATGAGTGAGGTTTTAGGGAGTGGCGTGGAGTAGAAAATCGAATAATTTTCGCTTCGTTGGCACCCCCCAGTCAACCACTGCGCTTTGAATTATCGAGTAATTGCTTGATTGAATTTATTAAGTTTATTCTCAGTCTTTTTAAGACGCAGTTTGAGACCACTCAACCACTGCGCTATGAAATCAACATATGGAGACAAATAGAATTTTTAAACTGTTTGCCCAATCACTTCAATAAGAGATTGGAGTTATGCTATAATAAGAAGCATATTCATTAAGAAAAGGTGTTTTAAATGTTAAAAACTATTGTCATATTTTTACTGATATTTTCAATTATTGTTGTATATCATGAATTTGGGCATTATTATTTTGCCAAAAAAGCCGGGATTCGAGTGCGGGAATTTGCTTTAGGTATGGGTCCTAAATTGTTTGCCAAACAAGATAAATCCGGTACGACTTATACTGTGCGAATGTTGCCATTAGGAGGTTACGTGCGCTTAGCAGGTTTAAATGAAGAAGACGGGATCGAACCGGGGATGCAAGTAGGATTAATCCTCAATGAACAAAACATTGTAACTGGTATTAATCTTTCCGATAAAAATGCCCCTGAGGAATTACCGGTACAAGTAGATGAAGCAGAATTAATCGATAAGATGATGATACGAGCACTTCCCATTGGACAAGAAACGATGGTTACTTATCAAGTAGATCTAAATGCTTTTATTACCGAGGCCGATGGTACTAAGGTTTTGGTTTCACCAAGAGCGACACGTTATGAAAGTGCCACGCCTTGGAATAAAATTAAGACCAATATTGCCGGACCAGTGAACAACTTTATTTTAGCTATCGTTGGATTTATGATTGTTGCCTTAATTTCAGGAGGTGTTGTGTCAGACAACTCCATCATAGGTGAGGTAAGTGCTGATTCTCCGGCAGCCACAGCCGGTTTAATAGCAGGAGACCGGATAACGAAATTTGGGAATCAAACGATAAATAATTGGAACGAATTAGCGATGGCCATCCAAGCAAATCCTGGAAAAACAATTCCTATCGAATATCAACGTGATAATCAGATCCAAACGAGTCAAATTACCGTTAACGAAGTTAAGGATGAGGAATCTGGGCAAACATTTGGACAAATTGGGATTATCCGTTCTTACGATACGAGCATCAAGAGTCGTTTATTATTTGGCTTTAGTCAAACATGGGCTGTGATTACCATGGTTATTTCTACTATTTTAGGAATGTTTAAGCGTGGTTTTGATGTGAATCAATTTGGTGGACCGGTAGCCATGGCACAAATGACGAATACAGTTGTCCAACATGGCGCCTTAACGGTCATCAGCTTTATGTCTATGTTAAGTGCAAACTTAGGTATTATGAATTTATTACCTATACCAGCACTTGATGGCGGAAAAATTATCTTAAATATTTATGAAGCTATTAGAGGAAAACCACTAGCACAAGAAAAAGAGGGCATTATTACTTTAATTGGAGTAGCAATCTTATTTATTTTGATGATTGTAGTGACATGGAATGATATTATGAGAGCTTTCTTTTAATCGCATAGTTTGATAAAATATAAAAGCCAAGAAAAGATGAGGTGGCAATAAAGTGACGTAGGTGACTTTATCCGCCTCCTTTTCTTTATGTTAGTGAAAATGGAGGATAATGATGGACAAGACAGAATTATTTCAACATTTGTTAAATCAAATTCAATTGCAAGATGAAGATATTTTAGACGCTTTATCGCAAACAGCTATTGACCATGTCGATATTTTAGCACAATCAAATCAATGGCATTTTCATTTGAAGAGTGCCGAACGATTCCATCCACATGTTTATAATGTTTTTATACACCATTTGCGCATGGCTTTTTCAGCTATTGCTAAAGTGGAGGTTTGGTGGCAGTTTGATCATGATCAATTGACTGATGAAACTATTTTAGATTATTGGACGGCCGTTTTAAGTGTCGTTTCAATGGAAAAACCATTCGTTAAAACACTATTAGGTTCAGCTAAGCATCAATTGGATGGTCGAACAATTAAAGTTGCTTTAGCAATGGAACAACAAATTGATGTTATCCAAAACCAATATCATGAGTTATTAATGGAACATTTATCAAGAGTTGGAATTAATAATATTCAGATTGAATATTATTTTGATGAAAAATTGCACGAAGCAGAACGTTTAAGTGTCATGGAACGTAAGATGTTGGAAGATGAAAAAAATCTTAAAGAAGCTATGGAAATGGCTGAAAAGCGTCAACAACAAACGCGTATCGAAGTACCTGTTAATAATAGTGATATTAAACCAATCGGTAAAGACATTACTAGTAATATTATTACCCCCATCAAAGAGTTGCCTGATAATCAATTTAGACAAGTCATTGAAGGATATGTCTTTAGTAAAGAAATTAAAGATTTACGTTCTGGCAATCAATTAATGATTTTAAAAGTCACGGACTATACGAGTTCGGTAACTGTAAAATTAATGAGTGGACGCGGTATTAAAAAAGAATCATTTACCTTGTATAATAAGGGGGACTGGTTACGTCTAGAAGGGGATATGGTGCCGGATAACTTTACATCGGAATTAGACTTTAGACCGCGTAGTATTCGTCATATTACCCATAGCGAAAGGGTTGATCGTGCCCCAGAGGGAGAAAAACGGGTCGAATTGCATTTACATTCGAATATGAGTCAAATGGATGCTACTAATAGTGTTAGTGATTTTATTAAACAGGCTGCTAAATGGGGGCATCCAGCTATTGCTATTACCGATCATGGAGCAGCCCAAGCCTTTCCAGAAGCTTATTCAGCAGGAAAAGCGAATAATATTAAGGTGCTCTATGGTATTGAAGCTTATGTCGTTAATGATGGTGAACCGATTGCTTATTATCCACAACCAATCGAGTTGGATTCCGCTACCTATGTAGTGTTTGACGTGGAAACAACGGGACTTTCGGCTGTTTACGATAAAATTATTGAATTAGCTGGTGTCAAAATGCAAAATGGAGAAGTGATCGATACGTTTGAAGCCTTTATTAATCCTGGGCATCCGCTTTCTGCCTTTACGACAGAGTTAACCGGTATTACTGATGCGATGTTGCAAGATGCACCACCGGAATCCGAAGTTTTACAAAAATTTTATGAATTTAGTAAAGATACAATTTTAGTCGCCCATAATGCGAGCTTTGATATGGGCTTTTTAAATAAGGGCTATCTTCGTATGGGACTTGAAGAGACAACGCAACCTGTCATTGATACATTAGAGTTATCACGTTTAGTTAATAGTCATTTACGGGCGCATCGTTTAAATACATTAGCAAAACATTATAATATCAATTTAGAACAACATCACCGAGCTGTATTTGATTCGGAAACAACAGGTTATATTTTGTATAAATTATTGGAACAAGCAAAAGATGATTTTAATATGACCTTGCATTCGCAATTAAATGATCAATTAGGTGAAGGTGATAGTTATAAAAATGCTCGCCCATTCCATGCGACGCTCTTAGCGAAAAATCAAAATGGATTAAAAGATTTATTCAAAATCATTTCTGAATCCAATGTTAAGTATTTTTTTAGAACACCAAGGATACCGCGAAGTTTATTAGTCAAATACCGTGAAAATTTACTAGTAGGTACGGCTTGTAGTGAAGGTGAAATTTTCACTACGATGATGCAAAAAGGGTATGATGAGACTGCGGAGCTAGTTGATTTTTATGATTATATTGAACTTCAACCAAAATCAGTTTATCAAACTTTAATCGACCAAGAACAATTAGGTTCAGTTACCGATTTAGAAAATATTATGCGTGAATTAGTACGTTTAGGTGAAGAAAAGAATATTCCCGTTGTTGCGACTGGTAATGTTCATTACTTAGATGAAAAAGATTCGATTTATCGTGAAATTCTAATTAAATCGATGAAAATTAATGCTAATCGCCATGTATTTTTACCACCTGTTCATTTTAGAACGACGGATGAAATGTTGATGGAATTTGCCTTCTTAGGTAGTGAAAAGGCTAAAGAATTAGTGGTAACCAATACTCAAAAAATTGCTGATTCAATTGATGAGATCGAAGTTATAAAAGATAAACTATTTACGCCTAATATTCCAGGAAGTAATGAAGAAATCCGTCGATTAAGTTATGATAAAGCTCATGAATTATATGGTGATCCATTGCCAGAAATTGTTGAAGCACGTATTGAAAAAGAATTGAATTCGATAATTTCCAATGGTTTTGCGGTTATTTATTTAATTTCCCAAAAATTGGTTCATAAAAGTAATGAAGATGGATATTTAGTTGGTTCACGGGGTTCGGTAGGCTCTTCGTTAGTCGCAACCATGACAGGAATTACGGAAGTAAACCCGTTAGCACCCCATTATTATTGTAAAGAGTGTAAATTCAGTGAATTCTTCACTAAAGGAGAAGTAGGGTCAGGTTTTGATTTACCACCGAAAGACTGTCCAAAGTGTGGCAAGTCTTTATACCGAGATGGCCATGACATTCCATTTGAGACCTTCTTAGGATTCTATGGTGATAAAGTACCCGATATTGATTTGAACTTCTCTGGTGAATATCAACCACGTGCCCATGCTTATACCAAAGTATTATTCGGTGAAGATTATGTTTATCGTGCCGGAACCATTTCGACCGTTGCAGAAAAGACCGCATTTGGTTATGTTAGAGGCTATCTCGAAACTACTGGAGAACATATGCCACAAGCAGAAAAAGAACGCTTAGCCAAAGGAATTGAAGGTGTAAAAAGAACGACTGGTCAACATCCGGGAGGAATTATTGTTATTCCAGATTATATGGATGTTTACGATTTTACCCCAGTGCAATATCCAGCTGATGATTTGTCAGCCGAATGGCGAACTACCCATTTTGATTTCCACTCGATTCATGACAATGTCTTAAAACTCGATATATTAGGACACGATGATCCGACAATGATTCGTAAATTACAAGATTTAAGTGGCATTGACCCCCAAACCATTCCGATGAATGACCCAGATGTGATGTCTTTATTTAGTGGACCGGAAGCTTTAGGAGTGACGAGTGAGCAAATTTTTTCGGAAACAGGAACTTTGGGCGTACCGGAATTCGGAACCTTCTTTGTTAGAGGAATGTTAACGGAAACCAAACCGAAGACCTTTGCTGAATTACTGCAAATTTCAGGGCTGTCACATGGTACCGACGTTTGGTTAGGAAACGCGCAGGAACTAATCAAAAATAAAACGACGACGCTAGCCAAAGTAATCGGATGTCGTGATGATATTATGGTGACCTTAATGCAATATGGCATTGAAGATGGCTTAGCGTTCAAGATTATGGAAAGTGTCCGTAAAGGGAAAGGGATACCGGATGATTGGCAAGAAACGATGCGTGAAAACAAAGTACCAGAGTGGTATATTGATTCTTGCTTAAAGATTAAGTATATGTTCCCGAAAGCCCATGCGGCCGCCTATATTATGATGGCCTTACGAGTGGCCTACTTTAAAGTGCACTATCCGATGCATTATTATGCTGCCTATTTTTCAATTCGGGCTGAAGATTTCGATTTAGTAGCGATGCATCAAGGAAAAGAGATGGTTAAACGTCGGATTAGAGAAATTCAAGCAAAAGGTTTTGATGCTTCAGTGAAGGAAAAAAGCTTACTAACCGTTCTGGAATTAGCCAATGAAATGCTGGAGCGTGGCTTTAAATTTTCGATGATTGATGTGGATAAATCAGAAGCTGATGTCTTTAAAATTGAAGGAGATACGCTCATACCACCATTCAATGCGGTATCTGGTTTAGGTCTAAGTGTCGCCCAACAGATCGTTAAAGCACGATCAGAAGCTCCATTTATTTCCAAAGAAGATTTACAAAAACGTGGCAAAGTTTCGAAAACAATTATTGAATATCTTACTGAAAATGGGGTCTTAGACCATTTACCAGACCAAGATCAATTAAGCTTATTTTAAGGATAGTTGAGTTAATTGAGAGTAGACATAAGGTGAAAAACATTAGTTTGTTTAATTAATCTGTCCCGATTGACATAATCGAGTAGTTACAAATAAATTCTCAAGGAGTGTTATTTGGTCATTCAACGATGATGCCCTGTTTCACTCTATTGGGTAGAATGACAGGTAATAACATAATACTTAAATTTATGAAGTACTGCTTGAGTTGAACTTAAGCAGTGCTTTTTTCAAGATGAAAGTTATGATAAAAAGTAAATTAGTGATGGTTTGAATGAGATTAGTCATAGAGAAATTAATGTTTTTGAAAGCATTTTATAGTGAATTATGTTAAAATATTGAATGAATGTGAGGTGTTGTTAGTGAAATATGGACAAATCGTCGTCGGTAAAATTACTGATGAGAATGAACAAGCTTATTATGCACAGTATGAAGGGATTACCTTCGAATTAAATAAAAAAACAACCGAGGATACTTATACATTAGGAGAAACGGTTGAAGGGATGATTTATGAGAATCGCTTTAACCAGAAAGTGATGCAAACAGAATTACCTTTAATTCGGCCGGGATATTATGGTTGGGGAACCGTTATCAGTGCGCGTAAGGATTTAGGTGTTTTTATTGATGTCGGATTAGAAGAAAAAGATGTCGTGATGTCACTGGATTATTTACCAGAGAATAAACAGTTATGGCCGAAGAAAGGTGATAAACTTTATCTAACTTTCTTTGTAGATGATAAGAATCGTTTTTGGGGACAATTTGCTGAAGTAGAACAATTTAATCAATTATTTAAAAAAGCACCTGAACGATTAATGAATCAAGAATTAAAGGTGACAGTCTATCAAGTGAAACTAGCTGGGGCATTAGCCATTTCTGAAGAAGGATTTAGAGTTTTCATTCATGAGAGTGAACAAACTGAAACATTAAGATTAGGGCAAGAAGTCACTGTGCGTGTGGTAAATGTTGCACGAGATGGTTCTTTAAATGGTTCTATGCGACCGCGCGCTCATGAAGCGATCACCGATGATGCGCAAATGATTTTAGCTATTTTAAACAAAGCACCTAATGGATTTTTAGCTTTGCATGATAAATCAGACCCAGAAGCCATTCAAGCACAATTAGGGATTAGTAAAGCTCAATTTAAACGCGCCATAGGTAATCTTTTAAAAAATAAAAAAATCAGACAAGAGAAAAATGAAGGAATTTATCAATTATAATGTTAAGTTCCTATATCGAAGATTTTAAGCGATACTTATTATTAGATCAGGCGCGTTCTAGTAATACAATTGAAAGTTATGGCCGTGACTTGCGAAAGTTTAATGAGTTTGTTAAAGCACAAAACATTGAGACGATGTTACAATTAAATAAACCTTTAATCCAAAATTTTTTAGCACAGTTAAAAGCTGAACATTACTCAGCGAGTTCAACCAATCGCATGTTATCCAGTTTAAAACAATTTTTTAATTATTTGGTAATCGAAAAGGTCATCGAACAATCGCCGATGACCATGATTAAAAGTGCTAAAAAGCCCAAACGTCTACCTAAAGCACTAACGGTTAATGAAATTGATGATTTATTACAAGCTCCTGATTTAAGTACGACTTGGGGGATTCGTGATCGAGCTATTTTGGAAGTGATGTACGCGAGTGGCCTAAGAGTGAGTGAATTGACCCATTTATCGATGCGACATTGTCATCTAGAGTTAGGCTTTATCCGAACGATTGGTAAGGGCAATAAAGAAAGAATCGTTCCGATAGGTGAAGAAGCAACCTATTGGATCCAACGCTATTTTGAAGAAGTTAGACCCGCATTTCAACGTAAAGGGAAACCAACTGATATTGTCTTTTTAACTGAGCGCGGTAAACCTTTTACTAGACAAGGTATTTGGAAAAACATTAAGAAATACGTAGCACAAATAGGACTGGATAATGATGCCGTTTCGCCACATGTTTTACGGCATTCATTTGCGACGCATTTATTAGAACATGGAGCCGATTTAAGGATGGTACAAGAATTATTAGGACATTCTGATATTTCTACCACTCAAATATATACCCATATTTCTAAAACACGTCTGCAAGAAGTATATCGGAAAGCTTTTCCACGTTCTTGATAACAGGTCAAACGCTTAATAGACATCCTATCGAAATTAAATTAGATAACTATTAATTTAGATAACAAATGTAAATCTTAATCATTTTAAAGAAAGAAGGAAGTTATATGACAAAATTTAATCGTATCCATCTCATTGTAATGGATTCAGTCGGAATCGGAGAAGCACCAGATGCTAAAGACTTTGGTGATGTGGGTGCTCATACATTAGGTAATATCGCTAAAAATGCAGGACTATCACTACCTCATTTAACTGAATTAGGTTTAGTCAATATCGAGCCTTTGCAAGGAATGACCCCAGTTGAACAAACGAAAGGATATTGGACTAAATTAGAAGAAATTTCTGCAGGGAAAGATACGATGACAGGTCACTGGGAAATTATGGGATTACATATTAAGACACCTTTCCGTGTTTTCCCCGATGGATTCCCACAAGAATTACTAGATAAAATTGAGGCTTTTTCTGGTCGTAAAATTGTTTGTAATTTACCATACTCTGGTACAGAAGTGTTAGAAGACTATGGTAAACATCAAATGGAAACGGGGGACTTAATTGTTTATACTTCTGCTGACTCCGTATTACAAATAGCTGCTCATGAAGAAGTGATACCATTAGAAGAGTTATACCGTATTTGTGAGTATGCTCGTGAAATTACTTTAGAAGATCCCTATATGTTAGGCCGAATTATTGCGCGTCCTTATGTTGGGGAACCAGGTAATTTTGTGCGGACCGCAAATCGTCATGACTATGCGTTGAGTCCATTTTCGGATACGACATTAGATTTCTTAAAAAATGCAGGAAAAAGTGTTATTTCAGTTGGTAAGATTGCTGATATTTTTAATGAAAAAGGAATTACTGAAAGCAATCGTACGCAAAATAATATGGATGGTGTTGACACCTTATTACGTGTCATGGATCAAGACTTTACTGGCTTAAGTTTTACCAACTTAGTCGACTTTGATGCTGTCTATGGTCATCGTCGTAACCCAGAAGGCTACGGCCAAGCGTTAGAAGAATTTGATGCACGTCTTCCTGAAATATATGAAAAAATGCAAGAAGACGACTTATTAATCATTACTGCCGACCATGGAAATGATCCAACCTTTACTGGTACCGACCATACTCGCGAGTATGTGCCAATTTTAGTTTATAGTCCGTCATTAAAGGAACCAAAAGAATTACAAGCGACTCACTTTGCAGACATTGCAGCAACCATTTCTGATAATTTCGAGGTTGAATCAACCGGACTTGGCCAATCATTCTTATCTCAATTAATTTAGGAGGCATAATATGTTTACAGAAACCACTCAATATTTAATCAAACAAGGTATCGTAGAGCCGCAAATCGCATTAATTTTAGGTTCTGGGCTAGGTGAATTAGCGGATGAGATTGAAAACAAAATCGTCATTCCTTACGAAGACATTCCCAATTTCCCTGTTTCAACAGTTGCGGGTCATGCGGGGCAATTGGTATACGGTGAGTTAGAAGGTAAAAAAGTTATTGCATTACAAGGACGTTTTCATTATTACGAAGGCTATGATTTACAAACCGTCACTTATCCCGTGCGTGTTTTCAAAGAATTAGGCTGTAAAACAGTGATTGTAACCAATGCAGCGGGTGGAGTGAATGAAAACTTTACGCCAGGGGACTTAATGATCATTACAGATCAATTAAACATCACCGGAGAAAATCCTTTAATTGGAGCGAATATTGACGATCATGGTCCACGTTTTGTCGATATGTCTGAAGCTTATAGTAAAAGAGGGCAAGCTTTACTAAAAGAAGTGGCTCAAGAGATTGGGATTACTTTACAAGAAGGGGTTTATACTTGGTTTACAGGACCAACTTACGAAACACCAGCGGAAATTCGTTATGCACGTACTATCGGTGGGGATGCTGTAGGGATGTCAACGGTGCCGGAAGTGATTGTAGCAAAACACTGTGGCTTGGAAGTCATTGGTATTTCATGTATTACTAATTATGCAGCAGGTATGCAAGCAAGCTTAAATCATGAAGAAGTGATGGAATATTCACAAAAAGCGAAACCTAATTTCAAAAAATTATTACGCGGTACCATCGCTCGCTTAGATTAAGGTGGGGAATCGAGGTTTACTAAACGCCTATCTTCATTTTTAAAGCTGATTGTTCTGAGGAAAGATTTGCAATTTTCGTCTTTTAATGTTAGTATATTTCGGTGATTAAGAGTTCTATAGCAAAACCTGAGTGAATCTCAGACAACGAATTAATATCAATTTAAATTAACAAAATCGAAGTTCAAATGAACAGAACTCTTTGAAAGGAATCATTTGTGCTTCAAAATTATGGAAAGAGGCATTACATGCTTATACGTTCAAAAAATAAAAATGAAAAAATAGTATGGGGTTTATTGTCATATACATTTGATGATTCAATGACATCGGCAGAGCAGCATGAGGTCATTGAATCGATTAAAGAAAATCCTAATTATGAGATTTTTCTATATAAAGGAGAAGACTCAGACAACTACATCGGAGTTTTGGTAGTTGAAATTAATAAAAACGTATCTGAGGAGATTGAAATGGCAATTTCCATTCATCGTGCTGCCCTATTACCGTCTTATCGGACAGAAGGATTAGGCTATCAAATGTATGTCGAATTAAGAGACTTATATCCTGAAGCCTCGATTCAGGGTTCGATTTTGATGAGTGAAATCGTTAAAAATTGGTCGATTCGATATCGTGAGGAAAATCAAGAATAGTAAGTTAGAGGAGTAAATCGAGATGACCAAAGAAATACTGAAACTAGAGTTAGAAGCATTTCAAGGTCCTTTCGATTTGCTTTTGCATTTAATTAAAGAATTAAAAGTAGATATAAATGATATTCCAATGACTGAAATTACGGAACAATATATTGCCTATATTAAAAGTATGCAAGAATTGGAATTAGATATAGCCGGAGAATATTTAGTAATGGCTGCTACTTTATTAGAAATCAAGTCGCGGATGTTGTTACCGATTGAGCCGATAGAAGACATCGATAGTGAATATGAAGGTGACCCTAGGGAAATCTTAGTACAACAACTCTTAATGTATCAACAATTTCAGCAAGTGGCTACTGCCTTAGAAATTAAAGAAGCTAATCGTTCACATTTATTCACCAGACCGGCGGAAGATTTATCAAAATATCAAAGCGCAATTCCTTTACCAGAAAATGAAATATCCTTAGCACAATTAGCGGATGCTTTTTCATTAGCCTTACAACGTGAATTAGCACGAGCTCCAAAAGAAAGACAAATTGAACATGATCCGCTAACGGTAGAACAGAAAATTGCTGAAATACGTACTATCATTCAAACTCAAAGGGGAAAAATTAAATTTTCATCACTTTTAAATTCCCATTCGCGCCATGAAATTATTACGACTTTTATGGCGGTACTGGAAATGGTGAGAAAGCAATCGATTGTCTTTTACCAAGAAGAAGCACTCGCCCCAATTACGATTAAGGCAGTTGCACAATAGGAGGAATTTTTTGGAATCATTAATTAAAAGAATTCATGGCATCTTATTTGTTGCTGGCAATGAAGGGGTAACCAGAGAGCAACTTGCTAACGCTTTGGAAGTTTCTTTAACGGATGTGACCAATGCACTGCAACAATTATCATTGGACTTACAACATGATGCGCAGTCGCCGATTGAATTGGTAAACTTTAATCAGCAATATCGCTTAATTACAAAGCAGGAACTCGAATTCGATGTTGAAAAATTTGCCCAGTCACCCCTTACGCAACAACTATCAAGAGCAGCCATCGAAACCTTAGCCATTATCGCCTATCGTCAACCGATTACCCGTATGGGGATTGACGAGACTCGTGGCGTACAATCCAGTGGTATGTTACAACGATTGTTATTAAGAGATTTAATTAAAGAAGTGGGGCGTGTAGAAGCACCAGGCCGTCCAGTTTTATATGGCACGACGGATTATTTTATGGATTATTTCGGTTTAACCACTTTAGAAGATTTACCGGAAATTGAACCACTGGCCTTGCATGGTCAACCGGTCAATGAATCATTATTTTCAACCAAACAATGGGAAATTGAATATTTTGACGAAGAGGAGTCAGATTAATGGAAAGACTACAAAAAGTAATGGCACACGCAGGGGTAGATAGTCGTCGTAAATGTGAAACTATTATTCAAGAAGGACGCGTAACGGTTAATGGGACAGTTGTCACTGAATTAGGATTCAAGGTATCGGCCAATGATAAAATTGAAGTCGATGGCGTGCCGATTTACCGTGAACACCCAGTGTATATTTTAATGTATAAACCTAAATCTTATATTAGTGCGGTTAGTGACGACAAAGGTCGTCCAGTGGTAGTAGATTTATTACCACAAATCGAGGAACGGATTTATCCTGTAGGTCGATTAGACTATGACACAACCGGCTTACTATTATTAACCAATGATGGTGACTTTGCGAATTTAATGATGCACCCAAGTTCGCAAATGGATAAAGTCTATATTGCGAAAGTCAATGGGATACCGGATATTCAGGCGCTAAGACGTTTAGAACGCGGCATCGTTATTGATGGTAAGAAAACCAGTAAAGCCAGAGCAGAATTAATTAGCTTTAATAAAGATAATAATACAGCAATTGTACAATTAACGATTCATGAAGGATGGAATCACCAAGTAAAACGAATGTTTGAAGCAGTCGGCCATCCGGTAATGAATTTAAAACGTGAACGTTATGCCTTTTTAGACTTGAAAGGTTTACAACCTGGCGACTCACGCGATTTAACGGCTTTTGAAGTAAATAAATTAATTCAAATGGCTGAAAATCGTTAAAAGTGACTGAACAGCGGGAATGGCCAAGCAGTAGAATAGCGATTGATTTTGGTTGCGTCTGCTACACCCTAAATTGTGAGTAGGCTCAAACGGCGTTGTAATGACTCGGTTTAGACCAATTACTGGTAACATGCAAAATCATTTGACTGATTTGATGCTTAGCACGATACGATTGCTAATCAATAAAGAAACTTGTAAGAGTGGGAATAAAAAGTGAAAATCCGGTGATTTTTACTTTATCCACTCCTTTTTTTATTTGTATTGAGAAGAATACTATTAACTAAAACATATGAAAAATCAGTTCTCATGATATAGGTTAACAGTGTTAACTGATTGACTTATCAAATTTTAATGGTAAACTAATTATTGATATAAGGAGAGTGGTATTTTGGAGATATTTTCAAGATTAGGATGGTTTTTTAAACAAGAAAAGAAACAATACATTATCGGCGTCTCATTGTTATTTTTAGTAAGTATTTTAGCGACATTAGTGCCAATGGTCATTGCAGCGATTATTGATGGTATGACGGCCAAAACGTTAACAGCCAATCAATTGTGGATTTGGATTGCTATATTATTAGCTATTGCTGTTGCCCAGTATATTATGCGCTATTTTTGGCGAATGAATATTTTTGGAACAGGGGTTAAATTAGAAAAAATCCTGCGTCGTCGTTTATTTGTTCATTTTACTAAGATGGATTCAGTTTTCTTTCAACAACACCGTACAGGTGATTTAATGGCCCATTCTACGGTTGATGTTACGACGGTGCGAATGGTTGCTGGTGGCGGGATACTGACTTTATTTGACTCTATTTCACAAGGTTTAATGACTATCCTCATGATGTTTTTTGCAGTTGACTGGCGCTTGAGTTTAGCAGCTATTTTACCATTACCATTATTAGCGGTTATTATCCGTTTTAATGGTAAAAAGGTTCATTATCATTTTAGACATGCACAAGAAGCTTTTTCATCCATGAATGATAAAGTTCAAGAAAGTATAAGTGGAATGAAAGTCATTAAGACTTTTGGTGAAGAAGAACGCGATATTGCAGACTTTGAAGATCATACCAAAAAAGTGGTTGAAAAAAACCGCAATGCCTACCGTTATGATGCTTTGTTTAGACCAAGTATTCAAGCGGTGATGGGCTTATCTTCGGTTATTTCAGTCTTTTATGGTGGTTATTTAGTCTCTAAAGGTGAATTAACAGTTGGTTTATTAGTGGCATTTCTAAATTATGTAACCCGCATGGGATGGCCGATGATTGCGATTGGACGGTTATTCAATACACTAGAACGTGGAGCTGTTAGCTACAATCGGATTGAAAAATTATTAAAAAATGAAACCCATATTGTCGAAGCAACAGATGCTATAACAACACCAATTGCTGGTGATATTGAATTTAATATTAATCAATTTACCTATCCAGGTGATCAAGAACCGATATTAGAACATGTGCATTTTACACTTAAACAAGGACAAACACTGGGAATTGTAGGGAAAACAGGTGCCGGTAAGTCTTCGATATTCAAATTATTAATGCGAGACTATGATCAATATGATGGTCATATTAGCTTTAATGGTTATGATATTAAGGAGTATTCATTAAATTCTTTATTAACGAACATAGGCTTTGTGCCACAAGATAATTTTCTTTTCTCAACTACCGTTCGGGATAATATCCGTTTTGCGGACCCGCAAGCATCCCAAATGGAAGTAGAAGCAGCAGCTAAATTGACGAGTGTCCATGATGATATTGAAGGCTTTTCTAATGGCTATGATACATTAGTTGGTGAACGAGGAGTAGCCCTTTCTGGTGGTCAAAAACAACGTATTTCAATGGCCAGAGCGATGATGATGAACCCGGAATTACTTATTTTAGATGATTCATTATCTGCGGTTGATGCTCGAACCGAAGAAGAAATTTTAAATGCAATAAAAGCCAATCGTCAAAATAAATCGACGATTATTTCAGCTCATCGCATTAGTAGTGTGATGCATGCCGATGAAATCATTGTCATTGATAATGGAACGATTTCAGAAAGAGGCACACATGATGAATTAATTAATTTAGGTGGATGGTATAAAGAAATGTTTGACCGTCAACAATTAGAACAAGAATGGTCGAAAGAGGTGACAGAATGAGTGCACAAGAAACTTATAAATCAGATTGGGCAAAGAAAATGCCTGTAAAAGAACAAATTGATGTTTCTCGTCGCATCATGGCGTTCGCCTTTGAATTTAAAGGCCAATTTATATTAGCAATGATTTTTAGTTCGGTCTCTTCAATTGTGACAGTTGCAATGCCGCGTGTCATTCAAACATATATTGATAAGTATTTAGGAAATACTAGTGGTACCTTACAAACAGCTTTATTATTTGCTTTAATTTACTTACTGTTGATTGTCATACAAGCGATCAGTAATTACTATTCTTCTTTTTTATTTAGTATAGCTTCTGAAAAGACCGTAGAATCGATACGAAATAAAATTTTTCGCAAAATTAATGGCTTAGGAATGCGTTATTTTGATCAAACACCAGCCGGTTCTATTGTCTCAAGAATTACGAATGATACCGAAACATTAAAAGATTTTTGGGTGGTCTTCTTCTCGTTATTTGAAGGGATTGTCACCGCTACATCGGTTTTTGTAGGAATGTTTTTATTAAATCCGAAGATGGCCTTAATCTTCTTAGGTTTCTTACCGATAATGTTAGCTGTTATTTGGTATTATCAATCTTATAGTTCACGCGTTTATCGTACTTTACGAGAAAATTTAAGTCGATTAAATACTAAATTGAATGAGAATATTACAGGAATGTCTGTTGTTCAACATTTCAGACAAGAACAACGGATGATTGATGAGTTTGATATTGATAACGAAGAACAGTATAGAGGACGTCGCAAAATGATTTCGATGCATGCATTAATGCTTAATCCTTTTATTGCGTTATTAGAATCAATATCATTAGCTATTGTCTTTTATGTTTTAGGAAATCAATTTTTTGACGGAACGATTGAAGTGGGGATTGTTTATGCCTTTACTCAATATAGTACGACCTTCTTTAGACCGATGGGCATGATGATGGAAAGCTTAAGCCAAATGCAAGACGGAGTGGTTTCAAGTTCACGTATTTTACGGGTCATGAATCATACAGAGTTAGTACCTGAACAGTTAGTGAATGATGAAGCGACAATTGATCAGGCAAAAGTTGAATTTAAAAATGTATCTTTTTCATACGATGGCAAACAAGATGTCTTAAAGGATATTACTTTTACGGTTAATCCTGGAGAAACAGTTGCTTTAGTAGGTCATACAGGTAGTGGTAAAAGTTCTATTATCAATGTGTTAATGCGATTTTATGAATACCATGCCGGTGATGTGTTAATTGATGGTCATAGTTTAAGGGAGTTTAGTTATGAACACTTAAGAGACCAAGTAGGACTAGTATTGCAAGATTCATTTTTATTTTATGGTGATGTAGCGCGTAATATTCGATTATTAGATACCTCCATAAGTGATGAAGAAATTAAAGCAGCGGCGCGATTTGTTAATGCCGACACCTTTATCGAAACGGATCCTAAAGGTTATCATAAGAAAGTCATTGAACGGGGTGCCAGTTATTCTAGTGGTCAAAAACAATTAATTTCCTTTGCTAGAACCATGGCACGTCATCCAAAACTATTAATTCTCGATGAGGCAACAGCGAATATTGATACTGAAACGGAAACATATATTCAAAATAGTTTACAAAAGATGCGCCAAGGACGAACAACGATTGCAATTGCTCACCGTTTGAGTACCATTAAGGATGCAAATGAAATATTAGTCTTAGATAAAGGCCGTATTATTGAACGTGGTACCCATGATGAACTAATTGCTTTGCAAGGGACTTATTATCAAATGTATCAGTTGCAATCCATGAGTCACGCATCATAATCAATAAGATGACACCTCTTTTATCGCGAAGACTTCATAAACAGGTTAGTGTTGGCATTGTTCGAATAGGATGGACTAAAGAGGTATTAGCAATATATTTACTAAATGAATCACTAATTTTAAGGCTATCCTATGTAATCGATCTTCATTTCAATCAGCGAAGTTTAGATATATCACTTGCTAACTTAAATGCCGGCCAAAAGACTAATTAGATAATTTCTCAACAAAACGGGGATGGGCAGTTGAAGCGGAAATTAACTTATTTTCACTTCTGATCCACTCCGGTTTTTTTAGTTTTATTTTGTTGTAGTTGGAAGATACAGAAATTAGGTGTCTTTGATAGTAATATGGTACTAGCTTACAAATGATAGGGAGTGAATAGCTTGTATTACAATGGTGGTCTTGGTTTTGATTAAAGCCCCCTATGTTCATCATTTAACCTATTAGCATATCGGTATAGTTGGTACAAAAGAAATGTTTCGAATAAAACTATTGAAAACGGATAACAAAAGTCATATAATGAAATTATGGTTAAGATTTTCTTAAGAAAGGAGACGTTTTCCATTAAGAAGTTTATTTTATTATTAAGTGGTCTTTTAATAAGCTATAACAATACGATGGGATTGATTGCTAATGCAGAAGAATCGACTGAAACATCTGAAATTGTTACAGAACAGACAACAAGCGATTCTAGCATAAGTCATTTTTTAGAAGTACAACCTTTTGATGTAAATCAATTTGTCATTGCCGGCACAACGTCTCCTTCAGCATATTTAAAAATTGAGATTTCGCTTGATCATCAATTGTATACATTCGATGAAGTAGCAGATAATAATGGTCATTTTTATATTAATAAGGAGATGTTATTTGACCCCAATATTGTGATTGATGAGTCTCTATTAAATTCTATAACGGTGACGAGTACTTCCATTGAAACTAATGAACCAATACAAGAGTCACTATATTCTTCCGCGCCACAACCGACATCGCAGACGACTCAATTGACAGCCATTGTAACCTCTAAAACGAATGTTGAATTTTCAAAAACGAATGTCGGCGATATTTTTTTAACAGGATTTGGCGAAGGGTATATCATTGAAGCGATAATGTCTAATGGTCAAGCTTATCAAGCTACTTATGATGAGATGGGATATTTTTATATTGAACTACCATGGAAATTATCAAGTGCTGAACAATTTCAAATTAATATTTATGATGCGAATCAAGTACTCATTGAGACGATTCCCATTACGATGGAGACGAGTGTAGCCGATACGCAAGCTCCTAATGCCCCGACATTAGAACAACATTTAGTTGCGGGACAAATGGTCATCACTGGCTATAGTGAGCCCAACACTTTAGTATTACTGCGTTCAAGGACCAAACCACCGGTCATCATTCCTACAGATTCGATGGGTTATTTTTACTTAGAATTATCGACACCATTTGAAGAGGATGATATCATTTCGGTATTTAGTGTGGATTTAGCTGACAATATGTCTGAAAAAGGAATTATCCAAGAGATTGACCCCAATCCAAATCGACCTGCAATACCAACAATTGAACCTGTGCAACAAGCAAGTATGCAACTGAAAGGAAAAGCGGCTTCCAATACATTAATCGTGTTTAAGAGAGTGACAGCAGAAAAAGTTACTTTTCTACAGACAGAAACCGATGAAAAGGGACTGTTTCAGATTAATATAACGACACCTTTATCGCCAGGAGAAACTTTAATCTTTTATTCAGCCCAAATACTAGCCTACAATAATATTATTTTAAGTGAGCCTGTGCAAATTGTATTAGATTAAAATGCTAGCTAAAAACTTTAAATTGAACTGCTCCTGTTAAAATAAGACTTAAAAAATTAAGTCAATTTAACAGGGGAAAGTTCTTTTTTGTTTCGTTAAAATTTTTACTCTTGATAAAAACCAATACGGGTTTATTAAGTATTAAACAGTGACTACTCGAGTAAGGAAAAAATTTATCAAGTTTATGCCCAGTCTCTTTATAGAGATGCTTTTACAATCTTCCTGTAGTTTGATAAACTATATGAAGCAGTGAACATCATAAGATTTTAATGATGATCACATTTTCAAGAATGTTTTGAAAAAGGATGATAGGTTACCTTAAACAACCTAAATATTTTATAGATGGAGTTTTTAATGAATAATTGCAATGATGCTAGTAACTGGAATGATTTTTTTGCCGGTTATTTCAATACACCTGCCGGCATTCAATTAAAAAAAGTGGTTGATTTAGAGTATCAAACAAATCAAGTATTTCCTCAATATGAGCAAATCTTTCATGCGTTTAAGCTGACACCATTAAATCAAGTAAGAGTAGTGATTCTCGGACAAGACCCTTATCATGATGATGGTCAAGCGCAAGGATTAGCTTTTTCAGTCCCTGATGGTATGAAGTTACCACCTTCATTGAGAAATATTTTTCAAGAGCTAGCCGATGATTTAGGTGTTGAGCCTCCGCTGTCGGGTGATTTAAGTCATTGGGCAACACAAGGCGTTTTATTGCTTAACACTTCATTGACTGTAAGAGCACATCAAGCTAATTCCCATAAAAATATTGGTTGGGAACCCTTAACCGATCTCGTCATTCAACGATTAAATCAGCAATCACTGCCAATCATTTTTGTATTGTGGGGTAAACCCGCTCAAAAGAAACGGGCGTTGATTAAAAATCCACAACATTATATTTTAGAGGCACCTCATCCAAGTCCTTTATCAGCTTATCGTGGATTTTTTGGTTCAAAACCCTTTAGTAAAATTAATCAAATATTGGATAAGCATCCCATTCAATGGGTTAAAAAATGATTGGCCAAGAATACGATACTCTTTTATTAGGGGTGATCTGTAGATTTACAATACAGATTCTATCAAATGACTGTCAAATCTATATAATATTACATAGCGTTACTAACAATAAAGGATTCATGCGTACTATGTCTATTATAAAAACAATAAAAAATTATCAAAAAGGAGTTATTAATCATGACATTTGAAGCAATCTTACCAGAATTAAAAAAAGGAGCTAAAATTATTCGTAAAGGTTGGGGCGGTTATGAAGAATATGTAAAATATATTCCAGAAACGACCATTGAAGGTGTTACCATGACCCCTTATTTTGTCATTATGGTAAAAGGTGAAGGATATAGCATGTTTCAACCAACAGTCTGCGACATTTTGGCAGAGGACTGGATGATTGTCAATGACTAATCTCAAAGTAAAGCGAGAGCACTTTTTGCCACAGCAAATGACGGTTATCGTGACAGGTGCTAGTTCTGGCATTGGTTATGCACAAGTACAAGCTTTTTTAAAAGCAGGGCACCAAGTTTTAGCGGTCGATAAAGTATCCTATCCAGATAATCTACCAGAAACAGACCGTTTAATTTTTATCAAAAAAGATTTAACCGACGAAGCTCACGTTAAGGAAGTTTTTGAAGTTTTAAATCAAAAATATGGGCAATTACAAGTACTTTGTAATACGGCAGGAATGCTAGATAATTATCAAACAATTGAACAAACGAGCTTCAGTCAGTGGCAACAGATACTTGCGAATAATTTGACTTCTCAATTTTTAATGGCGAAGTATGCTTTACCGTATTTATTAAAAAATCCGACCTCGCGTATTATCAATATGGCTTCTATAGCGAGCTTAACTGCTGGTGGTGGTGGAGTTGCTTATACAGCCGCTAAACATGCGATTGCAGGACTCACGAAACAATTAGCCTATGATTATGCTGAACGTGGTCTAAGAGTCAATGCGATCGCACCTGGCGCTATTCAAACACCTATGAATGCGAATGATTTTATCGGTGAAGAGCCAATGGCAAATTGGGTAGCGGTTCAAACACCAGTTAAACGCTGGGCTCAACCGGAAGAAGTAGCCGAATTAACTTTGTTTTTAGCGAGTGATGCAGCTGATTATATGCAAGGCGTTGTTATTCCTCTTGACGGTGGTTGGTTAATACGATAAAATAACAGAGTTGTTAATAAACAACACGATGACACTTCGACGGAAGGAATACCTTCTGCATCCTTTGGTCATCGTTATTACTAGGCTAGGATGACAGCCTACAAAGGAGAATCAAAAATGAATCATCAAAGTTATACTGCGCAAAGTCGCACCATGGATTTGGTAAAATCCGCTATAGTCGTGTCTCTCTATATGGTCTTAACCTTATTAGTTGCACCGGTCGCTTATGGTCCAGTTCAATTTAGAATTTCAGAAATGTTAAATTTCTTAGGACTTTATAACCGTCGTTATATTTATGCTGTAACGTTGGGAGTCTTTTTAGCAAACTTTTATCAATATGGCCCAGTCGATATGGTCATCGGAAGTTTAACAACATTAGCTTCGATGTTTATTGGTCGTTGGGTAGGGGATTGGTTAGTATCATTAAATGAAAAACATCAATTCTTTAAATATGATCCGATGTTTTTAAGATATTTAGCGATGGCTGTAGTATTTGCCGCAGGATGTATTACCATTGCGCTTATGTTAGTAATGGTGGGCGCTGAAGCTGCATTTTGGCCAGTTTACAGTTCATTATTTATCAGTGAATTAGTTGTTATGTTATTAGGAATTCCTGTGATGTATGCGATTAGTAAACGTGTTGATTTTAATGCTTAATAGATAAAAATAACCTTATAGTCAAGCACTGATTCCATTTGGAGTCGCTAGACTATAAGGTTTTTGTTTATCTGAAAGGCTAAATAGGTTAACAAGAGAAGACATCACTAGTTCATGTATACTACTGTTGGGTATTAAAAAAGTTAAGATAGTATTAAGAGACGATAGGCTGAGTACCTGATTTCCATTTTTGATTATTTTTTGAATAATGGGTATCTAAAGGTTAATGGTTTCATAGTAATGATTGTCAAACAGACTCATGTTATCGCAAAAGGCACCAATCTGACTAAAAGTTTCGCTGTAACGCTTTTTAATGGCATTCAATTTATATTATAAGAGTAAACGTATTGTCGTATATCTCATCAAACAGACTAATAACCCAGCACCATCAAAAGGCGATAAATTAATTTCACGGATGTTTCAACCATTTTTAAAGATAAAAAACTAATGAAGCATTAAGTGTCTGGGTATAAACTTGATAAATTTAGTTAAGATTATTGTTCATTAATTAATAGCGCAGTGGTTGAGTGGCCTCAAACTGCGTCTTAAAGAGGTTCGACATCAATTCGATAAAATTAATCAAGTGATTGCTCGATAATAATAGCGCAGTGGTTGAGTGGCCTCAAACTGCGTCTTTAATGAGGTTAAAGATAAATTTGGTAAACTTAATCAAGTTATTGTTATTAAATTAAAAGCGCAGTGGTTGAGTGGTCTCAATCTGCGTCTTTAATGAGGTTAAAGATAAATTTGGTAAACTTAATCAAGTTATTGTTATTAAATTAAAAGCGCAGTGGTTGAGTGGTCTCAAACTGCGTCTTTAATGACTTGCTTGAGACATACTCAACTTTGCCGGGGTGGACAGACAAAGCGAAAATCATTTGATTTTCTACTTTTGGTCCACTCCCAACTTTGCGGGGGTAGGCCGACGAAGCGAAAATTATTTAGTTTTCTACTTCTTGCCCACTCCCTCTCTGTCCATTAGCTTATTTTGATTAATGATCATGTTGGGGTTCTTGCTTTAAAATCGGAGCAATAATGAAAACAGTAATTGCAATAACAATACCTAATATTGAAGCACTTTTAAAGTCATAGGCAGCAGTTGTTAATTGGCTTCCTAAATAATAAGCAACTTGACCTAGAATAAAAGCCCAAACGAGCGTAACGATATATTTCATAATATAACAACCTTCTTTCAGAATTAGTGTAACATAATTAACGAAAAACGGGTAGTAGTTCTATAATAATTCGTCGATTCGTAACAAAATTATTCAGTTTTGCTCCCTATCAAAGTATAGTATAATAGAATTAAATTGTTAAAAGAAAGGAGGATGGCAATGTTATTAAATGTACAAACAGCTTATTCATTATTACAAAGTACCTTACGTCTTGACCAGTATGTTCAGCAAGCTAAACAATATGGTTATCAACACATCGGTATAGCTGATATTAATAGTTTAATTGGTGTTGTTGAATTTTATCAAGCAGCAAAAGCGCAGGATTTAACTCCCATGATTGGCATGACCATGAAAACTCATGGATTAATTCGAGAAGATCGAGAATACAAAGTACTTTTATATGCTAAAAATTACAAAGGTTATCAAGAACTGATTGCCTTATCCAAAAAATTGTCACAAGAAAATTTAGGGCTACATGAACCATGGAGTTTTTTAAAAGAGCATACCGAAAATTTAGTGCTGATTTCAACTGGTAGTGAATCAGAATTAGAGGAGTTTTTACTAGCAGGCGATTATGGAGCGGCCGAAAAAGTAGTCCGTTTGTGGCGTGAAATAATCGGATATGAGAATGTTTATTTTGGCATTGCTGCCTATCCTTATAATCCAAAAGATGTGGCATTATATATTAAATTTGCTCAGTCACATCATTTGACAATGGTAGCTAACCAAAAAGTAAATACATTAGAAGCCAAAGATTTATTTAGTTTGAAAGTATTGGAAGCTATCGATCAAGCCGAAACGATAGAATTGTCATTAAGAGAGATGAAAGGACATCATTTTCTATATCCGTTAGACGAATTAAGAACTATGTATCAATTAGCGAAAATACCGGATGTTATGGAAAATACCCAGCAATTAATCAATCAACTTCAATTTGATATTCCCCTTGAACAGGCCTTCTTACCGAAATTTAAAGTACCAGCCGGCTATGATGCGGATGCTTATTTAAAAACTTTAGTAGAAGATTCGATGAAGGAAAAAGGTCTCTTTGAAAAACGGGCTTATATCGATCGTGCCCAGTATGAATTATCCATTATATCGCAGATGGGATTTAGTGATTATTTCTTAATCGTGTGGGAAATTATGGATTTTTGCCAGAAAAATAATATTCGGGTAGGTCCAGGGCGAGGATCAGCAGCTGGTGCATTAATCAGTTATTTATTAGGTATTACCTTTGTTGATCCCTTGCAATACGATTTACTATTTGAACGTTTCCTCAATCCTGAACGCTATAATATGCCGGATATCGATTTGGATATTCCTGATAACAAACGTGACTTAGTATTAAAACATATCGAAGAACATTATGGTCATTCTCAAGTGGCTCAAATTGGGACACTGGGAACATTTGGCGCCAAACAAGCGGTGCGGGATACTTTAAGAGTATTAGGTGCGTCAACACAAGAGATGAGTCAATGGTCTCGTTCAATACCGACGGAATTAAATATAACGTTAGAACGCGCCTATACCATCTCCGCTAAATTACGAGAAATTGTACAAATGAATGATCAAAATCGTGCCATTTTTCAAGTAGCTTTAACATTAGAAGGATTACCACGTCATATGTCAACCCACGCAGCGGGAGTTATTATTCATGATGAACCACTTGAACAAATAATACCAGTTATGGAACGATCTAACCAAATGATGTTATCGCAATTAACGATGCATCATGTTGAAAAAGTAGGTCTCTTAAAAATGGACATCCTGGGATTAAGAAATTTATCGCTGCTTGACGATATTTTATTAAATATTAAGCGAACACATGGTCAAACATTAGATGTTTATCAATTTCCGATGAATGACGAAGCAACATTGGCTTTATTCAAAACGGCCGATACCAATGGCGTTTTCCAATTTGAGTCGGAAGGGATAAAAAATGTCTTACGTAATTTACAACCAAGTGAATTTGAAGATATAGTCGCCGTCAATGCCTTATTTAGACCGGGTCCGATGCAACAAATTGATGAATATATCAAACGTAAAAAACAGCAAGTACCCGTTGAGTATTTACACCCTCTGTTGGAACCAATCTTAAAATCAACCTATGGTATTATCATTTATCAAGAACAAGTCATGCAGATTTGTCAACAACTAGCCGGTTTTACCTTGGGACAAGCCGATATTTTACGTCGCGCAATGGGTAAAAAACAAGCTGATGTTATGCAAAGAGAACAGGCACATTTTATTGAGGGTGCCCAAGAACGTGGCATCGAATCAGATTTAGCTCAAAAGATTTATCATTATATTGAAGCCTTTGCCAGTTACGGGTTCAACCGATCCCATGCGGTTGTTTATTCTACATTGGCCTATCAGTTGGCTTACTTAAAAGCACATTATCCTTTAGAGTTTTACCAAGCGATCTTGAATCAAGGACGTTCCAATTTAAATAGTTTTGTGGATTATATCGAAGAAGCAAAAAGGCGTTTAGGTAAAATTTTACCGGTTGATATTAATCGCAGTTTTCGTGGAGTGACGATTGAAGAGGATGCATTAAGAATCGGCTTTGAAAGTATTAAAGGCCTTCGACGTGAAATGATTACTCATATTTTAGATGAGCGTAAATTGGAGGGTAATTATCAAGATTTATTTTCGTTTTTAGGACGCTTACCGAAGAAATGGCAAAAACAAGAATTGATTGAAAATCTAGTTCGAGCGGGAGCCTTTGATAGCTTTGGTTATAATCGTGCGACTATTTTTTATAATTTACCAAGTTTCCTACAAAGTATCGAATATAGTGGCTTAAACCTTAACTTATTTGAAGCGATAGAACCAAAAGTGGACATACAAGAAGAATGGTCTCAGACAAAAACAGCCACAGAAGAAAAAGAAGCTTTAGGTTTTACACTGGCACCACATCCTTTAGAACAGTATCAAGCACAGTTAGCGGCGTTAGACGATTTAAACATGCTTTATCAAATGAAAATCAAACGTAAATTAAAGACGATTATTTTTGTACAAGATATACGAGTAATTGAAACTAAAAAAGGGGATGAGATGGCCTTTGTCACGGCGGATACTGGAAAAAATGAAGTATCGCTAGTCGTATTCCCCAATGTTTATATACGTAGAAGTCGCATGATACAGCCCCATGCCATCTTATATATGGAAGGGACAGTTGATCGTAGCCGTCGAGGCGAAATGCAAGTCATTGTGAATCATTTGGCACCAGTAGACGAATATATCTCTGTAGATGAAAAGCCAAAATCGATGAGCAAATGTTTTATTCGTCTGACAGATAATATTGACCTAAAAGAAGTAGTTGAATTTGTCAAAAAACTAGCGACAGAAAATCCTGGTCCATGTAATATTATTTTTGTGACGGAAGATAAACAGACTTGGCAACTAGATGACACCTATCAAATCGGGTTTGGACAAAGCGTTCAAATGGAATTAGAAAACCGTCTAGGCAAGCAAAATATAGCTTTTCGTTAAGACGATTTGATTGATTTTATGAAGTGTTTATGAAAACCAACTCATTTTCACAAAAAGGCTGATTTTGTAAATGTTTACATAAAAATAATTGAAAAATAAAACTTAATTTCTTGACAAACACATGACTTATATTAAAAAAAATGATACAATACCCATGAAGAGTCGAGTTGTGATTCTTGACAAAAAAATTGAGGTGAAGTTTTATATGAAACGTATTGCCGTTTTAACCAGTGGTGGCGATGCTCCAGGAATGAACGCAGCGATTCGTGCTGTTGTTGAACAAGGTGCTCACCATGGCATTGAAGTGGTAGGAGTAAACTATGGCTTTAAAGGTTTGGTTGAAGGAAACTTTAGAGAATTGACGGTTGCATACTGTCAAGATAAGATTCGCCGAGGTGGGACTTTCTTATATTCTGCACGTTTCCCAGAGTTCAGAGAAAAAGAAAACCAGCTTAAAGCAATCGAACAAATGAAAGCTAAAGGTATCGAAGCTTTAGTAGCAATCGGAGGCGATGGTACTTTTACCGGAGCATTACAATTACAAAAACATGGCTATCCAATTATTGGTATTCCGGGAACAATTGACAATGATATTCCAGGAACAGAATATACGATTGGATTTGATTCTGCCGTTAATAATGCTTTAGATGAAATTGACAAAATTTCAGATACAGCATCTTCTCATAACCGTACTTTTGTGGTGGAAGTAATGGGACGTCATGCAGGAGATATTGCTGTTTGGGCTGGGGTTGCAACGGGTGCGGATGCAATTGCGATTCCTGAAGCAGATTTTGATATGAAGGATATTGTCAGACGTGTCCATTCTGGTCGTGCGAATGGTAAAGATCATTCAATGATTATCTTAGCTGAAGGCGTAATGGGTGTTGACGAATTTATCCATGGTTTCCAAAAAGTAGATCCTGGTATGTCAATTCGTGGTATTACTTTAGCCCACGTTCAACGTGGTGGTAGTCCAAGTGCTCGTGACCGTGTTTTCGCAACTTTAATGGGTGCACGTGCGGTTGACTGTTTAATTAATGGTCAAGCCGGTCTGTTTATGGGTGTGAAAGGTGAACAATTCGCAACTTTCGATATCATCGAAACTTTAGAGAAAAAATCACATGCCGTACGTCAAGATTTATACCAATTAAATCAAGATTTAACTAATAAAGCCAACTAACATTATCGCAAAGTTCAATTAAAAGGAGAAAAACATAGATGAAAAAGACTAAAATTATTTGTACTTTAGGTCCAGCAACTAATACACAAGATAAAATAGAAGCATTAATTAATGCCGGTATGAACGTTGCTCGTTTTAACTTTTCACATGGTAGCCATGAGGAACATTTAGAGCGTTTCAATGCTTTAAAAGCAGCGCGTGAAGCAACTGGCAAATTAAATACAGCTATCCTTTTAGATACAAAAGGCCCAGAAATCCGTACAAATGATATGGAAAACAATGGCGTAGAATTAGTCCGTGGTAATACTATCCGTATTTCAATGACCGAAGTATTAGGAAATGCTGAAAAATTCTCAGTTACTTATGCTGATTTAATCAATGATGTAGCTCCTGGTAATCACATTTTATTAGATGATGGTTTGGTTGATTTATTAGTTACAGAAATCGACCATGAAAATGGTGAAATTGTAACCAAAATTGAAAATACTGGTGTGTTAAAATCTAAAAAAGGTGTTAACGTACCAAATGTTTCCGTTAATTTACCTGGAATTACGGAAAAAGACGAATCAGATATTCGTTTTGGTGTACAAAATGGAATCGACTTTATTGCAGCTTCTTTCGTACGTCGTGCAAGTGACGTTATGGAAATTCGTGCGATTTTAGAAGAAGAAGGCGACTCAAAAGTTAAAATCATGTCTAAAATTGAAAACCAAGAAGGTGTAGATAACATCGAAGAAATCTTAGCTGTTTCTGATGGTATCATGGTTGCGCGTGGTGACTTAGGGGTAGAAATCCCAACTCATGAAGTGCCAATCGTTCAAAAATACATCATTAAAAAATGTAACGAAGCAGGTAAACCAGTTATAACAGCTACTCAAATGTTAGACTCAATGCAACGTAACCCACGTCCAACTCGTGCAGAAGCAGGGGACGTAGCGAATGCAATCTTTGATGGTACTGATGCGGTAATGTTATCTGGTGAAACAGCAGCAGGGGACTTCCCGGTTGAAGCCGTTACGACAATGGCTGATATTTGTATTCGTACAGAAGCAGCATTAGAAGGTCAAGATGCTTTTGCTTTAAAACGTTACGATCAATCAGACATGACCGAAGCGATTGGACAAGCGGTTGGTCATACAGCGCGTAATTTAGGTATTGAAATTATTGTAGCAGCAACATCTTCAGGTCATACAGCGCAAATGATTTCTAAATATCGTCCAAATGCAACTATCGTAGCAGCTACATTTGATGAACAAACAGCTCGTCGTTTATCAATTACTTGGGGTGTTAATGCACACGTGATTGAACGTCCGGCTTCAACAGATGAAATGTTCGATAATGCAACAGCATTAGTTCAAGAAAAAGATTATGTTTCGGAAGGTGACCTAATCCTTATCACAGCCGGTGTACCAGTAGGTGAATCTGGAACAACAAACTTAATGAAGATTCAAGTTATTGGAACTCAATTAGCTAATGGTGAAGGTGTTGGTAATGGACACTTTATCGGTAAAGCAGTTTTAGCAGAAGATGCAGAAACTGCTAACAAAAATGCTGTCATTGGATCAGTTTTAGTTGCTCGCACAACCGATAAAGACTATGCACCAGCATTAGAAAAAGTTGGCGCAATTATTACTGAAGAAGGTGGAATCACTTCACACGCAGCTATTATGGGGATTGAACGTGGTATTCCAGTCATTGTCTCAGCTAAAGAAGCTTTGGATAAAATTGCTAATGGAGAATTAATTACTGTAGATGCGCGTCGTGGCGTGATTTACCGAGGAGCTACCATTAGTATCTAATTCATTTAAATATAAATAGTGAGTGTTCAGAACAGTATTGTTTTGAACTCAGTTATAAAATTAGCTCGAACTTCGGTTCGGGCTTTTTTATATATTAAGATGAGGCTGGGCATAAACATGATATATTTTGTCAAAATTATTGTTCATTAATTAAAAGCGCAGTGGTTTAGTGGACTCAAACGGCGTCTTAATAAGATTGAACATAAATTTTAAAAAATTCAGTCAAATTAGTGCTTATTTATTACAATCGCAGTGGTTGAGTGGTCTCAAACTGCGTCTTAAAGACTTGTATGAGACCTACTCCCAATACATTCCTTGAAGACGGCTTATCAGGAAGGAACGCTCGAACGAAAAATAAAATTATTCTTCAAATATAAGTTACTTGTGATTGACGAAGTAGGATTTAATGAAATAAGTCCCCTTGAAGCCAAATTATTCCTTTAATTGATCAATATACGATATACAAAATGCTCCACGATCTTCACGAGTAACTTAACCTTCGATAAATGGCATAGGCATACCATTATGGGACAAGATGAGATGTTAACAAAGGCAATTATCGATCGTATTTTACATCATTCTTATTTCATTAATATAACAGGATCTTATTATTGAATTAAAGACAAACTGTCCGCACGAAAAAGTGTGGAATCTTAAATGAGACAAATAGGGATTTTTAAGTTGACTTTAATACCTACTCCCTTATTATGTAGAGTTTTGAAAAGATACGATTTTGTTGGATAAAAATTTAATTATTCAGCTCTTATAAACTTAGGAAGTAGGTTGATTATAAGTAAAAGTTTGTACTGATTGTTGGAATCGAATTTTAATGATACGTGAATTCATTTTTGATAAGAATATAAATTTGCTAATATATCCTAAACAAATTCAAAAATTGGTTTGTAATCAGAAAATTATTTTAACAAAAGATATGATGTATTCTTAGATTATCCATGAAAAATCAAGGATATTCCATATTAAAGTATTAAAAATCTCTAAACTTTAAAATATATGTTGACAAGTCATCAGATGATTGTTATTATAATGATTGTAAAGCGCTTGCAGATATATTACAAAAAAAATGACATTTGGAGGTCCATTATGGAAACAGTAGGCAACTCAAGAGAGGTAAGTTATAACCGTGCAAAACTCTGGCAGATAATTTGTTTTGCGGCAAATAACACTTCTACAAACATTTATTTAGTTGCATTTAGCTTTGTGACATATTTCTCAACAGGTATTTTAGGACTTGCTGCTATTTTTGTAAGTCAGATAATGGGGTATATTCGTATCTTTGATGGTTTAATTGATCCTACAATTGGTGTGATAATTGATAAAACGGATACTAAATTCGGCAAATATCGACCAATTCTAATTATTGGGAATATTATCACAGCGTTATCATTTATTTTCTTATTTAATATTCATAAGTTTGGGTCAGCGATGACAATACCACTATTTATTATTGCATTAATCATCCATAAAATTGGGTATTCAATGCAACAAACGATTACAAAAGCAGGTCAAACTGCTTTGACAAATGATCCAAGTCAACGGCCTGTTTTTAATATTGTTGATGGTGTGATGACGGCAATTTTATTCTCCGGAGCACAAATTGTCATTTCTGGATACTTGACAAAAAAACATGGTGGTTTTACTGATGGATTTTTCGTTGAATTAAGATGGGGCGTTATCATTATCTCAGCTGTTTTAGCATTAATAGCGGTTATTGGTATTTGGCAAAAAGATAATCAAAAATATTTTGGTTTAGGAGAAGAAAAAACTCAAAAAACTGATTTAAAAGATTATCTGAAAGTTATTAAAGGCAATAAGCCATTACAAGTTTTATCGCTTGCGGCTGCAATTATGAAATTTAATGCTCAAATGTTTGGTGATGCAGTGGTTAACGTGATGCTGTTTGGTATTTTATTTGGCGATTATGCATTGTCAGGGGCAATCTCTGCGATGATGATTATTCCGAATGTATTAGTAACAACCTTTGCTGCAAGTGTTGCACGTAAAAAAGGGTTAAAATATGCTTATGTACTTTGTTTACAAATTGGTTTAGTTGGATTGATTGCTTTAGCGTTTATGTTGTTAAATGGTGGACCTGGCGCGTTAGATTTAACAAATTGGGGACTATACTCGATTGGTTTTGTAGTGCTTTTTGCTATCGGTCGTTACTTTACTTCTGCTCCATCCGGTTTAGTATTAACAATGGGAGCGGATATTTCGGACTATGAAACATCTGTTTCTGGTCGATATGTGTCTGGGATGATTGGGACTATTTTTTCATTCACTGACTCTATTGCTTCGTCATTTGCACCAATGGTTGTCGGATGGGTGTTGGCTGCAATCGGGTTTGCTCAAGACTATCCAACTGCTGAAACAGCTTTAACTGGAGATTTAAAATTTGCAACAGCATTATTATTTGCGATTATACCAGCTGTAGGAATCGTCATCGCTTTAATCTTAATGCGTTTTTATAAGTTAGATCGTGAAACGATGATTCAAGTTCAAGAGAAAATTCATGCGATGAAAGCAGCAAAAGATGTTGAACGTACAATCGATATTGCACAAAATGTTGAATTATCGGATATGGATTATGTGGATCTATCACAATATCCAATTGATGAAGAAGAGTAGTATAATAAAGAAGTAACATAAGTAAGCAGGGGGTGGACCAGAAGTAGACAATTGAAAAAATTTTCACTTGTCTGTCCACCCCCGTACAGTTGGGAGTGGACCGGAGTAGAAAATCAAATGATTTTCGCTTCATCTGTCCACCCCCGCAAAGTTGAATAGGTATCAAACAAGTCGTTAAGACGCAGTTTGATGTCACTCAACCACTGCGCTTTTATTAAGCGATCAATAACTTTATTGAATTTATCAATTTTATGCCTTACCTCTTTAAGACGCAGGTTGAGGCCACACAACAACAGCTAGATATACTATATAGATTAGACCAAACAATTATTTAGTTTTTGCCCAGTCTCTTTTAAAAATAATTTAGAAAGAAGGAATGTTGAATGCTTTATCCAATAGGAACAAAAACACGGACTGTCATGGATTTAAATGGCCTTTGGAACTTTAAATTAGGGGAACATCATCCAAGTGATTTATTATCGACTAAAGAAGTGATGGTTGTACCTACCTCTTTTAATGATGTAGTGGTTGATAAAGAAAAACGACAATACATTGGTGATTTTTGGTATGAAAGATTTTTTGAGGTTCCGACTTTATCTGATACTGAAGAATTGGTAGTACGTTTCGGTTCCGTTACTCATCATGCAAAGGTTTATATCAATGGAGAACTAATTGGCGAGCATAAAGGTGGATTTACTCCGTTTGAATGTGTGATTCCTGAGTCCTTATATAGCGATGAAACAAACTTAAAAATAAGTGTCTGTGCTAATAATGAATTAAACTATAGTACATTACCGGTTGGTAATTATATTGAAGAAGAACAAGAAGATGGCACCAATAAAAAAGTTGTGAAAGAAAATTTTGATTTCTTTAACTATGCGGGAATTCATCGTCCAGTGAAATTAATCATTAGACCCAAAATTCATATTGAAGATATCGTGATTACAACAGAATTAAATGATACATTAACGACTGCTGATATCAAAGCTACTGTTGTAACCTCGAGTCCGATTGATGCTATTGAGATGACTATTATCGATGAGGATCGTCAAGTGGTCGAAAGATTAACTGATGGTCAAGCAACAATTCATAATCCACGTTTATGGGAAGTTTTAGATGCCTATCTTTATAACTTACATGTTGAAATCATTAAAGATGGACAAGTAGTGGATAGTTATGATGAAAAATTTGGCATTCGTACAGTAAAAGTTGAAAATGGGCAATTCCTGATTAATAATAAGCCATTCTATTTTAAAGGCTTTGGAAAACATGAAGACACCTTTATTAATGGACGTGGTTTAAATGAAGCGGCTAACTTAATGGATTTAAACTTATTAAAAGAAATTGGTGCTAACTCATTCCGTACTTCTCATTATCCTTATTCAGAAGAAATGATGCGATTAGCAGACCGTATGGGTGTGGTAGTAATTGATGAAGTAGCAGCTGTTGGATTATTCCAAAACTTTAATGCCTCTTTAGATTTAAAACCTACTGATCGAGGCACATGGCAAGTAATGGAAACTCATGAAGCACATGAACAAGCGATTCGGGAATTAGTGAAGCGTGATAAAAACCATCCTTGTGTCGTCATGTGGGTTGTCGCGAATGAACCGGCAAGTCATGAAGAAGGTGCTCATGAATATTTCGAACCATTCGTAAAATTATATAAAGAGCTCGATCCACAAGATCGTCCAGTCACTTTAGTCAATATGTTAATATCTACACCTGAAAATGATAAGGTGATGGACTTAGTGGATGTCATTTCACTGAACCGTTACTATGGTTGGTATGTCGACCATGGAGATTTAGCTAAGGGAGCAAAAGGATTAAAAGATGAACTTGAAAAATGGCAAGAACTGTACCCAGAAAAACCGATATTAATGACAGAATATGGGGCAGACACTTTACCAGGACTTCACTCAATGTGGGATATTCCTTACACTGAAGAATTCCAAGTAGATTATTATGACATGCACCATCGTATTTTTGATGAAATACCAAACTTAGTGGGAGAACAAGTATGGAATTTTGCAGACTTTGAAACCAATCTAATGATTATTCGCGTACAAGGGAATCATAAAGGATTGTTCTCACGTAATCGTCAACCTAAACAAGTGGTACGTGAATTTAAGAAACGTTGGACTAATATTCCAAATTACAATTACAAAACTAAATAACATTAAATTTTGTAAAAGTACTAAAATTAAAATCAATCACCGGCAATGATAACTGAATTTTGTTGTCGGTTGATTGATGAATCATAGTAATAAAAAAATTTACGATCATAAAACATCATATGATTCGATAGATTTATACAGTTGACAGTATTTAAAAATGCGTGTTACAATTAAATCATCAGATGATTATATAAGTAGAAGGAGAATTAAAATGACTTTATTAAAATCAGATTATGTCTTTTGTGTCGATTCGGATGGTTGTGCAATGGACACTATGACATACAAACATCAGCTCTTTTTTGGACCGATAGCAGCAGATGAATTTGAAATTTCCGATCGTGAGACATTTTTAAAAGAGTGGGATAAAGTAAATTTATTCTCTCGTACACGTGGCGTGAACCGTTTCGTGGCTTTATTAATGTTATTAGAATTTGCTAATGTTGATAACATCGATAACTTAAAATCATGGGTAGAGACGACATCATCACTATCTAATGCCTCTTTAGAAGCAGAAATTGCTAAAAATCCAGCAACTGATTTAAAAAAAGCTTTGGTATGGTCTAATGAAGTTAACCGTCAAATTAAAAGTTATGATGGAGATGTGTTAGCTTTTGAAGGTGCAAAAGAAGGTTTAATTCATTTACATGAGTTAGGTAAATTATTTATCGTTAGCTCTGCCAACAAAGAAGCAGTTGTGGAAGAGTGGGAAGATCAAGAGTTAATGCCTTATATTGATGATTTATACTGTCAAGACCGTGGGAAAAAAGAAGATGTGATTGCGATGTTAATTGCCGAAGGTTATGATCCTTGTAAGATCATGATGATTGGCGATTCACCGGGAGATTTACATGCGGCAGAAATGAATAATGTGAAGTTTTATCCGATATTAGTTGGAAAAGAAAAAGAATCATGGTTAACTTTAAAGTCAGAAGTTGCCGATAAATTCATAAACGACCAATTAACGGAACAAGATTTTGAAAACTATGCAACTACCTTCTGGGACAATTTAGATAAGGAGCGATAATTGTGACTAACTTAGTAGATTTAAGAAAAACACCATATAATTTAGATGAAGAAGCCATTGCTTGGATTGAAAAAACAATTAGCGAAATGACTTTAGACGAGAAAATAGGTCAATTATTTGTTAACATGGGTTCTAGCCGTACTGAAGAATATTTAACTGATGTGCTAAACCAATATCACATTGCAGCTGTACGTTATAATAAAGGAAAATCTGATGAAGTTTGGGATCAAAACTATATTTTACAAACTAAATCAAAAATCCCATTGCTAATTGCTGCGAACACTGAAGCTGGTGGTGATGGTGCAGTTACTGATGGGACCAAAGTTGGCGATGAAATTAAAATAGCTGCAACTAATGATCCAAATTATGCTTATGAAATGGGAAGAATTGCAGGTATTGAAGCATCAGCAGTTGGTTGTAATGCCTCTTTTGCACCCATTATGGACTTATCTCGTAACTGGCGTAATCCAATTATTGCGAATCGTACATGGGGAGCTAATGTTGATCAAACAATTGAATTATCCAAAGCATATATGAAAGGGATTATGGAATACGGTATTGTACCATTTGCAAAACATTTCCCTGGAGATGGAATCGATGAACGAGATCACCATTTATCCTATGCATCCAATCCGATGAATAAAGAAGAATGGATGTCAACTTTTGGTCGTATTTATGGTGAGATGGCGAAAGCAGGATTACCAGGAATTATGGCAGGGCATATCCATTTACCAAATGTCGAGCGCGAAATGCATCCTGAACGTGAGTTAGATGATATGTTACCGGCTTCTTTAAATAAAACTTTACTAGATGAATTATTAAGAGGTGAATTAGGCTATAATGGGGCGATAGTAACCGATGCGTCTCACATGGTAGCTATGACGGCTTCAATGCCAAGACGTGAATTATTACCTACAGCGATTGAAGCTGGTTGTGATTTATTCTTATTCTTCAATGATCCAGATGAAGATTTCCAATGGATGAAAGAAGGGTATGAAAAAGGAATTTTAACTGAAGAACGTTTATTAGATGCTTTACGTCGTACGCTTGGATTAAAAGCAAAATTAGGGTTACATAAGTTTGAAGGACGTCGTGAAGAAATCATGATGCCAAAAGAAGAAGCTTTAAAATTAATTAATACAGAAGAATCACAACGTATTTCAGATGAAGTTGCTGACAAGGCCATTACACTAGTAAAAGATAAACAAAAAGACTTATTCCCAATTACCCCTGAACGTTATAAACGTATCCTAATCGTCAATGTTGAAGGATATAAAGGTGGTTTTGGTGCCATGATTAATGCAGGTAAAAAACGAGCATCTGATACCATTAAAGCGTTATTAGAAGAAAGAGGACATGAAGTAACTATTTGGGAATCAACGGAAGAACGCATTATGAAATTACCAGAAGCTGAACGTGGTGCTGCGATTGCCAATGTATATGCTCAAAAACAACCGATTTCTAATTTGACTGACCATTATGATTTAATTCTTAATTTAGTGGACGTCAATTCAGGTGGAACCACTCAAAGAATTATTTGGCCAGCTGCTAAAGGAACACCAGATCAACCATTCTATGTACATGAAGTGCCAACGATTGTCGTTTCAGTACAACATGCCTTTGCTTTAGCAGACATGCCACAAGTTGGTACATACATTAATGCGTATGATAGTAAAGAAAATACGATGCTTGCCTTAGTTAAAAAATTAGCAGGTGAATCAGAATTCACCGGTGTCTCTTCGGTTGACCCATACTGTGGCTTACTAGATACCCAAATTTGGCGTCAATCTAAATATTAATCAAACCAAAATGTTTCAATAAATTGCTTTTGATGATTAATAATTAAATATATCATTAAAAATAACCGTCTCTTTTTTCTGAAGAGACGGTTATTTGCGTTATCTTTAATTCATTTGGCATTATCTATTTTCATATCATGATAGCAATATACACGGCTAATTTTAAATTATTTGACTTTATTGGCAATTTTAATACAACATATAATTCAAAATTTCAATTAAAGAATGTTTTAAACTGATTTTAATTTGATCTGAAGCAACTTTTTCGATTAACACTAAGAGTTTTGCAATTGAAAGATTTTTAAAAGACCCTTTTCATTTTATTTAACGTAAAGGCTGGGCATAAACTTTACAAATTCACTCAGATTAGTGCTCGTAAATAAAGAGTGCAGTGGTTGATTGGCATCAACCTGCGTCTTAACGAGATTGAAAATAAATTTTAAAAAATTCAGTCAAATTAGTGCTTTTCATTAAAAGAACGCAGTGGTTGAGTGGTCTCAAACTGCGTCTTTCGACTTGTTTGAGGCCAACCAAACTGTGCGGGGTTGAACAGACGAATATAATATCATTTGAGGTCTATTTCTTGCCTACTCCCATTTTTCACCACTAAATCAATAATAAAGACAACTAAATGAATGTTTATCACAATCTATTAATCAATAAAGACAACAATCCGTTAGTTAAGTCAATCTCAGGAACAATAATTTCAGATATAAATCAAGTCCTATTTATGGTACAATTGATGAGAATAATTGTAGAAAGGATGATAATGTGACTTCGAGTAATATCCAATGGTTTCCTGGTCATATGGCGAAAGCTAGACGAGAAGCAAATGAAAAATTAAACTTAGTTGATATTGTGATTGAATTGGTCGATGCACGTATCCCTGAATCGAGTCGTAATCCAATGATTGATGAGATTGTCGGTCAAAAACCACGTGTGCTAGTCTTAAATAAGGCTGATTTAGCAGATAAACGTATGACACAACAATGGATTGACCACTACCAAGAATTAGGTTTTCCAGCAGTGGCGATTGATGCGCAACACAATGTAGGGTTAAAACAGTTAATGAAACTCTGCAATGAGATAATGCAACCTTATTTTGAAAAGCAAAAAGCCAAAGGTGTTAAGCCACGTGCAATCCGCTTAATGATTTTAGGGATTCCTAACGTAGGTAAATCTACCTTAATTAATCGTTTTGTTGGTAAAAATCAAGCGATTACCGGTAATAAGCCTGGCGTTACCAAAGCACAACGTTGGTTAAAGATGGGAAAAGATTTTGAATTATTAGATACGCCTGGAATTTTATGGCCTAAATTTGAGGATCCGGCAGTAGGACAAAGATTAGCGATTACTGGTGCGATTAAGGATCAATTACTGCATATGGATGATATAGCGTTAGCTTTGATTGATATTATCCGCAATCGCTATGCTGATATTTTAATTGAACAGTATAAATTAACCGAGGAACAAGTACATGCTGAAACTAGTGTTAATCTTTTACTTGCCATGACAGAAAAAATGGGGTTGAAAGAAGATTATATGATGGCAGCTGAACGTTTTATTTTTGATTATCGTCAAAATAAATTAGGGCAATTAACATTGGACATTCCGTATCATGAGGTGTCATTTGATGACTAAATCTTTATCCATTCGTTCAATTAAAGAGTTAATCGACTCATTTCAAAAAATAGAAGAATTGCAGGCGACCGATTTATTAAAAGATGAGCGAAAAGGTGTGCAAAAGTTAATTCAACAGTTTGAAAAACGTTTAGCACGAGAAGCTTTAATTAAAGAAGAGCATTTACAACGCTTAAGTATTGAAAATAAACTTCGAGCACAGGGGTTTCAATATATTGCCGGTATTGATGAAGTGGGGCGGGGACCTTTAGCGGGACCAGTCGTGACAGCAGCTGTTATTTTACCTGAAGATTGTGATGCCCTAATGGGTGTAAATGATTCTAAACAATTAAATCATGAAAAACGAGCACATTTTGTTGACTTAATCAAGGCAACTGCTTTAGCTTATTCTATCACAGTAACGTCTGTTGCAGAAATCGATCAATTTAATATTTATGAAGCTACTAGACGTTCAATGTTAGCGTCGGTTCAAAAACTAACCATTCAACCAGATTTTTTATTATTAGATGCTATGAAAATTGATTCGCCTTTACCACAAGCTTCTATCATAAAAGGTGATCAACGTTCTTTAACGATAGCAGCCGCGAGTATTTTAGCTAAGGAATATCGTGATCAGTTAATGATTGATTATGGAAAAATATATCCAGAATTTGGTTTTGAAAAACATATGGGTTATGGTACCAAAACACATCTAGATGCTTTGGCTGAATTTGGTTATACTCCCATTCATCGCCAATCGTTTTCACCAGTAGCCCAAACGCTTAAAATTTATAACAAATGATTTTATTCATCCATGCGTATTTACTTATTAAGGAGAGTGAATACACATGGATTTATCTATTAAAGAGCAGATGATTGGACTAATATATTCAGGGGTTAATTATCGTTCCCAAAAATGCTACTTGTCTTATATATTTCAAGAACATTTACAACAAGAAGTCTTATCAATGAAAGAGATTTATCAAATTATTAAAATGTTAAGGCTTAGTAATCAATTTACGGATCAAAAAGTGATTGATTGGCAAGTGGCTGAATTGGCATATTTCAAACAATTAGCAAAATCGACGATTATTTTTGGTGAAGCGCATTATCCACGTCTATGGTATCAATTGGCGCAACCGCCTTTATTGCTCTTTTATCAAGGGGATTTGTCTTGTTTAACTCGTCCATTGGTATCAATTGTAGGGTCACGGCTGACCACTGAATATGGTCGGATGATGACAGAGTCATTAGTCGCGGCCTTTGCCAAAGAAGGTTGGGGTGTAGTCTCAGGTTTAGCCCGAGGAATCGATCGGATTGTCCATGAGACATCATTAGCTTATCATTCAAAGAGCACTGTCGCTTTGATTGCCAGTGGCCTTAATCGTACCTATCCAAGTGAACACCAACAACTTCAACAAACCTTAGCCAAAAATCATTTAGTAATTTCGGAATATTTACCGGATAGTCCGCCTTTAAAGCATCACTTTATTATGCGCAATCGCTTAATAGCGGGAATTTCACCGATTACTTGTGTGATGGAAGCAGCTCAAAAGAGTGGAAGTTTAATCACTGCTAATTATGCTTTGCAGTGTAACCGAGAAGTATTTGCTTTACCGGGGCGCGTGATTGATAAGCAATCTCAAGGCTGCAATCAATTAATTGCTAGCGGTGCGTATCCTATTTTAAATGTATCGGAAACAGTAGCTGACGTTCGCCAATTATTTAAAAATCAAAATTATTTTTAATATTTATATTTGACAACCTGTCTTCTTTCCTATAATATGGTTAACGATTTGAATTAAAAAATAACGAGTCAGTTTTTGACTATATAATAGAAGGAAAAAAATCAAAAAGAATGAAAGAAAGGCAGGTGCGATAATGTCTACCTATAAAAATCTAGTCATTGTCGAGTCGCCAACAAAAGCGAAAACAATTGATCGCTATCTTGGAAAAAACTATAAAGTTGTTGCCAGTAAAGGTCATTTACGTGATCTACCTAAAAGTAAAATGGGTGTTGATATCGAAAATAATTTCGAACCTCACTATATTAGTATTAGGGGCCGCGGTGACACGATTAAAGAATTAAGAAAATTAGCGAAAAATTCTGAAAAAGTTTATCTTGCAGCCGACCCGGACCGTGAAGGTGAAGCAATTGCATGGCATTTATGCCATTTACTGAATTTAGACTTAGATGCAGAAAATCGAGTGGTTTTTAACGAAATTACGAAAGATACCGTTAAGGAAGCGTTCAAATCGCCACGTAAAATTAATCAGAACCTAGTAGATGCACAACAAGCTCGTCGTATTTTAGACCGTGTAGTAGGGTACTCTATTTCACCTTTATTATGGAAGAAAATTAAAGGGGGTCTATCTGCTGGACGTGTGCAATCAGCTACTCTAAAAATTATTATCGATCGTGAAAAAGAAATTCGTAATTTCAAACCGGAAGAGTATTGGAAAATTCCAGCAAAATTTAGTAAAGGTCGACAAAAATTTGAAGCAGAATTTTACGGTATGGATGGTAAGAAGATGGATTTACCAGATGAAGCCGCTGTTGAACAAGTGATGAAACGTTTGGATGAAAAAGCACCTTTCAACGTCACCAACATTGAAGAGAAAGAGCGTTTACGAAAATCTTCACCACCTTTTACTACCAGTACTTTACAACAAGAAGCATCTAATCGCTTGAATTTTAGAACCAGTAAAACGATGATGGTTGCCCAACAATTGTATGAAGGGATTACGATTGGACGTCAAACCGTTGGTTTAATTACTTATATGCGTACCGATTCAACGCGTATCGCACCTTCGGCACAGGCTGCCGCGTATGAGTTTATTCGTGATAATTATGGTCCACAATATAATGGTAAATCTAGAGCAACTAAAAACAGTAGTGGTGCTCAAGATGCCCATGAAGCCATTCGACCATCCAATCCAGCGATGACGCCAGACAGCATTAGTGATTCATTGACTAAAGATCAACTGAGATTGTATTCACTTATTTGGGCGCGTTTTATGGCGAGTCAAATGGCTGATGCAGTGTATGATACGATTCGTTGTGATATTGATCAAAATCAAGTTCAATTTAGAGGATCAGGATCACGCATCAAATTTGATGGTTTCTTGAAAGTGTATCCAAGTAAAGCGAAAGACAATTACTTACCAGAATTAACTATCGGTGACGAAGTAAAAGCTGTTGAGTTAGAACCGAAACAACATTTTACTCAACCTCCAGCACGTTTTAATGAAGCAAGTTTAATTAAGACATTAGAGGAAAAAGGAATCGGTCGTCCGTCAACTTATTCACCTACAATTGAAACGTTACGCAAGCGTTACTATGTTAAGATGGTTGCGAAACGGTTTGAACCGACTGAATTAGGTGAGATTGTGAATGATGTGATGTCAGAGTTCTTCCCACAGATAGTCGATACCGACTTTACCGCAGAAATGGAACATGAATTGGATTCAATCGAAGAAGGTAAAGAACAATGGGTCAATGTGTTAAGTAAGTTTTATGGTGATTTCGAAACGGATTTAACAAAAGCCGAATCAAAAATTGAAAAGATTGAAATCAAAGACGAACCAGCCGGGTATGATTGTCCAGAATGTGGCAATCCAATGGTCGTTAAGATTGGTCGTTATGGCAAATTCCATGCGTGTAGTAACTTCCCAGATTGCCGTCATACCGAAGCCATTGTGAAGAAAGTTGGCGTAAAATGTCCTCTTTGTCACGAAGGTGAAATTATTGAGCGTCAATCGAAGAAAAATCGTATCTTCTATGGATGCGACCGTTATCCTGCTTGTGAGTTTGTCTCTTGGGACAAACCAATTGCACGTAACTGTCCAAAATGTGACCATTATCTGGTAGAAAAAACAACTCGTAAAGGTCGCGAAGTGAAATGTAGTAACTGTGATTACCAAGAAGAGGTAGAATCATAATATTAATCAAAAAAGCAGTCAGGCAAATGGAAAATGAATCCATTGGCAGACTGCTTTTTTATGCTATTTAGTAAGTCAAATAATAAACTTGTATTATAGAAAATTAATTTTTTGTTCTTAAAAGTAAATGTTCGAAAAGACATCGCAATTTATTTATTTAAAAGCACTAAAAAGTTCGCTTTCTACTATTAGTAAATGCCCGGTTATCGCCCTTATTTCTTTTAAGTAGTGATTGCTTAAGAGACTGGGCATAAACTTGATAAATTTATTTAAGATTATTGTTCATTAATTAATAGCGCAGTGGTTGAGTGGTCTCAAATGGCGTCTTAACTAGATTGAACATAAATTTGAAAAATTCAGTCAAATTAGTGCTTATTCATTAAAATCGCAGTGGTTGAGTGGCCTCAAACTGCGTCTAAATGACTTGTTTGAGGCCTACTCAACTGTGCGGGGGTAGGCAGACGAAGCGAAAATTATTCAATTTTCTACTTCTGGTCTACTCCCAACTGTGCGGGGGGCAGACGAAGCGAAAATTATTTAATTTTCTACTTCTTGCCCACTCCAAATGCAGCTAAACTATTATTAAATGATTAAATATGACTAGATAACGATATTACATGCGTTTTGAATAGCCCTTTGCATATTCCGATGGGCTCATATTAAAAGCTTTACTGAAGGCTCTTGAAAAATATTGAATCGAACCATAGCCTAATTCAGCAGCAATTTGTGTAATGGATAAATTGGACTCACGAATTAATTGACGACTTTTTTCTAAGCGTTGTTGGTTAATATAACTTTTTGGTGTCGTATGTTCATATTTATTAAACAACTGTTGCAAAGTAGAACGTGATAGGTTAAATTCATTGACGAGATCACTCACTTTTAAAGCTACGATATCGCTTTGATGGATATAATCGATGATTTCATTGAATATATCACTTTCATATCGTTCACGCATAATAGTTGAACTTGATTCGTTGTCATTTTGATGCAATGACTGATGTAGACTAAAGACGAGATTATCCAATTGATTCCAAACTTTATCGGCACCTAATGGTAAACTCAAGTCCTGATGCAAGACATCATATAATGGAGCTAGATATTCTGTTGCATTGATTAAGTGCTTAATTAACGCTGAGTCGATGCCTTCTGCAGTAAAGCGGATCGAATGTGTAAGTGTTCGTTTGTCAGCGTGATGAAATCTTATACTTGGTGTATCTGGTGGTAAAATCATTAAGTGACCTTTAGTTAAAGTATAAACCGTATGATTAATTTCAATGTTGAATTGTCCCGATTCTACGATAATGATTTCAAAGTGAGGTTGCTTAATAAATTTTTTGCGGTAGTCTTCTGAGTAAAGCGTACTAACAGTTGATACAATAGTTAACAAATTAAAGGATACAGGTGTTGATGGGGCAATAAAAATCTTATCTAATTTGATATAAGAAGGTTCTGCTTTGATTTGGGTTGATAGGTTAACAGTGGCAGTGGACGAAAGGCATAAGACATTGAACTCTATCCCTTTTCTTAAAGTGACTTCCGATTCAATTAGATAAGTTTGAAATTGATCTGTTTTGGCTGTTTTAATGACTAATAATGTTAAGCCCTTGATGGGAGTTATCTTAACCGGCACTTCAAAATGGAAGAGCGTTTGCGTATGATTAGCATTTAAGTTGATTTGACGATGATAGATATATTCCTTAGTTGATGAGGGATTCTTTGGATTTTCAAAAAAATAAGCGGTATGATCAAATTTTTGATTAGTATAATACATTCCAATGACCTCCATAAGTTTTTGTTAATACTATTATATACTAATAAAGATAAAATATCATCTTTAATTATCTAATTTTGATAATCATTTCTTTGATAAAGACAATTGAACGTATAAGTGGAATGTTTTAATATTAAAAGAAATAATTAAATTCAAAAAAAGATGAGAAATTTTCTCATAACATGCTATAATACACCTATACATTTCATAAGTTTTCGTGAGTGAAATGATGCTTACCAATTAACTTGGATGAATAGACAGAAGATGTAGACCAACGAGGAGGATTTATCATGAATAAAATAAAGAAAGTGCTAATCGCCAATCGTGGAGAGATTGCGATTCGCATTGGACGTGCATGTAAGGAGCTTGGCATTAACACCGTTAGTATTTACTCAAAGGAAGATATCGGTACCTTGCACCGTCAAAAAACGGATGAATCTTACTTAATTGGGGAGGATTTAGGTCCTATCGAAGCGTACTTAGATATTGAAGGAATTATTGCTTTAGCCAAGGAAAAATCAGTCGATGCGATACATCCTGGTTATGGATTTTTAAGTGAAAATGAAACTTTTGCTAGAAGATGTCAAGAAGAGGGAATTATTTTTATTGGACCCGAGTTAAGACATTTAGAAATGTTTGGTAATAAAACTCGTGCACGCGAAACAGCGATTAGTGCTGGACTGCCAGTTATTCCAGGAAGTGAGGGGATTATTCAATCTCTTGCAGAAGCTGAAGCTTTTGCGGCAATAACTGGTTACCCATTAATGATTAAAGCAGTCAGTGGTGGTGGCGGTAAGGGAATGCGTATCGTTCATTCAGCGAGTGAATTAGCTGAGAGTTATGAACGAGCAAAGTCTGAAGCTAAGTCATCTTTTGGTGATGATCGCTTATATATAGAAAAATATATTGCCAACCCTAAACATATCGAAGTGCAAATATTAGGGGATCAACATGGTAATGTCATTCATTTATATGAACGAGATTGTTCAATCCAAAGACGCCATCAAAAAGTAGTGGAAGTGGCTCCTTCGTTTGGCTTGCAACCAGAGATGCGTCAAAAATTAACCGATGCTTCCTTGAAATTAATGCAACATGTCGGTTATGTTAATGCGGGTACGGTAGAGTTTTTAGTTGCCGATGATGAATTTTACTTTATTGAAGTCAACCCGCGTGTGCAAGTTGAACATACTATTACTGAATTAGTAACAGGCGTTGATATAGTGAAAACACAAATTCAAATTGCCGATGGTGAAAGTTTATTTGGTGAGGAGATTGGTATTCCATCACAAGACCAACTAGTGACAAGAGGATATGCCATTCAATGTCGTATTACGACTGAAGACCCATTAAATGATTTTGCACCAGATTCTGGCACTATCGTCAGTTATCAATCGCCAGGCGGAACAGGGATTCGGCTAGATGCTGGTGATGCCTTTTCGGGATCTATGATTACACCTTATTATGATTCGCTTTTAGTCAAAATATCTTCATATGCCATCCATAAAAAAGGTGCGATTGTTAAAATGTCACGGGCGCTCGATGAAATTCAAATTGCGGGTGTTAAAACGAATATTCGTTTCTTAGAAAATATTATTCATCATCCTGACTTTATGTTAGGAGACTATCATACTAACTTTATTGCTGAAAAAGTGGAGTTGTTTGACTTTGTTCCCCCACGAGAACGAGGAGTAAAACTACTTAAATATATTGCAAATGTGACCGTTAACGGTTTTCCAGGCATTGAAAAGATAGACAAACCCGATTTTACAAGACGTGAAATACCGACTGTTGAAGGGGTTCGCTCTAGTATTCACCCAGCTAGCTTCAATAAAGCGAGTCGCAACCGATTAATAACAGCTTCATCAGCGGTAAAGCAACCTACTTGGAAGCAACTATTAGATGACAAGGGGCCAAGCACAGTCTCTAAATTACTATTAGAAGAAAAATCAGCTTTATTAACCGACACCACTTTACGCGATGCTCATCAGTCCGTTTTAACTACTCGAATGAGAACAACCGATATGTTAAAAGTTGCACCGTATATTAATGCAACGATGAAAGATTATTTTTCACTTGAAATGTGGGGTGGTGCGACCTTTGATGTGGCGTATAATTTCTTAAAAGAAAGCCCATGGGAAAGATTAACACAATTACGTGAATTAATTCCTGATATTCCATTCCAAATGTTATTGAGAGCTGCTAATGCAGTTGGGTATCAAAATTATCCGGACAATGTCGTTCAACGTTTTATTACAGAAAGTGCGCATGCTGGCATTGATGTTTTTCGTATTTTTGACTCATTAAATTGGGTCGAAGCCATGAAATTACCGATTGAAACAGCCTTAAAAACCGATAAATTTGTTGAAGGCACCTTATGTTATACCGGAGATATTTTAAATCCAGAGCGTTCATCTTTATATACATTGGAATATTATGTTAATTTAGCACGCGAACTTGAATCATTAGGCGTTCATGCGATTGCGATTAAAGATATGGCCGGATTATTAAAACCAGAGGCAGCATATCAATTAGTTAAAGCTTTAAAAGAAGAAGTTTCTTTACCGATTCATTTGCATACGCATGATACCGCGGGTAATGGTGTTTTAACTTATTCACGAGCGATCGATGCTGGCGTCGATATTGTTGACACTGCCAACCCAGCTTTAAGTGGACAAAATTCGCAACCGAATGCTAATTCACTATACTATGCTCGTCAAGGGACCAACCGACAAATCAAGTTGAATGTCGAAGCTAATGATGTGTTAACTGATTATTGGAAAGTGACACGTCAATATTATCGTCCATTTGAGACCGATTTAACAACAGCTTGGACACCGGTTTATCAATATGAAATGCCTGGTGGCCAATACTCAAATTTAAAGATGCAAGCTGAATCCTTAGGTTTAGGGGACCGCTTTGATGAAGTCAGTGCAATGTATCGCCGAGTAAATTTATTATTTGGGGATATTATTAAAGTAACACCTTCTTCTAAAGTTGTAGGCGATATGGCTTTATTTATGGTACAAAATAATTTAGATGAAGTTTCAGTCATTGAAAAAGGGGCTAAATTAGACTTTCCAGCTTCAGTTGTCTCCTTCTTTAAAGGCGAAATCGGTCAACCGGCTGGCAAGATGAACGAAGACTTACAAAAGGTCGTATTAAAAGGAGAACCTGCTTTCACTCAAAGACCGGGTGAATTGATGACTGAATTTAATTTTGATGAATTGAGACAGAACTTATCTAAACGACTCTATACACCAGTAGACGAACAATTATTATTAAGTGGTGCAATGTATCCAAAAGTGACCCAAGAGTTTCTTGATTTTGTTGAAAAATATGGTAATGTAAGTGTGTTAGAGACACCAACTTTCTTCTATGGGATGAAACCCCATGAAACAATTTCAGTTGAGTTACAACCAGGAAAAACAATCAATATTGAATTGACTTCAATTGGTTCAGTTAAACCAAATGGTTTACGGACGGTTTACTTTAATTTAAATGGACTATCACAAAAAGTAGAAGTCCATGATTTATCGGCGAAAACGACAGTAGATATTAGACCATTGGCCGACCGTCAAAATGATAACCATATTGCGGCTCAAATGCCCGGAACTGTATTTGCTGTTAAAGTCAAAGAAGGCGACCAAGTTGAAGCAGGACAATTATTGATTATTACAGAAGCAATGAAGATGGAGACGTCGATTGCTGCGACTAAAGCGGGTGTGGTGAAGAAATTGTACATCCAAGAAAAAGATTCAATCAAAGCAGGGGAGTTACTGATTGAATTAGGCTAATATTAATTAAAGAGAGAGAGTATATAGATGAAAAGATTAAGAAACATTTTGTTATTAAGTGCACTAACCTTATTAAATGTGGCTTGTCAAAGTCCAACTACTAATTCTCAACCCAATGATGCGCAAACGACTACGGTAAGTGCCCAAGATACTATGACTACCGTAAGTACTGAAGATACGGATGAAGCAAAAGCTGATGCTGAAGGGGAGAGTACTACTAAAGAAGGACGTTCGGTGACCATTCGTTCAATCGGTGATATTTTAATTCATGACTGGGTTTACGATAATGCAGCGACTGCTGATGGCTATGACTTCACTCCAATGTTTGAACCAATAAAAAAATATTTAGAAAATGCGGACATCACGACGGCTAATTTAGAAGTGATTGCTGCTGGTGATACTTACCCATTATCTACGTATCCAGCCTTTAATGCCCCTTCGGAAATTATTGATGCATTAAAAACGGTTGGAGTGGATATTGTCAATAATGCAACCAACCACTCAATGGATTTAGGAGCCGAAGGAGCTTATGCTTCAATTGAAGCTTTGAAAGAACGTGATATGCCTTATGTTGGTAGCTATGAAAGTTGGGATGATTATAATAATATGCGCGTTTTAGACGCGAATGGTGTTAAAGTAGGCTTCCTTTCTTATAGTTATGGCGCAAATGGGAATTATATCCCTGAAGATCAAGCCTATTTATTGAGTTTAATTGATACGGATTTAATGCCATTAGAAGTCGAAGCTTTAAATAAGATTTCGGATATTTCAGTGGTGATGATTCACAATGGTGAAGAATATGATACACTACCATCAGTCTACCAAGCCAATGTCAATAATGTTGTGCGAAATGCTGGGGCGAGTTTTATTTTAGGTGGTCATCCTCATGTGCCACAACCGTTTATTGTTTATAACAAACATCAAGCCGCGATGTTTTCTCATGGTAACTTCTTATCAGGTCAAGTCGAACAAGAAAACAAGGTAGGGGGTATTGCAGAGTACACCTTTACTGAAGTGGATGGCGAATTTGAAATTAGTAAAATACGTTTTATGCCGACATATTGTATTGGTGCTCAATTTGAAGATTATTATGTAGTCCCATTGGCTGATTGGGAACAATATGGTATTTTCAATGGTGATGGTTTGTTTGCTGATTTAGAAGAGCGAATGACTTATTACTCAAACTTAGTTGAAGTGGTCGATTATTTAGACTAAATATAGAGTAGGTGACCTTCCCCAAAGGCTGAATATAGTTCTCTAGAAAAGTCCCATGATTATTTTAGATGCTGTTTTAAGGATTATTGACTAATAATATAAGAATATTAGCCTCTAGATTTATTTTATACTTAACGCTATTAGGTAGGGTGGACCAACGAAGTGGAAATTATTTGATTTTCTACTTCTGGTCCACTCTTTTTTATATGTTCAAAAGTATGTGGCATTATTTTTACGTACCTATTCTTAGGAGGGTGTACAATGAAAAAATGGCATTTAATTATATTGATAGTATTTTTAAACATGATGATAGTATCGAACGCTGTTGCAGCACAAGCTGTTGAGTTAGCTGAACCTTACCAATTAATTACCCAGTGGGAAGGAGACGTCATTAATCAAGAAAATTGTCAAATTTTAATCCAAAACCAGTTTAATCAAAGTGACAATATGAGTGAACTTAATCATTTGATAACGGATTATCAAACAACTTTATCAGAATTAGAAATCGAATTTAATCGATTGACAAGTGAAATTGAATCTCTAGAAAACAATGAAAACTATTCGATTACACAAGCAACCAACACCTTAAATGAAGTCATCGAAGGAACTTATTTAATGCTACAGACAACCGAACCCGAATTTAATAATCTTACGGAAGCGGAACAATTAAGTTTGGTGGAAATGGATCAAAACGTCATTGATTGGCAACAATATTTGGAGGGGATTATCCAACAACAAAATGAAGTGATTGCATCCCGCTCAATCGTCGAAACGCAGTATCATGAGACCTTATATTTATTAGAGGTGGCACAAAATCAATTAGCAGAAAATCAAATTGCTGATCAACAATTGAATCAATGTCTTCTATATGCTTATTCTGTTCCTAAATTAAATGCGGAAAGCTTTTTAATGGATCACCAAATGAGTAGTTTAACCGAATATTTAGCTACTTTGGATTTCTATCTATCACAATTAGTACCATATCCTTATTATCAACTACGCTTTGAAGATATTTATCAACAATTTACTCAAATTTTAACATTAGAGGAGATCACTCAAATACTTAATTTAAAAGGGAATATTCAGTTAGACGATGATTTAAAGAACGCCTATCAATATCGGGAAGAGTTGAGCCTTAATGATGTGGTGCGTTTTGTCAGTATAGCACAAAATGATGTTTATCAAAGGCAAACCAGTGAAGACTATCTGATGAGATATCAAGAATTATTATTAATTAAGGAAGCACAATTTATTTATTTTAGTCAAATTAACACCAATGCATGGCAATTAATCAAAGATAATTTAGCAAACTTTTTAAATAGTCAAGGCTATGTGAGTGATGATGCGATTGCTTTAGTACGTCAATTGAATCAGAAATATCAAGTAAAATTGGTTACATTCAATGAAGCGACTCAAACTTGGCAGCCGGTTGAAGCATTAAGTACCGGCTATTTAGCAGAATACTATTACCGTGACATTGATTGGCATACGCTTAGCGAAGAAGAAACGACCAGCACAATTGAAATTGAAGAAACTAATGTCAATACGGATGATTCTAATATTGAAGATACAAAAGAAGATGAAGCTCCCCATCATGTAGTGGACAGTTCATCCTACCAAGAGTCTCATTCATTACCTAAGCCATTATCGGGTTCAAGATATTCTGCTAATCGTAGCACGAATACCCAACAGGTACCATCGACCACCAAATCAAGTAATAATACTGATACGCTGGACAATATTAAAGCAAAATTAGCAACCAATCAAAAGACTAACGACAACAAGCAATCAAATAATAAAAGCAATACGTCAACAGAGCAGTCGAATAATCAATCGTCCCAGAAAAAGACACAGTCAAATAAAAATCCATCGAGTAAAAAGAATAGTAATAATCAATCAAGTGAAACAGAAGCCAGTAAGACTAATGGTCAGCAAGAGTCAACATCAAAATCAAATAAGAATCAAACTGTCCAATTACCTACAACTGGAGAACAACAAAGAGTCATGACCTGGGCATTAATTCTGTTAATGTTAGGTGCTATTTTAATCTTAATTTCAACTATATATAAACGCAAGCAACGCCAAAAATTGGATGAGATTGATTTAGATTCTTAAATACTGATAGCACAAACCAAACTAACCCTTATATTTTTAGTAAAGCAAAATATATTGACCTACTTATAAACAGTTGTCATTACGTGAAATTCCCTTATAACTATGTTACAATTTATTCATATTATGGAGGTAGATAAAATGAATGAAATCGAAACTTACTTAGAGCAAATTAAAACATTTGAGGAAATTTCACCAGTCAAAGGGATTGAATTGTTAGAACAAGAGGGGACTATTATTTATATTGGAAGAAAAACTTGTCCATACTGCCGTCGCTTTGTAAATAAATTAAGTAAAGTAGCACAAGCGCGTCAATATAAAATTTATTTAATTGATTCAGAAAGTGAAAAATATGATTTTAAAGATATTCAATCATTCCGCGAACAGTTTAACATTCCGACTGTACCTGGATTTTTAGTTAAACAAGCTTCAGATGTCGCAGTTCGTTGTGACAGTTCAATGACTGAAGAAGAAATCGTTCAAATGATAGAAGAGAAGTAAAATGAAAAAGCTTCTCTTACTTTTAATCTTGAGCACATTCATTATTGGATGTGATAAGAAAGAAGAAGTGGAAACGGATCACCCTACGAGTGAAGCGACTATTGAGATGACTACGCTAACTCTTGAGGAAATCGTAGCGGAAACATCATCAACTTTAGAGACGACGACTGGAGAAATAATAACAGCTGAAGAAACTGAAGAAGCAACAACTGTAGTAGACAGTACACCACTGTCAGATGGTATTTATACTTCAACGGAAATTATTAATTGGAGTAACCCAGTTAAGCCAGCAGAAAAAGGGTTAAAACGAATTATCAAAATACTGCAAGATAAAAAAGAATATTATGATGCGATTGAATATTTATTTTATGTCGAAAATATCAGCCATAACCCGGAAGAGTATCATGTGCGTGTGATTCAAAATTTTTCAGATCAGCAAGTAGAAGTAGGTGAATTTATCTTACATGGTGAAGATGTGGAAACTCAAAATTAACAAATAAGATAAACAATCAGTAGTCATGAAATTAAAATCAATTGGGGCAGGGCATAAACTTGATAAATTTAGTTAAGATTATTGTTCGTTAAGTAATAGCGCAGTGGTTGAGTGGTCTCAATCTGCGTCTTAATGAGGTTAAAGATAAATTTGGTAAACTTAACCAAGTTATTGTTATTAAATTAAAAGCGCAGTGGTTGAGTGGCCTCGAACTGCGTCTTTCGACTTGTTTGAGGCCTACTCAACTGTGCCGGGGTGAACAGACAAAGCGAAAATCATTTGATTTTCTACTTCTTGCCCACTCCCTTGAAATGGAGAAAAATATAAATAAATTCAAATCTAAAAGACATCATAAGTAGCCACTCTTTTGTTACAAAAAAAGACATTATAATAAGCCTGAACCGAAAGTGTTATTTTGGTTCAGGCTTTTTTAGATAAACACTTCACAATCCAATTGTGATTTAGAACACAATCATTATTTATTTAAAGGGAATTAGATAAGAAAAACATTGTGAAAGCATCTTATAAGATTATCATGAATCGTTTCACAATAAGGAAAAAACGTTGATATTTTTGATAGCGTTTTCATTAAATTGTTATCATCATCGGATTCTATCGAAAAAATTTTATTAAAAAATATGTGATTTTTTGCACAAAAGGCTTGACATAACATTGTGAAAAATGTAATATGAACTTGTAAAGAAGAAACACCTATTGAGGAGGATTTAAAAAATGGCAGAAGTTGTAGAAAAAAACAAACAGCAAATTGCTGAAGAGCATGTCGATGAATTAGTAAAAAAAGCGGTGGTGGCATTAGAAGAATTCCGTCTTTTAGATCAAGAGCAAGTGGATTATATTGTTGCAAAAGCATCAGTTGCAGCATTAGATCAACACGGTGTTTTAGCAAAACACGCTTATGATGAAACCGGACGTGGTGTCTTTGAAGATAAAGCAACTAAAAACTTATTTGCTTGCGAACACGTTGTTAATAATATGCGTCATACTAAAACAGTTGGCATTATCTCAGAAGATGATGTTACAGGATTAACTTTAGTTGCTGAACCAGTAGGAGTTGTTTGTGGGATTACACCTACAACTAACCCAACTTCAACTGCAATCTTTAAATCATTAATCTCATTAAAAACGCGTAACCCAATTGTTTTTGCATTCCACCCAGCAGCTCAAGAATCATCTGCTCATGCAGCGAAAGTTGTTTATGAAGCAGCAGTAGCAGCCGGAGCTCCTGAAAATTGTATCCAATGGATTACTTTACCTTCAATGGAAGCAACCTCTGCATTAATGAATCATCCAGACGTTGCTACTATCTTAGCAACAGGTGGTAACGCAATGGTTAAAGCCGCTTACTCTTGTGGTAAACCAGCATTAGGGGTAGGTGCAGGTAACGTACCAGCTTATGTTGAAAAATCAGCTAATGTTAAACAAGCAGCTTATGATATCGTGATGAGTAAATCATTTGATAATGGAATGGTTTGTGCTTCTGAACAAGCAGCCATTATTGATAAAGAAATTTACGATGAATTCTGTGACGAAATGAAGTCATATCACACTTACTTCGTTAATAAAGCTGAAAAAGCTAAATTAGAAGAATTCTGTTTTGGAGCAAAAGCAAATAGTAAAAATTGTGCAGATGCTAAATTAAATGCTGATATCGTTGGTAAACCTGCTACTTGGATTGCAGAACAAGCTGGCTTTACTGTACCAGAAGGAACAAATATTTTAGCAGCAGAAGTTTCAGAAGTAGGACCGAATGAACCATTAACACGTGAAAAATTATCACCAGTGATTGCTATTCTAAAATCAGAAGATCAAGCAGATGGATTGAAGAAAGCTTGTCAAATGGTTGAGTTCAATGGTTTAGGACACTCAGCTGCTATCCATACTAATGATGAAGATTTAGTAAAAGAATTTGGACGTCAAGTTAAAGCAATTCGTGTTATTTGGAACTCACCTTCAACTTTTGGTGGTATTGGGGACGTTTATAATGCCTTCATTCCTTCCTTAACTTTAGGATGTGGTTCTTACGGTGCCAACTCAGTTGGTGATAACGTTAGCGCAATCAATTTACTTAATATCAAAAAAGTGGGGAGACGTAGAAATAATATGCAATGGTTTAAAGTTCCTTCAAAAATCTATTTCGAACGTGATTCAATCCAATATTTACAAAAAATGCGTGATGTTGAAAAAGTATTTATTGTAACTGATGAAATGATGGTTAAATTAGGATTTTTACATAAGATTATCGAACAATTACATTTACGTCGTAATAAAGTGGTTTATCAAGTATTCTCTAACGTAGAACCAGATCCAGATATTTCAACTGTTCGTCGCGGTGCTGATCAAATGAAGAGCTTTGAACCTGATACAATTATTGCTTTAGGTGGGGGTTCTGTAATGGATGCTGCTAAAGTAATGTGGATGTTCTATGAACAACCAGAAATCGACTTCCGTGACTTAGTACAAAAATTCATGGATATTCGTAAACGTGCTTTCAAATTCCCTGAATTGGGTGAAAAAGCAAAATATGTTGGTATTCCAACGACATCTGGTACAGGATCGGAAGTGACACCATTTGCGGTTATTTCAGACAAGAAAAATAATATGAAGTACCCGTTAGCAGACTACTCATTAACACCAACTATTGCAATTATTGACCCTGCATTAGTAATGACAGTGCCAGATTTTGTAACAGCAGATACCGGTATGGACGTGTTAACGCATGCGATTGAAGCTTATACATCATTAATGGCAAACGATTATACCGATGGTTTAGCATTACAAGCGATTAAGATTGTATTTGAATACTTAGAACGTTCTGTTAAAGAAGCAGACTTTGAATCTCGTGAGAAAATGCATAATGCTTCAACAATGGCGGGTATGGCATTTGCGAATGCATTCTTAGGAATTTCTCACTCAATGGCTCATAAGATTGGTGGATTCTTCCATACTGTCCATGGCCGTACGAATGCGATTCTATTACCATATGTTATTCGTTACAATGGTACACGCCCTGCAAAACAAGGTAACTGGCCAAAATATAACTACTATAAAGCAGATGTTCGTTACCAAGATATTGCACGTTTATTAGGACTTAAAGCTGATACACCAGAAGAAGCAGTTGCTAGCTTAGCTCAAGCGGTTTATGACTTAGGTGAACGTTGTGGTATCCAAATGAGTATTAAAGCTCAAGGCGTGGACGAAAAAGAATACATGGCACGTGCAGAAGAAATTGCTTATCTTGCATATGAAGATCAATGTACACCTGTTAACCCACGTTTAGCATTAGTAAGTGATATGAAAGAAATCATCGAGGATGCTTACTATGGATACAAAGAGCGTCCAGGTCGTTTAAAATAATTTAGTTGATAGAAAATAATAAGAGCTTTGTGCTGATGCAGAGCACAAAGAACTCTTATTAACACGAAGCACAAAATAATTCGCTTCCTCTTCGTGTTAACTTCAATTGTGGACTAGTTTTTATGGGAGATAATGTCTAGTCATTTAGTATCGGAATAGCCAATCGGCTATTCCGTTGTTTTTTGTAAAGAAAACAGGCCAAGTGTAACATCACTTGGCCTGTTATTAATAAGGTTATACAAATTTTGTGTGGCCCCACCAGAAGAGAGTATTTCTGGTGGGCATCCACTAAATATTTAGTAGAGAAAATGGAATGGGTAAGAAGTGGAAAATGATCTATTGTTTTCTTGGCAATCTTCATTATTAAACACTCGAGTTTTAAGTATGTGTAAAAAAAGATTCACAAAAAAGAAACAGAGTTCTACCAAACATTTTTTTCAACAACAAGACAGCTGTCATGTTGTTGAATCTCTCACTTGAGAATAAGTACAAGCTTGATAGAGAAACATACCAGAGATATTTTCCAATCTTTCCTTAGAGAATCATCGATGGACATTGCTTTCTAAACTATCCTTAAAAAACAAGCAAGCCCCCGACAAAAAGGATAGCTAGTATATTATTACTCAATGATATTAGGTGTTATTTGCTATTATTTGTTGGTTTTCTAAGACCGAAATTAATACGACTTTCTTCACCTTTCATCAAACGTACCACATTAGTACGATGGCGATAAATCATAAAGGCGGCAATTGCGACAAAGCCAAGACCAAAAATTAACGGTTGGGTAAATAAAACATATAAGGCGGCTAATGAATAACTGGTTATGGCGGCTAAACTAATGGTACTTGTTAAATAGATTAATATAAATAACACTAATACAAAGCTTAGACCAATGAAAAAATTATAACCAGCTAGTACGGCAAAAGAAGTTGCGACCACTTTTCCACCACGAAAATTGGCAAAAATAGGATAAGCATGACCTAAAATAGCAGCTATACCGGCTCCCATGATTACCCAATCGGTATGAGGATAAAAGTAATGTGCCAGTAACATCGCTACCAGCCCTTTTAAAACATCGATTACTGAGACAAAAACAGCAGCTTTAAATCCAAAATTACGTCCAATATTGGTGGCGCCACTATTACCACTACCTAATTCTCGCACATCAATTTGGTGTTTCATTTTTGAATACCAAACACCGGTTGGAATTGATCCTAATAAATAACAAATAAATAAAAATATAAATTGCATAATAAACCTCCATCTTTGGATATACGCTATTATTTTACATTAAATAAAGTGAAACAACAATGATTAACTTATCTTATTTAAAAAGCAGGAGGCTGGGCAAAAACTTTTTAAATTCTGTTCAGGCATATCTATTTAATTCAAAGCGCAGTGGTTGAGTGGCCTCAATTGGCGTCTTAACGAGTTAGGTATAAACATAAAAAATTCAATCAAGTTATTACTCGATATTTAAAAGCGCAGTGGTTGAGTGGTCTCAAACTGCGTCTTAAGATAGCTGAGTATAATCTTGGAAAATTCGATCACGTTATTGTGCGTTAATTTATAGCGCAGTGGTTGAGTGGTCTCAAACTGCGTCTTTCGACTTGTTTGAGGCCTACTCAACTGTGCGGGGGTAGGCCAACGAAGCGAAAATCATTCGATTTTCTACTTCTGGTCTACTCCCAACTGTGCGGCGGGAGGCCGACGAAGCGAAAATCGTTTAATTTTCTACTTCTGGTCCACTCCCAACTGTGCGGGGGTAGGCCGACGAAGCGAAAACTATTCGATTTTCTACTTCTGGTCTACTCCCAACTGTGCGGGGGTAGGCCAACGAAGCGAAAATCATTCGATTTTCTACTTTTGGTCCACTCTCATGTAAGTTGTATTTGCTTAAATTACAAATTTCGAGTAATATTTGAAAAGCAGTAAAGTTATTTGCTATTATAGAAGAGTTGAGTATAAGAAAATTTTAGAGGTGATTAAATGTCAGAAACAAAGACGACACCAATTCAATATAATGATGACGCGATTCAAATATTGGAAGGTTTGGACGCAGTAAGAAAAAGACCAGGGATGTATATCGGTTCGACAGACCAAAGAGGATTACATCATTTAATTTATGAGATTGTCGATAATTCAGTCGACGAAGCTTTATCTGGTTTTGCTGATTATATTAAAGTAGAAATTAAAGCAGATGGTAGTGTTCGAGTACAAGATAATGGCCGCGGGATGCCGGTTGGTCAGCATGCAAGTGGGGTACCGACCATTCAAGTTATTTTAACTGTCCTCCATGCGGGGGGTAAGTTTGGTCAAGGGGGTTATAAATCCTCCGGAGGACTTCATGGTGTGGGCGCCAGTGTGGTAAATGCTTTGTCTTCATGGTTAGAAGTGACCGTTGAACGTGATGGCAATCTTTATCGAATGCGATTTGAAAATGGAGGGAAGCCTGCTACTAAATTAGTTAAATCAAAAGCTTCAAGTAAATCGGCTCATGGTACTACCGTGCATTTTATGCCAGATAAAAGTATTTTTGGTAATGCTCAAATTAATTCGGAAGTGATTGCTGAGCGATTAAGAGAGTCTGCCTTTTTATTAAAGGGCTTAACGATAGAATTAGTAGATGAACGCCATGACTACCAAGAACTTTTTCATTATGAAAAAGGTTTAGAAGATTTTATTCAATATTTAAATGAAGAAAAAGATGTATTGGGTGATGCGTTTAGTTTTTCAGCGGCAGTGGAAGAATTTGAAGTTGATTTTTCAATGCAATACAATGACGGATATTCCGAAACAATTTTATCATTTGCTAATAATGTTCGGACTGCTTCTGGGGGAACACATGAAGTCGGTATGAAAACCGGGATTACTAAAGCGTTTAATGATTACGGTCGTAAAGTAGGTCTAATTAAAGAAAAAGATAAAAACTTAGAAGGTAGTGACGTTCGCGAAGGTTTGACAGCTGTGGTATCTGTTCGTATTCCAGAACAATATTTACAATTCGAAGGTCAAACCAAAGAAAAATTGGGTACACCTAAAGCCCGGCCTTTAGTAGAAAATTTAATGTATGAACGTCTTTCAAGTTTCTTAAATGAAAATGGGAACTTTAGCCAAATGATCTTACGCAAGGCGATTCGTGCTCGTGAAACCCGCGAATTGGCGCGTAAAGCTAGAGAAGCCGCTCGTAGTGGGACTAAAAAATCATCACAAGAAAAATTGATTTCTGGTAAGTTAACCAAAGCTCAATCAAAAGATGCGAGTAAAAACGAATTATACCTAGTCGAGGGGGATTCAGCTGGTGGATCTGCAAAATTAGGCCGTGACCGCCGTTATCAAGCTATTTTGCCATTACGTGGTAAAGTAATTAATACTGAAAAAGCGTCAATGCAAGATATCATGAAAAACGAAGAAATCAATACGATGATTTATACTATCGGGGCAGGAGTAGGAACTGATTTTGATATTAATTCATGTAATTACGATAAAATTATTATTATGACCGATGCGGATACCGATGGGGCTCATATTCAAGTCTTACTCTTAACTTTCTTTTATCGTTATATGAAACCATTACTTGAAGCAGGAAAAGTTTATTTAGCAATGCCACCACTCTATAAAGTTTCAAAAGGTTCTGGTAAGAAACAACAAATAGAATATGCTTGGACCGATGAGGAGTTACAATCAGCTATTAAGAAGATTGGGCGAGGCTATATTTTACAACGTTACAAAGGTTTAGGGGAAATGAATGCGGACCAGTTATGGGAGACAACGATGAACCCAGATTCTCGAATTTTAATTCGTGTAACGATTGATGATGCGGCGCAGGTTGAACGCCGTGTGACGACCTTAATGGGAGCGAAAGTTGAACCGCGTCGTAAATGGATTGAAAGTAATGTTCAATTCACGATGGATGAAGAAGATACTTTATTAAAAGAAAACCAAGGGACTAGTCAGTCTACTGACCAAACAACTGAAGAGTTAATTAAAGAAGCTCATGGATTGAAGGATGATGATGAAATAGACACATTGGAAGAAGCAATGGATTTAGAAAATGCTGAAAATAGTAGCCCTAATCATCATGTAGTAGACGAGACCAATGACATGACCGAACAGAGTTCAAACGATACGAAAAACACTACTAATCGTAAAAGCAAAAAGCAATCAACGGTTAACCGTCCAACAGCCAAAACAACAAAGAAAAAATCTACTCAATCAAAATCAAAGACAGTAAAAAAAGAGACTGATAAGCCATTGGATAATGAAGATGATGAAAATGGCCAGTTAGAATTATTTTAGGAGGTAAAACATGGTAAAAGAAAATATTCAAGAATTAAATTTTGCCAGTGTCATTGGAGATCGTTTTGGACGTTATTCTAAATACATCATCCAAGAGCGTGCTTTACCTGATATCCGTGATGGCTTGAAACCGGTACAACGCCGTATTTTATATGCAATGTACATGGACCGCAATACCGCTAGTAATCCATACCGTAAGTCTGCTAAGACAGTAGGGAATGTAATTGGTAATTATCATCCTCATGGGGATTCTTCCGTTTATGAAGCGATGGTCCGCATGAGTCAAGATTGGAAATTACGCGAAACCTTAATTGATATGCATGGTAATAACGGGAGTATGGATGGCGACCCAGCAGCGGCTATGCGTTATACGGAAGCGCGTTTATCACCTATTGCCGATGAGTTATTACGTGATATTCAACATGAGACGGTTGAGCATCTGCTAAACTTTGACGATACACTAGAAGAGCCAACTGTTTTACCTGCTCGTTTTCCAAATTTATTAGTCAATGGTGCCACTGGTATTTCGGCTGGTTATGCCACTGAAATACCACCTCACAATTTAGGTGAAGTGATCGATGCAGTTGTCTATATGTTAACCCATAAGCGTTATCGTTTAGATGATATTATAAAATTAATTCCTGCACCCGACTTTCCCACAGGGGCGATTATTCAAGGGGCAGACCAAATCCGTAAAGCCTATGAAACGGGTCAAGGAAAAATTGTCGTACGTTCTTTAACTGAAATAGAAGACCTGAAAGGTAATAAGCAACAAATTGTGGTGACGGAATTACCATTTGATGTTAATAAAGCCAAATTAATTCAACGTTTGGATGATATTCGTATTCAGAAGAAAATTGAAGGGATATCGGAAGTTCGTGATGAAAGTGACCGAAATGGTGTGCGTGTGGTCATTGAATTAAAACGTGAAGTGAATGCTGAAGGAATCTTACAATACTTATTAAAAAATACTGAATTACAAGTTAATTATCACTTTAATATGGTCGCAATTCATAATCGCCGTCCGGAAGTGGTAGGCTTATTGCAAATGTTAGAAGCTTATATTGATCATCAAAAAGAGGTGATTACAAAGCGTACCAAGCATATGTTAACAACCGATAAAAAACGTCTACATATTGTTGAAGGTTTAATTCGGGTTGTGTCGATTTTAGACGAAGTGATTGCGGTCATTCGTAATTCTGATAATAAAGCAGATGCTAAGCGTAACTTAGAACGTGAATTTGATTTTTCAGAGGTTCAGTCAGAATCAATCGTTAACTTGCAATTATATCGTCTAACGAATACGGATATTGAGGCATTACAAAATGAAAAGCTTGAATTAAATGAGCGTATCATGATGTATCAAAATATTTTAAATAATGAAGATATATTGAAAAAAGTATTGGCCAATGAATTAAAAGACATTAAAAAGCGTTTTGCATCACCAAGAAGAACCATTGTTCAAGCTAAAGTGGAAGAAATAGTCGTTGAAACGAGCATTGTGATTCCCGAAGAACAAGTTTATGTATCAGTAACGAATGAAGGCTATATTAAACGAACCAGTGTTCGCTCTTTTAGTGCTTCTGATACGACTGACTTAGGAAGTCGCGATTTGGATTATCCTATCTTTGTTAAAGAGATGAGTACGCATGATGCGATTGTGTTAATTACGAATAAAGGTAACTATATTCATTTACCAGTTCATGAATTACCAGATATTCGTTGGAAAGATATGGGAATGCATATTTCAACTAATTATCATTTAGAAGATGGAGAGCAGTTAATTGCCGCTTTTAAATCGGTAATGGAACCAGACAAATTAAAGCCTGAAGCGAACCCAACATTGGTATTGACTAGCCGAAATGGTAAAATTAAGCAAACAACTTTATCACAATTTACAACTTATCGTAGCTATAAAACTAAGACGATGATGGCAATGAAATTACAAGATAAAGCAGATGAATTGGTGTCAGTTAACCTAGCAAAAGTCGACCATGATTATCAAGTGGTTGTAATTACTAAGAAAAGTTATGGAGTCCGTTATGAATTGTCAGAAGTGGCGATTAGCGGAACCAAAGCACAAGGTGTAGTGGCAATTAACTTGAAGGATGATGATCAAGTAGTCGCTTCATTATTAATTGATAAAGCAGTGGAACGTCCACAATTATTAGCATTAACCCAGAGAGCAAATATCAAACGTTTTGACGTAGAGATTATCTCTCAAGTGAATAACCGCTCCAGTCGGGGACATTTATTATTAAAAGAATTAAAAACGAATCCACATCGCTTTATTCAAGTTTTAGCTTTACAAAAAGGAAATATACCAGTAGTTATCTTAGGTGACACTGGTAAAACACTCGAAATTAAGGCGATGGATATTGCTATAACCGACCGCTTATCAAACGGATCTGCTATTCAAGAATTAGAAACTTTAGGTAAAGTTGTCGGAATGTATCCTGCGCGCTTAAAAATGTTAGATGAGGAATAGTTTTATTTCGATAGGCTCCATCAATAGGATGATAAATATTGATGGGGTCTTTTTTATTTTTTAAGGTGTGAAATGCGCATAAATTTGCTTTTAATCGTCTATCGTTTTCAGTTTGGCTTGTTTGAGAAAGCTTAGTACAACTCATGATAAGTATTTATTAAGTATATAATGAAAAATTAGTTAATCACTCACAAATGAAAGCAATATCTGATATAATTAATTTTGTATGTAAAGGAGAGAGGCACAGCATGAGAGGCTTATTACCCATTTGGAAAGAAAAAGGCATGACCAGTCATGATGTCGTTTTTCGTCTGCGCAAACTATTAAAAATGAAAAAAATTGGCCATACTGGGACACTTGACCCAGATGTAGACGGAGTTTTACTAGTCTGCTTAGGCGAAGGGACTAAATTGGTTGAATTATTAATGGATGGACAAAAAGAATATCAAGGTTCGATTACTTTAGGATATTCGACTGAAACAGAAGACGCTAGTGGAGAAAAAGTGTCGACCACACCTGTGTTAACTCCTGTCAATATTGATTTAATTGATCAAAAAATGGCTGAAATGGAAGGGGTTATCAATCAGGTTCCACCTTATTATTCAGCGGTGAAAGTCAATGGTCGCAAACTGTATGAATATGCAAGATCTGGGGAAAAAGTGGAGCGTCCGATAAGACAAGTACAAATTGATTCCTTTATACGCACCAGTGAGCCTGTTTATAATGAAAGTCAACAAACCCAAACATGGGATTTTCATGTTGTTTGTGGCAAAGGCACTTATGTTCGTACTTTAGCCGTTGATTTAGGAGAAAAACTAGGATTTGCCAGCCACATGTCGCGGCTAACACGCAATGCAACGGGTGGTTTCAATCAACAGCAAGCATTAACGCTTGCTCAAGTTCAAGCAGCAGTTGAACAAGGAACCATTAACGAGGCTATTTGTTCGATTGAATCGGCACTGACTGAATTTCCAAGCATCATCCTAACAGAATCACAATATCATGATGTTCAACATGGAAAATTATTACCACATGATTATTTTAGTTCATTAGTGTTGGAACCAACCGTCTTATTTTATCAAGGATTGGCTCGGGCCATTTACCAACCCCATCCCTTAAAACCAAATTTATTAAAACCATTAAGAATGTTCGTCGAGAACGAATAAGATTACTAGAAAGAAGGGTTTCGTAATGAATATAATAAAATTACATCATCCCTATAATCAAGAACAAATTTTTCCTGGACCGATTGTCTTAGCATTAGGTTTCTTTGACGGTGTTCATCGTGGGCACCAAGCAGTTATTAATACAGCAAAAAAAATTGCCAATGAAAAAAAGATTCCTTTAGCAGTGATGACTTTTAATCAGCATCCAAAAATTATTTACCATCAATTAGACCCAGAAGAAGTTACTTATTTGACTTTATTAGATCGTAAAGTTGAGCTATTAAGTGCATTAGAGGTTGATGTTTTATATTTAATTGATTATACATTAGAATTCGGGACGCAAAGTCCCCAAGAGTTTGTTGATCGTTATATTGTCGATCTCGGTGCGGTCACAGTAGTAGCTGGTTTTGATTATACCTATGGTAAGCAAGAGCTTGCCAATATGAAAACTTTGCCGGAGCATGCTAAAGGGCGTTTTGACGTCATTGAAGTTCCTGAATTAAAAAATAATAATTTAAAAGTTGGGACTACCAATATTAAGGATTTATTGGCGAACAATCAAATCGAAATTGCTAATGAAGAGCTAGGTTATTTATATCAAACCAGTGGAATGGTGGTACATGGAGATAAAAGAGGCCGAACAATTGGCTACCCGACTGCTAATGTGCAAATTAATCCTCAAGAAGTATTACCAAGTGTTGGAGTCTATGTTTGCGAGATTGAAGTAGATGGAAAATGGTATCAAGGCATGGCATCCATTGGTTATAATATTACGTTTGAAGCGAATCGCCAAAAAACCTGTGAAGTCTATATATTAGATTTTGAGCAAGACATTTACGGGCATTTTGTAAAAGTAAGATGGCATCATTATTTGCGTGGTGAAATGAAATTTGATGGCATTAAAGGTCTAATTCATCAATTAGACCAGGATTTAATTAATACAAAAACGTATTTTGAGCAGCTAGCACAACAGTCAACGATACCTGATAATGAAAAGGTGAAAGATGATGAATAGAGCGGATGCCGTTTATATCCATATTCCATTTTGCAAGAAAATTTGTCATTATTGTGCCTTTAATAAATATTTCTATGATGGACAACCAGTAGGTCGTTATTTAACGGGCTTAGCCAATGAAATGCGATTATATATGGATGAAGTAGAGTCTACCAAACCATTTGATACGATTTATGTAGGCGGTGGCACACCAAGTTGCTTAAATATTGAAGAATTAACGCACTTATTGGAGAGCATCCAACAAATATTGACCTATGATGATCAAACGGAGTATACATTTGAAATTAATCCTGGTGAATTAACTCCAGAAAAATGTCGATTATTGAAGTCTTTTGGTGTTAATCGCGTGAGTATGGGGGTACAGAGTTTTAACGATTTGTTATTGCGAAAAATAGGTCGTAATCATCGTGAACGTCATGTTTATCAATGTATTGAATGGTTAAGAGAAGCTGGACTAACGAATTTAAGTATTGATTTGATATTTAGACTACCGGGACAAACGTTAGCCGATTTTGATGATAGTTTAACCAAAGCCTTATCATTAAACTTACCACATTATTCACTCTATTCTTTGATCATTGAAAATCAAACAGTTTTTCAACAATTACAAAGAGAAGGCAAACTGCCATTGCCGTCTGAAGATGTAGATGCCGATATGTTTGAGTTAGCCATTCGTCGTTTACAAGAGCATGGTATTGAGCAATATGAAGTGAGTAACTTTGCACGACCTGGATTCGAGTCACGTCATAATTTGAAATATTGGCATTATACGCCATATTATGGTTTTGGTGCTGGAGCACATGGCTTTATTGATAATGTTCGATACTATAATAATGGACCTGTTCATCATTATTTAAAAGCTACGGAAGCGAATCAAAAACCGGTTGTGAATCGATTACCATTAACAGAGTCTGATCAGATGGAAGAATTTTTATTTTTAGCTTTAAGAACGACACGAGGTTTCTATTTAAGTGAATTTGCGGAGCGTTTTAATCAAGATGCGACCGAACTGTTCGATGATTTTTTTGTACAACAACAACACAATGGCTTATTAAATATTGCTGATGACCATGTTTATTTAACGAATCGTGGATTGTTTTTAGCAGATTCGGTATTTCGTAATCTATTAGGGACTATTACAAAGTAGGGGGAGCTTATGAAAAAAGATCATATTAGAATTTTGATGAATATCTTTTTGGTATTATTAGGTAATTTCATTTTTTCGATTGCCATTAATTCAGTGATTATTCCGAATGAATTAGGTGAAGGTGGTATCACGGGGTTCTCATTATTCTTTCTATATGTTTTTAATTGGAATAATGCTATTGTTAGTTTTGTGGTGAATACGATCTTACTAATTGTCGGTTGGAGGTTTTTAGATAAGAAGACTATTTTTTATACAATTTTAGCGATTGCGTCATTAACGATTTTTTTACAATATATCCATTTAGGAGCATTTATTCCTGAAAATACTATTGTTGCACCATTAGTAGCTGGTTTTCTAATCGGATTATCCGTTGGGATTGTTATCCATGGTAATGGAACGACTGCTGGAACGGACATTTTAGCTCTAATGATGAAAAAATATTTAGGGATTAGCGTGGCGCGTGGTTTGTTAATTTTAGATATTATGATTATTACCCCCTTAACTTTTGTCATTGGCTTAGAAAAAGGTGTGATGACGGTCATTACTTTATTGATTACAAGTCAAGTTCTTTCCTTTATTTTGGAAGGATTTAACCCACGTAAAGCTGTTACGATTATTTCGAATGAACATCAAGCGATCGCACAGAAAATTACTGATACATTAGATCGTGGTATTACTGTTTTAAACGGTTACGGTTTCTATACGCAACTGGAAAAGCATGTGCTATATATTGTCATTAGCGAACGTCAATTACTGGCATTACAAAAAATCGTTCATGAAATTGACCCTAAGGCATTTGTAACCGTCACCGATATTCATCAAGTAGTCGGCGAAGGCTTTACTTTCTTTATCGAACCTGAGAATGATACACAGGCAGTGACCAACCTTTCTAGTAATGAACCTTAATTTATTAAGGCATGGTAATATAGTAAAAGCTAGTCATTTCAAGTCGTTACCACGTTTTAATGATGGATTAATCAATGAAAAGTCTGGTATTGCGACCTAAAAGCCGTTATTGCCGTCAATCCAAACTTTCACATTATGAGATGGAAGCAAAGAGACGATTACGAAAGTCATAAAGTAAATAGCTAAGTCTATGTATTAAGTTAACTGTTAGTAAAAGGGCCCTAACCAACTTTTTTATGACTCGATTAGTGGCTTTGTTTTTAGCAATTATTTTCTATTTTAAACTAAACATTTTATCATTGTTATACAAAACCTTATAATAGCAACTTTCTGCCGATTAGCACTCTATATAGGAGAGTGCTAATTTTTTATTTAAAAGTGTTGACAAAGGCTATAGTAGGGTGTATGATATAGACAGGTTAGCACTCAAAGTATATAAGTGCTAATTAGTGAGGTGAGAAAAATAGATGAGTTTAACGCCTAGACAACAACAGATATTACAGTTGATTGTTAAATTGTACGGAGAGACTGAAGAACCTATCGGTTCGAGGACTTTATTGCAAAGAAGTGTCTTACAAGTAAGTCCAGCGACTGTTCGTAATGATATGATGGCGCTCGAGCAATTAGGTTTTCTAATGAAAGCTCATAGTTCAAGTGGTCGTATTCCTTCTTATGAAGGCTACCAATTTTACATTGATCAATTAATCGAACAACTAAAGCAAGAGTCTGAAAATAAGCCAGAACAATCAAGTAAGTTATTTGGTGAACGTTATTATGATGTTCAACAATTTGTCTTACATGCGACTAATCAGTTAGCACACTATACTGGTTATCCGGTAGTCGTTTTGATTTCGAATCTGAGTCATCGTAGGATGCGCGATTTTAAATTAACCAAATTATCGGATTATCAACTCATTGCGTCAGTGATTAGTGACCATGGACAGGTTGAAAGTCAATTATTTGATTTACCATATGCTTTAAAAGACGAGGCAATCGATAAGATTGAACAAATTATTCAAGATGAATTGATCGATTTAACATTAGATGATGTGTATCAACGTATGAAATTGACAATTCCCTTAAAAATTCAACAGGCTGTTTCAGTACAATTGAATTTTGCCTCTTTAATCAAAAAGGCAATCGAAGCACATGACAGTCAGTATTATCATGTTGCAGGAAAAAATCATTTGTTTGATCTCATTGATCCACAACTACCAACTGAAGGCTGGCGCACTTTGTTTGATTTAATCGATGGAAACGAAGCCTGGTATCAATTTTTAACTGATGCAAAAGTTGGTTTGAATGTCACATTTGATTTTACAACGCCACCGTATCACTTTAAAAATGTAAGTATCGTTACGGCGAAAAGTAAAATTGGCAATCATGTCATTACCTTTGGTTTGGTAGGTCCTGCGACAATGCCTTATCATAAAATTATGACAGGAATGCAAGATTTATTAATCGAACTATCGAATTATTAACAATTAAAAGGAGGTATCGTAGTGGCAGAAGAAAACAAACGTAATGAAGAATTAGAAAAAGATGTTCCAGAAGTTGAAGTTGATTCCCAAACTACCGAAGATGTTGTAGAAACAACAGCAGAAGTTAAAGCAACATCAACTGATGAAGAAACAGTAGAAACAAAGGTGGAAGAGAATCCACTTGCTGAATTAGAAGCAAAAAATGATGCTCTAGAAGATCAAGTGCTAAGATTACAAGCTGAAATTGCGAATATGAAAAGAACGAACGCTAAGGATCGTCAAGATTTAGCAAAATATCGTTCGCAAAAATTAGCAACTTCAATGTTAGAAGTAGTTGATAATCTAGAACGCGCTTTACAAAGCGAGACTAATTCTGATGACGCTAAAGCATTGAAAAAAGGTGTTGAGATGGTTCTCTCACAATTACAAAATGCTTTTGAAAGTGAAAACATTAAAGTCATTGATCCAATGGGAGAAAAATTTGACCCTAATTTCCACCAAGCAGTCAGCGTGATGGAAGCAGAAGAAGGTCAAGATTCTGACGTGGTAATCAATGTTTTACAAAAAGGATATTTATTGCATGAACGCGTGATACGACCAGCAATGGTTATTGTATCTCAATAATTAAATTATAAAGGAGAAATGTAAAATGGCTAAAATTATTGGTATTGACTTAGGTACTACAAACTCAGCTGTCTCTGTCTTAGAAGGTGGAGAAGCAAAAATTATTCCAAACCCAGAAGGTAATCGTACCACACCTTCAGTTGTTGCTTTTAAAAACGATGAAATTCAAGTAGGGGAAGTTGCAAAACGTCAAGCAGTAACAAATCCTAACACAGTAAGCTCAATTAAACGTTATATGGGTGAAGACCATAAAGTTTCAATGGGTGGCAAAGACTACACACCACAAGAAATTTCAGCGATGATTTTACAATACTTAAAAGGTTTTGCTGAAGATTATTTAGGCGAAAAAGTTGAAAAAGCTGTTATTACGGTTCCTGCTTACTTCAACGATGCTCAACGTCAAGCGACAAAAGATGCTGGCCGTATTGCTGGTTTAGAAGTAGAACGTATCGTTAACGAGCCGACAGCAGCAGCTTTAGCTTATGGTTTAGATAAAACTGATAAAGAAGAAAAAGTATTAGTATTCGACTTAGGTGGCGGTACCTTCGACGTTTCAATTCTTGAATTAGGTGACGGCGTATTCGACGTATTATCTACATCAGGAGACAACCACTTAGGTGGAGATGACTTTGACCAAAAAATTATGGATTATTTAGTAGCAGAATTCAAAAAAGAAAATGGTATTGACTTATCGAAAGATAAAATGGCATTACAACGTTTGAAAGATGCTGCTGAAAAAGCTAAAAAAGATTTATCTGGTGTGACTTCAACACAAATTAGCTTACCATTCATTACAGCAGGAGCAGAAGGTCCATTACATATGGAATTATCATTAACTCGTGCGAAATTTGAAGAATTAACCCATGAATTAGTAGAACGTACAAAACAACCTGTTCGTCAAGCAATTAAAGATGCTGGTTTATCACAATCTGAAATTGACGAAGTTATCTTAGTAGGTGGTTCAACACGTATTCCAGCAGTGGTTGAAGCTGTTCGTAAAGAAACTGGTAAAGAGCCTAACAAATCAGTTAACCCAGACGAAGTGGTTGCAATGGGTGCTGCTATCCAAGGTGGGGTTATCTCAGGTGATGTGAAAGATATCGTCTTATTAGATGTAACACCATTATCATTAGGTATTGAAACAATGGGTGGCGTGTTCACTAAATTAATTGACCGTAACACTACAATTCCAACATCTAAATCACAAGTGTTCTCAACCGCAGCTGATAATCAACCTGCAGTAGATGTACACGTATTACAAGGTGAACGTCAAATGGCAGCTGACAACAAAACATTAGGTCGCTTCCAATTAACGGATATTCCACCTGCACCACGTGGTATCCCTCAAATCGAAGTAACTTTCGACATTGACAAAAACGGTATCGTTAACGTAAGTGCAAAAGATTTAGGTACTCAAAAAGAACAAACGATTACGATTAAATCATCTTCAGGTTTAACTGATGAAGAAATCGATCGTATGGTGAAAGATGCTGAAGCCAACGCAGAAGCAGATAAAGCACGTCGTGAAGAAGCTGACTTACGTAATGAAGTGGATCAATTAATCTTCGCTACTGATAAAACTTTAGATGAATTAAAAGACAAAGTATCTGAAGAAGAAGTTAAAGAAGCAGAAGCAGCACGTGATGAATTGAAAGCAGCCGTTGAAGCAAACGACTTAGAAGCAATGAAAGCTAAACGTGATGCATTAAATGAAGTAGTTCAAAACTTAACCGTTAAATTATATGAACAAGCGGCAGCAGCACAACAAGCAGCAGCAGGTGCTGAAGCAACTTCAGATAACCAAAATGATGACGGCGTAGTAGATGCTGACTTCGAAGAAGTAGACGAATAATCAACCGATAATAAGATTATAAGGTCTGATTCGTTTTGAAGATAATGTAAGACTTTAATGAAGGCTTTTGTTATTAAATAAATTCGAACAACCTAATAATTGAGTATGATAGCTGGGGTGGGCGAGGAAGTCAGAATCGATGAGACTTGGCTTCCAGCTCACTCCTATTTAGTATTTTTCAGATGAATATTGATAAATTCTTAAATTTTGATTATGATAGATAAGTCTACAACGAAGGAGGTTGAAAATGGCAACTAAACGTGATTATTATGAAGTCCTAGGTGTTTCACGCGATGCCTCAGATGCAGAAATAAAAAAAGCATACCGTAAACTCTCAAAACAATATCATCCGGATATTAATAAAGAACCGGGTGCGGACGAAAAATTTAAAGAAATAACAGAAGCGTATGAAGTTCTAAGCGATAGCCAAAAACGTGCAGCATATGATCAATACGGACATGCAGCCAATGATCCTAACTTTGGTGGTGGTTTTGGTGGCTTCGGGGGTGGAGCCGGAGGGTTCGGTGGCTTCGAAGATATTTTTGATACATTCTTTGGTGGCGGCATGGGAGGTGCCAGTCGTCGTCCGAATGCTCCTCAACGAGGAAATGATTTACAATATCGTGTAACCTTAACCTTTGAAGAAGCCATCTTTGGAAAAGAAACGACTATTACCTATAAGCGTAATGAAGAATGTCATACTTGTCATGGTTCTGGAGCCAAAGAAGGTACTAAACCCGTAACTTGTTCGAAATGTCATGGAACAGGTGCGATTCAAGTAGAACGTAATACACCATTTGGTCGTGTGATGACTCAAACAGTCTGTGATGTCTGCCAAGGTACGGGGAAAGAAATCAAAGAAAAATGTCACACTTGTCATGGTTCAGGTATTGAAAACAAAGAACATTCTGTTAAAATTACTATTCCAGCAGGTGTTGATGATGATCAACAAATGCGTTTATCAGGACAAGGTGAAGCGGGTAAAAACGGTGGTCCTTATGGCGATTTATACGTTATTTTCCGTGTGAAACCAAGTGATAAATTTGAACGTAATGGTACTGAAATCTTCTACAATTTACCTATTAATTTCGCACAAGCGGCCTTGGGTGACGAAATTACCGTACCAACGGTTCATGGCAATGTAAAACTTAAAGTACCAGCGGGTACTCAAACGGATACCACTTTCCGTTTACGTGGCAAGGGAGCACCAAGTGTACGTGGAACAGGAAATGGCGATCAACATGTAACCGTCAAAGTGGTAACACCAACGAAGTTATCTGATAAAGAAAAACAATTATTTAAAGACTTAGCCAAAGAAAGCGGATCGAGTCTAAAAGGACATGACCCAGGCTTTTTTGACAAAGTAAAAGATATGTTTGACGGCAAATAATATATCCTCACTGAGTTGACTTTAAAAGTGGATCTTTCAAGCTGTTTGTAATGCAGAGATAGAATAAATAATTTATAATAATGTGTAACTTAGACATCTTCTCATTGTGCTTTTGATAGTCAACTGGAGGAGTTATCAAACCGGCCTTACTAGTTAGCTTACCCTAGCTAGTAGGTGTCGGTTTTTTATTTTGAATATCGTCAACAAGGAATGCGTTTTAGCTTTTTTTACCTGTAAACAGATAGATTACTATGATGGCGACAGTGGTTATCAGACAAAATGACAGAACTATTCTATTCTCTAGGCTTTTTTGATATAATAAATTTAAGTTTAGAATAAAAAAGGGAAAAGGATTATATAACATGTCTAAAGAATTACAAACAATACCCCAGCATGTTGCGATTATTATGGATGGCAATGGACGTTGGGCTAAAAAAAGATTGATGCCGCGTGTAGCTGGGCATAAACGTGGAGTCGAAACAATTAAGCGTATCACTAAATATGCTAATAGTAAGGGCATTAAGTTAATCACACTTTATGCTTTTTCAACAGAAAATTGGGGACGACCTCAAGATGAAGTTAACTTTTTAATGAAATTACCGGGTGATTTTTTCTCGTCATTTTTACCAGAATTAATTGAAAATAATTGTCGTGTTGAATGTATTGGTGATATTACCAAATTACCTGAGGATACCCAAAATATTTTAAATAAAGCGATTGCTGAAAGTGCGCATTGTACTGGACTAGTATTAAACTTTGCGATTAATTATGGTGGACAACAAGAGATGATTCAGGCCATCCAGGCGATTAGTCAAAAAGTTAAAGAGGGTGCAATTGAGATAGATCAAATTGATGAGGCATTAGTTGAAGATTATTTATTCACTGCACGTTATGGAGCTATCGCAAAACCTGACTTAGTGATTAGAACCAGTGGTGAGCAACGATTAAGTAATTTCTTATTATGGCAATCTGCTTATAGCGAATTGTATTTTACGGATGTCTTGTGGCCAGATTTTTCTGAAAAAGATTTTGAAGAAGCTTTGGTTGCTTTTAGTAATCGTAACCGTCGTTTCGGAAAAGTTTAGGAGGGACCGATGAGAACAAGAATTATTGGGGCGATAATAGGGATAGCAGTGCTTATTCCCTTTGTTTATTTAGGAAGTCATCCTTTCGCTTATGGCATCCTGGTAGTGGCTATTTTAGGATTATTTGAAATTGCTCGCATGAAACAAATTCAATATTTTAATGCGATTGGATTGATTTCTTCGCTTGCAGTCGCTTTAATCGTTTTACCAGAACATTATAATTTAAGTTGGATTACTAATTTCAATTCTCAGTTTTTATTTTATTTGTGTGGAATGGCGCTATTGGTTTTAACCGTCTATGGTTATAAAGAAATCAACTTTGAAGAAGTATCGGTATTAATGTTTGCGGCTTTATATGTAGGATTCGGCTTTCGTTTTATTATTTTAATTCGAGATATGGGCCTAGTCACATTAGCTTATCTATTCGTTGTGATTTGGGCCACTGATATTGGCGCTTATTTTATTGGTAGAGCCTATGGTAAACATAAATTAGCACCGGAAGTCAGTCCCAACAAAACGATTGAAGGTTCTATTGGAGGTGTCCTTTGTGCGATGCTTGCTGGTGTTGTCTTTGTATTTATTTTTCAACCTAATTTAGGTGATACCAATCATGTTTGGCTATTGAGTATTATCTTATCGCTAGTCGGACAATTTGGTGATTTAGTCGAATCAGCGTTAAAGCGTCATTTTAATGTTAAGGATTCAGGTAAATTTTTACCAGGACACGGTGGTGTATTAGACCGATTTGATAGTTTAATTTTTGCGAGCTTTATGTTTATGATTTGGCTCAATTTATTTCAATAAAAAGGAAAGCATCTTCATTCTTATAAGATTGAGGGTGCTTTTTGAGTTTAATACAAAAGTAGCACGAGTGGGAGAGGGAGAGGGTTATGCCAGACGCCTTTTGAGTTTAACAAACCTATTTGAAAAATGAAAAAATACTGAGTATAATGGAATTTAATTATTTAATTGTTAAGAAAGTAAAGAAGGTGCGAGATGAGTTATTTAACAGACATTGAGATTGCGCATTCAGTTGAAATGGCACCCATTGAACAAATTGCAGAAAAGTTAGCTATTTCAGATGAACAACTCCATCATTATGGAAAATATAAAGCGAAAATAGATTATCAGAAATTACCCGCTAAGGATCCAGGTAAATTAATTTTAGTAACAGCTATTTCACCGACACCAGCCGGGGAAGGAAAAACGACGACTTCGGTAGGATTAGCTGATGGTTTAAGATATATTGGCAAAAAGGCTGCCTTAGCATTGCGTGAGCCGTCATTGGGACCGGTCTTCGGTTTAAAAGGTGGCGCAGCTGGTGGTGGGCGTGCTCAAGTCGTTCCAATGGAAGATATCAATTTACATTTTACTGGAGACTTCCATGCGATTAGTGCTGCTCATAATCTATTAGCAGCGATGTTAGATAATCACCTTCATCAAGGTAATCATCTGCAAATTGATCCACGCACTATCGTTTGGAAACGCGTGGTTGATATGAATGATCGTCAATTACGCCATATCGTATCAGGACTTCAAGGCAGTGCTAATGGAGTCCCACGTGAAGATGGATATGATATAACCGTTGCCAGTGAGATTATGGCGATTTTATGTTTAGCAGAAGATTTAGCGGATTTAAAATCACGGATTGCTAAAATTATTGTGGCGTATAATGTCAAAGGTGAACCAGTAACCGCAGCTGATTTAAAAGCGGCTGGTGCCATGACCGTTTTATTAAAGGAAGCAGTCATGCCCAACCTCGTCCAAACCTTGGAACAGACACCTGCTATTATTCATGGCGGCCCCTTTGCGAATATTGCACACGGTTGTAATAGTGTGATTGCGACTCGCACCGCACTTAATTTAGCTGATTATGTCGTGACGGAAGCTGGATTTGGAGCTGATTTAGGAGCGGAGAAATTTCTCGATATTAAATGCCGTACTGCCCAATTGAATCCTCACGCAGTGGTATTGGTGGCCACGGTACGCGCTTTAAAAATGCATGGGGGTGTGGCCAAGACGGACTTAAATCAGGAAAATCTTGCAGCTGTTAAAAAAGGCTTACCGAACCTTCAACGTCATTTAACTAATTTGCAAACAGTCTATGGTGTCCCCGTCGTTGTGGCTATTAATAAATTTCCGACGGATACTGAAGCTGAATTACAAGAAATTTTGAGCTTATGTCAAAGTTTAGATGCAGAAGTGGTCCTTTCTGATGTATGGGCCCAAGGAGGAAAAGGTGGCGCTGATTTAGCACGAAAAGTAGTCGCGATGACTGAAAAAACGCCCGCTCCATTACGTTATGCTTATGAATTGGAAGATAGTATTGAAGAAAAAATTACCAAAGTGGTACAAAAAATTTATCATGGTAGCCAGGTTGTTTATGATAAAAAAGCGCGTAAACAAATACTTCAACTAACGAATTTAGGTTTTGCTAATTTACCGATATGCATTGCCAAAACTCAATATTCCTTTTCTGACAAACCTCAGTTAATTGGGGCGCCAGAAGATTTTGATATAACGGTTAAGGAATTGCGATTATCGGCGGGCGCCGGCTTTATCGTCGTGATTACCGGGGAAATTATGACCATGCCGGGCTTACCAAAAGTCCCAGCAGCCGAAACAATCGATATTGATAATGATGGTAATATTACAGGCTTGTTTTAGTCCTATGGGTTTGCTTGGGTAAAATGTGGCGTATTAAAAATGTTCGGTATTCATCAAGTTTTCTATTAATTCAGTAGTCAAGACTTGTGAGGTTAATTATTTTATCAAAGCTTTTAGGTCATTCAATCACTAATGTTGTGAGATAGGTCGGTTTTAGGAGCGCCTTTTAGTGAATTAAGCGTGCTGTTTTGCAATGCACAAACATTATCTTTTAACTTAGTGCCTTATTTTGTCTAGTAATTTAATCATGTTAGTTCGTGACAAAAAGGAAACCTCTAGTAAGTTAGTTGCAGGATAAATGTTAAAAAAATAGAGGAGTATCATGACGGATGAACAACGTCTTTGATATTCCTCTTAACTTTCAATTTCGTCGGCTAACTGCATCGTAATAATATCTTTAATCGGAATAAAATGATAATGTTGCTTAGTTTGGACACCGATTTGCTCGGTATTTAGCACCGTAATCGTTCCGGTAATGGTTTCGGTACCAACGACAAAATTGATGATCAATTGATGAACATAAGCTTGAGAAAGTAATAATAGTTTTTTATCGAGTGATAAAGCCTTTGAAAAATCAATGACATCGCCATTATCATTTAAGGCACTATTATGTTCTGATAAGAAAAATCCCATCCATTTAGCCATCTTACGATCATGGTACATACGAGCCGAACGAAAAGGTAAATAACTGCGATCAATCATGATAAACCATCTAACCCTCCTGCAGAATGTCCACCAATTAACTTACTACGTGCGACCATTCTAGAATTTTCCAATAGCGAATTCGCTTTTTGAACCGCAAGAAAACCATATTTACTGCGGATTTCATCAATGGCATGATCCATTTTTTCTTGCTTATCTAATTTAATGGGATCATCAAATAAGGTGTAAAAGGTATACACTTCATCCACTAAACCACTATAACGTACCGCAATACTTCTTACGGGATGTCCTTTATATTTTTTACGAAAAAGAGTGAGGACATATTGAGTTAAGCGCTTGGTGCTTTGAGTAGGATCAACCTTCATTTGGGTATTGATACTAGCTACTTCTACATCATTGCTGAAACCGATATGAATTGCCACATTCGTTGCTTTCTTATGGACACGTCGTAAGCGAATCGCGACTTGCTCGGCCATTTCACTTAGCACTAATTCAATATCGGTTTGTAAATAATAATTTTTAGGTAGGATTTGTGAGTTACCAATTCCTTTAGCGCGAGGATGGTATCGTTCTAACACATTGCTTTCATCCACACCATTAGCATGAAACCATAATTGTAGACCGATAATACCAAATTCTTTATTTAAATCATCAGGGTTAGCATTGGCTAACTCTTTAATAGAATAGATTTTTAATTTATTAAGTCGTTTTTCCGTTCGGCTACCAATACCCCAAAAATCAGTTAACTTAGGAATTTGCCATACTTTGGTTTCGACATCTTCATAAGACCAATTAGCTCGCATATTGCGATTATGCTTGGCTTCATTATCCAATGCTAACTTAGCGAGTAGGGGATTCGCATTACTCATACCAATCGTAGAATAGATGCCGGTTGCTTGAAAAATATCGGTCTGAATTTTTTTAGAAATTTGATCTAGCTTTATTTTGCGATTGGTCGTAATACGGTCAGGAATAAAATAATCAAGTGAACGCGTTAAATCGATAAATCCCTCATCAATAGAATAAGGCAATATCTCTTCTTTAGGGGAATAATTTTGGAAAATAGCTTGGATTTCTAGATTACGCTCAATGTATAAACCCATACGTGGTGGCACAATATACGTACGTTGTGCCCAATATTCAATATATTGTTTAGTTCTTAAATCACTTTTTAATCCTTGTTTTTTAGCAATATAAGGATCAAAACGACGGGTTTGAATATTAAAAGGTAAATCATAGCTACGACTCACATTTTTCTTGCCAAAGACCTTTTTAAATAAAGGGGAAGACGCTAAAATTAAACCATTTGAATTATCTGAACGACTCATCACACACAGGGAAGTCGTCAGTGGATTTAAGCCTAGTTCAACACATTCAACACTGGCATAGAAGGATTTCATATCGATAAACGCGATATCAGAGCGAGGCTCTCGCGAATAATCAATATAGCCCATTATTATCGCTCCAAGGGCATAAAATTACCGACGATTTTGCCGACAACACGTGGTTCTTCATCATAAGGGGCTAGTTTATCAGCATATTTTTTATTAAGTGAAACCAGTCTTAAGCCCTCTGCTTCACGGTAAACTTTCTTCAAGTAAGTTTGACCGTCCCAAACCACAGCATAAATCGCACCATCATAATCAAAACCAGTGTCTTTAATTAAGGCGACTGAACCATTTAAATATTTCGGTTCCATGGAATCCCCATAAATCCAAGAGGCAATATCGTAATCGATTTCTTCATCAAAATAAACTGTCTCATAATTGCGATCATCCATTGCAGAATATCCCGTCCCAGCTGATAACTTCTCGTAAACACGGTATTCGAATAATTGGATGGGTTGAGCTGTTTTTTCTTGTTGAAGCTGATCATCTAATGTTTTTTGCGTATAATTGAGCACGACTTGTTGATTCGGTGGGGTGAGTTGTAAATATAAATCAACAATCTCATATTCCGATTCGAAGTAAGTCGGAGTCACCTCTAGCAATTCCGCTAATAAATCTAAGTTTTTTTGATTAGGACGCGTCTTGTCCGCTTCCCAATTGAAATATGAAGCACGACTCACACCGACTTGTTTCGCAAGTTGACTTTGTGATAAGCCAAGTTCTTCACGACGTTTTTTTAATTGTTGGCCAGAAAACATTAAAATCACTCCTTTGTGTAAGTTTGTTAACTAACTTTATTTTAGCACGCTTTGTAGCGGAAAGCAATCAAAAGTTAGTTTTGTAACTGACGGTAATTTAAATGATTATCTAAAACTTTTAAGAATTGTCATTAAATGTTTACTCAAATATTTACATTTTCCATACTAATAACATACAGTTAATTAAGAAAATGTTTACATTACTTTGCTAATATTTAGATTATAAAACTAGGGAAAGGGTGAGGTAATGTATTTGATGATGAATCCAACAAATCAATTTCGTATTGTACAAATTACGGATATTCATTTAAATCATTATCCATTCGACGAAAATGATCAAATAATTTTAACGGATATCAAGCAAGCGTTAGAAATGTTAAAACCAGATTTAATTATGTTAACCGGTGATTATGTGAATACTTGTCAAAATGAGCAAGAAGAATTAATTTTCAGAAACTTTTTTGCTTTTCTGAACCAATTTCATGCCCCTAAAGCAATCACCTACGGCCATCATGATTCGGAACGATGTCTTGACCGAGTGGATATTGAAAAAATATTCAATGAGATTGTCGTAAATAAAGTTAAAAGGGAACATGAAGAATGGATTGAAGGCTTGTCACAATATGCCGTGATGATTAAAGGAGATAAGGGGTTATCCAATGTTCTTTATGTGATGGATTCTGGTCGGACAGCGCCTGGAATAGAGCGTACCAATGACTGGATATTGCCTAGACAGGTCGAATGGTTTAGAAAGGTATCCCGACGTTATACAGAGATGAAGTATAATTTAGTATTTATGCATTCACCGTTACCAGAATATGATCAAGCGCGAGTTAATATTTTAGCGGGAGAATTAAGAGAGCCAAATCAATGCATCTCGTTTAGTCGTATTAATACTGGACTATTTTCAGAGTTCTTTTTTTCAGAACAAATAGACTCAGTTTATTGTGGACATAATCATTTAAATAATGCTGAAATGATGTGGGAAGGAATTCGTTTAATCTATGGTATGTTTTGTGGAAGAGATGAGAAATCCGGGGATTTCCGAGGAGTTCGTTATATTGATATTGACGGGGCAACAGGCGCGGTTACGACTGACTTTAGATATTTTTATGAGTTCAAAAAAGGTGACAACCAATAGCAAATGCCATGATTGTCACTTTGTTAGCTTAGTCTCAAAAAGTCTGTATCTTTATCCTGAGATGCCATTTGATAATCGAAACTTTATGAAACGAAGATACTAAGCTTAAATTGATAAGACCAGTCAAGTTATTATTCGTTATTTATAAGCGAAATAATTAAGTGGCATCAAACTAGTCTTTAAGACGTTGTTTAATGCCACTTTACTGTGCGGGGGAGGTAGATGAAGCGAAAATATTTTAATTTTTTCCTTCTTACCATTCCCTTATTATTATATATTTGATGAGTGCTTAATAAGCCAATTAATATTGATACCTTTGAGTTTAATTTTTATAATAAACGCTAAAATTAATTGGGCTATACAACTCTATCACGCAACTACACTTTAAATCGCTAAATCAAAATAGCGGATGAGGTAATCAGCTAAACCATCTTCATCATTGGTTAGGCGAGTAATGTCATTAGCTGCGGCTTTAATTTCTTCGGTTGCATTTTTCATGGCAACGCCTAAACCGGCAAACTCAAGCATTTCTAAGTCATTATTTTCGTCCCCAAAAGCTAAAATATTATCAACTGGAATACGATAGAAATCAGCTAGAGCTTTGACACCGACTGCTTTATTAATCGATTTGCGGACAATTTCTAAACATGGTAAGCTCCCACCCCAAGTTCGAACGGATACTTGGTCGCCATAATGTTCTTCAATTTTCTCACGAATGTCAGCCATTTTTTCTTCGGGTGAGAAAACGGTAATGGCCGTTGGATTATAAGTTAAAGATTCACGATTTAAACGGTCAACTAAGGCCAAATCAAAAGGATAAAAAGGACTATCAGGTAAATTCATTGAGCTCGTAAAGAGGCGATCTTTGCCCTCAGCACATAATAAATCAATGTTAAGTCGATCTTGATTCGCAAATAAATCAAAAGCAATTTCTTTATCTAAAGTTAAATGATAGCTCGGAATATAATGATCACGGCCTGGGAAATGACAGAGAGCCCCATTAAAGTTTACCATCGGTGCTTCAATTCCGATTTCACGATAAATATCACTACTATTACGGTAAGGGCGCCCTGTTACAATACAAACGAGGTGGCCAAGGTTACTAACAGCACGGAGTGCTTGAATGGTTTTAGGTGTTAATTTTGATTGGTTATTTAAGGTAGTCCCATCCAGGTCTATCGCAATTAAATGTTGTTTCATGCTTTCTCTCCTTTGAATAATTTCTTTTCTATTATAACAGAATTTTAATAACTTGCAAAAATCCATAATTCTAGTAATATATATCTTGTATGATAGAATGAGGTGTTGAGATGACGGAAGAAACACAAGCAGCAGTGATGGCCGCTCTTGAAACGGTCATTGACCCAGAATTAGGGATCGATTTAGTAAATTTAGGATTAATATACAATGTTGAAGTCAATAATGAAGGCGTTTGCGCGATTGATATGACATTAACGACGATGGGATGTCCTTTAGCCGATGTGATCGTAACGGATGTACGCAATGCTGTCTTAAAAGTCGATGGTATTAGTGATGTAATGATTGAATTTGTGTGGTATCCGGCCTGGGGACCTGAACGCATGTCGCGTTATGCTAAAATTGCTTTAGGGATGCCATTTTAAAGGAGTAGGACATGGAAAAAAACGAAAAATATTGTCAAGATTCAAGAACAGTGACCACACATTATATCTTACCAAGTGATACCAATGGTCATGGTACATTATATGGTGGACGTTTAATGGAAATGATTGATAGTGTCGCTTACCTGGCTTTTGCTAAGCATACCCGTTTAGTGGGGGTAACAGCGTCAATGGACCAATTAAATTTTATTGCGCCATTACCGGAAGGGGATGCGGTAACGATTGATACTTTTGTTTCAGGAGTTTCTAATCGCTCTGTTGAAGTGTTTTGTAAAGTAACGGGAGAACATCCACAAAAAGGCAAAACTTATTTAGCCGCAACAGCTTTTTTAACCTTTGTAGCAACCCAAAAGCCTGAACATCCTGAAGGTATCGTAGCGGTTATTCCACAAACTGATGAAGAAAAATTGGTGTGCGAAGGGTATGAAAGACGTCGTGCAGCACGTTTAAATGACCGTGAGAAAGATAAAGAATTTAATAATCGTTTGACTTTAAATTAACATTAAAGCCACCTCATTTTTTTCGGAGTTAGTGCGAAAAAAGTGAGATGGCTTTTCATTTTTTATATAAGCTAGATGGTTTTGTGTCTTTATAACCGTACACAATCAGTATAGAACCTAAAGCAAATCCTATATTTTACTTTTTAGGTTTAGGTACATAGACATACTCAGGGTCTAGTTGCTTATCTAATAAGTCGAATTGTTCAGCGATTTGAGCATCAACATTGGCTAACATTTCCTTGTCATATTTTTGGGTTGAATCAAAGGGAATCGGTTGTCCAAAGGCAATTTTAGCTCGTTTACGGGTAATAAATTGCCAAAAACCAATAGGTGGCTGTATGGCTACCGGTACAATGGTGGCTTTACTTAGTTTTTGGATAAAGGCCGTTCCACTTTTAATTTCGGTGGTATGACGGGAACCTGATGGGAAAATCCCTAAATTTAAATTTTCTTTTGTTAAGACATTGACAGCATGTTTAATGGTTGTAGTGGATGGTTTCTCACGATTAACAGGAAAAACATTACCCTTAGCTAATAATTTCGCTAACCATTTTTGCTTAAATAAAGAATCTTTGGCCATAAAGGCAACCTCTTTAGGATAGATCACATCTGCTAAAAAGAAGGGATCTGTCATTGAACGATGCGTACTAGCAATAATAAGCGGTTGATCCTCAGGAAGATTTTCTAAGCCACTTATTTGCGGTTTACCATTAAATAAATGGAAAATAAATTTAATCATATGAACAGCAAATTGATAAAAGGTCATTTGATAACCTACTTTCTTTCTATATTACACTAACTTTAATTCTACCAATTTTTTCAGAAATAAGCTACAATTAAATATGAACTCACGAGGAGTGATATGAATGTGAAAGATAGATATAAAAGCTTATTTTTATTATGGATACTTGGTGTGCCGGTTACAGTGCAAGCAGCTGATTCAGTATTAGTAATTGACCAATATCCCATCAATGAACCCGTCTTTACCCAAGGTTTGGAAGTGATAGAGAATCGCTTAGTATTAGGAACAGGATTATATGGCGAATCGGAAATTGGTTGGATTGACTTAGAAACTGGCGACTTTCAAGTACAAGATCAATTAGATGATGATTATTTTGGGGAAGGGTTAACCGCTACTTCGGACTATTTATGGCAATTTACGTGGCGAGAAGAAAAAGCTTTTAAACGTTCATTAAATGACCTAACTTTATTAGAGGGAATTTATTTTGAGGGGGATGGATGGGGAATGGCTTATGATGACAAGGCTGATGTGATTTGGACTTCTGATGGTAGTGCTCAATTGACCAAGCGAGACCCTGAAACTTTAGTGGCACTTGACACCTTAACCGTCACACAAAACAATCAGATGATTGAACGCATTAATGAGTTGGAGTATGCTAATGAGGCTATTTATGCGAATGTGTGGCAGACCAATAAAATAGTGAAAATAAATATAGAAGATGGTCAAGTAGAACAAGTATGGGACTTAACCGATTTAGTGGAGGAACTTCATTTTACTGATGCTAATCCTGATAGGGTATTAAATGGCATTGCTCATCTTGAAGGGGAACGGTTTTATGTGACAGGTAAATTATTTCCTATAATATGGGAAGTGGAATTGAATTAGTCTGTTTTTGCATCTCCCAATAATTGTTTTATATTATTTCGAAAAATTGAAGAGGGAGTGGACCAGAAGTAGAAAATCGAATGATTTTCGCTTCGTCTGTCCACCCCCGCACAGTTGGGAGTAGACCAGAAGTAGAAAATCGAATGATTTTCGCTTCGTTGGCCTACCCCCGCACAGTTGAGTAGGCCTCAAACAAGTCGAAAGACGCAGTTTGAGACCACTCAACCACTGCGCTATAAATTAACGCACAATAACATGATCGAATTTTCCAAGATTATACTCAGCTATCTTAAGACGCAGTTCGAGGCCACTCAACCACTGCGCTTTTAATTAAATAGATATACCTGAACAGAATTTAAAAAAATTTTGCCCAGCCACACCCTAAATTGCAATTTATCAATAAATGTTTGAGTATTGTGGGAAAATTGTAAATCAAACCAAACATGGAGAGTGCACAGGTTGCAGAATCCAAATAAACTAAAAATTAATTGTCGAAACGATTATTCATTGATACAATAGAAAAGCAAATCAAAAAGAAAGAGGCGAGCTAATTGAGTGAACCAGTAATTCGTTATGAATTAATTAAAGAAGAGAAACATACCGGCGCGAGACTAGGTAAATTACATACGCCACATGGCACCTTTGATACTCCAATGTATATGCCCGTTGGGACTTTAGCAACCGTCAAAGGATTATCACCTGAAGAATTAAAAGAGATGGGAGCCCAAGTGATATTGAGTAATACCTATCATCTATGGTTACGACCAGGCGATGACTTAGTAGCGGAAGCAGGTGGCTTACATAAATTTATGAACTGGGATCAAGGGATTTTAACTGACTCCGGTGGATTCCAAGTGTTTTCATTGAGTGATATCCGTCGTATTGAAGAAGAAGGCGTTCATTTTAGAAATCATTTAAATGGCTCAAAATTGTTTTTAACGCCTGAAAAAGCGATTCATATTGAAAATAATTTAGGTGCTGATATGATCATGAGTTTTGATGAATGTCCACCATTTTATGAAACACATGATTATGTGGAAAAATCAATTAACCGCACGACTCGCTGGGCAGAGCGTGGCTTAAAAGCGCATCAACGACCACATGACCAAGCGTTATTTGGTATTTTACAAGGAGCAGGTTATAAAGATTTAAGATTGCAACATGCCCGTGATATGATTAGCTTAGATTTCCCTGGATATTCAATTGGTGGCTTATCCGTGGGTGAGTCTAAAGAAGAAATGAATGAAGTGTTAGAATATTTAACACCGGTTATGCCTAAAGACAAACCACGTTATTTAATGGGGGTTGGATCACCAGATGCGTTAATTGATGGTGCTATCCGCGGTGTTGATATGTTTGACTGTGTATTAGCCACTCGTATTGCTCGTAATGGAACAACGATGACAAGTACTGGACGTTTAGTAGTGAAAAATGCTAAATATGCCAGAGATTTTCGTCCATTGGATGAGCATTGTAATTGTTATACTTGTCGTAATTACTCTCGTGCTTACTTACGTCATCTATTCAAAGCCGATGAAATGTTTGGTTTAAGACTAGCTTCTATTCATAATGTTCATTTCTTATTGAATCTAATGAAACAAGTTCGTGAAAATATTATGAACGATTCTTTATTAGAGTTCAAAGAAGATTTCTTTGAGCGATATGGTTATAATAAAGAAAACGCTCGTGCATTCTAATGATTATTTTGTTATAATTATTAGGTGATTTAAATTATGAGAGGATGACTTGAATGGAACTTTTAGCAACGTTTTTACCTTTTGCTTTGATGATGGGGGTAATGTGGTTTTTAATGATTCGCCCACAAAAGAAGCAAGCACAAGAACGTAAAACAATGTTAGAAAACATGCAACCGGGACACCATGTGGTAACAATTGGTGGCTTACATGGTATTTTAGAAGAAATTAATCGCGCTACTCAAACGGTCGTGATTGATTGTGAAGGTGTTTATTTAACATTTAATTTATCCGCTATCGCAACGGTTAAAGAAGCAACGCCAACTCAACCGACCACTACTGTTGAGGAAGAAGTTGAAGAAGAAATTGTTCATGATGCAGAGGTTGCACCTGAAGCGTAATAACTTGAATGGTATTTTCCCGCTAGTCAATCAAAACTAGTGGGATTTTTATTTCTTACATATTTATGATGATGCGTATAGTTAAATTCATCAACCAAGACTGTTGTTTTTTTGTAACAAATTCGTGATGATGGCTCAGAACATTAAATTTATCAGATTCGATTCTAGAGTCGTAACAATAATTTTAAACATAGAGTTTTAATAACGTTGTGTTAATGACGTTTAGCTTCATCCATTTATCGTCCTGATGGTAACGTTTAGGTTCATGCTTTACCGATGTAATACTATTGTTTAGCTTCAACACCATACAATCGTGTTACTAACGCTTAGGTTCATCACGATTAACAGCGTCATTTTTTCATTGACGCTAAACCTAATAGAATCATCATTTTATCATTCTTCACCCCTTCGCCACCATGCAAAATTATCTTTTTCTTGTAGTCTGATGATATCTGTGTTACAATAATGTTATAGAGTAAGTAGTTAGTGACTGAAGGAGTGAGCGGCGACGCTCGCTCCTTTGTTACGAAAAAGGCAAAATTTTGAATAAGAGGTGAAGTATGAGCGCAATTATTGATAAAGTCACACCTTTAGTCCAACCCATTATTGAGGATTTAGGTTGCGAACTGGTAGATATCGAATACGTAAAAGAAGGTAGAAATTGGTACTTACGAATTTTTGCAGATAAAGAAGGTCGCATCGACATTGAAGACTGTGCTTTAATTAGTGAAAAAGTAGGGGAAGTATTGGATGGGATTAAACCTGATCCATTTCCAGAAGCTTACTTTTTAGAAGTATCTTCACCAGGCGCTGAAAAGCCTCTAAAAACAGAAGAGGCCATTCAAGCTGCAATAGGTGAATATGTTCATTTCGACTACTATGTGCCACAACACGGTGAAAAGCAACATGAAGGTTTCTTAGTTGCAGTTGAAGATGACCATTATGAATTAGAAGTACGCATTAAGACAGCAACAAAAATACTTAATATTGAAAAAAAAGCGGTCGCTAAGGCTCGATTAGCGATTCAATTTTAGTTGATTGAGGAGAAAAGGAAGATAATGAGTAAAGATTTAGTAAAAGCAATTCAAGTGCTAGAAGAAGAAAAAGGAATCTCACGTGCAGTGATTAAAGATGCCTTAGAAACAGCTTTAGAATTGGCTTACAAAAAGAATTATGACCAAGCGCAAAACGTTGAGGTTGATTTTAATGAAGAAAAAGGCTCAATTAAAGTATTTGCCGTTAAAGAGGTAGTAGAAGTTAACTACGATAGTACTTTAGAAATTAGCCTAGAAGAAGCTCAAAAAATTAATCCCGTTTATGAAATTGGTGATAAAATTCGTTTTGAAGTAACCCCAAAAGATTTCGGTCGGATTGCAACACAAACAGCTAAACATGTTATTATGCAACGTATTCGTGAAGCAGAACGTGAAATTATTTTTAATGAATATAGCCAATACTTAGATGAAGTATTAACGGGTACTGTTGAACGTCAAGATTATCGTTATGTTTATGTTAATTTAGGGCGTGCCGAAGCAGTAATGCCGATTAATGAGCAAATCCCGGGTGAACAATTTACCATGGATGAGCGCATTATGGTATATGTGGCAAAAGTTGATAAAACAACTAAAGGCCCACAAGTGGTAGTGAGTCGTGCCCACGAAGGTTTCTTAAAACGTCTATTTGAAAAAGAAGTTCCTGAAATTTATTCAGGTATCGTTGAAATCATGAGTATTGCCCGTGAAGCTGGCGATCGTTCAAAAGTAGCGGTTCGCTCAAGAGATACTAATGTTGACCCGGTTGGTACTTGCGTGGGTCAAAAAGGACAACGTGTGCAAACAATCGTTAATGAGTTAAATGGTGAAAATATGGATATTGTACAATGGGATGAAGACCCAGCTGTATTCATTAAAAATGCGATGAATCCTGCAACGGTTGAAGAAGTTATCTTTGATGGCGACAATCCTTCTTGTATAGTGGTTGTACCGGATCACCAATTATCATTAGCTATTGGGAAAAAAGGTCAAAATGCGCGTTTAGCAGCACGCTTAACAAAACATAAAATTGATATTAAATCGGTAACTGCTTATCAAGAATATTTAGCCGAACAAGAGGCGCTAAAATCTGAATTAGCAGAAGATGATGAAGCAACAGTTGAAGCAGTTGATTCAGTTACAACTGATGAAACAAACGAATTAGATATGACTGTAGATGAAACGATTGGTGAAGTTGAAATGGCGATAGAGACTGCAAGTGCTGACGCAGATGCAGAAGATTTAATCATTGAAACCACCACCGGTGACACTGAGACTGTCGAAGAGTTAGTTGAAGAGCTTGAAGCAGAAGAAGATATGGAAGGCTAATTTAGAAATAGGTGAATCATCATAATGAAACAACAACCGTCAAAACGAAAAGTTCCATTAAGAAAATGTACAGTTTCAGGAGAAATGTTTCCTAAAAAAGAATTAGTTCGCGTTGTCAAAACGAAAGAAGGAGACGTTTCAATTGATCCAACTGGACGTCAAAATGGACGCGGAGCTTATATTGGCTTAGATCCAGAATTAGCGAAACTAGCTAAGAAAAAACGAACATTTGATGCTGCTTTTAGTATGAAAATTAGTGATGAATTTTATGATGAATTGTATCGTTACATAGCACATCAAAAAGCACGTAAGGAATTATTCTAAAATGACTCCACAACAGAAAAAATTAAATTTACTTGGTCTAGCACTGCGTGCGGGATTTTTAGTCAGTGGCGATGAAATGGTTGAAAAAGCCATTAAAAATAATAGTGTCAAACTAGTCGTATGTGCTAGTGATGCGAGTAGTGCCACTATGGAACGTTATCAATCTTTATGCGAAACATTTAATGCAAGATTGATTACTGAATTCACGAGAGAACAGATTTCAGATGCAATTGGCAAGAGCCGAACAATTTGTGCAATTGGAAATTCTGGTATGATTAAAAAATTCTTATCATATGAGGCTAAGTAAAATGATTAATAAATTAATGAAGAAAACCCTGTAATCGCAAAGGCTGACGGCGAATAAACTGTCTAGTACTTTGCAGAAGTAGGAAGGTGATTATATGACAGGAATTCGAGTATATGAATTTGCGAAACAAAATAAATTATCAAGTAAAGAAGTATTAGGATTGGCGAAACAGAATGGGATTGAGTTCAACAGCCATATGTCCATGATGGATGAAAAACAACAAAAGACTTTGTTAAATAAGTTAAATCCTGCTAATACCGCTAAGAAAACTAATCATTCACAACAAGATAAGAAAGCAAAAAAACCACATAACGGTAAAGCTATGAGTGAAGAGGTAAAAATGGTAGAGAAAAAAGAAAACAATCAACCAACAAAACAAACAATGGACAATTCTACTAAAGGAAAAGCTAAGCCTAGAAAATTAGTTGAAGAAGTTGAGAATGATGAAGATAACCCTGCGATTAAGAAAGCAACCAAAGGTGCAAAAGCTAACAAAGATAAAGCACCAGTAAAAAAAGTTAAAAACAAAGCAGATGATGCAGGGGAAAATAAAAAAGCATTTGAACCTCGAGGACGTCGCAATCGCCGTCGTGGTCGTAATAACAAAAATAATCAACAACAAACACAATCTAAAGGGATTACACAACGTAAATATAAAGAATTACCTGAGAAGTTAGTGTATACCGAAGGAATGAATATTCAAGATATTGCAAAATTAATTTATCGTGATGCTTCTGAAATCATCAAAAAATTATTAATGATAGGGGTTATGACTAACCAAAACCAAGCATTATCTAAAGATGTCATTGAATTAATTGCTTTAGAGTACGGAATTGAACCGGAAGAAAAAGTTGTAATTGATAAATCTGATTTGGAAGTTTATTTCAATGAAGAAGAAGTTAATGAAGAAGAATTAACAACGCGTCCACCAGTTGTAACCATTATGGGACACGTTGACCATGGTAAAACAACTTTATTAGACCAATTAAGAAATTCTCGCGTAACGGAAGGCGAAGCCGGCGGCATTACGCAACATATTGGGGCTTATCAAGTACAATTACAAGGCAAAACCATCACGTTCTTAGATACGCCTGGACATGAGGCTTTCACGACGATGCGTGCTCGTGGTGCGAATGTTACGGATATTTCAATTATCGTAGTCGCAGCTGATGACGGTGTGATGCCACAAACAGTAGAAGCAATCAACCACGCCAAAGCGGCTGATGTCCCAATTATTGTGGCAGTTAACAAAATCGATAAACCAACTGCTAATCCAGATCGTGTTATGCAGGAAATGACTGAACATGGTTTAATCCCTGAAGACTGGGGTGGCGATACTATCTTTGTCCCAATCTCAGCTAAATTTAATCAAAATATCGATGAATTATTAGAAATGATTTTATTAGTAGCTGAAGTTCAAGAGTTAAAAGCGAACGCCAATCGTTTAGCAATCGGTTCAGTGATTGATGCTCGTTTAGATAAAGCAACGGGTGCGACGGCGACATTATTAGTACAAGAAGGTACACTAAATGTAGGAGATCCAATCGTAGTAGGAAATACTTATGGTAAAGTCCGTACGATGTTAAATGATACCGGTCGTCGTATTCGTCAAGCAGGTCCAGCTACCCCAGTTGAAATTACTGGTTTAAATGATGCACCACAAGCCGGTGACTTATTCGTAGTTTTCCCAGACGAAAAATCAGCTCGTCAAGCTGGTGAAGAGCGTGCTAGACGTGCATTAGAGGAACATCGTGATGCTAATAAGAAAGTAACGTTAGATAATTTATTCGAAAGCTTACAAGAAGGCGAATTAAAATCAGTTAACGTCATTATTAAAGCGGATGTTCAAGGTTCAGCTGAAGCATTAAACGCATCTTTACAAAAGATTGATGTGGAAGGTGTTCGCGTAAACACAATTCACCAAGCAGTTGGAGCAATAAATGAAAGTGATATTTCATTAGCAGCAGCCTCAGGTGCAATTGTGATTGGATTTAACGTGCGTCCGACCCCTCAAGCACGCGCACAAGCAGAACAAGAACAAATTGATATTCGTTTACACCGAATCATTTATAATGTTATCGATGAGATTGAAACAGCGATGAAAGGTATGTTAGAACCAGAATATGTTGAAGAAATCACTGGACAATTAGTGGTACGTGAAACATATACTGTTTCCAAATTAGGAACGATTGCCGGGGCATATGTTTTAGATGGCTATATTCGTCGTAATTCAAAAGTCCGAGTGATACGTGATAACATTGTTATCTATGATGGGGAATTAGCGAGCTTAAAACGATTCAAAGATGATGCACGTGAAGTGACGAAAGGCTTTGAATGTGGAGTTATGATTGAGAAATACAATGATATCCGTGTAGATGATATTATCGAAGCTTACCATATGGTAGAAGTAGAAAGAAAATAAGATAGCACTACGCATAACAGTTTGAGTCTTAATAACAGTTTGAGTCTTAATAACAGTTTGAGTCTTAATAATAGTTAGAGTCGTAAGATAGGATAGTTCTTCCACTCATCCAATTAAAAGTGAGTGGAAGTTATCTATTAAGAGGAGGCTAATCATGGCAAATTTCAGACATGGTCGCGTTAAACAAGAAATTTTAAGAGAAGTTAACCGTCTTTTAATGCGTGAGATTAAAGATCCGCGTGTAGAAGGTGTGACCATTACCGATGTTGAATTGACAGGTGACTTACAACAAGCAACGATTTATTATAGTACACTTTCTGATAAAGCTAGCGCTCGTCAAAAAGAGCAAGCTGGTTTAGAAGCAGTGACAGGTAAAGTGCGTTCAGAACTAGGTAAAGCCATTAAGCTTTATAAAGTACCGGAGCTTAAATTTGAACGTGATACCTCTGTTGATTATGGTAATCGTATTGATGCTTTATTAGATAAAATTAAACAATCAGACGAAATCACCTATGAAGGTGAATAAAATCTGATATTAATGACTGTACAAAACTTATTTAGTTTTGGCAGTCCTTTTTTTATGTGTGCCCATTATGCGTGTAAAGTTGACGATTTAAGACCACTAGTTTAACACATTTTAAACAGTGATAACTTAAGTCAAACCGTCTCAGTAAGACTTTACAATAGGAACAGTTAGCTATTTCATTCATGAAAAAGAATAATTTATAAAATGATATTGGTTTTTAATTTTAATTCACCATTATTTTCCGTTCAATAAACACTAAATTGAGCTTAATAGAAATTCGTGCGTAACAAATAAGAGTGTGATATAATAGCAAGGATATGAACACTATAGGAGTTGAATCAATGAGAGTTTTACATATAATGAGTGGTTTCGGAGGCGGTATTTCATCTTTTATTTATAATAAAGCTATTGCCCTTAATGACAAAAATATTGTGTTTGATGTCGCCACTTATGATGAGTGTTCTACATTGTTTACGGATGCGATTCATAGTATGGGTGGGCAAATTTACCGTCTTGAAAATCCCAAAAAAGTAGGTTGGAGAAAATTTAAAACAACCTTTGAAAAAATCTTAAATGAACACGAGTATCAAGCGATTCATTGTCATATAACGGGGTATCGGGCGCTAGCTTATTATCTAGTTAGTCGTCCTTATGTGAAACGCTTCTTCCTGCATGCCCATATGACAAAAGCTTTATATGTTACAGGATTTAAACAAAAATTACTGCGTAAGTTAGATCAAACGATTAATAAATTTATTACAGATAGTTATGTCGGTTGCGGTCGCTTAGCTAATATAGCTATTTACGGTCCGATACCAGTGGAACAAATGATGGTGATCCCTAATAGTATTTCGACTGAAAGGTATTTATTATCTGATGATGAGTTTGAGCATAGACGCAATCAGCTAAAAGCTCAATATGGTTTAGATGATCAAACACTCGTGATTGGTCAAATCGGGCGTTTGCATAAAGTAAAAAATCAAGAACACACGCTTCGCTTAGCGGAGTATATTCGTAAACATCAATTAAAAGCAAAAATCTTTATTATTGGTTCAGGAGCAGATTTCGAATCACTCAATCAATTGGTAGCAACAAAAGATTTAAAGGATTATGTGACCTTTTTAGGTAGAATTGATAAAACCGAAACAGTGATGCCAATGTTAGATGTGCTTATTATGCCGTCATTGTATGAAGGCTTACCGACCGTTGTCGTAGAAGCTCAAACAGTTGGGATTCCTTGTTTGATGAGTGACACCATTACGGATGAAGTCGATTTCGATAAAGGACAAGTAGATTATCTTTCATTAAATGAACCAATAGCAAATTGGTACCAATCATTGAAAAGCTTGAGCCAAGTACCACGACTATCGAAAAATGAAAGAGAACAAATACTGTTCGAGCGAGGTTTTACAAACGAACAGTCGGCTAAAATTTACCTTGATTTTTTAAATCAAAAGATTAATAGCTATTTAATTAAATAGGAGAAAATAATGAAACATTTTATTAAACGATTGTTAGGATTCAGTTTAGGCCCAGTATTTGGTGCGTTTATTTCATTTATCCAAATACCAATCATCACTTATTTTATCTCGAAAGCAGAGTATGGAAAGGCGAGCTTATTCTCAAGTTTAATTGTAGCACTGCCTAATTATATTTATATTGGACTCGATCAGGCATATACAAGAGAATACCAAGAAGCCGATGATAAAAAACAATTGATTCAACAAGCCGCTTTAATTCCAATGATTGTCGGCATTTTATTGTTTATCGTGTCAATTTTTTTTGCACCAGAGATTTCCAATTGGTTATTTGATAGCACTGAATATACTTACATTGTCCTTTATGGGGGTGTGTGGGTTTTAGCAACTATTATTGAACGCTTTATTTTATTATCAATTCGAATGGAAGAAAGAGCGATTGAGTTTTCTAGTTTTTCAATGATTTTAAAATTCAATGTTTTCGTATTATCCATGCTTTTAATTTGGATGGGTTGGCGCGATTTTAAAGTCATTGTATACGGGTTAATCTTTGGTCAATTACTGGGCGATGTGGTCCTTTTCTGGCGTTATCGTCAGTATCTTGATATTAGAGGATTTAAACTGAATCGTGAGTTAATTAAACGAATGTTAAAATTTGGTCTACCCTTGATGGTGGCCATATCATTAACTAATTCGTTGACTTTAGTGGATAAAATCTTCATTAAAAATTATACGACTTTAGAAGACGTCGCAATTTATGGAGCAGCTTCAACGATTATTGCGGTTATTGGTGTCGTTAAAACAGCTTTTACCTCTTTCTGGATACCAACTGCTTATCGTTGGCATGAGGAGCAGAAGGAGATTCGTCACTTTAAATTTGTAAGTGATGCAGTCTTGTTTTTATTAACTGGTATCTTTTTTGGATTATTATTATTTAAAGATTTAATTGCTCATATAGTGGTAGCGGAAGCTTATCGCGATGTCAAATATATTTTTGGTCTATTAGCATTCCCACAAATTATGTATACTTTATCTGAGACAACCAATTTAGGGATTGTCTTCTCTAGAAAAACATATTTGAATATCATTGTTAGTGTTTTAACTTTTTTACCTAGTATGGTATTAAATTTAGTCCTTACGCCTGTTTGGGGGTATCGTGGGGCAGCAGCAGCATCATTTGCAGCTTATATTATGTTTTACTTTGCGAGAACTTATTTATCAAACCGTGTTGGCTTTGGCTTTAGTCAAGTGAAACCGACGATTTCTATTATCATTATGTCGATTGCGGCTTTTCTAAATGTTTTTGAATTACCGTATATAGAATGGTACACTTTAGGCTTAGGTTTATTAGCATTAGTGGCACAGTGGTCGACCGTTCAACAAGCAATTGAAATAAAAAATGATAGTAAAAATTGGGACTTTACCTAGTTAAGTCTAGTAGTAATCAGTCAATAAAAACAGAGAGACTCAGAAGGATGTGAAATGACCTTCTAAATATATTTCACGAGGAGGGAATGACAAAGCGTGCAACTTTATATTTTAATATTAGTAATGGCTGTCTTCTTAGGAAGTAAATTGCTTGCCATTCCAACACCATTCGCCCAAATGACGATTTACCGATTATTAGCGATAGGGGTGCCAGTCATTTTGACCTATCAAGTGGCGATAAAAAAGAAAAATTTAGTTATCATACCTAATAGTGATGGGACTCGTGCTTTAGTTGGCTATCTTTTATGGTGGCTATATTCCTTATTATCGGTTATTTGGGTGGTTGATATTGTTAGCTGGTTCCAGGCGATGTTTTTAATGAGTTTGGGATTGTTCGTGATGCTAGCTCTTTATTTTTGGGTTACGAGCGAAAGACAATGGCAAACCTTAATTTACGGAGTTTGGTTTATGATCTGTACCCAAGTTATATGGGGATATCATGAAATTCTCACTGGTAAATATTTATTTGCTAATTTAGACAAGTTAGATAAGTATCGCACCTTTGGTCGGATTCCATCAACGCGCATGCCGGTTACCTATTTTGCTAATCAAAATGATTATGCCACTTTATTATTAGCATTTATCGCGATTTCTACTATTTGTTATCACCGAACTCAATCATTTTGGTTAAAAATAACAACGATTTTATTTGGTGGAGCCGCCAGTTATTTAATTTATCGTACGGATTCACGGATGGCTTTATTAGTATTATTGATGATGATTGGATTATATACGATTTTTCAATTTAATTTTAACTTAAAAAGAAAACATTGGCTTATTCTATTAGTCGCTGGCTTAATGATGGTCATAGGGATTTTCTTTTTAAAACCTACTCTAGGTAAGAGTATTATGACGATGTTATTATCACAACAAAACTATGTCTTATCTGGGGACGGTGCAAGAATCAACCTTTGGAAAAATGGGTTAATCTTTTTAGCCGAAACTTATGGCTTGGGTGTTGGTGCAGGAAATATCGAAACGTGGATGGCACAGGTACCTTATTATCCTATTAATGGATTAGTGAATATTCACAATTGGTGGTTCGAAATATTAGTCGCATATGGATTGGTATCTTTTATTATTTACATAGGTGTCTATTTTATCTTAATGAGAAAACTTTGGATAATGTCCAAAACCAGTAATCATCATCAAAGACAAACGTCATTAGGTTTATTAGTTTTTATGATAACATTTATCTTTTCTAGTATAACAAGTGCTTCTAATATGCTTATTGAATGGCATTGGATTATCTTTGCACTTATTATAAGTTATGTTAACATTATTGAGGTCAGAATGAATAAGGAGTGTAAGCGATGAGTTTAGTCACGATTATTAGTGAATTAATCAGATTTTTAAAAGACTATGCCTTAAAAATAATTTTAAGTGCATTATTAATAGGATTGGCTGTAGCCAGTGCGCGCTATTATTTTGGTGGATTTGAAACACCTGAAATGGAAGCAGCTTATCAGGATTTAAAACAACGATACGAGCAAGAACCAGCAGAATTTCAAATTATTTTAACGAACGCAGAAGGTGCTTTCTTTAGTAATTCATTTTTAATTGATGAATACTTTGGTCAGCCTGAAGTAGTCGAAAAAATTGAAAAAGAAACTGGTATTGAATTTGCTGGATGGGTAGAGAGTGAAAACATATTAGAATTAATCAAAACGAGTCAGTTTCGTGGGGCAATGGCAGCCTTAAGAGATGGATCGACGGAAATGATTACAGTACGGGTGGCGGTCGGAGAATCGGCTGAGGAAAACTTACAAATTGCTCAAGCCTATCAAAACTTAATCGTGGAAGAAACCCTACCATTTTTAGAATCTTATAAAGTCTCACTGGTTAATAAAGCAGAAATTGGCGAACAGTTATCGGAATTAAAATTTCCAAATTTAGCTACTACTGAAACATTGGAACATTATAACCGTATTTCAACTCGTTCAGCCATTGTTTTCGGAGTGGCTGGTGCAATTGGTGGGGCAGTATTGACGGCTTTAGCATTATTCTTATTACGTTTATTTAAATCAAAAATTGGTTATGCATTTGATTATAGTTGGGCAATGGAAGATCGTCATTTTATATTCAACCGTACGAATACTGAACATGAAGCGGATATTGTAGCGTTTATGTCAATCCCTAAACGCGATCATCGTTATGTCGTGATTCAAGGTGATCCAGAAAAATTATTGCCGGTAGAAGATCAAAAGGATTTAATCTTTGTGACAAAAGTACAAGATATCCAAGCTGATGTTGATGAAATTATCTTTGTAATTTATGCTAATCAAACGGATAAAGCTTGGTATAATGAACAATATCACATGGCAAAATTATACGATGTTCCTATTAAAATTATACAATTGATGTAGAAGGTGACTTTATGGACAAAGGATTAGTTTCAATTGTGACCCCGGTATATAATGCCGAAAAATTTATTAAACAAACAATTGAAAGTGTGATAAATCAAACGTTTGCTAATTTCGAATACATCTTGGTGGATGATCAAAGTCAAGACCATTCTGTCGCGTTCATTAAATCTTATGCAAAGCAAGATAAGCGGATTAAATTAATACAATTAGAACAAAATAGTGGGGCAGCTGTGGCTCGTAATACAGGTATTGCTGCTGCTAAAGGGCAATATATCGCCTTTATCGATAGTGATGATTGTTGGGCACCCTCAAAATTAAGTGAACAAATTAAATTTATGCAGGACCATCAATATGCCTTTACTTATACCAGTTTTTCACTAGTAGATGAAGCAGGACAGACACTTAAAGAAGCAACGCCGATACCTGAGAGTTTAACCTATCATCAATTACTAAAAAACACTGCCATTGCTTGTTCAACTGTTGTGATAGATCGTGCTATAGTTGGCGATTTTCGGATGCCTTTGGTGCGTAAAGGTCAAGATACCGCTACTTGGCTAATGTTAATGCGTGAACGCAATGTAAAAGCCTATGGCTTAGATCGAGTTTTAAATGAGTATCGTCAAGTTGCCGGTTCGATCTCGAGTGACCGTTGGGGCGCTTTAAAAAGAACATGGAATACTTATTATAATTTAGAACAATTACCTTTACCAAAAGCAGTTTATTACTTTTGTTGGTATGTTTGGAACGCCATACGCAGAAGATTATAATTATAAATTTTTTATAAACATAGAAAAAACATTTGATTTATTGCTTAATAGACAATATTAAATAATAAGTTAGACGTTCTTTTCTGTGTTTTTTTATTTTAACATTTATTTTTTAGACCTAAAATGTTATGATAGCGATAATATAAAGCACAAGATTAATGGTAGGATGTGGCATATGAATATTAAGCGTAAATTAATTTTAGGAATTATTGGCGGTCTCATTGCTTTAACCGGCATCTTCTTTTTTGCGAAAAACACTTTTTTCCCAACACAACAAGATGAGATGATGGGGAGCGAAAATATGGAGCTGGGGCCAGATGGCATGCCGGTTGAAGGCGAAATGGCCTATACATTATATAATTTATTCAGACAAGATCCCGTTACTGTGGATGCGAGTGTGAAATTAAAGACTGATACCGCGTATTTTTATCAAGCGGATTTAGGTGAAATTGAAGCCATTTTAGTTAAAGATGGGCAAAAAGTGACTAAAGGCACCACTTTATATAATTACAAGCAAACCTCAAAAGAAAATCAATATGCTCTTGAGGATTTATACCGTGAGCAAACGAAATTATATAATACCCGCCAAGCATTAATTAAACAATTAAGTGATTATACAGGCGGAGAATATAATTATCAAGGGGATCAAATTGCGTATTATTGGGGGAATGATGGTAAACAAGTCTATTACATTGTCAAAGAAATTGGCAAATCAACCTCGCCTTCAGTCAATGTCCCGGCTAATACCAACACTGATAGCTCTCTTTCTCAAGATAGTCCTGAAGGTGCTTTCGATACCGTAGGTATGGAGATGTCAGCTACAGATCCTAGTGAAGGTATTAAAGAACAAGTCCGTCAAGTCAATGAGCAAATTGAAGAATTAGAAATTAAATTAATACGTCAACAAGAACTACAAAATAATAAAGTTATCGCTAAGACCGATGGGATTGCGATGGTTAACCCAGATGCCAAAGATAATCCTAATGTACCTGTAGTACGTATTGTGTCTGAAGAAAGCTCTGTTGTCGGGAGTGTAACGGAATACGATTTTTATGCTTTAGCAGTCGATCGTGCCGTCCATATTTATATACCAGCAGAGGACCGGACGGTAACCGGTAAGATTGTGGATTATGATAAGATTCCTTCTTATAGCGGAACCAATGGCCAAACAGATTCAGCAGAAGGTCTAGTGGCTTCTAGCCCAGGTGGTGGTAGCAATGCGAGTCAATTTAGTTTTGTTGTACAACCCGATGAACCTTTACAAGCTGGGTTTTCTGCTAAAGTGAATATCACATTACCCGGTTATGCGATTCCTTCGGATGCAATTATTGAAGAAGGGGAAGAACATTACGTCTTTTTATATTTAGATGGTAAAGCAGTCAAAACTAAAATTGAATTGATGACTCAAGGTTTACAAAAAGTGGTCTTAAAAGGGTTGAATGAGGGGGATCAATTGATCATGTATCCTTATGACTTAACCGATGGTCAAGCAGTGTCCGTGGTTGACCCGATGGCCATGCCTCCAGCAGAAGAGCCAATGGATGGGGATGTGCAATAGTATGACTAGCGAAATGCAACAGCAACCGCTCATTGAAATGAAAAAGATCAACAAATATTATCAAGTGGGTGAGCATCAATTACATGTTTTACGTGATATTGATTTATCAATTTATCGCAATGAGTTTGTGACCATTATGGGACCATCCGGCTCTGGAAAATCCACTTTAATTAATGTTTTAGGATTTTTAGATAATAAGTTCGAAGGCCATTATAATTTTGATGGTAAACCAGTAGAAGCAAGAACCGATAAACAAATTTCTGTTTTACGTAATGAAATGGTTGGTTTTGTCTTTCAAGATTTTAATTTAATTCCTACTATGACGGTCAATGAAAATATACGTTTACCACTGTTGTATAAAGGTATGCCGGCTAGAAAAACTAAAGAAAGAGTTCAACAAGCTCTAGAGAGTGTCGGTTTAGGTAGTAAGTTTAATAGCCGTCCACATGAATTATCCGGGGGCCAAAAGCAACGGATTGCCATCGCAAGGGCATTAATTAACCAACCACGATTTATTATCGCTGATGAACCGACGGGCGCATTGGATACTAAAACATCCAAAGTGATTATGGATATCTTAGCCCGTTTACATCGTGAACAAGGGGTAACAGTAGTATTAGTAACACACGATCCTAACTTACAAGCTTATGCGACTCGAAAAGTACGTATTGTCGATGGGCAAATTCATTCGAATGAAGTGAGTGAAGCCACTTATGAATTAAGTGAAAAACCATTAGTTTTTGATGAGGTGTTAAATAATGAGGATGAGTGAAATTTTTAAATCGTCGTTATCAACCTTAAAAATGAATGGTCGACGAACGTTTTTAACGATGATTGGTATTATCATCGGCATTGCTGCGGTTATTACAATATTAAGTCTTGGGAATGGTTTTCGAAAGAAAACCTTGGATGAATTAGCACAAGATTCCAAGGGCCGTCCCAGTCAAATGTTCCATTTTAATGTATCCAATATGGATGCAGACTGGTCAAAATTAGATCCATTTGATACAAATACTTTGGATGGCATCCGCCAAATTCCAGGCGTTGATGAAGTCGTCCCATCTTCTGATGATGAGGATTCAGTTAATTATGCTACCTTGGATTTTGCCAATAAAGAATCCAAGACCTATGGCACAAAATATCTCGATGTAACGAATCAGCAAATATTATATGGGCGAAATTTATATGACTTTGACTCTAAGGCAGCTAAACGTAATGTTATTATTGACGATATCGTTGCAAGCGATATTTTTGAAAATCCAGAAAAAGCCATTCATCAATCCATTAAGATTGATGGGACCAGTTATATGATTGTCGGAGTCTATGCAACAGAGTTAACGGTAAAAGAAATCGAAGACATCCAAAATTACGGGTTTGGCGGTTCTGATGCACCTCAAGTCATTATTCCTAGAGGAACCAATAAATTACTCAATCCCAATGCGAATATGGACTTTAGTATTAAAGCATTTTACAAACCAGATTCCAATGTTAGTGGCATTAGTCGTAAAATATCGGATTATTTAAAAGAAAATGGCTCTGAGAAAGATAACGGCACGTATGAATATTTCGATATGTCTGAGATGATGGAATCGATTGGTCAACAAGTGTCAATGGTGACCTACTTTATTGGGGCTGTGGCAGGAATTTCGTTATTTATCGCTGGGGTAGGTGTAATGAATATGATGTATATTTCTGTTTCTGAGCGAACGAAAGAAATTGGTATCCGTCGTTCATTAGGAGCTACGCAAAATAGTATTCAATGGCAGTTCTTATTAGAAGGGATCTCCATCACAACTTTAGGCGGCCTAATTGGTTATCTGTTCGGTGTTGGTATTGCGATTATAGCGGGCAATTTCTTGCCATTTAAAGCTTTAATCGATGTCCCGACCGCTTTAATCAGTGTTTCGATTTCTGTATTAATCGGCATTAGTTTTAGTGTCTTTCCGGCTAGAGCAGCTGCTAGAAAAAATGTGGTTGAAATATTACGTTAAGATAAGTTATTAAAGGAGTAGATGCTTGAATTTATAAGTTATTTGCTCCTAATTTTTACAAAATATTTCATTAGGACTCTGCTTAGAATAGGAATTCATGAAAGAGTATGCTATAATGATAAAAAAGAGTCAATATAGGAGGAGTCTTTATGGCAGCCGACATTTTAAAGGAAACAAAACAACGAATGAGTAAAGCAATTGATGCTTACCGCAATGAATTAGCAACAATTCGTGCAGGACGTGCAAATGCTAGTATTTTAAATCATGTGAACGTATTGTACTATGGCGTTCCCACACCATTAAATCAATTAGCAAGTATTACCGTCCCAGAAGCAAGAATGTTATTAATCTCACCTTATGATAAATCATCTTTAACTGAGATTGAAAAAGCGATTTTACAATCTGATGTGGGGATTACCCCTTCAAATGATGGGAGCGTGATTCGTTTAGTCATTCCTGCTTTAACTCAAGAGCGTCGCCAAGAATTAGTTAAACAAGTAGGTAAAGAGCAAGAAAATGCTAAAATTGTTTTACGTAATATTCGTCGTGATGCAATTGATCAAACGAAAAAAATGCAAAAAGATAATGAATTAACTGAAGATGATGTGAAAGATTATGAAAAAGATATTCAAGTAATCATTGATGAAGCAACTAAAGAGTTAGAAAAAGTTTCTGCGGAAAAAGAAGCAGAAATTTTAGGTGACTAATTTTATATTTATGATTGAGGATGGACCAAAAGTTTGAAATACTGTTTGGTTCCCTCTTTTTTTATAGTCTGTGGTTGAGTAGCTTTAAAATGTTTTTAATGAGGTGGCATCAACTGGATAAATACAATCAAGTAATTGCGCGTAAAGTAAAAGCACGGTGGGTGAGTAGTCCTAAAGTAGCTGACAATATTCGTGAAAAATTCAGTCAATTTATCCCACGCTAATTAAAAGTGCAGTGGTTGAGTAGCCTCAATCTGCATCTTAAAGACTTGTTTGAGAACTATACCAACTTTTTACAGGGGTAGGCAGACGAAGCGATTTTTTTAAATTTTCACTTTTTGCATACTACCAACTGTGCTTTGGTAGGGCAAGCGAAGCAAAAATCATTCGCTTTTCTATTTCTGGTCCATTCCCATTAGTTTGTGAAATATTATCTACTTTAATGATAAATGGCTATTCATTGTCTGAAGATTTTTCAGAATGACCGATAGTTTTTAAACAACCAAAAGACCTTGAAGTCCAAAGATGACATTCAAGGTCTTAAATTTATTTATCAAAATATTCTTCTAATGCTGTTACAATGACATTGGTTACTGCTTCTTGATAATCAGCTGAGGTGATATATTGTAAATCAATCGCATTGGACATATAACCTATTTCCAATAATACAGCTGGACGCGTATTTTCTCTAAGAACAGAGTAATTGCCGAATAAGGTTCCGTTATTCGGTAATGCGAGTGTCGAGATCGCATAATTAATACTTTTTGCTAATTCATAATCATCTTCATGGAAGTAATAGGTAGTGGAACCTGACCAGCCAACTTGACCTTTATCAAAATGAATACTGATGAAGGCATCGACTTGTTGCTCATTACTTAAATCACTACGCGGTATCAAATCGATGAATTCATCGGTTTCACGAGTCATAAGGACTTTTGCTCCAACCGCTTCTAATTTTTGTTTTAATAAGAGCGAAGTAGACAAGGTAATGTTTTTCTCATAGACGGATTCATCTTCGGTAGTTGCACCGGCTTCTTCACCACCATGACCCGGGTCAATCATAATGACCGCATCTTGTAATGATTGAGCAGTCTTCTCAGTCACATGGCCAATCGAATCAGCTTCCATTCCCGTAATTCGACTTTCTACATAACCTTGTAGACCATCACTATCTTCAACTAAAATAAATTCTGTTTCGTTGCCATCTGCCGAAACAACTTCATCAATGTATTTGAATTTTTGACCATAAGCAATATCATAAATACGATTGGCATTCAATGAAGGAGCATCAAATAATGGTTCAGCAGAATATCTTACAACCACTATTTTTTCAGCTGCTTCTTTTGCTTTTTGAATGGCTACGGGGTCATAGACTTCATCCAGTTTATCAGGATCAATTGAAGGCACATCACTTAAATTGATTAAATTAACGGCGCGTGTCTTAATGTATCCATATCGCCCATCGACTTCAACTTGTAGCCAGCCTTTTTTCTCAAAGCGAACAATCAGGTAATTTTCAGGTTGAATCGTAGTCATCACAGCCGATTTTTCGTTCGTTTCGGTATAAACCGGTGTATCAACTAAAATATGAGCCGCAATAGCATGATCACTAGTTAATGTTTCACTTTCAATAAACCATTCAGGTACCCAACCATCGCTACGAGCATCAAGTCTCAGTTTATACCAACCATTTGCTTTAGATAAAACATCATAGCTTTTACCTTTTTCTAAGGTTACGATACTTTCAGAATTTGTTGCGGGTTCTATCCTTGCTACTATTTGATCTTTTTCGATTGTGAGTTGTTCATCTGTAACTAAACTGAAAACAGCTAAAGAACCAATTAATAGCATTAATACGGTCATGAAAGGAGGGAAATATTGACGCGATAAGAGTAATCGCATAAATTTTATTAGATTATCCTTCATAATTCCTCCAATATAAAACAATTCTACTTTATGTTATTATAAGACATTTTTCATAGAATGTTCAAACTTTTTAATAATGTTATCGAATAGTAATCTATTTGTGATAATAGTGACATTTTAACGAGTGCAAATTTGTTGATAGATTAAAAATATGTTAAAAGCGTTTAAACTATCAATTATTTTTTATCAAAATAAACTTGACAAATCCCTTAACTAACGGTAATCTTATACAAAGATGAATAGCATATTCGATAACATAGACAAGTAGCTAGCCGACCTTCAGAGAGTACATTCCGTGGCTGAAAGAATGCACCTAGGCAAGAGCGAAGACACTATCGAGAAGAATAATGAAAAGTTATTCCGTTAGCCGCGATATGGCTTTGAGGTGATAGTTTGACTATTACAAAGTTAGGTGGTACCACGTATTGAACGTCCTAAAGCAATTGTTTTGCTTTAGGATTTTTTTACTTTATTAGACCGATATAGCAATCCTCACTGTGGTAACCAAACAATTAGGGTGATAACCAAACAGTTGGTGTTACTGTTCAATCATTCGAGTTTTTGCCTCATATCGAATGACGTGATTCATAGGATAGCTATTACTAAAGTATTAATTTCCAACATTTAATAAGGAGAAAACCAAGAGGCTGGTCATAATCTTGATAATTTTAGTTAAGATTATTGTTCGTAAGTTAATTGTGCACTGGTTGAGTGACCTCAAACTGCGTCTTAATGAGGCTGAGAATAATCTTAACCAAATCACTCAGATTAGTGCTCGATAATTAAAAGCGCAGTGGTTGAGTGGTCTCAATCTGCGTCTTAATGAGGTTAAAAATAAATTTGATAATACTAAATACCATTCTACTAAGGAGGAACTAACATGATTAAAAAGATGAAAGGGACAGAAGATATTCTGCCTAAAGACAGTTATAAATGGCAATATTTAGAAGATACTGTTCGAGCGATTTTTGACACTTATCAATTTAAAGAGTTAAGAACGCCAATTTTTGAAGCGAAAGAATTATTTGCTCGATCAGTCGGTGATACGAGTGATATCGTTTCAAAAGAAATGTATGACTTTAAGGATAAAGGCGATCGTGATCTAGCGTTAAGACCTGAAGGAACAGCCGCGATTGTGCGTGCTTATGTTGAACACAAGTTATTTGGTCCTGAACATCCACAGCCTTTAAAAGTTTATTATATCGGGCCAATGTTCCGTTATGAGCGTCCACAAGCAGGGCGTCAACGTCAATTCCATCAAATTGGGGTTGAGGTATTCGGTAGTACTAATCCTGCCACTGATGCTGAAGTGATTGGTTTAGCTTGGGATATTTTATCTGAATTAGAAGTTGAAAATGTGGAATTAAACATTAATTCATTAGGTAAACCAGCGGATCGTCAAAAATATCGTGAAGCCTTAATCGAGTATTTTACTCCTTTAAAGGATCAATTAAGTGAGGATTCTCAACGCCGTTTAGCGGATAATCCTTTACGTATTTTAGATAGTAAAGATGCCAAAGATAAAGCCTTAGTAGCACAAGCACCGACAATTTTAGATTTCTTAAGTGAAGACAGCCATCAACATTTTGAACAAGTTCAAGCGATGTTAAAAGCCTTAGACATTCCTTATACCGTCAATCCTTTAATTGTACGAGGTTTAGATTATTATCAAGATACGATTTTTGAAATCATTGTCAATGATGATGCGATTGGCGCTCAATCAACCGTCATCGGTGGTGGACGTTATGATGGCTTAGTGGAACAATTAGGCGGTCCCCAAGCACCTGGCTTTGGTTTTGGATTAGGGATGGAACGCTTATTATTATTATTAGAACAACAAAAGATTGAATTACCAGAAGAAGAACCATTAGATTTATTTGTATTAACAATGGGAGATGCGGTTAATATTAAAGCTTTACAAATCGTCCAAGCAGCCCGTCAAGCAGGCTATTTTGCTGAACGTGATTATTTAGGTCGTAGCTTAAAATCTCAGTTTAAAACAGCAGATAAATTAAATGCTAAGTTAACCTTAACGTTAGGTGAAAATGAATTAGAGACTGGTAAGGTTACCATCAAAAATAAAGCATTAGATAAACAAAAAGAAGTGGCGATTGATGATCTATTGGCAGATTTCGAGAACATTTATCGTGAGTTGACGACCGATACTTCAGCCATCGATAAATATTTTAGAGGAGAATAAACATGGAACAAAGAACAGTATATGCAGGTTTAGTAAGTGAAGAATTAGTTGGCAAAACAATTACGCTTAAAGGTTGGGTACAAAGACGCCGTGACTTAGGTGGTGTTATCTTTATCGATTTACGTGATCGTGAAGGTTTTTGTCAAGTGGTATTTAATGCCGAGAATCTATCGGCTGAACAAATGGATTTAGCGGATCATTTACGTAGCGAATATGTCGTAGAAGTATCAGGGGTTTTAAATAAACGTGTCGCTGAGCAAATTAACCCGAATATTCCGACCGGACAATATGAATTAATGGCTCATGAATTAAATGTATTAGCTAAAGCAAAGACACCACCCATTTATATTGAAGAACGCTTAGACGTTGAAGAGGAAATACGTTTACGCAATCGTTATTTAGATTTACGTCGTCCTAATATGTTCAATAACTTACGTTTACGTCACAATGTCACAAAAGCGATTCGTGAATACTTAGATAGTTTAGATTTTATCGATGTTGAAACACCTTATTTAACCAAATCAACCCCAGAAGGTGCACGTGACTATTTAGTGCCAACGCGTCGTGAAGCTGGTAAATTCTATGCCTTGCCTCAATCACCACAAATCTTTAAACAATTATTAATGGGTGCTGGTATTGACCGTTATTATCAGATTGTTCGTTGTTTCCGTGACGAAGATTTACGTGGTGACCGTCAACCAGAATTTACTCAAGTCGACTTAGAAACAAGTTTCTTATCACAACAAGAAATTCAAGCAATTGTTGAAGAAATGTTAAAACGTGTAGTAAAAGCAGCTCGTGGGATTGAAATGACAGAAGCTTTTCCAACAATGACTTATGAAAAAGCAATGAATGAATATGGGGTAGATAAACCGGATATTCGTTTTGAAATGAAACTAGTTGATTTATCAGAATTTGCTGCTCAATCTGAGTTTGGTGTCTTTAAATCAACGATTGAAAACGGTGGACAAGTAAAAGCCATTAACTTAAAAGGGTTAGCGGATGCTTATACACGTAAAACAGCCGATGAACTCATTAATGTCGTGAAGCCTTATGGTGCGAAAGGGTTAGCATGGTTAAAAATTACCGATGAAGGTTTCAATGGCCCGATTGCTAAATTCTTTGCTGATGAAACAAGTTATAAAGCCATTACTGAGCCAACGAATGCTGAACCCGGTGATATCTTATTCTTCGTAGCGGATCAAAAAGATGTCGTAGCGGCTTCTTTAGGTGAATTACGTGTTCATTTAGCCAAAAAGCATGAATTGTTTGATCAAGATGAATTAGCTTTTGTCTGGATTACAGACTGGCCATTATTTGAATACGATGAAGAAGCCAAACGTTATGTGGCAATGCACCATCCGTTTACCGCACCACAAAATATGGACTTAGCGGCTATGAAAGAAGACCCAGCTAATGCATTAGCACAAGCATATGATATTGTATTAAACGGTTATGAAATCGGAGGCGGCTCAATCCGTATCTTCACGCGTGAAATGCAAAATCAAATGTTTGAGTTATTAGGTTTCACACCGGAACAAGCACAAGAGCAATTTGGTTTCTTAATGAATGCTTTTGATTATGGCTTCCCACCACATGGTGGCTTAGCATTAGGTTTAGATCGCTTAGTCATGATATTAGCTAAAGAACCAAATATTCGTGAAGTGATTGCCTTCCCTAAAACAGGGCGTGGAGTCGATTTATTGTCAAATGCCCCAAGTTATGTTGCAAATGATCAAGTTAGAGAATTACATTTACGCATTCAAGAATAGGAGAGTAAATTAATGTTTATTGGATCTCATGTTTCAATGTCAGGTAAGGATATGCTTCTAGGTTCAGCCAAAGAAGCTGCTTCTTACGGTGCCAATGTCTTTATGATTTATACGGGCGCACCACAAAACACACGTCGTAAAGATATTTCGACTTTTAAAATTGAAGAAGCTCGTGAATTTATGGCAGCTAATGGTATTGATTTCTTTACCGTCCATGCTCCTTATATCGTAAACCTAGCCAATACCACTAAAGAAGGATATTTTGATTTCGCAGTTGAATTTTTAAGAGAAGAAATTAATCGTGTGGAAGCGGTAGGTGCCAATCAGGTTACTTTGCATCCTGGAAGTCATGTTGGAGCAGGTGAAGCGGTGGGGATTGCCCAAATTATCAAAGGTCTAAATGAAGTGATTCGCCCGGATCAAAACGTGCAAATCGCTTTAGAAACAATGGCCGGAAAAGGTACGGAATTAGGACGTACTTTTGAAGAAATTGCACAAATGATTGATGGTGTTACCCATAATGATAAATTATCGGTTACTTTCGATACCTGTCATGTTTATGATGCGGGTTATGATATTGTCAATGATTTAGATGGCGTGTTAAACCAATTTGATAAAATCATCGGTTTAGATCGCTTAAAAGTCATCCATATTAATGATTCAAAAAATCCATTCCATAGTAATAAAGACCGTCATCAAAATATTGGCTTAGGGTCGATTGGTTTTGAAACCATCAATAAATTGGTACACCATCCACAATTGATGCATTTACCCAAAATCTTAGAAACACCATGGGTGCCAAAACCCGATAATGAGAAGGTAAAAGTAGCCCCTTACAAGCAAGAAATTGCGATGTTAAGAAAAGGTGTATTCAATGAAAACTTAATGGATGATATTTTAAATAATCGTTAATCCTGATAGTATAGACTACCAACAGCAAATCTTTTGTTATTGGTAGTCTTTTTTAAGATGAAGAATAGGAAGGTGCCAACGTGTCCTCAAAATTTGAAATTATTTTGACGAAGTTAAAATCCAATGCAAACCCACAGAAAGCGGTGGAAATGAAACAATATATGCGCAATCGCTTTGAGTTTTTAGGCATTCAAACCCCATTACGTCGCGAATTGACCAAAGAATTTTTTAAAGAAGAAAAGAAAAATAAGGTAATCGATTGGGCCTTTATTTGGGAGTGTTATCGATCTGAATATCGTGAAATACATTATGTCGCTTGCGATTATTTACAGGCTATGAGTAAATGGTTGGAATATGATAATATTCTTGAATTATATGATTTAGCTAGTCGACATCAGTGGTGGGACACGATTGATCGTCTTGACCGAATAATCGGCAATATTGGTTTAAAGGATAAAAGAATAGATGCCGTAATGTTGGATTGGTCTCAAAGTGACAATTTTTGGATTCGACGATTAGCAATCGATCATCAAATTGGTCGTAAAGATAAAACCAATGTGCCTTTGTTAAAGCAAATTATTCTCAATAATCTAGGCAGTGACGAATTCTTTATTAATAAAGCGATTGGTTGGAGTCTAAGAGAATATGCTAAAACCAATCCACAATGGGTTAAGGCGTTTTTAGATGAACATCAACATCAATTAGCACCCTTATCCTACCGAGAAGCGAGTAAGCATTTAAACTAGTTACTGGTAAGGACAGTCGAAAAATCGTATCAAGTACTTCGTTAAGGTCGAAAAACCGCATCAAGTATATCGTGAATGATGCGACTTGACCGAAAATAAAAAAGCACTCTACTTGTGAAAGTACACGAATGTGCAAAGAGTTAAGAAAGTCCCAACCGCATTTTGAAAAGATTGAAAGAGCACAAAAATTTAGTTACAATATATTTATGAATTTAAGGAGGCGTTCACATGTCTGTATTAGAAATAAAAGATTTACATGTCAGAATTGAAGACAAAGAAATATTAAAAGGTGTGAATTTAACACTTAATACTGGTGAAATCCACGCGGTAATGGGACCTAATGGTACTGGGAAATCAACTTTAGCTGCTGCCATCATGGGGAATCCTGCATTTGAAGTGACTCAAGGAGAAATTTTGCTTGATGGTGAAAATGTGTTAGAAATGGAAGTGGATGAACGAGCTAGAGCCGGTCTTTTTTTAGCCGTTCAATACCCAAGTGAAATTCCTGGTGTTACTAATGCAGAATTCATGAGAGCAGCGATTAATTCTCGCCGAGCGGAAGATGAAAAAATGGATGTTCGTACGTTTATTAAGAAATTAGATGAAAAAATGGGCTTATTAGATATGCCTGAAGAAATGGCAGGGCGCTATCTAAATGAAGGTTTCTCTGGTGGAGAAAAGAAACGAAATGAAATATTACAATGCTTGATGATTGAGCCAAAATTTGCGATTTTAGATGAGATTGACTCTGGTTTAGATATTGATGCATTAAAAGTCGTTTCTAAGGGTGTTAATGCCATGCGTGGTGAACAATTTGGTTCTTTAATTATTACTCATTATCAACGTTTATTAAATTATATTGAACCAGATGTCGTTCATATTATGATGGACGGAAAAGTGGTCATGACCGGAGGTCCTGAATTAGCACAACGCTTGGAAGCAGAAGGTTATAAAGGGATTAGTGAAGAACTAGGTCTAACGTTAGAAGAGAAAGAATAGGAGTGAATTTAATGTCATTAAATGAATTACACTCACAGTATGAACTATTACCCTTTGCCTATGAATTACCCACATGGTTTACTCAATTACGTGATGAAGCTGCAGAAAAATGGGAAGCATTAGAACTGCCAAAAATTGAACGCGCTAAATTTCATCGTTGGCCATTATTTGATAACGTGATTGCGGATGAAGAAGCCTTAATGAATCCTTTGACTTATGGCGCAGCAGCGGCATTGGAGATGGAAGTAGAAGAAGGGGCTAAAATCGTTCATGCTGGAAATAGTACTATTATGGAAAGTTTACCAATGGACTTAAAAGAACAAGGCATTATTTTGATGGACTTGTTTGAAGCATTAGTGGAGTATCCCGAATTAGTTGAACAGTATTTTGGCACTGTTATTCCTCATCAAAGTGATAAAGTGATTGCTTATAATACAGCTCATTTAAATGGTGGTTTATTTATCTATGTACCTAAAAACATTGAAATTAAATTACCGATTGAAACTATCTTAATGGCGGATGCCCGCTATCAACAAGCTTTTAATAAGCGAGTATTAATCGTAGTTGATGAGAACAGTTCCGTTGATTATTTAGAACGTGTTCAAGCTGAAGGAGAAGCAACCTTTAGCACGACTATTATCGTTGAAGCGATAGTAAAAGAAAGAGCTCGATTAAAATATATGGCCATCGATACCTTACCACAGAATACCCATGCCTATATTAAACGCTATGCAAGGACTGAACGTGATGCTCATATCGATTGGGCGATTGGAGAAATGAATGATAGTAATGTTATTTTAGATTTGGATACTTATTTAGATGGTAATGGATCTGAATCACAAGTGGCGATTGTCGGTATTTCTTCTAATAAGCAAGTTCAAGCCATTGATTCAAAAGTTGTTAATCGTGGTCACCATACGATTGGGAATATTTTCCAACATGGTGTCATCTTAGACCGTTCGACCTTAACCTTTAATGGCATTGGTTTAATTGAAAATGGCGCCAAACATGCTGATGCGCAACAAGAGAGTCGCGTTTTAATGTTATCAGATAAAGCACGCGGAGATGCTAACCCGATTTTATTAATTGAAGAGTTTGAAGTGACCGCAGGCCATGCTGCAAGTATTGGACAAGTCGATGAACAACAATTGCATTACTTAATGAGTCGTGGTTTAACAAAAGAAACAGCAGAATATTTAGTCATACGTGGATTTTTAGGACCGGTTATTTTAAGTATGCCTTCACAAAAAGTACGCGATGAATTAATGGAAGTCATTGATCATAAATTAATGAGTATTAAGGCGGATGATTTAAATGATTAATTCATTACGTCAACAATTCCCGATTTTAAATCAAACGGTCAATGATGAGCCGTTGATCTACTTTGATAATGCAGCCACTACCCAGAAGCCGCAGGTGGTATTGGAGGCTATGATGCGCTATTATCAAGAAGACAATGCTAATATTCATCGTGGTGTTCATAGCTTAGCTGAAAGAGCGACTACACAGTATGAAGCGGTTCGATCTAAAGTGGCTCAATTTATCGGCGCTAAAGCAACGAATGAAATCATTTATACAAGTGGGACAACGGCGAGTCTAAATTTTTTAGCGCGTGGTTTGATTGAACCCATAATGAAAAAAGGCGATATTATTTTAACTACGACTTTAGAACATCATTCTAACTATGTGCCTTGGCAAGCCGTTTGTCAAAGAACAGGTGCCAAATTAAAAATGTTACCTTTAACAGAGGATTTTACAGTTGATTTGGCTCAATTGCCTCAAGCAGAAGCGTTAAAATCCGTTAAAGCATTGGTAATCCAACATGTCTCCAATGTATTAGGCGTTGAACAACCCCTTCGACAATTGACTGAGTGGGCACATCAACATAATATTGTCGTGATAGTAGATGGTGCCCAAGCTGTCGCTCATCAAAGTCTAGACATTGAAGCCTTAGGAGTCGATGCTTATTGTTTTAGTGGTCATAAACTATATGGACCAACGGGTATTGGAATTTGCTATCTCAATCGTCGTCATCATGCAACATGCCAGCCATTTTTTTATGGTGGAGAAATGATTCATTATGTTGGAGATGAAACCAGTAATTATAAAGAAGCACCTTGGAAATTTGAAGGAGGAACACCACCAATTGCGGAAGTCATTGGATTAGGTGCAGCGATTGATTGGCTAAACGACATCGGCATGAAACCTTTACAAACTCATGTCCAACAGCTAACTCAACGGTTAACACAAGGGATGTCTGAAATCGATGGCGTGACCGTCTATCACCAAGGTCAAAATGGCATTTTAAGCTTTAATATTGAAGGGGTTCACCCGCATGATGCGGCGACCGGTTATGATATGGAAGGGATTGCCGTTAGAGCTGGCCATCATTGTGCGCAACCTTTGATGCGCTATTTAGATGTTCATGCGACGCTAAGAGCCAGCTTAGCCGTTTATAATACAGAAGCAGAAGTAAACCATTTTATTGAAGTAACGAAAAACGTAAAGGAGTTTTTTAATGGCCCTATCTAATTTATCTCATTTATATCGAGAAGTGATTTTGGATCATGCACAACATCCTCATCACCATTATGCTTTAGACAATGCAACCCATCACATGGAATTATTAAATCCAACCTGCGGTGACGCTATTATCGTGCAAATGGTAGTGAAGGATCAGGTAATTGAAGAAGTGGCTTATACCGGACATGGATGTTCGATTAGTATGGCTAGTGCAAGTATGATGACAGAGGCTATTAAAGGACTTACTATTGATAAAGCCTTAAAGTTAATTGACGTTTTTAATCGATTGGTTAAAGGAGAGATCATTGATGAACAATGGGAGATTGCCTTAAAAGATGCTTATTTCCTTGAAGGAGTTAAACAATTTCCTGCACGTTATAAATGTGCGGTATTAGCTTGGAAAGCAGCAGCAGGGGCAGTCGACCCACAGAAAGAGAGTGATTTAGATGACTGAAGTAGTAAGAGAACTTGAAGTGCCAGTCGTGGATGACTATGCTTATGGTTTTAAAGACAATGCAGAAATCATTTTCTCAACTGGAAAAGGTTTAAATGAACAAGTGGTACGCACCATTTCAAAAGAAAAAAATGAACCCCAATGGATGTTAGACTATCGCTTAAAAGCTTTAGATGCCTACTATAATGCTAAAAAAGTTAATTGGGGACCTGATTTATCTGGCTTAGACTTTGAGGATATTACTTATTATCAAAAAGCCACTAATAAACCAGCGAGAAGCTGGGATGATGTCCCTGAAGAAATCAAAAATACCTTTGAACGGCTTGGTATACCTGAAGCTGAACGTGCTTATTTAGCAGGAGCGGCCGTGCAATACGAATCAGAAGCTGTTTATCATAATTTAAAAGCCGAGTTTGATAAACTAGGTATTTTATTTACTGATACGGATACAGCTTTAAAGGAATACCCAGAAATTTTTAAAGAACATTTTGGAACGGTGGTACCGCCCACTGATAATTTTATAGCGGGATTAAATGGAGCCGTCTGGAGTGGTGGAACTTTTATTTATGTTCCCAAAGGCGTAAAATGCGATATTCCATTACAAACATACTTTAGAATTAATAATGAAGGAACCGGACAATTCGAACGGACTTTGATTATTGTCGATGAAGGTGCCAGCATTCATTATGTCGAAGGTTGTACAGCACCGACTTACTCAACCGCATCTTTACATGGTGCAGTGGTGGAAATTATTGTCAAGAAGGATGCCTATTGCCGTTATACCACCATTCAAAACTGGTCTCATAATGTTTATAATTTGGTAACCAAACGTTCGGTTGCCCATGAAGGTGCGACAATGGAGTGGGTTGACGGTAACCTTGGTGCTCAAGTGACCATGAAATATCCAAGTGTTTACTTACAAGGTCAAGGGTCTCGTGGTACCGTCATGTCTATTGCCTTTGCTGGAGCGAATCAAATTCAAGATGCCGGTGCCAAAATCTATCATAACGCACCGAATACCTCGAGTTCAATCGTTTCTAAATCGATTGCCAAAGACGGTGGTAGTGTCAACTATCGTGGACAAGTCTATTTTGGTAAAAATTCACAAGGATCCATGTCGCATATTGAATGTGATACGATTATTATGGATGAAAAATCAAAATCAGATACCATTCCATTTAATGAAATCCATAATGGACAAGTGGCTTTAGAACACGAAGCCAAAGTATCGCGCATATCAGAAGAACAATTATTCTATTTAATGAGTCGCGGTTTATCAGAAGCAGCTGCAACTGAAATGATTGTTATGGGATTTGTTGAACCGTTCACCAAAGAATTACCGATGGAATACGCAGTTGAATTAAACCGATTGATCAGTTATGAAATGGAAGGTAGTGTGGGGTAGAAGGACTGTCTATCCAGTCTCTTTATTTATAGCTAGCTCTTTTAACGAAAATCATTTTAATAAACCGATACGTTTCGACACTAATTTTTGTCTTAAATAACTGTAAAGCTGTCAGCAATTAAAGTGTTTAAACTTTTATCTCTGAGCATATTATTCCACATATTCATCATAAGGTGGTATAGTAGAAGTATGCTATAAAACAAGGAGGAAATGAATATGTCAAAAGAAAAAAATGAAGCGAATTTAGATAAAGTATCTGGATCAGTAAAAGAAACTGTCGGAAAAGTTACCGATAATGAAAAATTACAATCTGAAGGCGCTGCTGAAAAAGTTAAAGGCGCTGTTAAAGAAGGCATTGAAGATGTAAAAGATACTGTAGAAGGTATTAAAGAAGGTTTATCTGACAAAGAAGATAAATAAATTAATTAAAAGATTGGGCTCTAGGGTCCAATCTTTTTTTATTTGAAAGTAAAAATAGCGTGGAATTTGATAGCCATCGTCTAATATTGATGGCTCTTTGTCAAATGGTGGGGTTTATTGAGAAAAATCTGTCCACCAAAACTTTAAAAAAGATACTATATTTATAATAATCATTCCATTGTACCTGTTTTCAATAGATGTTAGAATAGTATCAGATGAATAAAAGGAGATTTCTTATATATGACTTATGCATTGGAAATATCGGATTTAAAGAAGGTTTATGATACAGGAGTACAAGCGCTCAAGGGGATTGATTTAAAGGTCTCTGAAGGTGATTTTTATGCGTTATTAGGTCCTAATGGAGCTGGCAAGTCGACGACTATTGGTATAATTACTTCGCTAGTCAATAAAACCTCTGGGACTGTTAAAGTATTCGGTTATGATATTGATACTCAGTTAGAAAAAGCGAAGCAACAAATTGGCTTGGTACCACAAGAGTTCAATTTTAATCCATTTGAGACCGTCCAACAAATTGTGGTCAATCAAGCAGGATATTATGGTGTACCTCGTAAAGAAGCTTACAAGCGCAGTGAAAAATATTTAAAACAGGCAGATTTATGGAAAAAACGTGATGAAAAAGCGCGCATGTTATCGGGAGGAATGAAGCGTCGTTTGATGATTGCTAGAGCTTTGATGCATGAACCCAAACTATTGATTTTAGATGAACCGACCGCCGGGGTTGATATTGAGTTAAGAAGAGGGATGTGGCATTTCTTACAAGAGTTAAATGCTAATGGCACCACCATTATCTTAACGACTCATTATCTTGAAGAAGCCGAGATGTTATGTCGTAATATCGGCATCATCCAAGCGGGCCAACTAATTGAGAATACCAGTATGAAAGCATTATTATCAAAATTACAGCATGAAACTTTTATCTTTGATTTGGGCATATTGCAACAACAACCTAAGTTAACAGGCTATGCATATCAATTTGATGGTGACCAAACTTTGGAAGTCGAAGTTGAGCGCAATCAAGGGGTTAATGATATTTTTAACCAATTAACAGAGCAAGGAATAAAGGTATTATCGATGCGTAATAAATCGAATCGCTTAGAAGAGTTATTCCTGAAAATTACCGAAGAGAAAGATCAGACGGAGGATTAACATGTATAGTTTATATTTTACAGCTTTAAAAAGTTTAGTGATGAAAGAAACTAATCGTTATTTGCGAATCTGGGTTCAAACATTAGTTCCACCTGTCATTACCACTTCACTTTATTTTATAATCTTTGGAAAAATGATTGGTGGACGTATTGGTGAAATGGGAGGCTTCAGTTATATGGAGTTTATTGTTCCAGGATTGATAATGATGTCATCGATTACCAGTTCCTATGCCAATGTTTCCTCATCATTCTTCTCTCAAAAATTACAAAAGAATATTGAAGAATTATTAGTAGCCCCTGTACCTACTCATGTTATCATTTGGGGATTTGTATTAGGAGGGGTAGGACGGAGTTTAATTGTCGCTTCATTAGTGACCATGGTGTCATTATTCTTTGTACCATTACATGTTCATTCATGGTTAGTGGTAGTGATGACCATTTTAATGACCGCTATTTTATTTTCTTTAGCAGGTTTGATCAATGGTGTGTTTGCTAGAAGTTTTGATGATGTCTCAATTGTGCCAACGTTTGTACTACAACCCTTAACGTATCTAGGTGGAGTGTTCTATGCTATTTCCATGTTACCACCATTTTGGCAAGCCGTTTCGAAAATCAATCCAATCGTTTATATGATTTCGGGTTTCCGTTACGGTTTCTTAGGGATAGGCGATGTACCGATAGCGATGTCGATTACCATTTTAATCATTTTTATCGCGGTACTGTATTCATTAGCATATTATTTAGTGGATCGCGGTATTGGCTTACGTAGCTAATTTAACCAGTATAACAGTCAAATCCAACCCAAAAGTGCACAATATAATTCAATCTCCCTTGTTTACCACAGTGATAGCAAGGGAGATTTTTTTCAAATGATGCGAATGAACCTAGAAAATTCAGTCGACTCATACCTAAAAGTATTGAGTTCTTTTATTTCATTAATTTTACGAAGATGAAGGTGAGTACTCCCGTTAATAAGATTGCCAAAATCATCCAAATGATAAAGAGAGTTTCATATTTTAAGGTCGTTAAAAACAAACCGACTAATCCCATTGAGAAAAAGGCTGAAATGAGAGCTTTAATAATTTTAGTATCTTCAAGGTTTAACCAAACTTTTAGTTCATGGCGGAAATAGAATAAATATCCAGCGATAATCAACATTAAGAGGGGAAAAGCAAAATATAAAACCGTTAATATCATATAGTACTCCTTTAATTTCATTTATAAAAAAAGCTGGCTCGCGCCAGCTAATAAGAATATCCGAATATGCCGTCATGGCGTACACATGTAATGAACCCGCAAGTAACTGCAGGTGGGCTTCAAGAAAATCCTTCCTGACTTCCAAGTGTAAAAGGCTTGTCATTCCAGACCTTCAGTAGAATCCCTATATAATAATAAAGTGTTCGGTTCGCACGATGTGTAAACAACGTACACTTCAGATATCTCATCTATGACTATATTATAGCACTAAATGTTTTATAAATAAAGCGTTTTGCAAAAATATCATTATTAAACCGCAATTAATCAAGTTACATCAAGCTTAATCGCAAAAAAATATCGCTTTTTGTGAGGTGCTTTAATGTTTTGTTGCTTTAAAATGGGGCGATTAGACATTATAATTCAACCTAATTTAAAATGCATTTTCTGATCTAAGGCGTTACTATTTTTTATTTCACTAGTGGGCAGAGGCTGGGCATAAACTTGATAAATTTAGTCAAAATTATTGTTCGTTAATTAATAGCGCAGTGGTTGAGTGGCCTCAACCTACATCTTTCGACTTGTTTGAGGCCTACTCAACTGTGCGGGGGTGGGCAGACGAAGCGAAAATTATTTAATTTTCTACTTCTTGCCCACTCCCGCTTGAAATTATGATTGACTTTTTATTTTTTTATAGACATTAGCGAGGGCTTCTTCATATTTACCAGTTGGATCTGGTTTGAAGTATTGTTTACTTTTAACATTATCTGGTAAATATTGTTGTAAGACCCAATGACCAGGATAGCTATGAGGATATTTATATTCAACACCACGACCCAATTTAGCTGCTCCGCTATAATGAGCATCTCTCAAGTGATCAGGAATAGGGCCAATATTACCACTGCGAATATCAGCTAGCGCATTGTCTAATGCCATCATTGTGGTATTGGATTTTGGACTTAAGGCAAGTTCTACAGTCGCAAAGGCTAACGGAATACGTGCTTCAGGTAAGCCTAATTTTTCTGCGGCTTCGACAGCGGCTACTGTTCTTTCAGTTGATTGAGGGTTACCCAAGCCAATATCTTCATAAGCAATGACCAATAAGCGACGACAAGCAATAATTAACTCGCCGGCTTCCAGTAAAATCGCTAGATAATAGAGGGCAGCATCTACATCACTTCCACGAATGGATTTTTGTAATGCAGAGATGGTATCATAATGGGCATCGCCATCTTTATCATGAGCCAAACGTTTGCGTTGCAAGCATTCTTCAGCAATATCTTGAGTAATGACTACTTTACCGTCTTTATTCGCTTCTGTCGATAAAACAGCTAATTCAAGTGAATTGAGGGCGCTACGAATATCGCCATTGGTGACATGTGCAAAATGACGTAAGGTGCTGTCATCCATTTCAACTTGATAGTGACCTAAGCCCCGTTCTGAATCGTAAAGCGCATTGGTTAAGCCTTCAACAATTTCGTCACTCGTTAGTGGCTTGACTTCGAAGATTTGTACGCGACTACGGATAGCAGGGTTAATGGATATATAAGGATTTTCAGTAGTGGCACCAATTAAAATCACTCGTCCACTTTCAAGGTGGGGGAGTAGATAATCTTGCTTAACTTTATTTAAACGATGTATCTCATCCAGTAATAAAATGACGGTGCCTGACATCTTTGCTTCTTCAACGACGACTTCGATATCCTTTTTGCTGTCAGTGGCGGCATTAAGGACGCGAAAGGCATGTTGTGTACTACCGGCAATGGCACTGGCGATACTGGTTTTTCCTGTGCCTGGAGGACCATATAAAATCATGGAAGTGAGTCTTTGAGCACGAACCATGCGATCAATGATTTTACCGGGTCCCACTAAGTGTTGCTGACCAATCACTTCTTCAATTTTTCGAGGTCTCATTCGGTAAGCTAATGGTTGAGACATGCTAATCCTCCTTTGGTTTTTATGAATTAATATCTCTATTTTAAAATATTTATTAAATTAAAGCAAAAGTCTTGGTTACGTTTTTATTATATGTTATGATACTGAAGTTGTGAATACATTATGATATTCGTTTGAATGAAGAAAGGATTGATTATGCATTTTATAGTTTGTTAGGATGTTATTTATCAAATGATCGATTCAATGATAGGGGTCCTTTAATTATCCATACACAAACAAATTGGAATGTAGTATAATAGACAATGTGATAAGGAGGAATGTGTCGTGATATATTTAGATAATGCCGCAACGACACCCGTTGATCCAGAAGTAGCAAACGTTATCCATGAAGCTTTGTTGGAAAATTATTATAATCCATCAAGTGTTTATCAAGCGGGAAAGAAAAATAAACATTTAATTAATCAAGCACGCCAACAAATAAAAGAGCTGATTCATTTACCAAAAGCAGATTTATATTTTACCAGCGGGGCGACTGAAGCGAATAATTGGGCCATTCTGTCACAAGCAAAGAAAGCAAAAGCACTAGGTTATGGTCATCATATTGTCGCTACGGCAATTGAACATCCATCAGTGTTAGAAGTGTTAAAATATTTAGAGACTCAAGGTTTCGACATCACTTATTTAAAACCTCATGATTTAAATTTTTCGATTGAACAATTTATTGCCGCAACCACCCCACAAACAATTGGTTGGGTAGCCATGTTGGTTAACAATGAATTAGGTGCGCGTTTACCGATTGAAGAACTCGGAAAAATTGCCAAAGACCATGTTAAATGGTTCCACGTTGATGCCGTTCAAGCATTTGGTCATGGTAAAGTAGATCTCGAGGCGTTAAATGCCACTTCTTATTCGGCCTCTGGTCATAAATTAGGTGCCCCAAAAGGTATTGGCTTTTTAGCTTATCAACCATGGGATGAAAAAATGACGCTTCAGCCTTTATTGCATGGGGGTGGACAAGAAGCCGGGTTACGTTCTGGAACAGAAAATCTTCCTTATATATTAGGGTTGACGAAGGCTTTTGAATTAGCAAACCAAGCTAATTTAGACAACGTTAGTGAATTAGCGAGTTATTTAATGAATCAACTCAAGCAAAAGGGCATTCAATTTGAACGTAATGGTGCTCATCAAGTACCATACATTGTTAATTTATATTTTCCCAATATTGATGCAAGTCAGCTGTTAGTCCAAACTGATTTAGCTAATATCGCTATCTCAGCTGGAAGTGCTTGTTCAGCAGGTAGTTTAGAATTAAGTCATGTTTTATCAGCTTATTATCCAAATGATGATAAGCGTCATCACCAAAGTATTCGATTATCTTTTGGTAAACAAAACACCAAAGAAGAAATTGATACCTTTATCCAACAATTAATTAATTTAAAAGAAAGGACCAAACAATTATGGCATTCACAACAACCGCAACATTAAAAGGATTCAATCGTACATTTAGCATGAGCCCAGAATGTAAACCTTATACCTTAAGAGATAATGGTTTCATGGAGACTAAAGGTGGTAATTTTCAATATAAACGACCTTTAGATACGGAACATCGGAGAGGTTTAGTATTGAAAGTGACAGTAAAAAATGATTTGAAAACATTAAAAATCTCGACTGTTACGAGTAATGAATTAACTGCTGTTGATGTCTCGAAATTAGATAATAATGCAATGTTAGTAGAAAAAATTAACTTTATTTTTGATGGTTTTGTCGATCGAAATGTAATGATTGAACACAAATAACAATATAAATAGGAGGTCATGTGTTGACTGATAACAAAAATACACGCGTCGTAATAGGCATGAGTGGTGGCGTCGATTCATCGGTGGCCGCACTATTATTAAAACAACAAGGATATGATGTCGTCGGTTTATTTATGAAAAACTGGGACGATACAGATGATGAAGGCTATTGTACCGCAACGGAAGATTATGAAGATGTAGCAAAAGTTGCTGAACAAATTGGCATTCCTTATTATTCAGTCAACTTTGAAAAAGAATATTGGGATCGCGTTTTTGAATATTTCTTACAAGAATACCGTAATGGTCGTACGCCAAATCCTGATGTCATGTGTAATAAAGAAATCAAATTTAAAGCATTTTTAGATTATGCGATGGGATTAGGTGCTGATTATATCGCGATGGGACATTATGCGCAAGTGGAAATAGATGAAAATGGTGTGGTTCATTTATTGCGTGGTAAAGATGCGAATAAAGACCAAACTTATTTCTTAAGTCAATTATCACAAACACAATTGAAAAATGCGATGTTCCCATTAGGTCATTTAGAAAAGCCACAAGTTCGTAAAATTGCCGAAGAAGCTGGTTTAGCGACAGCTAAAAAGAAAGATTCAACGGGTGTTTGTTTTATCGGTGAACGTGATTTTAATGAGTTTTTAGCGAATTATTTACCAAACAAACCCGGTAAAATGATGACATTAGATGGTCGAGAAATGGGCGAACATATGGGATTAATGTATTATACCATTGGACAACGTCAAGGTCTTGGAATTGGTGGCACAGCCGGCACTTCTAATGAACCATGGTTTGTTATTGGTAAAGATCAAGCGACTCAAACCTTATACGTAGGTCAAGGTTACCATCATGATAATTTATATTCTGAATATTTAGAAGCAAGTGAAATTCATTTTACAACTGATAATTGGACGGAAAAAGAATTTGAATGTACAGCTAAATTCCGTTATCGTCAAAAAGATATTAACGTGAAAGTGCAATTGGATGAATCAGGCACTAAAGCGAGAGTTATTTTTGATGAACCAGTGCGTGCAGTAACACCAGGACAAGCAGTTGTCTTTTATCGTGGCGAAGAATGTTTAGGTGGCGGTTTGATTGATGCTGCTTATATGAATGGTGAAAAACGTCAATATGTTTAAAATGAAAAGATAAATAAAGATAGAGTGAATCGATATAGGGATATTAAGTAACTATTGCGAATTCACTCATTTTTTGTTTGTGATATTTAAGATATTAGGTTGCCTGTATTTAGTTGGCTGTATGCTTTTGGTTGTGAATAGAAGGATTTTCTCTGGTGATTAGGTATAGGTTTTAGAAAGGCTGTTAAAGACGAATTCAGTTTTTTTTTTTGAAACTTTGATCGGAGTAAAAATGAAGCAAATCGATTGATTCTCGAATTGTTTATTCACCTCCCGTACAGTATGAATTAGATAAAAAGTTGAAAAACGATTGAGTTTTGCTCTTGATTAGAATTCATTAGTATAAAAGGTTGAATAAAAAGTGGACAAGTTTACCAAAGTGCTGGTTTTTATCGCTCGTCCACTGATAGTTTAAATTAATATATCTAATATTTCTTTGAAGGTTTGTGCTTGATAGGTGATGGTTAAGTCGTCTGGCTGTTGCTTTTGGTGAGGATTATACCAAATCGAATGCATCTGAATATTGTGCGCTCCACGCATATCAGAGGTAAGACTGTCGCCAATCATAATCGCTTGTTCAAAATCAAAATCATTGATTTGTTTAAATGATTCTTCGAAAAAGCGAGCATCAGGTTTACTAAACCCTAATTTTTCTGAAATGAAGATATAATCAAAATAGTCGATGATGCCGGTTTGATTAAGACGTTTTATTTGCGTTGGGTAGACACCATTGGATGCTGCTAATAATGTCTTTTGATGTTGTCGTAGTGTATTTAAGAAATTTTCTGCACCATCAATCAAATCACCCGCTTCTGCAAGTTGGTCACGGAAATAATCATCCATATTATCAGGTACTGCTGAATAACCAAATTGCTCAAAAAAATGCGGAAAGCGGGTTGCGAGTAGTTCTGACTTAGTAAGTGTCCCTAATTCGATTTGATGCCATAGTTGTTGATTATATTGTTTAAAATTCTTGAATAGGTCTTCTGTGTAAGGGAAACCGATATGTTCTGTTAATTTTTTAAAGGCTTTTTGTTCACTTTTTTGAAAATCAAAAATCGTATCGTCTAAATCGATAAAAATATATTGATAGGTCATTATGGACATCCTTTCGTCTTGAAGATTTTTTACAAAGTTAGATTTTATTATAACATAGAAAAAGAGACTGGGTAGTTGGCATTAAACTTTTACTCAGTCTCTTTGGAATCAATAATTTATATACATTAAGGAATAATTTAGATAAACTTTATGATAATAATTTAGTAATCATGCACCATCTTTTATAATAATGGCGCAAAGATTTTAACGATCCACCCTGTTAATTTTTGAGTAAAGGGACGACTATTCAGTTTATCAAATAAGATAAGTTCTGACATCCCTAATGTTTCTTGGAAATCCTCTTCAATATCGGCAATCGAGTCTGTTTTATAAAGTAAAACACCACATTCAAAATGATGGTACAAGCTACGATAATCTAAATTAATAGAACCGACAACAGCTGTATCACCATCACTGACAAATACTTTCGCATGAACAAAGCCTGGGGTATATTCGTAAATATCAACACCCGCATCCATTAAGGAAGCATAGTAAGTTTTGGCTAGGGCATAAGGAATTTTTTTATCAGGTATACCCGGTAAAATAATCTTGACTTCGACGCCACGTTTCGCAGCAAATTTAATCGCATTTTCCAATTCTCCATCTAAAATTAAATAAGGGGTCATAATATGAACATATTGATTGGCCCGGTTTAGGATATCGATATAGACATTTTCGCCAACTTTTTCGTAATCAAAGGGTTCGTCGCCATAAGGAATGATAAAACCAGTTTGTTTGTTAGGTAGGGGATTGGCTTCATTTAAATAAGCTGAATAACGCGGTTTTTTTTCATCCATATTCCATAGTTGTAAAAACATCAGAGTAAAGGTCTTAACCGCATCACCTTTTAACATAATGGCAGTATCTTTCCAATGACCAAAGCGGTGAGTTAAGTTAATGTATTCATCTGCTAAGTTAACGCCACCGGTAAAGGCCGTGTGTCCATCAATAACCAGTATTTTACGGTGATCCCGGTAATTATAGTGAGTGGATACAAAGGGGGTAATCGGTGCGAACATCTTACATTGAATTCCTAATTGACGTATCTTCGCATCATAATCCCAAGGAACTTTGGTAAAGGCATTGGTACCATCGTACATTACACGCACTTCAACCCCTTCGGCTGCTTTTCTGGCGAGTATTTCTAGTATATGGCCCCACATTTCACCTTCTTGAATAATAAAATACTCTAAAAAGATAAAATGTTGGGCTTTTTCTAATTCAATCATCATTGCCTGATATTTATCTTCACCGGTTTTAAAGTACTCAGTCGTTGTTTGATTATAAACAGGATAATTACCATTTAATCTCAGATAGTGAGCAAGGGTAGCAGTTCCTTCATTGATTTTTGTTAGTTCTTCCATTACTTGTGGATTCTGGCGAATTTTGTGTTCACTGCGGACGATGGAATGATTAACCCGACGCGCTAAAATTCTGTGACCTAAATTACTTTGAGTATAAGCAAAAAGCAAGCCACCAAAAATTGGGAAAGTCATAATTACCATAATCCAGGTTGTTTTGGCAGTGGCACTAATTTTGTGTGAGTTTAAAATATAAATAACAATAAAACTTGAAAATGTAAGGGAAATACCATTGATTATTGGAAAATATTCACCAAACCACTTAAACATTGAGAAGAGGAAGAAAATTTGAACTAATAATAAAATGGTAATAACGCCGGTACGACTAAAAATTATTTTGAATAACCCATGTTTACCTGTATCCTTTAGTAGATATAAGGCTTTGGTTGTATGTTCTTCCTGTTTCATATTTCCTCCATAAAAAAGCTATACTTTCTTCTATTATACTTTCAGTACGCTATTTATTTCAACTTTTTTGAAAAACTTAATCTGATTGTAATAGCATTACTATTGAAAATTTTCAGTTTTTTGAATAAAATAGAAAGTATGAATAATGAAAGAGGTGCCTTATGGATATATGGATTTTAGTGATTGCACTATTAGCAATCGCCATCGTATTATTGATTGCTTCTATTTATGCAAAAGACGATCAAAAAATTGAAAATCAATTAGAAGAATTTCAAATTCAACAATCAAGAGAATTATATAATATTAAAACGAGAGTAGCTGAAATTGAGCAAGAATTAAAAGAACCTGCTCCTTTAGTCTATGGTAACGACCAAAATTATCCTAACGAAACAGTTGTTGATGAAGAACAATTAGTAGAAGAAGTTGACATGGTTGATACTACAGAAGTTTCCGAATTATCTAAAGAAGAAGTTATTCGTTTATATTCTCAAGGATTCACCATGCAAGAAATTGCAGCTGATGTTGCATTGAATGTTAAAACCGTTCAAACGATTGTTGATGATTACATCGAAAATCGTTAGAAAGGAATGATTTCATGAGTAAACAAACATTAAGATCAATGGGAATTGGCTTTTTATGTGCGGCATTATTATCAGGAGCTTATGCTGTCTTCGGTCAAGGAAATGTACCGGTGCCAGGTGTGACAGTTAACTCTTTGTTTAATGGTTCTAATAACGATAAAGAATTAGCGCAATATCGTGAGGAAGTAAGTAAATTACAAGAAGAAAAGAGTAATTTAGAGTCAGAGAAACAGAAATTGTCTGAGAATATGTCAGCCTTAGAAGAGCAAACGAACAAACAATCAGAAAAGAAAGATGAATCGACTTCTGGTAATTCTATTGAACCAACCAGTGGAGAAGAAAGCACGGTAGAAGAAGGCGAATCGACTGAAGCAACGAATGAAGAAAATAATGATGAAGTGGCAGCTGAAGCAAGCTCAACGACTACTTTCACGATTAGTGAAGGGGAAGATTCAACGACGATCGCGAATCGTTTAGCAGATGAAGGTATTATTCAAGATTCAGCTGAATTACAAGAAATTATCGCAAACTGGGGCTTAGATACATTAATCCAAGCAGGAGAATATGAATTAAGTCCAGATATGTCAGTCCATCAAGTGGCTGAAATCTTAACTAATGGCGCTTATTACTATATTCCATAGTATTAAATGTGTCGTTAGTAAGAGCAGATTTAATCAGTTTAAAATCGATTGTATTTGCGTAGGTCGTACTGATTAGCAGTCATATAACGTCAACGACGGTGTCGCAGTAGGAACATCGCGTTTGTAGGTTGTAATCATTAGCAATCATATAACTTCAACGTCAAAGATTTTATACGATTTTAATTAATCTAGAAATAGAAAATAAAAAGGGACTGGGAAGAAATTTTATTGAGTTTCATCCAGTCTCTTATTTATGTGGAAAAGTGCCATGAGGGATGAGGAAGATAAAATGCCTCAAAATGACTGAAAATTAAATATTTGTTTCTAAAAGGATAGTTTGATACGATAATAGCATTGTATAAAGTATCATTGTCAATCAATTCTTAAGAGAATATGATAAAAATGACTATTCAATTAAGCGAAAATTTGTTAATATTAATCATGTATGTATAAAGCTTGAAAGAAGATTTTATAGAATTCAAGCAAAAGGATGTGAAATTATGTCTTTAAGAGATGATATGTTAAAAAGACAACAAAAAATAAGAAACTTTTCGATTATTGCCCATATCGACCATGGTAAATCAACTTTGGCGGACCGTATCTTACAACAAACCCATACGGTTTCAGATCGTGAGATGCAAGACCAATTGCTTGATTCAATGGATTTAGAGCGTGAACGAGGCATTACCATTAAGTTAAATGCTGTTGAGTTGAAGTATCAAGCCAATGACGGCGAAGAGTATATTTTTCATTTAATCGATACGCCAGGTCACGTCGACTTTACTTATGAAGTATCGCGTTCATTAGCCGCTTGTGAAGGGGCGCTATTGGTTGTCGATGCAGCACAAGGGATTGAAGCACAAACCTTAGCGAATGTTTATTTAGCGTTGGACAATGATTTAGAGATTTTGCCGGTTATTAATAAAATTGATTTACCAGCAGCCGATCCAGAAAGAGTTCAACAAGAAATTGAAGACGTTATTGGTTTAGATGCCAGTGAAGCTGTTTTTGCGAGTGCCAAAGCCGGTATTGGAATTGACCAAATTTTAGAGCAAGTAGTTGAAAAGGTGCCTGCACCGACGGGGGATATTGATGAACCCTTACAAGCTTTAATCTTTGACTCAGCTTACGATAGTTATCGCGGTGTTGTCTTAAATGTCCGAATTGTGAATGGGACGGTTAAACCAGGTGACACGATTCGTTTAATGAATAATGGCAAAGAATTTGAAGTAATCGAAGTAGGTGTATTTTCTCCAAAACCAATTAAGCGCGACTATTTAATGGTCGGGGATGTTGGTTATTTAACGGCCGGAATTAAGACGATTCAAGATACACGGGTAGGTGACACCATCACATCAGCTGAACGACCGGCAGCAGAACCGTTAGAAGGCTATCGTAAATTAAATCCAATGGTTTTTGCTGGTCTCTATCCGGTTGAATCCAATGACTATAACGATTTGCGTGAGGCTTTGGAAAAACTACAGTTAAATGATGCCGCTTTAGAATTCGAAGCGGAAACGTCACAAGCATTAGGTTTTGGTTTCCGTACTGGATTTTTAGGTTTACTACATATGGATGTGATTCAAGAACGTCTAGAAAGAGAATTTAATATTGATTTAATTACGACAGCACCCTCAGTTATATATAAAGTATTAAAGACGAATGGTGAAGAAGTAATTGTTGATAACCCAAGTATGATGCCACCAGCAACTGAAGTTGATCAGATTTTCGAACCATATGTTAAAGCAACGATTATGGTGCCTAATGACTATGTTGGGGCAGTAATGGATATTGGTCAACGTAAACGTGGTAACTTTATTACGATGGATTACTTAGATGATTATCGTGTCAATGTTGTTTATGAATTGCCGATGGCAGAGATTATTTATGACTTCTTTGATAAATTAAAATCTAATACTAAAGGTTACGCTTCCTTAGATTATGAAATCATTGGTTACAAACCATCTAACTTAGTAAAAATGGATATTTTATTAAATGGTGATTTAATCGATGCCTTTAGTATGATTGTTCATAAAGATTTCGCTTATGGTCGCGGCCGCGAATTAGTCGAGAAATTGCGTGGCATTATTCCGCGTCAATTATTCGAAGTGCCAATCCAAGCTGCGGTCGGGCAAAAGATTATTGCGAGAACAAATATTAAAGCATTACGTAAAGATGTAACAGCCAAATTATATGGTGGGGACGTTTCACGTCGTAAGAAATTATTGGAAAAACAAAAAGAAGGTAAGAAACGAATGAAGCAAGTGGGGTCTGTAGAAGTACCTCAAGAAGCATTCATGGCTATCTTACAAATGGACGAAGATTAATATTAAGATTAAACTAGACAAATCGGCGACAAGATAGAGAAGATTAAGATTTCTATCTTGTCGCCGACTATTTTAATAGCGGGCATCTTATTATCGGGGAACCTTTTGTATTGTTGGATTGACAGCTAAAGATTTACAAGGAGAAATGTTCCAAGCGAGGTGTTTGAATAGAGGGCTTCCTCATGCTAACTGCCGTTGGTATTCATATCTTAGTTTTAGTATTTATTAATAATTGGCATTATCAGAATAAAATCGTTTATTACGATTGTCGGCATTGTAGAAAGTAAAGCCCTGACCAATTACTTGTTGGACATCGGAGATAGTGACAAAAGCTTTAGCATCAATATTTGAGATGAGTCGTTGAATTTGGATGACTTGATGGCGACTCACAATGACATATAAAACATCTTTTTCACGATGACTGTAATAACCATAGGCTTTCAAAACTGTTAAGCCACGACCAACTTGTTCAATAATGGCATGCGCTACTTCATCTTGTTTTTCAGAGATAATCATTAGCGATTTACGACGATCAAAACCTTCAGTGAAAATATCAATCATATAGCTAGTAATGAACTTCATAATTAACGTGACAATCGCATTTTCTAGTCCAATAACAAAAGAACTTGCGATAATAATTAATAAATTAATTATGAAGACACCCAGTGAAAAACTTAAACCAAAGAATTTTTTTAACATTAAAGCAATAATATCGGTTCCGGCAGTTGTTCCATTACCACGGACAATAATCCCCATACCAATCCCCATGATGACACCACCAGCAATCGAAGAAATTAAGACATTTTCTGAGGTGAATCCAGGTGTTTGGATAATTTCCATAAACCAACTCATCATAGCTAAGGCATAAATGGTGAAGACCAGTGTTCTTTTTTCAATAAATTTCCATCCGATAAGCAGTAAAATCGCATTCAGGATAAAGTTGGTGGCCCCAACATTAATTTGGCGCATATAGTATAAAATAATCGCAATACCCGCGACACCACCACTGGCAAATTTATTAGGTATAACAAAACTATTAATACCTACCGCATAGATTGCGCAACCTAGAGTAATCATCACGATTGAGAAAATAATGGTTGATGTTTCCATTTTGAGATAATCATTTATTCTTTTCATTGAAAGCTCCTAATTTCTTATATTATTCATCAACCATTATACCACTCAAAATAAAACTGTAAACGGCTATCTGATTAAAAACTGGTTAATTATTTCACAATAAAATGAGGCAAAAGTATTTGTACAATAGGAGTCGTTTTTTAGCTTATCATGTTTCTATTCACAAATTTTATAAGACTTTTTTCAATTTAATACTAAAAAAATAAAGCGTTTAATGTTATAATAGTCTTATGTAAAATTATTTAGAAATGGGGAACATGTTAAATGTCTATTACTATGGCAGTGAACGCTGGTAGTTCAAGTTTAAAATTTCAATTGTATACGATGCCTGAGGAAACAGTCATCGCTAAGGGATTAGTAGAACGTATTGGGATTAATGACTCTGTATTCAAATTAGAATATGGTGACGACCAAGAAGTGAAATTAGTGGAGGATATCGCAACTCACGATCGTGCTGTTGAAATCTTATTTGAACAATTAGAAGCGAATAATGTGATTCATTCATTTGATGAAATTACAGGAATTGGTCACCGTGTAGTGGCAGGTGGCGAGTTATTTAAAGATTCAGCTTTAATAGATGACGAAGTAATTGATCAAGTAGATGCATTAGCAGAATTTGCGCCATTACATAATGCAGCAGAAGCAGCAGTTATGCGTGCGTTTAAAGAGCGCGTTCCTAATGCAACAATGGCAGCAGTGTTTGACACTTCATTCCATACAACTTTACCTGCTGAAAATTATTTATATAGTTTACCATATGAGTATTATGAAGATTTCAAAGCGCGTAAATATGGTGCTCACGGAACGAGCCACCGTTATGTTAGCCGCCGTGCTGCCGAAATGTTAGGTAAAAACATTGAAGATTTAAAAATTATTACTTGTCACTTAGGTAACGGTGCGTCAATTACTGCGGTTGAAGGTGGTAAAGCAGTCGATACTTCTATGGGATTCACACCTTTAGCTGGGGTGACAATGGGAACACGTACTGGTGATATTGATGCTTCAATCATTCCTTTCTTAATGAAAAAATTAGAAATCAATGATATTAATGAAATGTTAAATATCTTCCAAAAACAATCAGGTTTATTAGGAATTTCTGGCATTTCAAGTGATATGCGTGAAATTATGGCTGCGAAAGAAACAAATGAACGCGCTAAAATTGCATATGACATATTTATTAACCGTGTTCAAAAATATATTGGTCAATATATTGCCGTAATGAATGGTGTTGACGCGATTGTCTTTACAGCTGGTATTGGAGAAAACTCAGCTCCTGTCCGTGAAGATGTTATTAACGGTATCACTGTTTTCGGTGCAGAAATTGATGCAGAACGTAATGATACTCGTAAAGAAGCGGTTATTTCAACTGAAGCCTCTAAAGTCGTGGTATTAAATATTCCAACGAATGAAGAAGTTGAAATAGCACGTGAAGTTGAGCGTTTAAAAGCGAATGCTTAATTAGTTGTAATAAAAGATGATGAAGGGCTGGGACTTGCTCCCAGTCTTTTTTCGTGATTAAATATGAAGTACTTACTATTTTACATGAAATTAATCGATATTTAACAAATTAGTAGCAGGATAGTCAATTTTTCTTCTAATTTATTTTATAATATAGTAAGTGAAGAAATAGATGAAAGAAAGGTGGTGCCGCAAATGGCTAATCAAAAAAAGTCGAGTCATATCTGGCAAGGCATCAAAAATTTATGGCGCTATTATCGTGGATGGAAATGGCTCATCTTCATAGGGATGACACTGTCTTTAATCTTGTCCAGTTATTTAGTTCTGATTGCAAAAACAACTTCTGTAGATACTTTACAAGAAGCTTTAATGTCTCATACAACAGTCCTAGATATCAATGATGAAGTAGCTGGAACTTTACGCGATCAAAAAGGGAGTTATGTTAGTTTAGAAAATATTTCTACTCCGATGCGTGAAGTAGTCGTCAATACCGAGGATAAACGATTTTATCAACATGTTGGCTTTGACCCAATTGGAATGGGGCGGGCTTTTGTACGCTTAATTATAAATCGGAACACTACCGGTGGTGGGGGAAGTTCGATTACACAACAATTAGTAAAAAATGCATTTTTAACGTTGGACCAAACGTTCAATCGTAAATTAAAAGAATTTTTCTTGGCATTAGAAGTTGAAAAGAAATATACCAAAGATCAAATTTTAGAGATGTATTTAAATCATGCTTATTTTGGTAATGGAGTCTGGGGGATTGAGGATGCTTCTATGCGTTACTTTGGACATAGTGCCGCAACCTTAGATTATAATGAAAGTATGGTCTTAACTGGTATTTTAAAAGGACCTAATATTTTTAATCCGATTGATGATTATGAAGCAGCGATTGATCGTCGTAATGTCATTGCTGATTTAATGTATAAAGAAGGCATTCTTTCACAGTCTGAGGTTGAAAATATTAAAGTCAGTTCGATTGTGTTGAACGATGCTTATTATGATACGGTGAGTCATGAATATCCGTTTTATTTTGATGCGACCATTTCTGAAGCAGTTGCCAAAGCGAAAATCCCTGAAGATGAGTTAGTTTCAAGTGGTTATAAGATTTATACGTATTTAAATACAGATTATCAAAATGCGATTGATGCTTCATATACGAACGACTGGATTTTTGGTGATGATGGGATTGAACCAACCGTCCAAAGTGCTAGTGTGGTGGTTGACCCTAAAACTGGTGGCGTAATGGCGGTTTATGGGGGACGTGGCGAATATACCTATCGTGGCTTCAACCGTGCGACTGATATGTATCGTTCTCCTGGTTCGACGATTAAACCCTTAGCTGTCTATGTGAGTGCTTTGGAAAGAGGTTATACTATCCATTCGATGGTCCCCGATGTTGTAAAAGGATATGGTAGTGATAATTACGCACCAGAAAACTATGACCGTAAAGTGTCGGATACCGGTGAAGTTGAACTTTATTATGCCTTAGCTCAAAGTAAAAATACCAGTGCTGTTTATTTAATGGATCAATTTAAAATTGATACCGCCGTTAATAAATTAGCGCAATTTGGGATTAAGGTCGATGAAGAAGATAAGTCTTTAACTCTTGCTTTAGGTGCGATGAAAAACGGTGTTTCACCGCAGCAATTAGCATCAGCCTATTCTGCTTTTAGTAATGATGGCGTGCGTTTAGAAAGTAATTTTATACGTCGAATTGAAGACCCAAGTGGTAAAGTAGTTTATAATAATGAAAACCCAACGAAATATAAGGTGATGACTGCCAATGTCTCAGCTGATATGACGAGTATGATGCTTGATACTTATGGTGGTTATGGTACGGCTTATGGTGCTGGCCCCGATTATGGATTAATTGCTGGTAAGACAGGTTCGACTGAAGTGAGCGAAGGCAATATGCAAACCCGTGATAAATGGATGGTAGGTTATACACCAGACTTTACTATTGTTACTTGGGTTGGTTTAGATAATGTTGGTGATGGTAATCTAGATGAGTTGATGCCGACTGGAATGGGGAGTCTATTCAATATTCAAACTACCAATTTGATGTTAAGTTCACCGCAAACACCTTTCAATGTTCAAATGGCATCACAAATGGAAGCAGATAGTAACTTTATCGATGAAGATATTTTTGGCGATGGCTTTAAAGCATGGTTAGAAGGTGCGGGCGAAACCTTAAATAAAGTCATTGATAGATTAGGCAACGAGGCTTCAGAATTATGGCAATCAGCTAGCGAATGGTTAGAGACAGTTGAATTGCCATTTTAAAACAATTAGATAGTCTAAACTGAAAAAATGAAAACTCACGGGGAGTGGATCAGAAGTAGAAAATCGAATGATTTTCGCTTCGTTGGCCTACCCCCGCACAGTTGGGAGTGGACCAAAAGTAGAATAACAAATGATTTTCGCTTTGTCTGTCCACCCCCGCACAGTTGGGAGTGGACCAAAAGTAGAATATCAAATGATTTTCGCTTTGTCTGTCCACCCCCGCACAGTTGAGTAGGTCTCAAGCAAGTCATTAAGACGCAGATTGAGGCCACTCAACCACTGCGCTTTTAATTTAATAACAATAACCTGATTGAGTTTACCAAATTTATCTTTAACCTCATT